>CP099650.1:4364075-4987514 GCA_024123915.1 Oxalobacteraceae bacterium OTU3CAMAD1 | reverse complement strand
TGCTGACGGACCGCGAGGTGGGGCCGAAACTGCCGATGGTCGCCGGAGTCAAGATGCTGGAGATCGAGAGCCTCGATCTCGGCGCGGGTCCCTCGAACGATCCGCAAGTGGCGCTGCATGGCGAGAACCTGGCCTACGTGATCTACACCTCCGGTTCCACGGGCCGTCCCAAGGGCGCGGCCAACCGCCATGGCGCGCTGCACAACCGCCTGGCATGGATGCAGGAAGCCTATCGACTCGACGGTTCGGACACGGTGCTGCAGAAAACCCCGTTCGGCTTCGACGTCTCGGTATGGGAGTTCTTCTGGCCTTTGATGACGGGCGCACGCCTGGCGTTGGCCCGTCCGGGGGATCACCGTGATCCCGCGCGCCTGGTCGACGCGATCCAGTCGTTCAACGTGACCACGCTGCACTTCGTGCCATCGATGCTGCAGGCGTTCCTGTCCCACGAGGGCATCGAGGTATGCCGCAGCGTGCGGCGAATTATTTGCAGCGGCGAGGCGTTGCCGGCCGAAGCGCAGAACGGCGTGTTCGCTCGTCTGCCCGGGGCGGCGTTGTACAACCTTTACGGCCCGACCGAGGCGGCCATCGACGTCACGCATTGGACGTGCCGCGACGACGGCCGCAGCCAGGTGCCGATCGGGCGTCCGATCGCCGGCATCGGCACCTATGTGCTGGACGAGGAGTTGAATCTGGCGCCGGCAGGCGTGGCCGGTGAGCTGTATCTGGGCGGCGCCGGCCTGGCGCGCGGTTACCTGAACCGGCCGGCGCTGAGCGCCGAGCGCTTCGTCGCCAACCCTTTAAGCGAGGAGGGCGAACTGCTGTACCGTACCGGTGACCTGGTGAAGTGGAACGCGATGGGTAGCCTGGACTACCTGGGCCGCATCGACCATCAGGTGAAGATTCGCGGCCTGCGCATCGAGCTGGGCGAGGTCGAGGCGCAGTTGCTGGCGCAGCCCGAAGTGCGGGAAGCGGTGGTGGTGGCGGCC
The DNA here is from genome assembly GCA_024123915.1 of Oxalobacteraceae bacterium OTU3CAMAD1. Taxonomy (NCBI): domain Bacteria; kingdom Pseudomonadati; phylum Pseudomonadota; class Betaproteobacteria; order Burkholderiales; family Oxalobacteraceae; species Oxalobacteraceae bacterium OTU3CAMAD1. The sequence continues at coordinate 4,986,525 of CP099650.1, read as the reverse complement.
GAAGGCCCCGGCGGCGCGCGCCTGGTGGCCTATGTGTCGGCGGCGGCGGGCGCGGTCATCGAGGTCGCCACGCTGCGTGAGCGGCTGGGCAAGCAGCTGCCGGAGTACATGGTGCCGGCCACGATCATGGTGCTGGAAAGCTTGCCGCTCAACGCCAACGGCAAGGTCGATCGCAAGGCGCTGCCCGCGCCGGAAGCGGCGGCGGTGGCGGCCTACGAGCCGCCGCAAGGTGAAGTTGAGGAGGCGCTGGCCACGATCTGGGCCGAGGTGCTCGGCGTCGAGCGCGTGGGCCGGAGCGACAATTTCTTCGAGCTCGGTGGCGATTCGATCCTTAGCCTGCAGATCGTCGCCGGTGTTCGCCGCGCCGGGTGGCGACTGGCGCCGCGTCACATCTTCGAGCGGCAGACGATTATCCAGCTCGCCCCGGCCGTCATAAAGGACGACTCGCCGGTCGATGCGCCGGTCAGCCAGCTCGAAGGCGGGTTGCCGTTGCTGCCGATCCAGGCGGAATTCTTCGACACGCCGGTGCAAGCACGCCATCATTGGAACCAGTCGGTGCTGCTGGAGTGCCGCGAGCCGTTGGACCTAGGGGCGATGAAGACGGCACTGGCGGCGTTGGTCGATCATCACGACAGCCTGCGACTGCGTTACCACCGTAACGACACAGGCGCGTGGGACCAGGCCTATGCCACGGTGCCGGGCAGCCAGTTGCAGGAACTGCTGTGGGTGCGGCAAGCCGGGAGTGAACGGGACATTCCGGCGCTGTGCGATGTCGCCCAGCGCAGTCTCGATTTATCGCGGGGATCGTTGATGCGCGCGCTGGCCATCGAGTTAAAAGATGGCGGCTCACGCCTGCTATTGGTGATCCATCACCTGGTGGTGGACGGCGTATCCTGGCGCATCCTGCTGGAAGACCTGCAACTGGCGTATGCACAAAGCCGGGCGGGTAAAGATATTGTACTGCCGGCGAAGACCAGCAGCTACAAGGATTGGGCCTCGCTGCTGCAGTCGAAGGCCGACAGCTTCGGCCAACAAACCGCCTATTGGCAAGCGACGGCCGACGGGCAAACCGAACTGCCTTGCGACGATCGGCTGGGTGCGAACCGCATGGACCAACAAGCCGAAGTGACGCTGCGCTTCGATCGCGATCTCACCGATGCTTTGCTCCGCCAAGCGCCGGCCGCCTCGCGCACGCGCGTCAGCGATATCCTGCTGACGGCGCTGGGGCGCGCGCTGTGCCAGTGGACTGGCCGGGAACGGGTGCTGATCGATCTCGAAGGTCATGGGCGCGAGGACCTCTCCGCCGATATCGACCTGTCACGATCCGTGGGTTGGTTTACCAGCCTGTTCCCGGTGCTGCTCGATCCGATGGGCGAACCCGGCGCCGCGCTGCGTCGGGTGAAGGAAGGTTTGCGTACGGTGCCGGATGGCGGCATCGGCTTCGGCGTGCTGAAATATCTCGGCACCACCGAGCAGCAACGGCTACTGCGAGCCTTGCCAAGACCGCAGGTGATCTTTAATTATCTGGGACAGTTCGACGGCAGCTTCGACGAGGCGGCGATATGGCGGCCGGCGGAGGAGGATGGCGGCGCGGCGCTCGACCCGGCGGCGCCGCGCACCCACGAGCTGTCCATCGAAGGGCAGGTGTACGGCGGCGAGTTGGCCCTGACGGTCGGCTACAGCAAGGCGCGCCACCAGCGCGCCACGATCGAAGGGCTGGCGCAGCGGTTCAGGGAGGAGCTGGACGCGCTGATCGGGCTATGCGTCGGCGGCGAGCCTGCCGTCACGCCCTCGGACTTTCCGCTTGCGCGGCTCGCACAGGAGCAAATCGATCAACTGCCGCTGCCGTGGCGCGATGTGGCCGACCTCTATCCGCTGTCGCCGATGCAGACCGGGATGCTGTTCCACAGCCTGTCCGATCCGGAAGGCAGCACCTATGTCACGCAGATGCGGGTCGATATCGGCGGGCTCGATGCCGGGCGTTTCCGCTTCGCGTGGCAGGCCGCGCTGGCGCGCTATGCCGTGCTGCGCACCGGCGTGCTGAGTCACGACGATCAGGCGTTGCAATGGGTGGCCCGCCAGGCGGAGCTGCCGCTGCGCGAGCTTGACTGGCGCGGACGCGAAGGTCTCGAGGGCGCGCTGGAGGGACTAGCCAAGTCCGAATTGGAGCAAAGCTTCGATCTGGCCACTCCGCCTTTGATGCGCGTTGCACTGGTGCGTATCGGCGAAGACCGCCATCGCTTCATCTGGACCGTCCACCACTTGCTGCTCGATGGCTGGAGCACCTCCCGGCTGCTGGGAGAGGTATTGACCGTTTACGCGGGCGGTGTGCCCGACGCCTCCGGCGCCGGCTATCGCGACTACATTGGCTGGCTGCAGCGGCGCGACCTGCCGGCAAGCCTGGCGTATTGGCAAAGCCGGTTGGCCGCCCTGGAGGGGCCCACCAGGCTGGCCGCCGCGCTGCCCGTACCGAGCGGCACGGCCGATTACCGCGAGTACTCGCGTGTGTTGGGTGCCCGGGAGACCGCCCGGCTTGCGGAATCGGCCCGCGCAAAACACGTGACGCTCAACACGCTGGTGCAAGGCGCCTGGGCGCTGCTGCTGCAACGCTATACCGGCCAGCGCGCGGTGTGCTTCGGTGCGACGACGTCCGGCCGGCCGATGGACTTGCCGGACGCCGAGCGGATGCTCGGGCTGTTCATCAACACCTTGCCGGTGATCGTGGCGGTGCCCGCCGATCTTGGCGCCGACGACTGGCTGCGCGCGTTGCAGGCGCAGGGCACGGAAATGCGCGAGCATGAGTACACGCCGCTGAACGAGATCCAGCGGCTGGCCGGCAGCGCCGGCGCCAGCTTGTTCGATACCATCGTCGTGTTCGAGAACTACCCGGTCGACAAGGCGTTGAACAGTGTGGACCAGGCACGACTCGTGTTCGACAGCCTGCACTTCTCAAGTGGTAATCACTACCCGCTGACACTGCGGGTGAGCATCGACGGCGAACTGCGCCTGGATTATCTGCACGATACGTCGCTAGTTGACGCGGCTGCCGTCGAGCGCATCGCCGGGCAATTCGCAGCACTGCTGAACGAACTGGCGCAGCAGGGTGCGCGACCGCTGGGGACATTCGAACTGCGCGATGTCGGTCCCGTGCTACATGGGCCGGTGCCGCCGCAGCCGGCGCCCGACGTGCTGACCTTATGGTCGGCGGCCGTGTCGGCCCAACCGGACGCCCCGGCAATCATGGACGAACACGCGAGCCTGAGCTTCGGGGCGCTGGACGCGCAGGCGGCGGCGCTGGCCGCACGCCTTCGCGACGCGGGTATCGCAGCCGAGAATCGCGTAGCCATTCATGCGGGACGCGGCTGCGAGTTTGTCGCGGCGGTGCTCGCGGTCCTCAAGGCCGGTGGCACCTATGTGCCGCTGGACCCGGCCCTTCCTGCCGAACGGCTGGCCTATGTGCTGCGGGACAGCGGCGCGCAACTGGTGCTCGGCGCGACGCAGCTGCCTTGCGACACGGCGCTGCCGGTGGTGCGGATCGATCTCACGCAAACGCCGGCCGCGCAGGTTGATTTGGCCGGTGTGCCGGCGCCGATGCCGGCCCAGGGCGCGTACCTGCTCTATACCTCCGGCTCGACCGGCCAGCCGAAGGGCGTGCTTGTCAGCCGTGGCGCGCTGGCCGGCTATGTGACGTCCGTGCTCGATCGGATGGATCTGCCGGCCGAGGCGCGTTCGATGGCGATGGTGTCGACGGTCGCTGCCGACCTTGGGAATACCGTGCTGTTTGGCGCGCTTTGCTCGGGCAGGCTGCTGCATTTGATGTCCGCCGGGCTTGTGCTGGATCCCGACGCCTTCGCCGGGTACATGCGGCGGCACCGGGTGGATGTGCTGAAGATCGTGCCGAGCCACCTCCAGGCGCTGCTCAATGCCGCCGTGCCGGCCGATGTCCTGCCTTCCAGCCGGCTGGTGGTGGGCGGCGAGGCGACCCGTTGGCCTTTGCTGGACAGGGTCGCTAGCCTGAAGCCGGGCTGCCGCGTGCTGAATCATTACGGACCGACCGAAACGACGGTTGGCATCCTCACCCAGGAAGGCGGCGAAGCGTCGCGGGCGGCGGATACGCTGCCGGTGGGTCGGCCGCTCGCCGGCAACCTTGCCTGCGTGCTGGACGCCGATCTGCATCCGGTGCCGGCCGGCGTGGCCGGTGAGCTGTATCTGGGCGGCGTGAACCTGGCGCGCGGCTATCATGGCCGGCCCGCGCAGACGGCCGAACGCTTCATCGCGCATCCGTCCAGCGTCGGGGAGCGGCTGTACCGCACCGGTGACCGTGTCCGGATACTGGCCGACGGCACGCTGGAATTCCTCGGCAGGATGGACGGCCAGGGGAAGATCCGTGGCTATCGCGTGGAGACGCAGGAAGTGGCGCAGGCGCTGCGGGCGATCGACGGCGTCGCGGAAGCGGAAGTCCTCGCACGCACCGACGACGAAGGACAGACACGCCTCCACGCCTACGTCATCGGCCGGGACGGCATGCGACCCGATAGCGGGGACTTGCATGCCCGGCTCGCGGGTACGCTGCCGGAATATATGGTGCCCGCCGCGATCGTGCCGCTTGATGCCTGGCCGTTGACGGCGAACGGCAAGATCGATCGCAAGGCCTTGCCCGATCCGCAGGAGCATGCGGGCGAGCGCGACCCCGGGCGCCATGACGCGCCGCTGGGCGCGGCCGAACAAACGCTGGCCGCCGTCTGGAGCGAGGTTCTGGGCGTGGCGCAAGTCGGGCGTGCTGACGACTTCTTCGAACTTGGCGGTGATTCGATCATGGCGTTGAAGCTGGTGGCGCGCGCGCGCAAGCGCGGCCTGCAGGTGCTGCCACGGCATTTGTTCGAAGGTCGTACGCTGGCCGGCGTGGCCCGTCTCGTCGGCGGTAGTGCCGCCGAAGCGCCGCAGGTGGCGATTCCCCGGCTGTCCGGCGACAGGCGCGCAGGCGCGCTGCCGGCATCCTATGCCCAGGGGCGGCAATGGATACTGTGGCAGATGGACATGGCCAGCACGGCCTACCATATCGGCGCCGCGCTGCGCCTGTTCGGGGAGATCGACAGTGCCGCACTGAGCGCCGGCTTCGACGCGCTGGTAACGCGTCACGAGTCGCTGCGCACGGTGTTCCGGGCCGGCGACGATGGCCAGGTGGAGCAGAAGATTCTTGAAGCCGGCGCGCCATTGGATTACATCGATGTGTCCAGGCTCGCGGCTTCGGAGCGTGATGAACGGGTGCGCCACGAGGCGGCGCGGCTGCATGCGGCGCCCTTCGATCTCGAGCACGGGCCGCTGCTGCGGGTGGGGCTGATCCGCGAGTCGGCGGACAGCCATGTGCTGGTGGTGGTTATGCACCACATCATCTCGGATGGTTGGTCGATGCGGATTATCATCGACGAGTTCGCGCAGCAGTATCGGGCGCGCGTCCAGGGCCGGCTGCCGGACATGGCGCCATTGCCTATCCAGTACGCCGACTACGCGGTGTGGCAGCGCAACTGGCTCGACGCCGGCGAGCGGCAGCGCCAGTTGAATTATTGGCTGTCGCAGCTGGGCCGGGAACAGCCGGTGCTTCAACTGCCAACCGATTATCCGCGCCGCACCGACGGCCAGTACACGGCGGCGCGTCACAACATCGCGCTGCCCGCCGGCTTGGCCGACAGCTTGCGCGGCCGCGCGCGGACCGCCGACGCCACCGTGTTCATGGTGCTGCTGGCGGGCTTGCAGGCGCTGCTCCATCGTTACACCGGCGAACGTGACATCCGTGTTGGCGTGCCAATCGCCAACCGTCACCGCGCGGATACCGAAGCCGTGGTCGGGTTCTTTGTCAACACGCAGGTGCTGCGCGGCGTCGTCGGACCACGCCAGCGTCCCGATGCGCTGCTCGCGGCGGTTAGAACTGCGGCGCTGGGCGCGCAGGAACATCAGGACCTGCCGTTCGAGCAGTTGGTCGAGGCCTTGCAGCCGGAACGCCGCCTCGATACCAATCCGCTATTCCAGGTCATGTTCAATCATCAGAGGAAAGATGACGGTGGGCTGGCGCAGCTGCCGGGCCTCACGTTGGAAGAATACGCGCTGGAAGGGCAGGGAGCCCAGTTCGAACTGATGGTCGACAGCATCGAGGAAAGCGCCGGTGGGGTGAACGTATGCTTTACGTACGCGGCGGAGTTGTTCGATGCACGCACGATAAAGCGCATGGCGACGCACTACACCGCGTTATTGGGCGCGCTGGCGGATAAGCCGCAGCAGGCGCTGGGCGAGGTGGCGCTGCTGGACGCGGAGGAGCTGCTTCAACTGCGTGGCTGGGGCGTCGACGAACGCTCGTATCCGGACATGACGCCGGTGCATCGGCTGTTTGAGGAACAAGCGCGCCGCCGGCCCGACGCGCAGGCGCTGTTGTTCGGCGACCAGGTACTCACGTATGGGGAATTGAACGTTCGCGCCAACCGCCTTGCACACCGGTTGATCGCGCTGGGCGTGGCGCCGGAAGTCAAGGTGGGTATCGCCGTCGAACGTTCGATGGGAATGGTGGTCGGACTGCTGGCGATCCTGAAGGCCGGCGGCGCCTACGTGCCGATCGATCCCGACTATCCCGCCGACCGCATGGCCTACATGATGGAAGACAGCGGCATCGGCCTGCTGCTGACGGACGGCGAGGTGGGGCCGAAACTGCCGGCGGCCGCCGCCGTCACGGTGCTGGAGATCGAGAGCCTCGATCTCGGCGCGGAACCCTCGAACGATCCGCAAGTGGCGCTGCATAGCGAGAACCTGGCCTACGTGATCTACACCTCCGGTTCCACGGGCCGCCCCAAGGGCGCGGCCAACCGTCACGGCGCGCTGCACAACCGCCTGGCATGGATGCAGGAAGCCTACCAGCTAGATGGCTCTGACACGGTGCTGCAGAAAACCCCGTTCGGCTTCGACGTCTCGGTCTGGGAGTTCTTCTGGCCTTTGATGACGGGTGCGCGCCTGGCGTTGGCCCGTCCGGGGGATCACCGGGATCCCGCGCGCCTGGTCGACGCGATCCGGTCGTTCAACGTGACGACGCTGCACTTCGTGCCGTCGATGCTGCAGGCTTTCCTGGCCCACGAGGGCATCGAGGTATGCCGCAGCGTGCGGCGCATCGTTTGCAGCGGCGAGGCGTTGCCGGCCGAGGCGCAGAACGGCGTGTTCGCGCGCCTGCCCGGCGCGGCGTTGTACAACCTGTACGGCCCGACCGAGGCGGCCATCGACGTCACGCATTGGACCTGCCGTGCCGACGGCCGCAGCCAGGTGCCGATCGGGCGGCCGATCGCCGGCATCGGCACCTATGTGCTGGACGAGGAGTTGAATCTGGCGCCGGCAGGCGTGGCCGGCGAGCTGTATCTGGGCGGCGCCGGCCTGGCGCGCGGTTACCTGAACCGACCGGCGCTGAGCGCCGAGCGCTTCGTCGCCAGCCCTTTAAGCGAGCAGGGCGAACTGCTGTACCGTACCGGTGACCTGGTGAAGTGGAACGCGATGGGTAGCCTGGACTACCTGGGCCGCATCGACCATCAGGTGAAGATTCGCGGCCTGCGCATCGAGCTGGGCGAAGTCGAGGCGCAACTGCTGGCGCAGCCCGAAGTGCGGGAAGCGGTGGTGGTGGCGGCCGAAGGCCCCGGCGGCGCGCGCCTCGTGGCCTATGTGTCGGCGGCGGCGGGCGCGGTGATCGAGATGGCCGCGCTGCGCGAGCGGCTGGGCAAGCAGCTGCCGGAGTACATGGTGCCGGCCACGATCATGGTGCTGGAAAGCTTGCCGCTGAATGCCAACGGCAAGGTCGATCGCAAGGCGCTGCCGGCGCCGGCAGCGGCGGCGGTGGCGGCCTACGAGCCGCCGCAAGGTGAAGTTGAGGAGGCGCTGGCCGCGATATGGGCCGAGGTGCTCGGCGTCGAGCGCGTCGGCCGGCACGATAACTTCTTCGAACTGGGCGGACATTCGATCTCCGTCCTCCGCGTGCATGCGAAGGCGCACCAGTATTCCGGTGTGCGGGTGCCGTTGCGCAGCATGTTCGAGAACCCGACGATCGCCGCCTCGGCGGTCTTACTGTCACCATCGCCGGACGCAAGTGGCGCCGAAGACGACATCGAACGTATGTTAGCCATCATGGAACAGCTGGAGCATTGAATGAGAACCAAGGACTATGACATCGCCGTCCGCTTTGCGGGCTTTTCAAAGGAAAAGCAGACGGCCTTCCTGCAAGCGTTGAAATCGCAAGGGATCGACTTTGGCAGGCTGCCCATCGCCGCAGCCGCCGCCAACCAGGGCGTCTGTTCGTACGCCCAAACGCGGCAATGGATGCTGTGGCAGCTGGATCGTGACAGTTCCGCCTACCATATCACCGGCGCACTGCGGTTACATGGCGAACTCGATAGGGTCGCGCTGGGCGCCAGCTTCGATGCGCTGGTGCTGCGTCACGCGTCGCTGCGAACGGTGTTTCGCGCCCGTCCGGATGGCGGCATCGAGCAGAGGGTGCTGGAAACGGGCGCGCTGCTGGAGTACATCGATCTGGATGGACAGCCCGCGTCGGTGCGCGAAGAGCGCGTCCACGCCGAGGCGGCGCGGCTGCATCGCACGCCGTTCGACCTGGAACAAGGACCGCTGTTGCGGGTTGGCCTGATTCGCGAGGCGGCCGATAGGCACGTATTGGTGGTCGTCATGCACCACATTATTTCGGACGGCTGGTCGATGCAGATCATCATCGACGAATTCGTACGGCAGTACCAGGCGCGCATCGAGGACCGGGTGCCTGACCTGGCGCCGTTGACCATCCAGTACGCCGATTACGCGGCGTGGCAGCGCAACTGGCTCGAAGCCGGCGAGCGGCAGCGCCAGTTGGATTATTGGCTGGCGCAGCTGGGCGGCGAGCAGCCGATGCTGCAACTGCCCACCGACCACCCGCGCCGGTCCGACGGCCAATACACGACCGCGCGGCACGACCTGGCGTTGCCCGCCGGCCTGGCCGCCGGCTTGCGCAGCCGTGCCCGCGCCGCCGACGCCACCGTCTTCATGCTGCTGCTGACGGGCATGCAGGCGCTGATGTATCGCTATACGGGAGAGCTGGATATTCGTGTTGGTGTGCCGATCGCCAACCGCCATCGCGCGGAAACCGAATCCGTGGTCGGCTTCTTCGTCAACACGCAGGTTCTGCGTGGCGTGATCGGTGCGCGCCAGCGTCTCGACGATTTGCTGGCGGCGACCAGGGAGGCGGCTCTTGGCGCGCAGGAGCACCAGGACCTGCCGTTCGAACAACTGGTCGAGGCGTTGCAGCCGGAGCGTCACCTCGGCACCAATCCGCTGTTCCAGGTGATGTTCAACCACCAGCGGCACGATGGCGGCGCACTGGCGCAATTGCCCGGCCTGACGCTGGAAGAGTACGCGCTGGGTGGGCAAGGGGCGCAGTTCGAACTGGTGATCAGCGGCGTGGAGGACAACGAGGGCCGGATTCATATCGGCGTCACCTATGCGGCAGAACTGTTCGAGGCCGGCACTATCGCCCGCATGGCTGCCCACTACGCGACACTGCTGGCCGCATTGGCGGAGCGACCGCACCAGGCGCTGGACGAGGTGGAACTGCTGGACGCGCACGAGCGATCGCAGTTGCGCCGCTGGAGCGTCGACGAGCGCTCGTATCCGGACGTGGAACCGGTGCAGCGGCTGTTCGAATTACAGGCCCGTCGCCAGCCGGACGCGGAGGCGCTGCTGTTCGGCGACGACGTGCTGACCTATCGCGAATTGAACGCGCGCGCCAACCGTCTGTCGCACCGCCTGATCGCGCTTGGCGTGGCGCCCGAAGTCAAGGTGGGCATCGCCGTCGAACGCTCGGTCGGCATGGTGGTCGCATTGCTGGCGGTTCTGAAGGCCGGTGGCGCCTACGTGCCGCTGGACCCGGAATATCCCCCCGACCGCATGGACTACATGATACGGGACAGCGGCATCGGCCTGCTGTTGACGGACCGCGAAGTCGGACGGCGGCTGCCGGCGGCGAACGCGGTCAAGGTCTTGGAGCTGGAGGCGCTCGATCTCGGCGCCGAGCCGGAACATGATCCGCAACCGGGGCTGCACGGCGACAATCTGGCCTACGTGATCTACACGTCGGGATCGACCGGAAGGCCCAAGGGCGCGGCGGTTCGCCATCGCTCGCTGAGCGGCTGCATGCGCTGGATGCAGGAGACCTACGGCCTGACCCGCGACGACACCGTGCTGCACAAGGCGCCGTTCGGCTTCGACGTGTCGGTCTGGGAGATTTTCTGGCCATTGACGACCGGCGTGCGCCTGGTGGTGGCCAACCCTGGCGACCAGCGCGATCCGGAGCGGATCACGGCGTTGATCCGCCGCCACGCCGTCACCACGATGAACTTCGTTCCGGCGATGCTGCAGGCCTTCCTGGCCCACGAAGGCATCGAGCGCGAAACGCGGCTGCGCTACGTGATCTGCGGCGGCGAAGCCATGCCGGCGGCGACGCAACGCGAGGCGCTGCGGCGGCTCCACGGCGTGAGCCTGCAAAACCTTTACGGCCCGACGGAAACGACGATCCACGTCACCCAATGGACCTGCCGGGCAGACGGTGCGACCTTGGTGCCGATCGGCCGCCCCATCGCCGCCACCCAGGCCCACGTGCTGGACGCGGGCCTGAACCTGGTGCCGCGCGGTGTGGCCGGCGAACTGTACATCGGCGGCGAGCTGCTGGGCCGGGGCTACCTGCACCGGCCGGCGCTGAGCGCCGAGCGCTTCGTGGCCGACCCATTCGGCGGTGGCGGACGGCTGTATCGCACCGGCGACCTGGTGCGCTGGAACGGGGAGGGGCAGCTGGAATACCTGGGCCGCATCGATCACCAGGTGAAGGTGCGCGGCTTGCGCATCGAGCTGGGCGAGGTCGAGGCGCAGTTGCTGGCGCAGCCTGAAGTGCGCGAAGCCGTGGTGGTGGCGCAGGAGTTGCCGGCCGGCACGCGGCTGGTGGGCTATGTGGCGCCGGCGCCGGGCCACAGCGCCGATCCGGCGCTACTGCGCGCAAGCCTGGGCCGGCAACTGCCAGATTATATGGTGCCGGCCGCCATCGTGGTGCTCGACAGCCTGCCGTTGAACGCCAACGGCAAGGTCGACCGCAAGGCCTTGCCGGCGCCGGAATGGATCGCCGGTGCCGCCTACGAAGCGCCGCAGGGAATCGTGGAGCATGCGCTGGCGGCGATCTGGAGCGAGGTGCTGTGTGTCGAGCGCATTGGCCGGCACGACAACTTCTTCGAACTCGGTGGGCATTCGATATCGGCGCTGCGGGTCGTCAGCGCCGCGCGCCGGCGCGACATCCCCGGCTTGCAGCTGACGCTGAAGGATATGCTGGGCAAGCCGACGCTGCACGCGCTGGCGCAAAGCGTCGCCAATCCCGTGGTGCCGTTGAACCGCCATCTTGCCGAACCCGGTCCGCTGTTCTGCATCCACTCGGGCATCGGCACGGTGCTGGGCTATCTGTCGCTGGCGCAGCGGCTGGCGGGCGTGCGGTCGGTGTATGGCGTTACCTGCCGCACCTTGATCGACCCGGTGCATCGCGACCATTCGCTCGAGACCATGGCCGTCGACTATGCGCGCTTTATCCAGGCTGTGCAGCCGCAGGGACCCTATCATCTGCTGGGATGGTCGCTGGGCGGACCGTTGGCGGCGCTGGTCGCCTCGCACCTGGAGCAACAAGGGACGCGGGTCGCCTTCCTGGGCCTGGTGGACACGCCGGAGCTCAGCCAATTGGGCGATGGCGAAGGCGAAGCCTGGCGCGGCGAGTTTGAAGGACTGTTGCGTAAAGTGTGCGGCGAGGGGGAGGGGGCGGACATTCCGCAGTTGCCAGCCGATATCGGCGATCCGCTCGAGGGAGAGCAGGCGCTGCTGGCATGGGTGCAGTCGCACATGGCGCAAGGGCGTATCGTGCCAAACGGTTCCTTTGCCGGGCTGGCTGCCGAAGACCTGGTGCGACGCTGCCTGATCGGGCGGGCGCTGGACCGGGCGGTCGCGCGTTCGGCCGATACGTATCCGGCCGTGCAAGCGGCAACGCACGCCTGGTGGACGCCGGGACGGCGCCCCGAGGATATCGCGCGCATTTCCGCACAACTGGGCACCGGCAGGCTGCGCCACTGGCCGGTCGATGCCGATCATGAAACCATGGTGAACGACGCAGGGTTCCTCGATTCGTGCGTGGGCGGCCTGGCGGAAGGGTAGGGAGATTGATGGCGGTCGGGCCGCGCTGGTGCGCGGTCCGAACGCCCGGCCGGGATGGCCTTAGAAGTCGATCGTGGCCGACAGTGCGACGGTGCGTGGCTGCGACAAATTCAGCCAGGCGCCGGAACCACTGGTCCAGTAGTCGCGTCCCAACAGATTGCTGACGTTGGCGCGCAGCACCAGCGGACGGCTCCATGCCACCATGGCGTAGCGGGCACCGGCATCCCAGCGGGTCCAGCCCGGAATGGTGCGCGAATTGTCCTGGTCGATCACCTGCTTGCTGGTGGCGATCATGCGCGCCGTCAGCGTCAGCCCGGCCACGCCCGGCACGTCGTACTCGCCGCCCAGGTTGAGCTGGCGGCGCGCCACGTTCGGGGCGAAGTTGTCGTCATAGCGGCCGCCGTCGGTGTGGGTCAGGCGGGCATCGGTGTAGACCACGCCGCCCAGCGCGCGCACGCCCGGCATCGGTTCGCCGAAGAAGGTCAGTTCCAGCCCCCGGTTGCGTTGCTCGCCGTCGACCTTGTAGGTGGCGGTGCCATCGCCGTTGCCGATGATCAGGCCGCTGGGACGGGTAATCTGGAAGATGGCGGCGGCGGCGCTGAAGCGGCCGAAGTCATACTTGGCGCCCACCTCGTACTGCTTGGTGTCCTTGGGCGAGAAGACCTCGCCGGCGTTGGTGGTGCCCACCGGCGCGGTGTCGCCCTGGCTCAGGCCTTCGATGTAATTGCCGTAAAGGGACAGATTGGCCTGCGGCTTGAACAGCACTGCCAGCATTGGCGTGGTGGCGCCCTCGTCGTAGGTGGTGCTGCCGGCGCCGGTGCGGGTGTCGTAGGCGATGTACTTGACGTTCTGGCGACGCGCGCCGAGCGTGACGGCGATGCGGTCGTCGGCCGACGAGATCGTATCGGCGATGGCGTATGACGGCAGTTCGACCTTGTCCGTCTTCGGCGCGGTGGAAGGGAAGCCCGCCAGCGACGGCGCGCTCACGAACGACGGTTGATAGATGTTGGTGTCGAAGTTCTTGATGCCGTAATAATCGGCGGTGAAGCCGTGCGTGCGCTTCAGGTAACTGGCGTTCAGGTTCGCCTGATGCTTCAGTCCGCCGGTTTTGAACGTGCCTCGCAAGCCGACTTGGGCGCTGCGGTGCTTGTAGTAATCGGGCCAGTAGTACGCGGTCGCCTGGGCGTTGCCGGCGGCATCGGTGACGAAGATGTCGGTGGACAGGTATTCGAAGTGGTTGTCGCTGTAGCCGGTCGCGCCGTACACAGTCCAGTCGGGGGCGAAGTCGTATTCCACCTTGGCCAGCGCGTAGTCGCTCTTGGTGTCGGAGTACTCCCAGTCCTGCGCGGCCCGGCGGCGCGCGTTGGGCGCCGCCGGAATGGCGAGGCCGTCGGCGAAGCCCAGGCCACCCGCGCCCTGCGGCGCCTCGTTGTTCATGGTCTGGTGCCCGGCGTCGAGCGAGGCCCGCAGGTTGGCGCCACGGTAGTCGACGGCCACCGTGGCGGCCTGCAGATCGACCTTCTGGCCGTCGGTGGCGGTCTTGCCGTTGCGGTAGACGCCGTTGAAGCGCACGCCCCATTCCTGCTGCTCGCCGAAGCGCCGGCCGATGTCCACATGGCCGCCGAAGACGCCGTCCGACAGGTAGGTGGCCGTCAGGCGCGTGAGCGGCTTGTCGCCGGCGCGCTTGGGCACCATGTTGATGGCGCCGCCCGAGGCGTCATAGGGGGCCATGCCGTTGAGCAGCGCGTTCGGTCCCTTCAACACTTCCACGCGCTCGGCGGTTTCGACCGGCAGCGTGCGCGACGGCGCCACGCCGTACATGCCGTCGAACAAGATCGAGTTTTGCACGTAAAAACCGCGAATCATGAAGGAATCGCCGGCGCCTGCCGCATTGGTCAAGCCATAGGAAACGGTACGCACCGACGGGTCGTTGGCCATGACGTCGGCCACGGTGACCGCTTGCTGGTTGGTGATCAGCTCGGCGGTATAGCTGGTGACGCTGAACGGCGTGTCGATCACCTCGCGGTTGCCCAGCAGGCCGAGCCGGCTGCCGCTGCCGACCTGGCCGCCGGCGTACGCTTCCGGCAGGTCGCTTGGCAGCAGGGCGCTGGCCGCCACGCTCACCAGCGGCAGGGTTTTTTCGGCCGTTCTCGGCGCGGCGGCGCGGATGATGATGGTCGCGCCTTCCTGATGCGCCTCCAGCCCGCTGCCGGAGAGCAACTGGTCGAGCGCCTGGCGCGTGGTGACCGTGCCTAGCACGGCCGGCGCCGTCTTGCCGGCGACCAGGGCGGGAGGGAAGGCGACCGGGATGCCGGTGGCGGCGGAGAACTCGTTGAGCGCGGCGCCCAGCGGCTGGGCGGCGATGGAAAACGCCACGGTGCCGGTGTTGCCGGTGGTTTGGGCGTGGACCCAGGCCGGGCTGGCGAGCGCCAGGGCGACGGCGAGGGAAATCGGGGCGAGGTGGAGGCGGGGAAGCGCGTGCGGCATGGGTTTCCTGGAGGATAGTGGTTAGTGTGAATGAAAAAAAGTGAATGAAAATCAATCTCATTACTGATCTCATTACTAACTAAGACGCACGACCCGCCAAAATGTACACCCCGCGCGGCCGATTATTTTGCGCGCACCACCTCGGTCTTGCCGTCGGCGCGCCGGACCAGCCTGACCGGCAGGATATGGGGCAGGGCCTGCGCGAAGGCGGCCGGATTGGCTGCCCGGTAGCTGCCGCCGATCGGCATCGACGCCACCTCGGGGTCGGAGACCACCAGGTTGACGGCGCCGTAGCGCTCGAATTCGCGCACCGCCTCGGCCAGCGGCGTGCTGACGAAGCGGATCAGGCCTTTGCGCCAGGGCGCGATGCCGCCCGGGTTGACGGCGGCGACCGCACCCAGGCCGGCGGCGGTGGACACCCGGACGAACTGGCCCGCGTGCAGCTGGGCCGTCTTGCCGGCGCCGGCGCCGGCATCGCCATCGAGGCCGGCACGGGCCACGCCGACCCGGCCTTCCTCGACCTCGATCTCGACCACGGCCGCGTGTCCTGCGCAGTCCCGGCAGCGGACGGCGAAGCGGGTGCCCAGCACCGTCACGCGGGCCGGACCGGCCAGCACGGTGAACGGCCGGGCGGCGTCGCGGGCGACGCCGAACATCGCCTGGCCTTCGGGCAGGCGCACCAGGCGGCGGTCGCGGTACAAGGTCACCTCCACGCGCGTGCCGGAGTCGAGCGTGAGCCGGGTGCCGTCCGGCAGCACGACGTCGCGCAGCTGGCCGCGCTGCGCGGTGTAGACGTGCTCGAAGGTCGGTTGCCGCCACCACTGCCGCCACCCGACGCCGAGGGCCAGCACCGCCACGCAGCAGAACGCCAGCGCCGCCGGGCGCGCGGTGAGCGCGGCGGCCAGCCGCGCGCCCAAGCCGGACCGCGCCTGCGGCGGGGCAGCGGGTGTTGCAGCAGGGGTTGCAGCAAGTGTTGCAGCAGGGGGCGCAGCAGGCCTTGCAGCGGCCGTCGAAGCCGCCGGCCCGCTTTGCGCTTGCGGGCGGGCGCGCAGGTGGGCGGTGCGTTCCGCCGGCAGGGCGCGCAGCGCGCGCAGGCCCTCGTCCAGGCGGGAAAACGCCGCCCGGTGCGCCGGATCGGCCGCCAGCCACAGGCGGAACTGCACCTCGTCATCGGCGTCAAGGCCTTGCTCGCGGCGGCCGTGCCAGGCGATGGCGGCGACGTCGACCGGATCGCTGGCGCGCAGCCGGGCGGCCGATTCGTTCATGGCGATGTCGTCGGGGCTGAGCGGACCGGACTGGCCGGTGGAGGAGGGCGGGAGGGTCATCCTTCGAACGCCGCGCGGCAGGCGGCGCAGGCCAGCTTGCCCCGTCCGATATATTGGTTGACCATGCTGAGCGAGATGCCCATGTGGCGCGCGATTTCCTTGTTGGACAGATCGTCGAAGGCGTACAGGCAAAACGCCTCGCGGCAGCGGTCGGGCAGTTGCTCGATGGCCTTCAGATACGCCTCGGCAGCCTGCGAGGACGAATACACTTCTTCCGGCTGCAGGTGGGCCGGCTGCACCGGCATGTCCGGTTCGGCCAGGGTGTCGATGTCGTCGTGGCGCCGGATGTCGGCGCGGCGGTCCATGTCGATCTTCAGGTGGACCGCCACTTTCCGCAGCAGTGCACGGGGATCGAGGATCGCCTGCCCGGATTGCTCCATCGTCAGCACGCGCACGTAGCTTTCCTGCGCGAGGTCGGCGGCCAGGTCGGGGTCCCTGACTTTACGCAGGCAAAAATTAAACAGTTCTCGGTAATAATGCGTGATCACAATCCGTCCCGGCCACAGAACCAGCCACCCCGGACGCGATGCGGCCGGGGAACCCTGCCTTTCCCAGGCTCGCTACGGTGGCGATGTGGCTGGCGCAGGCCGGGCTCGGGGGGCGAGCCGGGCATATGCAACGAACGGCGGCCATGCGCGCATGGGCCGCCCGCTCGGCATCTGGCGGGATGAGGGCGTTGTTATCCTATCATGGAAAGCACTTTCCGGCTACCCGCCGCATTCCCGGAATCATCGGCATCGTCGACGCCGGCGGCCACGGCGGCATGCAGCGCGGCGCCGAAGATGTCCGCCACCCGGTCGATTTCCCGGTCGGTGATGATCAGCGGCGGCAGGAAGCGCATCACGCAGCCGTGGCGGCCGCCGCGCTCGATGATCAAGCCCCGTCGCAGGCATTCCTGCTGGATCGCCAGGGCCAGCGCCGGCGCCGCCGCCGGATTGCCCTGGGCGTCGGGCGCGGCGTCCGGGTCGACGATCTCGGCGCCCAGCATCAGGCCCCGGCCCCGCACGTCGCCGATCTGCGGATAGCGTTGCCGCAGCTGGTCCAGCGCCTTGGACAGGCGCGCGCCGCGCACGTTGGCCAGCTCCGCCAGGCCTTCGGCGCGCAGCAGCCGGATCGTGGCCGAGCCGGCCGCCATCGCCAACTGGTTGCCACGGAAGGTGCCGGCATGGGCGCCGGGCTTCCAGCCGTCGAGCTTGTCGCGGTAGACCACCACCGCCAGCGGCAGCCCGCCGCCGATGGCCTTCGACAGGGCGATCGCGTCGGGCAGGATGCCGGCGTGCTCGAAGGCGAACATCTGGCCGGTGCGCCCGAACCCGGTCTGCACCTCGTCGAGGATCAGCGGCACGTCGGCCGCCGCCGTCAGCGCGCGCAGCCCGGCCAGCCAATTGGCCGGCGCGGGGATGACGCCGCCTTCGCCCTGGATCGCTTCGACGATGGCGCCGGCCGGCAGCGGCACGCCGCCTTCCGGGTCCTGCAGCACGCTTTGCAGGTAGGCCAGGTTGGCCCGCACGCCGGGCTCGCCGCGCAGGCCGAACGGGCAGCGGTAGTCATACGGGAAAGGCAGGAATTGCACGCCCGTGAGCGTATCGTTGACCGGCGTCTTCGGCCCCAAGCTGCCCATCAGCTGCAAGGTGCCCTGGGTCATGCCATGGTAGGCGCCCTGGAAGGCCAGCATGGTGCCGCGGCCGGTGGCTGTCTTGACCAGTTTGACGGCCGCCTCGATGGCGTCGGCGCCGGTCGGGCCGCAAAACTGGATGCGGGCGTCGCGCGCGAAGCCGGCCGGCAGCACGTCGAACAGGTCCTGCACGAAACGGTCTTTGACCGGCGTCGTCAGGTCCAGGGTGTGCAGCGGGGTGCCGTCGCGCAGCACGGCCATGATGGCCTCGACCACCGCCGGGTGGTTGTGGCCGAGCGCCAGGGTGCCGGCGCCGGCCAGGCAATCGATGAAGACGCGGCCCTCGATGTCCTCGACGTAAATGCCGGCTGCGCGGTTGAGCACCAGCGGCAGGCGGCGCGGATAGCTGCGCGCGCTCGATTCCTGGCGTGCCTGCCTCTCGAGCATGGCGTGCGGGGTCAGCTGGTAGGGCTGCGACAGCGCCGCGTGCCGGCGCGCCAGCTCGCGCTCCAGCGCCTGGTTGCTGTGGATGTTGAGATGGTCCATGGTTTCTCCGTGTGTGATATGGGCGAAGCGGCGACCGTCAGCCGGCCAGCGCGGCGCGGCGCGGCTGCGCGTCGGCGGCCGCCGGCGCCGTCTCCACGGGCAGGGCGTCGATGATTTCCTGCACCCGCAGCGCGGTCACCGACAGCAGCGTGTCGCTCAATCCGTGCGTGTCCTCGCAGGCGCCCTGCAGGAAGATCGCCGGCCGGAACGCCGCGCCGGCCTGCAGGCGGTAGTTGCGGTCGACGACGAAGCCGCCCAGGTGCGGGCCCAGCTCGGCGAGCAGGCGCCGGTGGTGCTCCCGCCCGTAGCCTGTGGCCAGGACCACGGCGTCGTAGCGCCGCACCAGGTCGCTGTTGCGCTGCTCGTCGCGCATCACCAGCTCGATGCCGTCGGCGCGGGCGCGCACGGCGCCGATCTGGTGCTGGCGCAGCAGCTGGTGGCGGTCGCCGCGCGCCACGCGCTCTTCATAGAAGATCTTGTAGATTTGCTCGATCAGCGCCAGGTCGGGCGCGGCGTAGTTGGTGCGATGGAATTCCGACAGCAGGCCGGCGCGCGTGGCGTCGTCCTGGCGGAAGATGTAGTCGGTGAACTCGGCGTTGAAGACGCCGTTGACGAACGGGCTGTCGTCGGACGGATGGAGGGTGCGGGCGCGCATGATCATGTCGATCTGCGCCGGTTCGGGCCGGTTGTGCAGGTCGACGAAGATCTCGGCGGCGCTCTGGCCGGCGCCGATCACCGCGATGGTGCGGGCGTGGCGGTTGGCGGCGATGCCCGTCAGGTAGCGGCTCGAGTGGAACACGCGCTGATCGCCGGCGACGTCGGCGAAGCACTCGGGCAGCCTGGGCGTGCCGCCGATGCCGACCACCAGCTGGCGCGTCAGCCGCTCGTGCATGCCGCCGTGGGCGTCGCGCGAGCGCACGCGCAGCGCGACGACCGCGCCTTGCTGGTGTTCGGGCAGCACTTCGACCACCTCCTCGCCGTAGACGCAGCGGTCGTTGAACTGCCGCGCCGCCCAGCCGAGATAGTCGCTGAACTCGCGTCGGCTGGGAAAGAAGGTTTTCAGGTTGATGAAGTCCGGCAGGCGGCCGTGCTCGTGAAGATAGTTGACGAAGGTGTAGCGGCTGCGCGGGTTGCGCAGCGTGGCCAGGTCCTTGAGATAGGAGATCTGCATGTGCGCATGGTCGAGCAGCATGCCGGGATGCCAGGCGAAGCTGGCCTGCTTTTCAAGGAAGAGCGCATCGACGTGGCGGCGCCCGGCTTGCCGTTCCTCCTGGAGGGCGATGGCCAGCGCGATGTTGGACGGGCCGAAGCCGATCCCAATCAAGTCGTGAATGTGCATTCGAAAAACCCCACGAAAACGATACTGGTTGTAAATGGTTATAGAGCGTCAGGTCCGGCATGTACCGGCCACCCCCTCAGGACGGCGTCCGCGCGCATCTGTTTAGTCGCGCCGGCTTAAACAAGCGCGGCGCGGGTGCGTCTTGGGAATGGAGCCTTGGGAACAGAAGGCGGCGCTTCGCCGTCCCCCGTGGTCGTCCCCAATCCCTCGTCAAAGGATCACGCCTATGCATCGTCGACGTTCCATCCAGCCGCCGCCGCGCCGCGCCGTCGTCGCGCCGATGTGCGCGCTGTTGTTGTTTTCGCTGTCGCTCTGGTTGCCGTCGCCGGTCCAAGCCGGCGCCGCCGCGCCGCCGGGCGCGGTCGAAATCCGCCGCACCACCGACGGCGTCGCCCACATCCGCGCCGGCGACTGGCGCGAGCTGGGCCTCGGCGTGGGCTATGTGCAGGCGCAGGACGCGCTGTGCACCCTGGCCGACGCCTTCGTCACGTACGCGGGGCAGCGCGCCTGGTACTTCGGCGCCGAGCGGCGCCTGCCCGGCGCCTCCAGCATGGGACGGCCGAAGAACATCGATGCGGATTTCTTTTTCAAGGCGTTCGCCGACGAGGACATGGTCGCCACGATGCGCCAAGCGCAGCCGGCCGAGCTGACCGCGCTGGTGGCCGGCTACGCCGACGGCTACAACCGGCTGCTGCGCGAGGCGCGCGCCCGGCCGTCGCGCCACCCCGCCCGCGCCTGCCTGAAAGAGCCGTGGGTGCGCGACATCGCGCCGTCCGACATTTACCGGCGGCTGTACGCGGCGCAGGTCATGGCCGGCTACGGCCACTTCATGACGGACATCGTCAACGCCAGGCCCGCCTCGGAACGGGTGGCCGACGCCGCCGACGTGGCCGCGCTGCAGGCCCGGCTGGCCAACAACCTCGGCGCGCAAGCCGAACTGGGCAGCAACGCCATCGCCTGGGGGCGGGCGGCGACGGGCGACGACGGCGCACTGCTATTCGGCAATCCCCATTGGTTCTGGGGCGGGCCGGACCGCTTCTACCAGATGCACCTGACCATCCCCGGACAATTGAACGTGGCCGGCGCCGGCTTTCTCGGCGTGCCGCTGGTGATGATCGGCTTTAACGACAACGTGGCGTGGAGCCATACGGTGTCGCGCACCCGGCGCTTCGGCCTGTTCGAACTGGCGCTCGATCCCGCCGATCCCGAGCGCTATCTGGTCGACGGCGTGTCGACGCCGCTGAGCAAGCGCCATGTCACCGTCGCCGTGCGCGATGCCGACGGTGGCGCGCGCCAGGTCGGACGCACCCTGTATGCGTCGCGCTTCGGCCCGGTGGTCGATCTGCGCGGCCTGCATCCGGCGCTGGCCTGGTCGGCGCAGCGCGCGATGGCGGTGCGCGACGTCAACGGCGATAACTGGCGCATCTTCCGAAACTTCCTGGCCTGGGACCGGGCCGCCTCGCTGGACGACTTCATGGCCATCCAGCGGCGCGAGGCGGCCATGCCGTGGGTGAACACGCTGGCCGTGGGACGGGGTGACGGCCGTGTCTGGTACGCCGATATCGGCGCCGTGCCCAACGTGCCCGACGACCTGCGCCGCGATTGCGCCGCGCCGCTGGCGGCCGCGTTCGCCGGGCTCGATCCCCGCACGCCGGTGCTCGACGGCACCCGCTCGGCCTGCGAGTGGCGCCTCGACGCCGCCTCGGCGCAGCCGGGGGCGATGCCGGCGCAGCGCCTGCCCAGCCTGCTGCGCGAAGATTATGTGGCCAACATGAACGACAGCCATTGGCTGTCCAACGTCCATCAGCCGCTGGAGGGATATTCCGCGCTGCAGGGCGACGAGCGAACGGCGCTGAGTTTTCGCGGCCGTCTGGGACACGAGCTGGCGCTGGACCTGGCGCGGCGCGGGGCCGGCTCCGCCGCCGAGCTGGGCACATGGGCGGCGCGGGATGTGCTGAGCGCGCGCGTCTACACCGCCGAGCAGTACAAGCAACCGCTGCTCGACCAGGCCTGTGGCGGCGACGCCACGTCGGCCGCCGCCGACGTGGCCCGGGCCTGCGCCGTGTTGCGCGTCTGGGGCAACACCGGCGAGGTCGGCGACCGTGGCGCCCTGTTGTGGGAAACCTTCTGGCGCGAGCTGGAGAAGGGCGCCGGCAAGGACCTGTTCACCGTGGCGTTCTCGGCCGACGCGCCGTTGCGCACGCCCGCCGCGCCCCGGCCCGCCGATGGCGTCGCGGCCAAGGCGCTGGCCGCCGCCGCAATGTCATTGACGGCCCGGGGCGTTGCGCTGGACGAGGCCGCCGATACGCGGCGCGCCGTGCGCAGCGGCGGCAAGCGCTGGCCCATCTACGGCGGCTGCGGCGACGTCGGCTACTTCGCCACCGTCTGTCCCGACGTCGGCGAGCTGGGGCTGGGGCCGAACGTGGTCGCCAACAGCTACCTGCAGATCGTCCGGTTCGGCCAGCGCGGCGTCGAGGCGCGCACCTTGCTGGCCCACGGGCAGGACGAGCGGGCCGTGCGCGGCGGCCCCGGCAGCGGGCCGGTGGCGCGTTATGCGCGCAAGGACTGGCTCGCCTTCCCGTTCCGCGAGGACGACATCCTGCGCGATCCGCACCTGAGCACGTCGGTACTGCGCCCTTGACGGGCGTGCCGCATCCAATGATTCCACGATGACACGAGGTAAAGCATGACAAATTCAAACAACGAAGGCGGCCGGATACGCGATCTGCTGCCGCTGCTGCGTCCCTTCCTGCCCTGGATAGTGCTGTCCGCGCTGACCGGCGCGGTGGCCAGTATCGCGTCGGTGGCCTTGCTGGCGACAATCAACCAAGTGCTCAACCTTCCCGGCGGCATGTCGTGGAGCATCGCGCTCTTCTTCGGCGGGCTGTGCCTGGTCGCGCTGGCGGGACGGGCCACGTCCCACATCGCCATGAACCATGTCGGCCAGCGGCTGGTGGCCGAAGTGCGCAAGTCGCTGGCCAGGAAAATCCTGTCGGCGCCGATCGACGCGCTCGAGCGCTTCAAGACCCACCGCCTGATGCCGGTGCTGACCCAGGACGTGGACATGATCAGCGACGTCATCTTCGTGCTGGCGACCACCATGGTGTCGGTGGCGACGGTGTTCGGTTGCCTGGCGTATCTGGCGTATCTGTCGCCGCCGCTGCTGGCGATGCTGCTGACGGCGTTGGTGCTGGGTTCGGCGATCCAGTTGTACGCCCAATCCAAAGGCGTGGCCGGTTTCTGGAAGGCGCGCGAACACGAGGAGCAACTGCACAAGGCCTACCGCGATATCAGCGAGGGCGCCAAGGAATTGCGCATGCACCGCGAGCGGCGCGCGCGCATACTGAACGGGCAGATCGAGCGCACCATCGACGCCATCCGCGACGTCAATGGCAAGGCCATCAACACCTACGTGCTGGCTGCCGCCTATGGCTCGGCGCTGTACTTCCTGCTGATCGCCCTGTTGCTGGGATGGGCGGCCGTGCGGCCGGTCGAACCGGTGGCGCTGAGCGGCTTCGTGCTGGTGCTGCTGTTCCTGAAGGGGCCGATCGACCAGATCATCGGCATGTTGCCCGAGGTGGGGCGCGCCAAGGTGGGGTTCCAGCGGATCGCCGAACTGTCGCAGCGCTTCACCAACCCCGAGCCGCACCTGCATCTGGACCAGCCCGCGCGCCGCGTGGGCATGTCGACCAGCATTGAACTGCGCGGCGTGCGGTACGCGTTCACGCCGCAGAACCCGGAGGACCCGGGCTTCGCGCTGGGCCCGGTCGATCTGCGCCTGCAGGGTGGCGAGCTGGTCTTTATTGTCGGCGACAACGGCTCCGGCAAGACCACGCTGATCAAGATACTGCTGGGCCTGTACAGGCCGGGGCAAGGGGAGATTCTGGTGGACGGGCAAGTCGTCACGGACGAGGGGCGCGACGATTACCGGCAGCTGTTCACCACGGTGTTCGCCGATTTCTACCTGTTCGACAACGTGCTCGCCGGCGGCATCGACGGCCGCCCTCACCTAGTGGCGGAGGCGGCGCTGGAATACATGGCGCGGCTGGAAATCGCCAACAAGGTCAGCTTGAAGGATGGCGTGTTCAGCACGCTTGACCTGTCGACCGGTCAGCGCAAGCGGCTCGCGCTGGTGCACGCCTATCTTGAAGGACGCCCGGTGCTGGTGTTCGACGAATGGGCGGCCGACCAGGACCCGACCTTCCGCCATTTGTTCTACACGGAGCTGTTGCCGGAATTGCGCGCCAAGGGCCATCTGGTAATCGCCATCTCGCACGACGACCGCTACTTCCACCTGGCCGACCGGGTGATCCGTATGTCGGGCGGCCACATCGTCGAGGACCGCCGCCAGCCGCCGCAGGCCGGCGCCGGGGCTGGGGGCGACCTGGCTGGCGACGCCAGTCCCGCCGACGCACTGGCCGGTCAGGTTTGTTGAGGCGCCCGCAGGGCAGGGTCGAGCGGGCAGGCGTCGCAGTAGCCCGGCTCGGGCAGCAGGTAGTATAGGCAGCACTGGCGGTGCAGCCGATGGGTGACGGCCGCGCCATCGCGGCGCAGCACCACCGAGCGATCGCGCCCGAACAGGGGATTGGGCCGCGCCGGCGCGTCCCAAGCCGGCGCGTGCAGCAGCCGGTCGCGGTCGGCATCCAAGCGCAGCATGCCCGGCGCCAGTTGCCCGGCGGTCTCGAAGATCGCCAGCAGCTGGCGGGCGATGTTCGCCCACAAGATCTTTTTAGGCAGGCGGGTATGGGCGCTCAGGGCGTCGAACAGCGGCAGCAGGTGCAGCCAGACCAGCGGCGTGTAGCGGGCGGCGGTGTCGGCGGCCGGCATGGCCGCGCCTTCCGATGTGATGTGAAAGACGGTCGGCGTGCCGTCCGGCGCCAGGCTGACGGCGGTCTGGCCGGCGTCGACGGGAAACACGTGCCCCAGCAAGGTGGCCGCCGCGCAGACCGGTGGCAGCAGCGCGCCGGTGTACGCCATGGCCCATGCCGAGGCGACCGGCCGCAGGTCGTCGCCGTGGTATTGCAGGCGGGCGGCGAAGCGGCGAAGGCTGTCGTCGAGCAGGGGCGAACCGTCGGTAAAGCCGGTGGCGGCATGCGCGTGCGCCGGCATGGCCGGGGCCAGCGAGAGGGCGTCGGCCAGTTCGGCCAACGGCCCTTGAAACAGGGGGGCCAGGATCGGTATCACATGGGTTCCGTGGAAGAGCGTCGTGTTGATGTCTCTTCCAAGACGCGCCAGGCGGCGGGGTGTTTAGGGTGGGGGGGCTGAACT
This sequence comes from Oxalobacteraceae bacterium OTU3CAMAD1, assembly GCA_024123915.1. Classification (NCBI taxonomy): domain Bacteria; kingdom Pseudomonadati; phylum Pseudomonadota; class Betaproteobacteria; order Burkholderiales; family Oxalobacteraceae; species Oxalobacteraceae bacterium OTU3CAMAD1. The sequence continues at coordinate 4,961,702 of CP099650.1, read as the reverse complement.
GTACTGGTCATACTTGACCTGATACACGATGTCCGACTGGCGACCGGTAGCATCCGCAGCCAAAAGCCGTCACACAAACAAGGAAATGATATTCAGTACCTAGAATCTTGGCGTTCTGCTGAACAGATTGGTGAACGACTGGCGCAAGGATTGGAAGGTTAGTTACGCGTCGAGTTGCCTCTGGGGCATGCCCTACACGGAATTGCGATAAAGCTTTAGCTCGTGGTAACGACGATGACGCCTTGTCTGAGCTTTTGGACGGCAGCGGTCGAGTTGTAGCCGTTCATCTCACTTGGAGGTCTTCGGGCAATTCGCGTTTTGGCGGAACGGACGCTCGCAGCGCTTCATCCCAAAGGTACAGGCCGCGGTTTGGATCGAAGGCGGTCGGTTCGCGACCGCAGTTTGGATATTCGTTTCGCACAGTGCATGCAGATTCGCCTATGACGCACGCGTGTAATCCGGAGGCCACCCACTTATAGATTAGTGCCTGTGTATCGGGTGGCTTGGCCAAGCCACCATGATCTAGATCGAACCCTTTGGTGTAATCTCCAGCCGCACTTGCGCTGTCGCGTGGGACGATGATGCCGACTGGCAGCGTCGCGATTTTTTCATATGCTGAGTGCACTTCTATTTTGTCGCAAAAGTGCCGGAATTGTTTATTCAACGCGCTTGTCCAATCCATCTCTAGCTTTTGCTGAAAGTCGTTGATCGGCAGAGGCAGCAGCACACGTAGGTGAGGGTTTGGAGTGAGAAACCGCGCGAAGGTGGCCAATTGCGAACCTTTGATTGGGGTGCCCAACGTGTACATCAGGCGAAAAGCGGACAAGGGGATATGACCGTACTCGGACTTGACATGGAGGAGATAGGCGCGTGCAAAGTTGCCGCCCAAGCTATGACCCACAAGGACAATCTTGGAGTATTTTTTTTGGAACAGCAGGTCATCAAGCTGACGGCTCATTTCTTTCAGGACCTGTGTAAAGCTGGGATTGCCTGCAAAAAGAAAACTATCGTAGCTGACAGTGTATACGTCGAGCAGGCCGGCGAAGTTGCGGTCCTCGGCGAGCAGCCTAGGCCATTCTTTCTTCGTGTCGGGATTCTTCCACGTTTCCGCCGAGCCATTCAATCCATGAAAGAAAACGACGGCCACGCGGGAACAGGGGGCTTGGCAATCGGGGCCGGGTTGGCGCGTAATTCTGACAATATCGTCAGCATTCGCCATCGGTGCCCAGAGTAGGGTACTCAGCAATAGAGCGATGCAAGCGCGGCGAGGAGGCGCAAACTGTTCGGCGAGCTTGGCAAAGAAGTGGGAGGTTCGGGCCAACGTGGCATCGAAGGTCCGTATCTTAAGCACCAGGTCAAGCAGCCTGCACACATCCGGTTGAAGTTGGTTCAGCATGTTTTTTTCCTTTTTCTCGTCCGCGAAAATTTCCTATTTTGCTTGATGCTTCTTCGCTTCCTGTTGCTGAAGTTCCCTCAACAAGGCCATGTCTTTGCTCCAGATTGGCTTACCCTGCAGCGTCGGCCGTATGAATACAGAGCCGTTTTTTTGCCGCGTCCATTTGTGTTTCAAGTTTTTAAGCCAGATAAACATATTTTCTTCTAATCACCTTACGCCAATTTTCCGTGCAGTTAATCTTGCGCCATGCTCGTGGTCTACTTATCTGTAGCATCATTGTAAGGCCGCGTTATGCGCGCACTTAGTGACAGTGAAACCTGTATTTTGAGCTGCTGTAGTCAAATCATCGGAGTTGCTCGCACAGTGCCCCAAACTGTGAAGTTGACGGAATCGCCGTTGTAGCTAAAGTTGAGAGTTGTCCCGTACCTCCACGAGGTTTAGCGAGCCACGAAGTGCTACCTAGAGTTGACGGGATTAGCGACTGCCGCTGCGAGTACGAATTTGACATCGACGCAGCCTTGTGGGCCAAGATTATGACTGTCAAAATTTTCGGATTTCTCTTATGAAACGTGCATGAATCGTCCACATTCGCGGCATCCCTTGTGGGGCAAGATCAGATTGCTCGACGGCTCTTATTTATAGGCTCTTGTTTGGTTTCGATGTGGAGGGATCCGAATTAACATAGTCGTCGTAATATTTTTCTGTCCAGTAAAAGGGCAAATACTGCAACTTGGGCGTGCCCAATGGTTAGGGGAGAGAATCGGTAATTCTGGTGACTCCTGTCCATTGTAAGTATTCTCTTCAATCGGACAGCGATTTTCGAGGCGAGCCGCACACTGAATGGCATATCAAACCGGACAACTGTTCTCCTACCCATGAATCCTCCGATAAACTAAGCAATCGAAATTCGGCTTAGCGATGCTTCAAACCAGCGGAAAAATTCGCAGTACGCAGCAATCGCGAGAGCTTGGTTGTCAGCATAGCGTGGATCTTGACCTGGGACATTGACCTTCCCAAGTCCAATATACCGGTTCTGAGGGAAGAGTTGGAATGCCGGCAATCGGTTTATGATGTCGACTAAGCGCATTAGCTCCTGTTGCTTGTAGTGAAGCTCCGGAGCGAAACACCAATCAGGGCTCGTGTTGTCCCAGTAGTGCACTCCACGTCGTAGTCCAACCTTCCGCGCTAGCGAAGAGATGTCATTTGTCACCTCAGCTGTCGGATTCGGGCCTTGGGATGGATTCCTGGCGGTAGCTGCCAACAGCCAGATAAGTGCTCCAACCGTTTCTCTATGACTATCTAAGAAAATCCGCGCTTTACGCAATTCTGCCTCAGTGTCGTATGTTCCCCGGGGAGTACGCGGTTGTAGAAACTCCGCCTGCTGATCTGACTGAGCTCGCGCCTTCCAATCAAATAAAAGCTCTACCGAATAAACACTAGGGAATCGATCAATCATTCGATGACATGATGGGCAGAGCCAAATACCGTTATGCGAATTACCGCGTTCACCATCGGTTTGAAGCCAATTATATCGAGGGCTGCCAAGCTTCTCTCCACAAATATGCGCGGCGTCACCCCCGTTGCGCATCGTAAGACTTTGTGAATCTGGCCGGCCTGTCGGAGCCCTGCAATGCGGAGCCGCACACCTCAATCCTGCTTCGTCACACAACTCTGTCCTGACTGATTGGGTAAATGGCATTTGCTTCTCTCTGTGTTAAGTGATGGAAGAGTAACAGTTTCGAATTGGAAATACAAAAAAAGTGAGAGAGCAATGTCAGCTTTCCGGTCCGACGCCGAGCCTGAATTTCCAAATTGATGCACTGGATAAGCGAAATATGGTCTCCTTAGCGAAAAATGTACACGTTTCATTTTGCGCTCGATACTGCCTTTCATCTGATTTCTCTCGCGTCACGGTATAGCCGAGTTTCCTCAGAATGCTCAAAGTAGGAGCAAGCGTAATTCCTGCTGTCACAATCTTAATTCGAGTAGTCACATTCGATGATTTTAATAGCTTTAGTGCGTAAGCCTACCTCTGGAGCGTCTGCCTGTGGCCGGTTGCCGCCTATTGAAAGTGGAACTCATCCCCCAGTTGGTGTGAGGTCAAGTTTAAGCCGGTACATCTAAACAGACGGGCGCGCGCCGCGTCTTGATGGCAGCACGTCCCGATTCTTCAATTTCAACCGATGAGTGAGCACAGATGGCAAAGACAAAACTGGTATACATTTGGTCGCTGCGCAACGCGGCCGCCGACGAGGCCGGCCAGTACGTTTCGTACAAGGGCGGGCAGCGGTATATGAAATCGCCGCTCGAGTACTTGGCCGAGGCATTGAACCAGACGGCGCTGGGCGATGCCTACTCGCTTGAGGCCGTCATTTTCGACGACGACCCCGAGTCGCCGCGCGACCAGGAAATGATCAAGGACTATGGCTTTTCGTATCAGCCCGGCAAGCAGTGGTTTTATCCGCCCGAACTGGCGATCGACGGGCGGCCCGTCAATGATCTGCTGTGCGGCATCGCGTCGACGTACCGGCGGCTGCCGCTGGATGCGGCGCAGCGGCCGGCCGGCAAGAGCGACTTCGAAGCGCGCTTGCTCGGCAAGCTGCAATCACTAGGTGCCGAGCTGGTGGTGCTGGACGGCTTGCTGGTCATCCTGGACGAGCTGGTGAGGCCCGGCGCGCCGTTCCGGCAAAAGATCGTCAATATCCATCCCGGCATCACGCGCATCGAATCTCCGTATGAGCGGCGCGGCGCCACCGCCACCCTGGACGCCTTGCACGGGGCGCGTGGCCAGAAGGTGACCAACTGGCGCACCATGGAAACGCGGCCCGTCCCGGTGACGGACATGACCGGGGCTTCGTTCCATTATGTCGACAACGGCATCGATTCGGGGGAAGTCATAGTCGATGTGCTCGGGACCAGGATTGACCCGTCCGAAACCATCCTGGAACTGCGCTGGAACAATTTCAACAACAGCCTCTTCCCGGCATTGCGGCAGGGATTGGAGCACATGGCGGGATTGGGGGAGCTGCCGTCGGCCAAGGCGGCGTGATCCCCTTACCGCAGCGTTGACTGTTCAGTGACTGGTTTTTAGTCGGCCAGCTTGAACAGCAGCGTCGTTTGGAGTTTGGCTGGATCAGGCTCGATAGACGGGTTATTGTCATGAACCTCAAGGCGACAAGCGAATTTCTCTCCGTCAAGAGTTTGGTGGCTGTCCCACTTCAACTCCTTCTCCTTGGCCCAGCCGATAAGCATTGCCGTGACATCCATGAGGTCTGCGTAAGACCCTGTGTAGGTAAGGCTGACATAACGACCGGCGGGCAGTTCGCCTTCAACCAGCTGGCCTGTCAGTGGTATGGCCGCGTTGGTGGTCATGCCGACTTCGATCTCGAGGCGGGGCATGTCGATCAGGTTGAATTTGATGAACTCCATTCCGCTCGGCTCCACGCCGGCTCGCGAGAAGGCTAAAAAAAGTTCATCAAAAGCAGGACCCATGTCATCGTCAAATGGGATGGAAACGCGGAGGCGGACCGCGATGTAACGTTGAGCGGTCCGGTTGATGATTTGAGGGAGGGTGAGCATTTGGCAATCTCCAGTTGTCGGTTGTCTGTATAGACGGACGACGGTTCCGTAAATCGACATAAGCATCGCTTTTTTATTGCTCCGTCGGCCTCAAAAGTCTATCGCCGCCGACAACTGCCCGCTGCGCGGCGCCGACTGCGAGATCGTCCCGTACGAGGCCACGCCGGCCCAGTAGTGGCGGTCGAAAGCGTTCATCAGGCCGGCGCGCAAGGTGGTGGCCCGGCCGGCGATGACGGCGTGGTAGCGCAGTCCGAGGTCGACTTTGGTCCAGGCCGGCACCGATTGCAGATTGGCCTGGTCGACATACTGCTTGCCGGTGTGGCTGACGGCGCCGGTCGCCGTCAGACCGGGCAGGAAGGCCAGCGCCCATTCGCCGCCGAGGTTGGCCATCACGCGCGGCACGCCGACCGGACGCATGCCCACGGTGGCGGCGCTGTTGGTCTTGACCAGGCGGCCGTCGAGCAGGCTCACGCCGGCCAGCAGGCGCAGCGACGGGCCGAGCGCGCCCGACAGGTTGAGCTCGACGCCCCGGTTGCGCTGCTCGCTGTCCATGCGGTAGGTGCTGCCGTACAACTGTCCGCTCGGCTTGGTGATCTGGAACACGGCCACGGTGGCCAGCGCCACGCCCAGGTCGGCCTTGGCGCCGAGCTCGTACTGCTTGCTCTTGTAAGGCGCAAACACCTGGCCGGCGTTGTCGGCGATGTTGGGCGCGATGTCGCCCTTGCTCAAGCCCTCGATGTAATTGCCGTAGAGCGAGACGCGCGGCACCGGCTGGAACACGATGCCGGCCAGCGGCGTGAGCGCGCCTTGTTTGTAGCGCGTGGTGCGGGCGCCGGTGGTGGCGCTGTAGTTGTTCGATTCGACCAGCTGGCGGCGCAGGCCCAGTGTCAGTTGCAGGCGCTGGTCGGGCAGGTCGATGGTGTCGGCGACGGCCGCGCTCGACAACGTCGAGGCCGACAGCTTGGGTGCGTCCGCCGGCGCCGCGATGCCGGGATCGGCCACCGCCGACGGCAGGTAGATGTTCGACGCGATCGGGCGGCCGGCGTTGCTGATGCTGCCGAAGCGGTCGCGGTAGACGGTGCCCATGGCGACCAGCGCGTGTTGCAGCGCGCCGGTGCGCCAGCGCAGGCGCACGCCGGTGTCGGCGCTGCCGCGGCGCACGCGGAACTTCCAGTTCATCGGCGTGGACGTGGTGTCGCCGGCGCCGTTGACGATGGTCGGGGTCTGGTCGGAATAGCGCTCGACGTCCGAGCGCGTGCCGCCGACATCGGCGAAGACGGTCAGCTTGTCGTTCAGATCGTATTCCAGCTTGCCCAGCGTGGCCAGGTCGTTGGACTTCCACCAGCCCCACGCCTGCGTGATGTTGCGGCGCCCGTCGGCAGCGTCCGGCACCGGCAGGCGCGCGGCCAGCAGGAAGGGCCGGGTCGGCGCGTCGATCGACTGGTACTGCTCGATCACATCGAGCGAGGCGCGCACGCGGCTGCCCTGGTAGTCCAGCGCCAGGGCGGCCACGGCGGCGCGCGCGTGCTGGTTGTCGAGCGGCGTGTCGCCGCGCCGGTGCAGGCCGTTGACACGGACGCCGAAGCGGCGCTCCTCGCCAAAGCGCCGGCTGACGTCGACCGCCGCCCCCAGTTGCGCGGACGAGCCGTAGTCGAAGCTGACGCGGTTCAGGTCGCGCGGCAGCGAACGCTTGGGCACGGCGTTGACGACGCCGCCGACGCCGCCGTTGGGCGACATGCCGTACAGCAGGGCGGCCGGACCCTTGAGCACTTCGACGCTTTCCAGGTATTCGGTGAACAGGTGATAGTTGGGCGAGACGCCGTAGACGCCGTCGAAGGCGACCTCGCTCAGGTTGCCCTCGTTGAGGGGGAAGCCACGGATGAAGAAGGAGTCGGTGACGCCGCCGATCTGGCCGGTGAAACGGGTGGAGGCATCGCCGCCGAGCACCTCGGCCAGGGTGAGCGCCTGCTGGTCGAGCATGCGCTGGCTGGTGTAGCTGCTGACGCTGAACGGCGTGTCGAGCAGGCTTTTTTCGCCGAGCATGCCGGCGCGCGCGCTCTTGGCGAATTGGCCGCCGGAATCGGGCAGGGCCTGGCCGTTGACCAATACAGTCGGCAGATTTTGGGGCGTGGCTTCGGCGGACTGGGCGGACGCGGAGGGCGTCAGCTGGGTCGCGAGCAGGCCAACCAAGGCCAGGGTGGACGAACGCAAAGAGAGGGCGGGGAGGCGGGGCGTAAAAATGGTATCAGGCATTCACGGTTGGGCTGGTGGTTGATAAAAGGGTAAGCTTCTCAACATAGCACAAAACGAAGTAAATGAGAATCATTTCTATTAAAGGAAGCCTGCCGGAGCAAGTGGGCGGCGGCATGGATCGCGGTTATGCGACTTATCGTTCGTCACGTCGCGCACGGTAGGAGCGGGCGGGATCGAGCAATGCCAGCAAATCCCAATCCGGCTTGCATAGCCAACCCTGCTGCAGCGTGACGGCGGGCCGCTCCGCGTGGGCCGGTACGTGTTCGTAGCCGGACAGTTCAAAGCCGTCCGTCGACATCCATTCGAGATTGGCGTCCAGCAGGGCGCCGCGTCCGCAAGCCGTTGCGCAGGCCGCCGGTCCGACCTCCGCGCGCACCGTCGCCCGGCCAAGCGCCTGCTCCACGACGCTGGTCACCAGCAGCGCGCCGCTCAACGTTCTGATATGCCGGTCGGTCAGCTCGCGCCGCGCGATCTGCTCGCCGTACCGGTACAGCGGCACCACCCTGAAAGCGTTAACCACCGCAGGCAGTTCCAATTTGCACAGCCATGACTGCCCGTAGCCTTTCAGCCCGTGCCGATGGCGCAGTTGCTGCGCGCCGCTCAGCACGAACTGCATGCCTTTGAACCAGACCAGCCTGGGCATCACCAGCTCGTCGATAATGCGTGGCGGCCCGTCGGGTGCCAGCAGGCGCGCCACCTTGGTCGGCTTGCGCTGGCCCTGGTCGGTGATGCGCATCACCAGCAGCTCCAGCGGCTCATGCAGCGGCTCGATCTGAACCGGCCGATCCAGCGCCGCGCCGCCGTCCAGTCGACGCTGAACCCATACCTTCAATTTGCCACCCCGCAATATACTGTGTTTTTATGCAGTATATTGCATTTTGGATCGGTTATGATAGTCCTATGTGCGGACGCCTCGACCAAAACGACATCGACAGGGTGCTCAACGATTTCCGTTGGGCCGGCGAGGTCCTGCGCCGCAGCCGCGCGGAGCTGCTTTTCAACGCGGCGCCAGGCACGGTGCGGCCAATTTTGCGCATGGAGGGCGGTGCGCTGGTCGTCGACGACCGTTGGTGGATGTACAAGGCGGCCGGCTCCCCGGCGACCGTGCGGCCGACGCCCAACGCGCGGCTGGACAAGATCGCGGGCAGCTACTGGCGGCGGCTGCTGGGCGGCGGCCGCATCATCGTGCCGGCCAACGGATGGTATGAATGGACGGGCGACAAGCCCAACAAGCAGCCCTGGCATATTCACCGGGCCGATGGCGAAATGCTCTACATGGCCGCGCTGACGGCGTGGGATGCGCGTTCCGAGGACAGGAACGCCTCGGGCTTCGCCATCGTGACCGATGACGCGGAGGGCGGCATGATCGACGTGCACGACCGGCGGCCGGTGGTTTTCTCCGCGAGCGACGCGGCCACCTGGATGGACCCGGAGCTCTCCGGCGAGCGGGCGGCCGAGCTGGCGCGCTCGGTGGCGCTGGGCGCCGACAAGTTCGCGTGGTACCAGGTGTCGACGGCTGTCGGCAATTCGCGCAATCAGGGGGCGGAACTGGCGGCGCCGCTGCCTCCCGGGCTTTTTGATTGAATCGCGTCGGCGCTGATCCCTGCGAGTAGCATCGACAGCCGCACCAAGTTTATTTCTCTTCGTCTTTGCTCTTGTTCTCATCCGCAGCCACGGGAGGAAAATACACGCCGTCACGAAAGCGATCTTTGCTGCCACGCAGTAGCCCGGCAAAGGCTGGCGCGATCGCTGCCCGTGTAAATACCCCCCGCACGGCAGCGCCTGCGATTGTGCAGGATCGACAATATTACGTCACAATAAGGCGTCGTCGCGTGGACGACTGCCGTTGCGGGAACATTGCATCACCCATTCACTAGGAGGCTTATCATGCGCTGGGAAACACCTGAAGCAATCGATGTTCGCTGGGGTTTTGAGATCACCATGTACGTGTTCAACCGTTGATGTTTAACGCTGGCAGGTGCCGATGAACGATGGCGTTATCGACACCTGCCACTCCGCTTATCTGCGATAACTATGTCGAAAGATTGGATCAGCTGTTGAAAATCCGCATTCTTGGTTCCGCCGCAGGGGGAGGTTATCCGCAGTGGAATTGTAATTGCCTGAACTGTGACGGCATCCGCAATGGCACCATCCGGGCCGTAAGCCGCACGCAATCTTCGATTGCCGTCAGCGACGACGGCATCGATTGGGTATTGGTGAATGCGTCACCTGACATCCTGGCGCAAATCCGCGCCGCGCCGGCCTTGCAACCCGCCCGCGCCGTGCGCGACAGCGGCATTGCGGCAGTGCTGTTGATGGATGCCCAGATCGACCACGTGACTGGTTTGTTGATGCTGCGCGAGCGCGGCGCTGCCTTGCCCTTGTATGCTACGGCGGAAGTGCTGGCAGACTTGTCGCAAGCGTTGCCGCTGACGCGGGTACTTGGGCATTATTGCGGCGTCGAGACCCACACGCTGGCGATCGATGGCCAGCCTTTCTCGATTGCGCCCCTGCGCGACACGACGTTCTTGCCGATCCCTCTGTCGAGCAAGGCGCCGCCCTATTCGTCGCACCGCGAAGACCCGCACCCGGGCGACAATATCGGCCTGATGCTGCATGACCGCGCCAGCGGTGCGCGCCTGTTCTACGCGCCCGGGTTGGGACAAATGACCGATACGGTGGAAGTGGCGATGCGCCAGGCTGATGTGCTGCTGGTCGATGGCACCTGCTGGAGCGACGACGAAATGATCACGCTTGGCCTGTCGAAAAAAACGGCCCAAATGATGGGCCATTTGCCGCAGTCCGGCGCCGGCGGCATGATCGAGGTGCTGGCGCGCATGCCGGCGCGCCGCAAAATCCTCATTCACATCAACAACAGCAATCCGATCCTGCGCGAAGATTCGGCCGAGCGCGCCGAACTGGCCGCGCACGGCATCGAGGTGGCGTTCGACGGCATGGACATTACCCTATGACGCACCGTCTCGATAGCGGCACCCGGTTGGAGCCTTGGTCGCGCGCCGAATTCGAACAGCAGTTGCGGGCGATGGGCAAGAGCTACCATATCCATCATCCTTTCAACCTGCGCATGAATGCCGGGCAATGCTCGCCTGAACAGATTCGCGGCTGGATCGCCAACCGCTTCTATTACCAGTTCATCATCCCGAAAAAGGATGCGGCGATTCTGTCCAATTGCGACGATCGCGCTACGCGCCGCTTGTGGATCGCACGCATTCTCGATCATGACGGCTATGACGATTACCAGGGCGATGCCCAGGGCGGCATGGAAGCCTGGACCCAACTGGGCGAAGCGGCCGGCATTCCACGCGCCGAATTGTGGTCGCTGCAGCATGTGGTGCCGGCGGTGCGTTTCGCCTGCGACGCGTATGTCGACTTTGCGCGCCGCTCGCCGTGGCAAGAGGCAGTGTGCTCGTCGCTGACGGAGATGTTCGCGCCGCAGATTCATAAAGACCGGCTGGCCGGCTGGCCAACCCACTATCCGTGGGTGGAATCGGCCGGCCTGCATTACTTCCGCAGCCGCATCCCGTTGGCCCAGCGCGATGTTGAACATGGCCTGGCCGTGACGCTCGACTATTTCACGACCCGGCCGCAGCAGCTGCGCGCACTCGACATCCTGAAGTTCAAGCTGGACATCCTGTGGGCCATGCTGGACGCCATCGAAAAGGCTTATCCGACATGAACGATCCATTATTTCCCGCCGCGCCGGCGCTGAACCGGCGCTTTCGCCTGCAATGGGAGGAGGTCCAGCAATCCTACGTGCTGCTGTACCCCGAAGGCATGGTCAAGCTGAATGGCAGCGCCGGCGAAATCATAAAGTGCTGCGACGGCAAGACGCCGGTTGATCAAATTGTGAGCGACCTGGAAAACAAATTCCAGACCACCGGCTTGCGCGCCGATATCGAGGGGTTGCTGGCCCACGCCCATCGACAAAAGTGGATCGAGTGATGCTGCGAACCGATATTGCTCGCAGTGGCGCTGCGGCGGTGTCGCCGCCGTTCTGGCTCTTGGCGGAATTGACGTACCAATGCCCGCTGCATTGCGCGTTCTGTTATAACCCGCTCAACTACGATGCGGTGCGCAATGAATTGACCACTGGCGAATGGGTGCGGGTCATGCGCGAAGCACGCGCGCTGGGGGCGGTGCAGCTGGGATTTTCCGGTGGCGAGCCGCTGTTGCGCGACGACCTGGAAGAACTGGTCGCTGAAGCGCGCCGGCTGGGCTTTTACAGCAACCTGATCACCTCGGGTGTCGGCTTGAATGACACCCGCATCGCCGCGCTCAAGAACGCCGGGCTCGATCATATCCAGTTGTCGTTCCAGGATTCCACCCGTGAACTCAACGATTTCCTGAGCAGCACCAAGACGTTCGACCTCAAGCTGAAAGTGGCCAAGCTGATCAAGCAATACGATTACCCGATGGTGATGAATTGCGTGCTGCATCGCTATAACCTGCCGCATGTCGGCAAGATCATCGAGATGGCGCTGGCGCTCGGCGCCGAGTACCTGGAGCTGGCCAATACCCAATACTACGGCTGGGCCATGAAAAATCGCAACCAGCTGATGCCGACGCTCGAGCAGGTGCGCGAAGCCGAACGCGTGGTGGCGCAGTACCGCGAGCGCATAGGCGAGGCTTGCAAGCTGCTGTTCGTGGTGCCGGATTATTTCGAGGACCGGCCCAAGGCGTGCATGAATGGCTGGGGTTCGGTGTTTCTGGGCGTGGCGCCGGACGGCGTGGCGCTGCCTTGCCACAATGCGCGCGATCTGCCTGGGCTCAACTTGCCGAATGTACGCGACATGGGATTAGATGATATCTGGCGCATCAGCACCGCTTTCAACGCTTATCGCGGCAATGACTGGATGCAGGAGCCATGCCGTAGTTGCGACGAAAAGGGGCGCGACCTGGGCGGTTGCCGCTGCCAGGCATTCATGCTGGCCGGTGACGCGGCAGCTACCGATCCGGTATGCGGCAAGTCGCCCCAGCGCGGCGAGGTCGACAAAGTGATCCGGTTCGTCAGCCAGGGCGCGTCAGGGCTGGATAGCGCCACTCTGATCGAGCAGCCGATCGTGTTTCGCACGAACGCTAATTCACGCGCACTCAAGCCCGACATCCGATCGTGACTGTTTTAATAGAGGTTAACTATGACGGCATCGCCCAGTCCGCACGCGGGGCAATGACGGAAGAAATATTTTTATAGCAACGCAATAGTGCGCGGTGATCATGCGGTACCTTATGGGTTGGCTTCTACCTGTCCCCAGCGCCAATGACGCACGGGCACTGCAGTCTGCGAACCTATAAGGATGAATGTCATGAGCACCGACCTGATCCCCCATCGCCTCGATTTATCAGTGCAAGCCGCAGCGGCCACCCGGCGCGCGACCAAAAAAGTTCCGGCACGCCGCTGGACGGTAGTGCATGCCATTCTCGGGCTGGGTGCGGCCGGCGCGGTGCCAGCGCAGGCGGCGACCCCCGCAACGCTGGTCAGCGGCGCTTCGCAGCGTTGTCTGGACGTCGCCAACGGCAGCCAGCAGCCCGGCACGGCCGCCATCATCTTCGATTGCCACGGCGGCGCCAACCAGAAGTGGGCGTTCACGGCCGCAGGTGAACTCACCACCTTCGATGGGGCCCGCTGCCTGGATGTTCGCGGTGCAAGCACCCAGCCCGGTACCATCGTGCAATCGTACCCATGTCATGGCGGCGCCAATCAAAAGTGGACGCTCAGGCCCGACCGAACCATCATCAATGCACAATCCGGGCTTTGCCTGACGGTCAAAGGCGGCGCCATCGCCAACGGCACCGGCATCGATATGTGGCGCTGCGAAGGGAGCGCCCACCAGCAATGGTCAGTTGGCAACGTGGTGCCGCCGGCAACGGACACCCAGCCACCCACGCCGCCCAGCGGTTTGACGATCAGCGCCTTAACCTGCAGGTCCGCCACGCTGACCTGGAAAGCGTCGACGGACAATGTCGGCATCGCCTACTACGACATATATCGCGACGGGCAAGCCCTCGGCACGGTGAACGCCAGTACGCTCACCGCCCAGCTAGTGCTGACGCCAGGGGCGAACTGGGGCGTGTACGTCAACGCCCGGGATGCTGCCGGCAACGTGTCGCAGGCCAGCACCTCGCTGCAGGTGACGGTGCCGCAATGCCAGGCGGATACTCAGGCGCCATCCGTTCCCGCCGGACTGCGGGGTACCGTCAGCGGGACGACTGCGACACTGAACTGGGCTGCATCCACTGACAATGTCGCCGTCACCGGCTATAACATCCACCGCAACAACGTCGTGGTCGGCACGAGCGCCACGCTGGGTTACACCGATGCCGGATTGGCCCCCGTTACCACGTACCAATACACCGTCGCGGCGCGTGACGGGCAAGGCAACGTTTCACCACGCTCGGTGACCTTGGCGCTGACCACCGGTACCGCTTGCACCGACGTGATCTGCTCGACGGCGCAGGTAACGACCGAGACCGACATTCCGTGGGGCCTGGCAGCGCTGCCTGACGGATCGCTCATTTACAGCCGTCGCGACGCGCACGATATTGTCGCCTTGAACCCGGTGTCAGGCGTGAAGAAGACATTGGGCGTCATTCCCAATGTCCAGGGTACCGATGGCGAAGGCGGCTTGCTTGGCCTTGCCATACCGCCCGGATTCCCTGCTCAGGATCCCTGGTTGTACATCTACCACACCAGCCCCACGGATAACCGTATCGTGCGCCTGCGCTATGTGAACGGTGCGCTCGATACAGCCTCGCTTGAGGTTTTACTCAAGGGTATTGGCCGTAACAAATATCACAATGGCGGGCGTCTCCGCTTCGGCCCGGACGGCAAACTGTATGCGACCACGGGCGATGCTCAGAACGGTCAATTTGCTCAGGACACCAGCAATCTTGCTGGCAAAGTGCTGCGCTTGAATCCCAACGGCACGGTGCCGGCCGATAATCCGTTCGGGAACTATGTCTGGAGCTACGGCCACCGCAATCCACAGGGGCTGGCGTTCGACGCAAGCGGCCGTTTGTGGGAACAGGAGTTCGGTGATTCCCAAGACGAAACAAACCTGATCGTGAAGGGGGGCAACTATGGCTGGCCAAACTGCGAAGGCGTCACGTCGCGCGCCGGCAATGGATGCGCAACGGCGGGCTATGTGGCACCCAAATACACCTACCGCAATACGGAAGGATCATGCAGCGGCATCGCCATCGTCCGCAACGCGCTGTACGTTGCCTGTCTGGCGGGGCAGCGGTTGTATCGCAGCGAGATCAGCGCTGATCGTCTGATCAATGTCCGCCAGTTTTTTGTCGGTGCGTACGGCCGCTTGCGTACGGTGGAGCCGACCATCGATGGCCATCTGTGGATGGCGACCAGCGATGCCGCGGGTGACAAGGACAGCGTGCCGAACAATACCAGCACGAAGATTTTCAAGGTGACCTTGCAGCCGTAAATGGTGCGGCTCCACGTAACTATCGCCGACGCTGACCTCCACATGGATATCCGGATGGCGCGGCAACAGGTCGGCCAGCGCCGGCCACAGCTTCCGGTATGGCAGTTATGTCATGTTCATGGCATAATATTGGGCTGTGCTGCTCCGATGGTGAAATTGGTAGACACTGGAGACTTAAAATCTCCCGCCGCAAGGCGTGCCGGTTCGATTCCGGCTCGGAGCACCAGCCACATTTTAGCGGTATTTCATAAAGCGTCATAAGCCCTTGAAAAACAACGGTTTATGGCGTTTTTTTCTTTGCGCCGCAGCCAACTGAGTCCTTGAAAACCATTGTTTTGAAATTACACTGCGGTCGTGCCGTCGCCCGCGCGGCGCCGCCACGCCTGCACATCGACACCCTTGATCAGCAGATACAGGCAGAACGCGCTCTCGCCGATGAAACACGGCAGCAAGATGGCGGGGAACAGCATGTCCTGCAGCGGCGGATAGAGGATCATCGCGAAGCTGTTGACCAGGTAGCAGACGCCGGTCAGTTGCATCAGCCAGCCGATGGCCTTGGGGAAGTAGCCGGATTGGCGGATCAGGTGGCCGACGATCAGGCATTCGACGCCGAAGAAGATCAGCGCCAGGCCGAACGCGTGGGCGTGGGCGATGATCGATTGGTAGGCGAGCAGGTGCAGCTGTTGGGGATCGATCGCTTTCAGGTACGCCGCGTCGGACAAGGGCGTGAGCACCGCGTGCAGGTGCAGCACGCTGACGCTTTCGACCGCCAGCGAGACCAGGCCGAAGAAGGCCACCGCCAGCGCCAGGTGCTGGTTGACGGGGCGCAGCAGCACATACCAGATCAAGGTCAATCCGACGGCGCACAGCAGCAGCAGGTCCTGGCCGCCGACGCCGAGGCGCCACAGCCATTCGGCGGCGAGGATGCTGCGGGCGGTGGCGTCGGGGTCGCCGGAGACGACCAGCTTGCCCCGGATGACCGATTCGCCGAGCACGCCGATGACGATGATGATCAGGTAGAGCAGGCCGGCGAGGCGGGCGTAGGCTTTTATGTTGACGGGACTGGCTGGGTGGCGGTGCTCCGACATCTTTTCTCCTGGGGGCGGGAGGCTGCCGGCTGCGGCGCAGCCGGTTCCTACCGTGGTGGGAAGATTATCATGTTGTTATGGTGGGGCTTCGATCATTCTCACTTTGGCATGGGCCGGCGATGGAGCTTGGCGGATTACGCTTCGCTAATCCGCCCTACGTGGATCCAGATGGGAGCCTGGCTTTTTTGGCCAGGCTCTGCGTTTGTTTAGTCCAGTTTTAGGGCTTTGGCGACGTCGTCCCACGCGACATATTTGAAGTTTTGCGGGCTGTCCGGCAGGCGCTTGTAGCCGTCCTGGATCACCAGCATGCCTTTCGCATATGGTCCGCCGAAGTTGGCGGAGCTGACTTCCAGCCCGTCCGTCTCCGACGTGCCGTCGATGCCGGCGGCCAGGTTGTAGCCGACCCGGAAGCTGCCGCGCACGCGGTAGGGCGCCTTGGCGTCGAGCACCAGGTAGCTGTTGTCGCCCTGGCTGGAGACGACCAGGTAGTCGGCCTTGTCGCCGTGGTACAGGCCCATGCCTTCGACGTCGGCCACCAGTTGCGGGCCGACCGGCATGATCATGCTCAGCTTGGCCGGGGCGTCGCCACGGGCCGAGACGGTCCACACGCCGCGCTTTTCCTCGCCCAGGAACAGGCGCTCGTTGCGGTCGTCGACGACGCAGCCCTCGGGCTGGCTGGCGACCTTGAAGCGGCGCAGCAGCTTGCCCGACATGCCCTTGCCGTCGGCGCCGGCCTCGATGCGGTACTGCAGGAAGCTGCCGTCCTTGTCGTTGATGAACGCTTCCAGCCCGCCGTCGGCCGGACGGTACAGGCACATGCCGTAGATGTCCTCCAGTCCGGTGGCAAAGGCGCCGGCCTGTGTGACGGTGCCGCCGGCGTCGATGGCGAACAGCATCACGCTGTTGTCGTCGCGCTGGGTGGCGACGGCCACGTCGAGCGTGCGTTCGCCGACGGTGACGCCCTGGCGCACGTCGACGTTGTTCAGGCGGCCGACCTCCAGCAGTTGCAACTGCTTGCCGTTCAGGTCGTACACCAGCAGGCCTTGCTTCTTGTTGGTGCCGAGGATGCGCGCGCCGGCCGGGTCGGCCGGGTTGCGCCAGATGGCCGGATCGTCGGCCGCGTCGCCCTGGCGCGCCACCGGTTCGGTCTGCGCGCGCGGCTCGATGATGGCCTTGGCGTTTGCCATCGGCAGCGTCGCCGCTTGCCAGGCAATCACCCGCACTTGCCCTTTTTTGAAGGTGTCGCCGCGCTGGACCAGCTTGCGGCTCGGTCCGCCTTCAGCGTCGGCGTTGTAGGCCCACACGCCCATTTTCTCCTCAGTGACCAGCAGTTGCTGCGTGGCGTCGTCGGCGCGGCAATGCTTGACGTGCGGCGGCAAGGCCAGCTTGCGCACCAGCTGGCGCTGGTCGCCGTGCATCAGCCATTGTTCGGCCTGGCCATCTTTACCGATCATGAACAGATGGTCGATTTGTTGGGCGTCACGGTACAGGCACGACGACTCGATGCCGAATGGCGGCGCCGGGAACGGCTGTTGCGCGGTCAAGGTGCCGGCCTTCATATCGACCAGAACCGGAAGGACATGCTCGGCGTTGGCGTCGAGCACAACGGCCAGCACGCCGCCGCCTTGTGGTTGGGGACGCAGGTCGAGCTGCTTGGCGCGCACGGCAAGGTGGGCGCGCTCCTTGCCGCCGGCGTCGAGCAGGCGCAGGGCCTGCTTGTCGATGGCGAGCCAGCCGCCGTCGGGCAGGGCGGCCAGTTCGCTGGCTTTGGCGGCCAGGCCGGGCAGGGCGGCCGAACGTGTCGCTTTTCCCGTTTCCGCCGCGTGGACCGTCTGAGCCAGCACGCCGCACGAAACCAGCGCGCCGAAGAGAATACCGTTGAAGATCGTAGTTTTCATTATTAGAACATGCTCACTTTGAGGCTGACTTTATAGGTGCGGCCGTATTGTTCATATTGCGCGTTTTGGGCTTTGCTGCCCAGATAAACATAGTATTTTTCGTTGTTCAGGTTGGCCGCTTCGAAGTTCAGCTGTACCTGTTTGCTGAGTTGGTACGACAGCGAGAAGTCGACCTGTTTCTGGGCGTCGACGACGCGGTCCTGGCCGGGGTCGAGGATGTCGTCGCCCATTTCCAGCAGATACGGCGATTTGTAGTTGAGCGCCAGACGGGTGCTCAGCGGACCCTGCTCGTAGCCCAGCATCAGGTTCAGCACGCGGTCCGACTGGCCCGGCATGTCGATGCTGCGCGAGCGCGTGCGGCCGGCGTCGATGTCGTAGCGGGCAATGTTGGCGTCCGAGCGGGTCAGGCTGCCGTTGGCGCCGACGATCAGGCGGTTGAACGGTGCCGGGAACATGCGCAGCGGCTGGTTGTACGCCAGTTCGATGCCCTTGACGGTGGCCTTGTCGCCGTTGGCGTAGGATACCGCCGAGCTGTAGTCGGCCCACTGGCCGCTGCCGGCCAGGTTGGTCGTGTAGGTGAAGTTCTTGATGTCCTTGTGGAACACATAGGCCGACATGCTGCCGTCGTCGCCCAGCACGCGCTCGATGCCCAGGTCGAGGTTGGTGGACTTCAGCGGCGCCAGGTCGGGGTTGCCGATGGTGGCCTCGGTGTCGCTGGCCAGGCTTACGCCGGGCGCAAGCTGGCTGAAGTTGGCGCGCACCACCGCATGGGTCCAGGCCGCGCGGATGCTGGTTTTCGCGTCGAGGTCGTAACGGGCCTGCAGCGACGGCAGCCAGTTGGTGTACGAGCGCCGGCGGTTGACCGCATCGAAGCTTTCCTCTTCCTCGTTGACGCGCGAGCCGGCCGCGTCGAACTTGGTGTGTTCGGCGCGCACGCCGGCCAGCAGGTGCCAGGCGTCGATGTCGAAGCTGTTTTGCACATAGGCTGCATCGATGTCCTCGTGCATGCGGTAGTCGTCGATGGTCGAGTCCACCAGCAGGCGGGCGTCGGCGCGGCTCAGGCCGGCCACCAGGCGGCGGATCGCGGCAGGGTCGATGGCCTTGCCGATGCGGCCCAGCTTGTAATCGAGGTCGTTGCCGGTGACGTAGTCGGCCAGCGCGGTGCTGGCGCCGCCGATCTGCTTGCTGCTGTACGACCACGCCTCGGTGTCGTTGGATTTTTCGCGGCGGCCGGCCTTGGCGCCGAACTTGAGCGTCGAACTACCTTCGCCCAGCTCGAACTTGTGGCTCAGGTCGAAGCGAACGTGGTGTTCCTTGTCGGTCGCGTCGCCCTGTTTGAGCGCGATCGAGTTCAGCTTGTAGTTGGCGGCGTCGTAGAGGCTGGCCGGGCCGGTCAGGCGCGGGATGTCGGTGCCGGTGAAGCCGACGCCGGCGAAGTCCTTGCTGCCACGGAAGCGGGCGTCGTTGATCGACTCCGGCGCCTCGTCGGTGGCGCGGCTGATACCGCCGGCCACATCAAGCTTCCAGCCGTTCCATTTCTGTTCGGTGCCCAGCACGACCGAGCTGATGGTCTGGGTGTACTTGCGCTGGCGCAGGCGGCGCTCGCCACGCGCGCTGGCGGTCTGGCCCTCTCCGAGGCCGTCGCCGGCGATGTTGCTGATGGTCAGGCGGTCGCGCACTTCGTCGTCGCTGAAGTCGCTGATGAAGCTGCGCACATAATATTTACTAAGCGACTTGCCCAGGTTGTCGCCGTGGTAGTCGAGGTTGAGCGCGGCGGCGCGGCGCTTGCGCGTCGGCAGGTAGTCGCGCAGTTCAACCCCGGTCAGTTTTCCGTCTTCCCAGGCGCCGCCGGTTTCGACGTTGTCGGAACCGAATTCACGCTTTTCGTAGCTGATGCCGCCGGCCACACCGAGCTTGCCGTTCATGAAGCGTTCGGCGAACAGGATGCTGCCGTTCGGGCTGGTCTTGCCGATATTTTGGTCGCGGCTGGCGCCGACGGTGGCCGACAGCAGCTTGCCCGGCAGGTCGAAGGCCGACAGCGTTTTGACTTCGACGGTGCCGCCGAGGGAGTTGGCGTCCTGGTCCGGCGTCAAGGTCTTGCTGACCGAAAGCGATTGGATCAGGCCCGCCGGCAGCACGTCCAGCGCCACCGCGCGGCGGCCCGACTCGGGCGAGGGCACCAGCGCGCCGTTGATGGTGACCGAATTCAGGTCCGGGCCGAGGCCGCGCACGCTCACGTAACGGCCTTCGCCCTGGTCGCGCTGCACCGACAGGCCCGGCAGGCGCGCCAGCGCTTCGGCGGCGTTCTTGTCCGGCAGGCCGCCGATGTCGTCGCTGCTGATGACGCTGACGATGTTGTCGGCCTGCTCCTGCGCGGCGATCGAGTTGCGCAGGCTGGAGCGCTGGCCCGAGATCACCACGCTATTGGCACTGGCGGCCACGCTGGCGGCGGCGCCGTCGTTGGCCTGGCTGGTTTGTCCGCTGGCATGCGATTGCGCGGCCAGCATCGACAACATCGACAGCACGCCGAGGCTGAGCACGGAGAGGCGGCAGCCATGACCTTGTTGCGTGGGCTGTTTGGACGTTTTGTATTGTGTGGTTTTCATTCTGTGCCGTCATAGTAGGTGGAGGACGGGCGGATTCTAAGTAGTCAATGTGTCAATTGCATGACACCTTGCCGCGTTGGAGGGCCGAAAGCGCCTTTGCAGGCAGGATTCGGCCGAAAATGAGCTGGATTGACCCGGCAAACAGGCTACCTGTGCCGCAGCGGCAGGCGAGGAAGGGGCAACACTACGCGGGTCCGTCGGGGAACCGGTCTCTTTTGCTTGTCTCTTTCTGTCGGTTTTAGTCTCTTTCGGTCTCCTCGTCGCGCTAGAGCGGGCTGGAGTCGAAAAGAGACAGAAAGAGACAGCCAAAAGAGACGCGTTCCCGCACGGAGCTGGGGCGCCTTGCCCACTACCTGTGAGCCGTTTGCACCTGTCGTTGCGTCGATGCGTGTTGCCACGCGTCGAGAGTCGATGTCACGACGTTGTCACAAATGTCCACTATGCTGCGGCCGCATTACCGACGCCGTCATGATGAGCCCGCCCATGCTGCAACTTCACCGTTCCACCCTGATCGCGGCAGGCCTCGCCCTGCTGGTCTGCCTGTTCCTGTACGCCACCCTCGGTGTGGCAAAATCTTTCGAGTACTGGAAATGGACGGACATCGTCAGCGAAGGCGGTACCGCCGTCATGGCCGGCAGCTGGGTATTGTTTACCTTGAGCAGCCGTCCCGGCGGCCTGGTCACCCGCTTGCTTGCCGGCGGCCTGGCGCTGATCATGATCGGTTCCTTCGCCGATTGCATGGATGAATTTTTCACCATTAGCAAGGCGGCGCGGTGGGATCACTGGCTGGAGAGCATGGTGCCGGTTGGCATGCTGGTGGTCACCATCGGCATGTATTACTGGCGGCACGAACAGTTCCGCCTCAACGAGCATTTGCAAAAGCGCGAACGGTTGTTCCGAGATCACCGCGCCTTCGACCGCGTCACCCAACTGGCCAACGCCGACTATTTGCGGCGCCAGATCCGCCACGAGCAGTCGCGCCGGCCGGGCCAGCCCTGCGCGCTGGTGCTGCTGGACATCGACGGCTTCCACCTGATCAACCGCGAATTCGGCCAGCCCGAGGGCGACCGCGTGCTGCAGGCCGTCGGCCACATGCTGCTGCTCAATCTGCGCAACGACGATTTGCTGTGCCGCTATGCGGGCGACCGCTTTGCCTTGCTGTTGCCCGACACCAGTGTGGAAGAGGCCAGCTGGTTGGCCCGGCATCTGGCGAGCATGGTCGGCCAGATGCGCCACCACGCCAAAGGCGGCCGGGTCGGCATTAGCCTGCGCCACGCGTGCTCCAACGCGGACGCGGCGCCGGACGTGCTGCTGGCCGAACTGAGCCGGGCGGTGTCGCAACCGGCGGCCCCGGTGGCCGTGGCGGCGGCAGGCTCCACTGTCCTGGCTGCGACGGCGGCCGCGTGATCGACTACCGGCAAATCGGCGATGAATTTATTCCGGCGCAGCACCAGCCGGCATTGATCCTCGACTATGCGCGCAGCCGCGAGCTCGACGAGCAGGGCGACAAGGCCTTGCGCGGAACGGGCCTGCGCGGGTGGGAGATGCCGGACGCCGACGTCGTGCTCAGCCCGGCGCAATACCTGCAATTGCTGGCTAACGTGATGCGCGAACTGGACAGCCCCGACACCAGCTTCATGCTGGGCCAGCAAATGCTGCCGGGTCACTTCGGTGCGTTCAGCCACGCCTTGCTGCAGGCGCAGAATTTGCGGCAGGCGCTGGAGATCCTGTGCGCCGGCGCGATGCGTTTGTGTCCATTGTTGACGCCGCGCCTGCGCGAGGAGGGCGGCTTGGCCGTGCTGTACTGGACCGATAGCTTCGGCGCGCCCAGCCAGTTGCCGGCGCTGGTGGAAATGCACATGACGGCGGTGACGGCGATGTGCCGCTGGCTGGCCGGCGAGCGCCTGCCGTGGCGTTACTGCCTGAACCGCAGCGCGCCGGCGCACGTGGAGCAGCACGAGGTGCATCTGGGCGCCGACCTGCGCTTCAACTGCCATCTGGACGCGATGCTGATCAATCCGGAGTGGCTCGACCGGCCCTGGCCGCGCGGCAACGCGATGGCGGCGTCGATGGCGCTCAACAGCGCGGCGGCGGAGGCGGGCGCCGACAAGCTGGCGCTGGCGCCCAGTTTGCTGTCGGCGCTGTACGACCATTTGCTGGCCAACATACGGCTCGGCCCCACTTTGGAGCTAAGCGCGGCCGCGTTCGGCGTCAGCGCGGCGACGATGAAGCGTCATCTGGCGCGTCACGGCAGCCATTTCCAGGCCGAGCTCGACCAGGTGCGCGCGCACGTGGCGATCCACCTTTTCCAGGCGCGCGGTTACGACAACGAAGCGGTGGCGCAATACCTCGGTTTCCACGACGCCACCAATTTCCGTCGCTCGTTCAAGCGCTGGACCGGCCTCACGCCCAGCCTGCTGCGCGACGGCCTGCTGAGCGTGCCGCTGTAGAGCGAAAGTCCCGTAGGTAATCCCAAGGCCCGCAACCACGCAAACTCCGGAAACACGTAGGGCGGATTAGCGAAGCGTAATCGGCCATGTGTGCGTCGCCAGCGGCTCATAGATGGCCGATTATGGCGTTCCGCCTAATCCGCCCTACGTGATACCGTTGTCACGCACGAGCCGCAGGCCGTCGTGGAAACGCGCTGGCCTGGTCACGGCGTATGCACCGGCTCCTGCACAAACGTCCCCATTCCCGCGCCGAGATAGAAACTCGGATGCGGCGGCTGGTTATACCCCGCGTTCTGCGCCGCCACCTGCGCCCGGTATTGCGGATTGTGCATCAAGGTTGGCAAGCGCGTGGTCGTCGGCGCCGTGGTGCTGTAGATTAACAGCGCCGTATTCGCGCTATTCCTCCACACCACCTCCTCGCGCCAATCCCCCAGCAAATCGGCGCTCAACACCGGCGTCGCCTTGGTGCTGTTGTTGGACGCGCCGCCGGCATCGGCCGCGTTCACCAGCACGCTCGAACTGCTGCTCGACGCATTCCACTTGCTGATCTGCGTCCCATCCAGCGCCTCCCGCAACAAATCCCCATCCCACCACGCCGCGAAGTTCATCTGGCTCGGCCGGTTGGTGCCGATCTGCACCCCGGTCGCGCTGCGCAAGCTGCCGCGACTACCCCAGCACTCCTCGCCGGGATAGGCCGGATCGATGTCCATGCACACGCCGCGCCCCACGTCCACGCCTTCGCCGCTGGTGCCCCACAGCAGCGCGCCGGTGGCCGCGTTGTGCATGCCGGTGCCGCTGGCGCCGTAGCAGCTTGGCGTCTCGTGCACCATGTACACCTGCAAGCCCGCCAGGTTCGGGTTGAATTTACCGACGTGCAAAGCATCCCCGTGGCACAGGCCGGTCGAATACAGCAGTTGCCCATAGCTGTCGATGGTGGCCGCCCCGTAGACGATGTCGTCCTTGCCGTCGCTGTTGACGTCGGCCACGCTGAACCAGTGCGCGCCCTGGCCGCGCGCGGCGCTGCCGGCGACGTCGGTGTCGAACACCCAGCGGCTCGTCAGCGCGCCGTCGCGCCAGTCCCAGGCGGCGATGACGGCGCGCGTGTAGTAGCCGCGCGAAAACACCGCGCTCGGGCGGGCGCCGTCCAGGTTGGCCACGCCGCCGAGGAAGCGGTCGACCCGGTTGCCGTAGTTGTCGCCCCAGCTCGAGACGGTGCCGCGCGCCGGCAGGTAGTTGGTGGTCTTCATCGCCTTGCCGGTCTGGCCGTTGAACACGGTCAGGAACTCCGGCCCCGTCAGGATGTAGCCGGAACTGTTGCGGTGGTCGGCGCTCGCCGAGCCGATCGTCGCGCCGGTGCCGTCGACGGTGGCGTCGGCCGTCTTCATCATGATCTCGGCCTTGCCGTCGCCGTCGAAGTCGTAGGCCACCATCGTCGTGTAGTGGGCGCCGGCGCGGATGTTGCGCCCCAGATCGATGCGCCACAGGCGCGTGCCGTCGAGTTTATAAGCGTCGACCAGGGTGTTGCCGGTGTAGCCGGACTGCGAATTGTCCTTGGCGTTGGTCGGCTGCCATTTGACGATGAGCTCGTAGGCGCCGTCGCCGTCGAGGTCGGCCGGCGTGCCATCGTTGATCTCGTAGGTGTAGGCCACGCCGTCGGTCGAGGTGCCGCCGGCCGGACGCTGCACCGGCACCGTCTTGTACGGCGCCGACCAGGTGGCGCCGGCGCCGGCGCCGGTTTGCTCCGTGCCGTTGACGACCGCGCGCACCGAGTACGCGCTGGCGGCGGTGCCGCCCGCGTCCGTGTAGTTGAGCTGCGTGAGCGGGGTGCCATTGAGCTTGGTGCTGCCGCGATAGACGTTGAACGCCACGCCGCCCGCGTCCGTGGCCAGCAGGCGCCAGCTGACGAACACGCCGCCGGAGGTCTGGATCGCCACCGCGCCCCGGTTGAGTAATTCGATCTGCTTGCCGGGGGAGGTGACGACGGCGCCGACCTGCGCGCAACTGGCCAGGGCCAGCGTGAAGACGACGGCGGGAACTTTTGCGGGAATCATGGAGTGCACCTTTCAGGGTGGGGAAGACCAACTCGGCAGGCTAGGTTAATGCAAAGACATTCAGAAAAAGCATGTCCGGTATGTGATGCGATGATTACTCATCAAGATGAGTAATGCGTCGCATTCCCACCACCATCGCCCGGCGGCGCAGCCGGGAATATGTAGACACTTTATTAAAAATAAATGATAATGATTCGCATTCAATAGTTAGCCAAACGATAAACATGCTGATTTAACCAATGCGGAGGTTTTGATGTCGGTGGAATTGCAGCAAACAGTCCTTGGGGACATTTTTATCCAGCACCGGGCGCAACTGCGCCGCATCGCCCACAAAATCGTCGGCACCTCGCACACCGCCGACGAGGTCATCCAGGACGCCTACCTGAAGGTGGTCGAGATGACGGGCGGGCGCGACATCCTCAAGCCATTTTGCTATTGCTGCCAGGTGGTGCGCAACATGGCGCTCGACCATTGCCGCCGCCAGGCGGTCGAGTCGTCCTACCGCATCTACCCGGACGACGGCGAACTGCCGCAGGTGTCCGGCGGCAGCATCCCCGACCATCAGCTGCACGGCATGCAGGTGATCGACGCCATCGACCGCATCCTGTGCGGCCTGCCGTCGCGCACCCGCCATGTGTTCGAACTGTCGCGCCTGGGCGGCCTGACCCAGCGCGACATCGCCCAGGAGATCGGCTGCTCGGCCACCCTGGTCAACTTCATGCTGCGCGACGCCAACCAGGCCATCGCCTGCTGCCGCGAGCTGGTCGACATCGGCTAGGCGCGCGCTTTCGCCTTACCAGCGATAACTGAGCGACGCCTTCACATTGCGTGATTCACCATAGAAGCAGGAGAACGGACAGCTGGTGTAGAAGTGCTTGTCGGCCAGGTTGCCGACATTGAGCGCCAGGCGCCACGGGCCGGTGCTGTAGCTGGCCATGGCGTCGATGACGGTGTAGGCCGGCGCCACCACGTCGGTGTAGGTGCTGGTGGTCTCGCCCATGTAGCGGGCGCCGGCGCCGATCTTCAGGCCGGGCAGGCCGAAATCGCCGAAGCTGTAATCCCCCCACAGCGAGAACTGGTTGTACGGCACGCCGTTGGTGCGGTCCCCGACCTGCTCGGGGAACAACGGGCTGGCCTTGGTCACGCGCGCGTCCGTGTAGGTGTAGGCGGCAAGCACCTGGGCGTTGCGCCCGATCCGTCCGCGCGCCTCGAGCTCGACACCGCGCGAGCGCACCTCGCCCTGCTGGCGCGCATAGCGGCGGTCCAGCGGGTCCTGGCTCAGCACGTTGCCCTGGGTCAGCTGGTAGGTAGCCGCCGACAGCATCAGCGCGCCGCCGGCGGGCTGGTAGCGCACGCCCGCCTCGACCTGCTCACCCTCGGTCGGCTTGAAGCGGCTGCCGTTGCGGTCCGTGCCGCTGGTGGGCGCGAACGACTGGCTGAAGCCGACGAACGGCGCCAGGCCGTTGTCGGCCAGGTAGACCAGCCCGGCGCGGCCGGTGAAGGCGTCACTCTTTTCATGGTCGGCCGAGCACAGTGACGGATCGCGGAAGTCGCATTCGGTCTGGCGCACCCAATCCTGGCGCCCGCCCAGCAGCAGAACCCATTTGCCGCCGAACTTCATCTGGTCCTGGAAGTACAGGCCCATCTGCTTGTCGCGGGTGCGGAAACCATACGAATAGACGGCCGGGCCGAGCGCGCCGCCGTAGACTGGCGCATACAGGTCCAGGGTGCCGACGGCGCGGTCGAAGCGCTCGCTGGTGCGCCTGGTTTCGGTGTAGTCCAGGCCGACCAGGGTTTTGTGCTCGACGCCGGCGGCGCGCCAGTCGTATTGCAGCGAGGTGTCCGAGTTCAGGCGATTGGTGTGCTCGTCGCGGTCTTCGGCGAAGCGCTTGATGGTGCGCTGGTCGGCCTCGTAGTCGGCGGCCGTGCCGATCGAGGCCCAGTCCTGGTCCATATGGTATTTGCGCAGGCTGTGGCGCAGCTTGAGGTTGTCGGTGAACGCGTGGTCGACGATGTAGCCGGCCGAGTAGCGCTTGATGCGGAAGTGGTCGTAGTCCGGTTCGCCGGTGAAGCGGTCGCGCGGGATCGTGCCGTGCACGTTCTGGCGCAAGGTGCCCGAGGCGGGCAGGTCGTCGGCGCCGTAGTTGCCGCGGTCGCGCTGGTATTCGGACAGCAAGGTCACGCTGGTGGCGGCGTTGGGGCGCCATGTGAGCGCCGGGGCCAGGTAGGTGCGGTCGTCGCGCATGTAGTCGATGAAAGCGCCGCTGTCGCGCTGCAGCCCGGTCAGACGGTAGGTCCACGCGCCGTCCTCGGTAAGCTTGCCGCCGAAGTCGCCCGAGACCTGCTTGCGGTCGAAGGAGCCGGCTTCGGCGTTGAGTTCGCGCAGGGTTTCGGCGGTCGGCCGTTTGCTCACGGTGTTGAGCACGCCGCCGGGCGAGGACATGCCGTACAGGATCGACGAGGCCCCCTTGAGCACCTCGATGCGTTCGAGGCCGTAGACCTCCTGCTGGCCGTCGAAGCGGTTGACCTGGTAATTGGTGCCGTCGCGGAAGGTCGACAGCAGCTGGAAGCCGCGCAGCGTGATCTCGTCGCCGGTGCGCTCCGGGCGCAGGGTGCCGCCCACGGCGTAGCCCAGCGCCTCGGCGATGGTGCGGGCGCCGAGCGTTTCGATCTGCTCGGCGCCGATGATGGTGATCGACTGCGGCGTTTCGATGATCGGGGTGTCGGTCTTGGTGCCGCTGGCGCTGCGCCTGGCCGCGTAGCCGGCCACCGCGCCGGTGCCCGTTTCCTGTGCGCCGGTCACGTAGACGGTCGGCAGGGCGCTGTCGGGCTGCGGGGCCGGCGGCGTCTCGGCCGCGCCGGCGGCGCCGGAGAAGAACAGGCCGGCCAGGCCAGCCTGCAGGGCGCGTGCGATCGGGGTCGGTTGGGTGCGAGGTATTTCTGATTGGTACATAAGGTGCGTTCGGTGATCGAGAAGGGTTGGATGAACAAGCCGGCTGGCGCGTTGCTATGTAGTTAATGTGCAGGCGAAGGTTTGCCTTGTTCGTAGACGTTCTGGCATCGCGTTTGTTTAGTCGCTGCCGACGGCGCGGGTCGGCGCTGCGGCAGTAAAACGATGAATGTTTCTCTGGCTGCTCTATAATTAAAACGTTTCCTTTAAGCCAAAAATAGCGCCAGGCCAACCCGATGACGTCCACCAGCCCGACCTTACCTTTCCGCGCCACCACCGAACAAGCCTGCGAGTGGCTCGCGCAGCAGGGCGTGGGCGATGCGCCCTGGACCTTGGCGCGCCTGATCGAGCGCGGCGTCACGCCGTATGTCTGGCTCGATTACGACGCCGCCTATCCCGAGCTGTTCGGCGACGCCAACGGCGGCTACGCGGCGCCGATCTTCTTCGAGGGCGATACCGCGCGCCTGGCCGCCGGCAGCGAGGACGTGCTCATCACCATCACCAAGGATGCCTACAAGATCGTCGCCAAGCTGCCGCCACCCGGTTTCCGGCGTGCGCTGCACGAGCTGCGCTTTCAGAAAAAGGATCTGGAGCAGTTGGCCGCGCGGCTCAAGCGCGAAGCCCAACCGCAACCCGTCAAGGCCGAAGGCGTGAAGGAATCGCAGGACGGCATCGGCCGCGACGAGATCCTGGCCGCCTTCGACGGCCTGGCCAGGCTCGATCTGGCGCAATCGCTCGACGACGGCATCGGCATCTTCGGCGACGATGGCGCCCGCGTCAAAGGCAGCGGCGGCAAGGGCAAGAAGAACAAGCACAACACCCTGTGGAATCCCGTGACGTTGGCGCTGGGCTTGAACGAGGTGTATCGCGTCCCAGTTCCGCGCCTGAAGAAGGCCTTCGCCACGCATGATTTTCTGTATGCCTGGCGGGCGGACTGGGAATTGTCGCTGACGCTGCTGAACAAATAGTTTTACCCCGCCCGGCACCACGCTTTTATCCATCGACTCTTTCAAACGGACCCCATGAGATATTTACGCTACCTGTTGATGCTCGCCGCCGTCGCCCTCAGCCTGAACGCTCCCGCCCACGCGGACGAGCGCGCCGTGCGCGAGCGGATCTCCTTCAATGCCGACTGGCGCTTTATCAAGGGCGAGCCGCCGGGCGCCGTCGGCGACGCGGCGTTCGACGACAGCCGCTGGCGCAAACTCGATCTGCCGCACGACTTCGGCATCGAAGGCCCGTTCAAGCAGGAGTACGAGGGCGAAACCGGCAAGCTGCCATGGTGGGGCGTGGCGTGGTACCGCAAGCACTTCGCGGCGCCGGCCAGCGACGCCGGACGCCGGGTGTTCATCGATATCGACGGCGCCATGTCGCACGCCACCGTGTATCTCAACGGGCAGAAGGTCGGCGGCTGGCCCTACGGCTACTCGTCGTTCCGGCTGGAGCTGACCCCGTATCTGAAGCCGGGCGCGCAAAACGTGCTGGCGGTGCGCATCGACAATCCGCCGGAGTCGTCGCGCTGGTATCCGGGCGGCGGGATTTACCGCAACGTCTGGCTGGTCAAGACGACGCCGCTGCACGTGGCCCACAACGGCATCTTCGTGCTGACGCCGACGGTGAGCGCCGATGCCGCCACCGTCGAGATCCGCGCGACCCTGGACAACCAGGGCGCCGACGCCGAGGCCAAGGTCAGCACCGCCGTCTACGCGCTGGACGCGGCCGGCCGCCGCACCGGCGCGGCGCTGGCGCAGACCGCCGCGTCGGCCGCCGCCAAGATCACGGCCGGCAAGCAGGCGATCCTGACGCAGTCGCTGCAGCTGGCCCGTCCGCAATTGTGGAGCTTGCGCGCGCCCAAGCGCTATGTCGCCGTCACAACGGTGACCGCCAAGGACCAGGTGGTCGACGTGGTCGAGACGCCGTTCGGCGTGCGCACCATCGCCTTCGACGCGGCGCGCGGCTTCCTGCTCAATGGCGAGCGCGTGATGCTGCAAGGCGTCAGCCAGCACCACGACCTGGGCGCGCTGGGCGCGGCGCTGAACGTGCGCGCGCTCGAGCGCCAGTTCGAAATTCTGCAGGAAATGGGCGTCAACGCCATCCGCACCACGCACAATCCGCCGGCGCCCGAGCTGCTGGAGCTGGCCGACCGCATGGGCATGCTGATCATCGTCGAGGCCTTCGACGCTTGGCGCATTCCCAAGACCAAGAACGACTACGCCACCCTGTACGACGCCTGGCACGAAAAGGACCTGCGCGCAATGGTCCAGCGCGACCGCAACCATCCGAGCGTGATCGCCTGGAGCATCGGCAACGAGATCATGGAGCAGGGCCAGCCGGAAGGCTGGAAGGTCGCCGTCCACCTGGCCGACATCGTGCGCAGCGAGGACCGCTCGCGTCCCACCACGGCCGGCTTCAACAAGATCAACTCCGGCTATGACGGCTTCCAGACCGCCATCGACGTGTTCGGCTACAACTACAAGCCGGCCGAGTATGGCCGGCTGCATCAGAGCGCGCCTTACCTGCCGCTGTACGGCAGCGAGACCTCGTCCACCGTCAGTTCGCGCGGCGAGTACTTCTTCCCCGTCAGCGACGACAAAACCAAGGGCGCGTTCAACTTCCAGGTCAGCAGCTACGACTTGACGGCGCCGCCTTGGGCATGGTCGCCGGACGTCGAATTTGCCGGCATCGACAATAACCCCTTCGTCGCCGGCGAATTCGTGTGGACCGGTTTCGACTACCTGGGCGAGCCGACGCCGTACAACGACGACGCCACCAATGTCTTCAACTTCACCGATCCGGCGCAGCAGCAGCAGGCCGCCAAGGAGTTGGCCGAGCTTCGCAAGATCAAGATGCCGTCGCGTAGCTCGTATTTCGGGATTGTCGACCTGGCCGGTTTCAAGAAGGACCGTTTCTATCTGTACCAGGCGCGCTGGCGGCCCGAGCTGCCGATGGCGCATCTGCTGCCGCACTGGAACTGGCCGGAGCGCGTGGGGCAGGTGACGCCGGTGCATCTGTACACGTCGGGCGACGAGGCGGAGTTGTTCCTCAACGGCGAGTCGCTGGGACGCAAAAAGCGCGGCCCACGCGACTACCGTCTGCGTTGGGATGATGTGGTGTACAAGCCGGGCACCTTGCGCGCAGTGGTGTACAAACAGGGCAAGCAGTGGGCGGAGGATACGGTGCGCACCACCGGCGCGGCGGCCAAGCTTCAGTTGTCCGCCGACCGCAGCGCTTTGAATGCCGACGGCAAGGATTTGTCGTTCGTGACCTTGACGATCGCCGACAAGGGCGGACTGGCGGTGCCGCGCTCGCACAACAAGGTCAAGTTCACCGTCAGCGGCCCGGCCGAGCTGGTGGCCACCGACAACGGCGACGCGACCAGCCATGTGTCGTTCCAGTCGCCGGAGCGGCCCGCGTTCAACGGCCTGGCGCTGGCGATCGTGCGCACGCGGGCGGGGCAGGGCGGCAAGATCGTCGTCACCGCCACCAGCGAGGGGCTCGGCAGCGCGAAGGCGGAGTTGAGCAGCAAACCTTAGGATTGTGCGCTCGTCCCAGGCCAGCCGCCTTCGTTAGGGAGTCGGCTGGTTTTTTTTATCGTCTTTTTTCGTGGGATTGCCGCCGCCGCCGCTGCCGCCGGTCATGCCGCTCTGCGCCAGACCGACGTCATGCAGGTCGCCGCCGTGTTCGCCGCCCATGCCGCCGGAGTGCTGGCCGCCGTGGCCATGCTGGCCTTTGCCGGCGCCTTTGTTGACGCCCTGGCCGCTATCGGCGCCCTCGGTGCCCGAGTGCTCGGTGCCGCTCAGGCCGTCCGTGGCGCCTCGGCCGCCAACGGATTGCTGGTGATTGTCTTTGCTCATTGCCGTCTCCTGAAAGTTGATTGGATGGGCAATGCTAATCTTCGTTGCTGCGCTGGCCTATCGGCGTAACCGCCGTCTGGAAGTAGGCGAAACTCTACTCGAGAAACCTCACTTGCTTTTGGAACAACATGCACCTTACACTGTGATCGGGCCGCTGCAGGGCGGTGATGGCTAGTGAGCCAATAAAAAGGGAATAGACAATGGCAATCGGGAGATCTTGTACGGAATGCGGCGGCAAAGAGCATTTTTCGAAAGAAGTCGTTCCGGGTTCAACAGGTGAACTGCTCCCGGTGGGCAGCCTTCATGGCGCTAAATATCGCGTCGTTGTCTGTGGCACTTGCGGGTTCACCCGCTGGTTTGTCGCCGAGCGCTTCTTACCGCTTGTTAAACAGAAATTTGACGCTGAGCAGTAAGGTATCAGCCGCATTTTCATGAGCAAGAAGCTGTAGGCTAACCGAACGGTGCGCTTCGCGCGGTACGTCCATGCCAGAATTGTGGCCACGCTTACCGCGAAAGATGCGTATGACACCAGAACTCGTCTTCACCATCGGCCATTCAAACCGCGCCATCGAAGATTTTATCGGACTGCTGTGGCAGAACGGGGTTGCCTGCCTGCTCGACATCCGGACGATACCCAAATCCCGCCACAATCCGCAATTCGGCCAAGAGCAGCTGATAGTCTCGCTTGCCGAAGCCGGCATCGAATATCGCTACCTAAGCGGCCTTGGGGGCCTGCGCCGCCCTTGCGGCGACTCGCCCAATGCGGGCTGGCGCAACCTCTCGTTTCGCGGTTACGCCGACTATATGCAGACCGATGAGTTTGCGGCCAACGTCGATGCTGTCATTGAACTGGCGAGCGCCAAGCCGTGCGCGCTGATGTGCGCGGAGGCGGTGCCGTGGCGCTGCCATCGCTCCCTGGTGGCGGATGCCTTGCTGGTGCGCGGCGTGCGCGTCGACGACATCATCGATGCGCGCGGCCGGCGTCCGCACAAGCTAACGCCGTTCGCCAGTGTCGAGGGGTTGCGCATCACCTATCCGCCCGAGTCGCCCTTATAGAGAGTTGCCCCTTGGATCGGCGCCTGCTGGTGCATGGTGCTATCAGATATTTGCTTGAGCCCTGGTCCAGTTGACGCAGCCAACGGCGCCGACGGTGCCCCCAACGAGGGCCGCACCATGCCGGTAAAACTGGTGTTTATGTTCCGGAGCGACGGCCACCACCACCACGCCCATCTCCCGGTCCGTCCATACCAGCCGGGCGTCGGTTGCCTTCAAGGCGGCGAAGACATCGCGGGGCTCGGCGCCATAGCCGAACACAACAGTGGTAAATTGGTTTTCAGGCGCGGGCTGCAAGGCCCAGGTGCCTGCGCCGCCGGCGCCCGCAGTGAGCAGCATCACCGCTACTGCAGAGTTTCGCAGGCGGGCGGCATTGGTTCGGTACACCCACCATGCCGCGAGGATCGGAAGCACGCCGAAAGCAGCAAGCCAGATGAGATCCCACATCAAGGGGGCGCTGTCGAGCCGCACCCGGTGGATACCCATGATCCAGTGCGCCAACCCTATATCCACCCAGTTCCAGACGCCAAACCCGAGTAGTACAGAACCGATCAGTGCGCTGCCCCATTCTCCATGCGTAGAGTTTCTGGAGCGCCACAGACCCCACAGTCCAACAACGGCGATCACGTACATTAAGACGTGGAAATAACCGTCCCACAAGATCTGAAGGCGCAGGTCGTCCATACCTTCCACCAGGCTGAGAAGGTGGTGCCACTGTAGCACTTGATGCAACAAGATGCCGTCGAAAAATCCGCCAAGGGCAAAGCCAAGCACGAATCCCCACTTGGCCCAGGGCGACTTTAGAACAGAAGCAATAGTGTTATTCATGTCACCTCCTGATTGAGATGGGCGGATTTTATCCGAACTCACGTCAGCCATTTATTCCATTACGTTAGAGAAAAAACAAAAAACAGGAAACTGCCCCTCAATATTTTTGTTGACTGGAATCCCCGGAATCCATATCATTTGCAAAACAAATGACAACGTTGGACATTTCGCGGAAGACGGCAAGATTCCAGCGCTGCGGCAAATATTCAAGGAGACTGTGTGGCAACGATTCACGATGTGGCGGAGAAGGCCGGTGTGTCCATCAAGACCGTCTCGCGCGTACTCAATGGCGGGACCGAGGTGTCGGAGAAGACCCGCACCCGTATCGAGCAGGCCATGCGCAGCCTCGAATTCACGCCCTCGGCTGCCGCGCGCATGCTGCGCGGGCGTCCGACAGGGCTGGTCGCCGTCATCGCTGAAAAGCTGACGACGACGCCGGATTCGTCCGAGATCATCAAGGGTATACAGCTGGTGTGCGAGCAAATGGGCAAGGTGATGCTGATCGGCGAGACCGGCGGCCATGCCGATGTCGCCAACCGCCTGGTGGCCGACATGCGCGAGCGGCGGGTCGAGGCGATCCTGTTCGCCACGCCGTTTCACCGCGAAGTCATCGTCGAGCCGCTGCTGGGCAGCACGCCGACGGCGCTGGCCAATTGTTTCGAGGCGCAGGGCCGCTACACGCAGGTGGTGCCGGATGACGAGGGCGGTGGCTATGCTGCGGCGCAAATCGTGCTGCAGGCAGGACACCGCGAGATCGCTTTCCTTCAACTGATACCGGGCATGGTGGCGACCGGATTGCGTCTGCGCGGTTTCGAGCGCGCGATGCGCGAGCATGGCGTCACGCCCAATCCCGATTGGCTGATCCACGGCGCGGAGGCGGGCGACGCGGACGAGTTCTCGCATCTTGCCGACGCCGTCGACCGCCTCTTCGCCAGCGACAATCGGCCCACCGCCATCCTGTGCGGTAACGACAAGATGGCCATGCGCGTCATCTTCATCTTGCAGCGGCGCGGCTTGCGCGTGCCGGCCGACGTGTCGATCGTCGGCTTCGACGATTTCCGATTGATCTCCGAGGCGCTGGACCCTGGCTTGACCACGGTCGCGCTGCCGTACCGCGAAATCGGCGAGCTGTCCGGCCGCCATGTGCTGGAGCAGGCGTCGTCGCCGGCCGCCACCATCCGCGTGCCCTGCGTGCCGGTCATGCGCGGCACCGTCGCCGCGCCATCGGCCAGCGCGGTCAAGGCCCTGCGGGCGATGAAGGCCAAGCGATGAGGCGCGGATTGTTGGCGGCGCTGCTGGTCACGACCGCGCTACCGGTGCTGGCCGCGCCGGTGCAGATCAAACTATGGCGCCACGATACCGGCGACGCCGAAATGGCGTCGGGCAGGGCGGCCGTGGATCGGTTCAACCGTTCGCAGCAGCAGTGGAAGGTCGTGGTCGAGTCGATTCCGCAAGGCTCGTACACCGAGTCGATCACCGCCGCCTCGCTGGTCGGTCAACTGCCGTGCATCATCGCCATGGACCAGCCGACCGTGCCGAACTTCGCCTGGGCCGGACATGTGCGCGCGCTCGACGGGCTGCTGCCGGCCGATGCGGTGGACAAGCTGCTGGAAGGCGGACGCGGAACCTACAAGGGCCAGCTGTATAGCGTCGGCCAGTTCGACGTGGCGCTGGCGCTGTTTTCGCGCCGCTCCCGATTGGACGCCCTGGGTGTGCGCGTGGCGACGATGGATCAACCTTATACCGCCGCCGAGTTCCATGACGTGCTGGCGAAGGTGAAGAAGAGCGGGCGCTATCGCTTCCCGCTGGATTTGAACGGCCGTTTCAAGGGCGAGTGGTACAGCTATGCGTTCTCACCCTGGCTGCAAAGCGCCGGCACCGACCTGATAGACCGTGATGGCTACGTGCGCGTCGACGGTGTACTGAACAGCGATGCGGCGGTCGCTGTCGGCCGCTATTACGGCCGCCTGTTCAAGGACAAACTGGTCGAGCGGATTCCGGCGGACGACAAGGCCTTCGAACAAGGCCGCTCGCTGTTCCATTACACCGGCTCGTGGAAGGCGCGCAAGTACAGCGAACAATTCGGCGACGATCTGGTGGTGATGCCGCCGCCGGACTTCGGCCATGGTCCCAAGATCGGCGCGGCTTCCTGGCAGTGGGGCATCACGCGCAGCTGCCGCCAGCCCGAAGGCGCTGCGGCCTTCCTGGCGCATCTCATCTCGCCGGCGGAAATCGCCGCCGCGTCGCGCGATACCGGGCTTGTGCCGGTGAGCGCGGAGGGGGCGGCGCTCACCGAGCATTATCGTCCGGGCGGCGACTGGCGTATCTATTTCGAGTTCGCCAAGCGCTATGCGGTGTCGCGGCCGGCCAGTCCGGCGTATCCGGCGATGTCGTCGGCGTTCGAAAAGGCGATGGCCGATATCCGCAGTGGCAAGGACGCCACCGAGGCGTTCGACGAGGCGGTCGAGGCGATGGAACACAATATCTCGCGCAACAACGGTTACGGTTTCGCCGTGCGCAAAACGGGGGGCGGCTTATGAAAACCAAACTTGGCCGGGAAAATCCGTTCGCGGTGGCGGCCTTCGCCTCGCCGGCATTGCTATTGTTCGCGCTGTTCGTCGTGCTGCCGATGCTGCTCGCAGCCGGCGCCACCATGACCAATCACCGCCTGATGTCGCCCGAGCCGACCCAGTACATTGGCCTGGACAATTACCGGCGCCTGCTGGCGCTGAATGTCGCCGTCGTCGATCCGGTGCGCGATGCGCAGGGCGCCGCCGTGCGTGACGAGGAGGGCGTGCGTTACCCGACGTGGCGGCAGGTCCGCAAGGACAAGCCGGAGCTGGAAGGCTATCGTCCCGCGTTCCAGATCGATATCGGCGAATCGCGCATCGTGCTGGCGGCCACCGATCCCTTGTTCTACCGGTCGCTGATCAACACCTTCCTGTTCGCCGCGCTGGTGCTGCCGCTGCAGTGCGGAGCGGCGTTGGGCCTGGCGATCCTGGTCAACCAGAAGATACGCGGGAGGGTGTTTTTCCGTACCGTGTACTTCGCGCCGGTGGTGACGTCGATGGTGGTGGCGTCCATCGTGTGGGCGTTCATGCTCAATACCGACCGGGGCATGCTCAATGAGCTGTTGCGCGGCCTGCTGCACGACCCCGACGCGGGACCGGACTGGCTGGGCGACAGCCGCTACGCCTTGCCGGCGATCGCGCTGATGTCGGCCTGGCAGGGAGCCGGTTTCCAGATGCTGGTGTTCCTTGCCGGCCTGCAGTCGATCTCCCACGAGTTGTACGAGGCGGCCACGCTGATGGGCGCCAACGCGTGGCAGCGCTTCGTTCACGTGACCTTGCCCGGCCTGCGCAACACCATCATCTTCGTGCTGGTGTCGACCACCTTGCTGGCGTTCGGCCTGTTCACTCAAGTGGATGTGATGACCTCCGGCGGTCCGCTCGATTCCACGACGACGGTGGTGTATCACGCGGTGCGCAGCGGCTTCAAGGAGCAGGACGTCGGCTACGGCTCGACGATCACGCTGGTGTTCTTTGTCATCGTGCTGGCGCTGTCGGCGTTGCAGCGGATGCTGGTGAAGGGGGATGGGAAATGAACGTGAAAATGAGCCGGACCTTGCGCGATATCGCGCTGTTCATCGGCATGAGCGCCATCGGCATTGTGTTCATCGCGCCGCTGCTGTTCATGTTCGTATCCTCGTTCAAGAACGATAACGCGATCTTCGCCGATCTGAACAAATTGTCCGCCTACCTGCCGTCGGCCGAATGGTCGATGCGGAACTACACGTCGGTGTTCGAAAAGAGCGACCTGCCATCCTTCCTGCTCAACTCCACCTTGATCGCCGCGCTGGTGGTCGTCGGCGGCATCATCATCAACAGCATGCTGGCGTTTTCAATCGCGCGCATGCGCTGGCGCGGACGTAATCTGGTGCTGGCGCTGGTCGTCGCGATGGTGATCGTGCCGTTCGAGGTGATCGCCATTCCGCTGCTGTCGCTGGTGGCCAAGCTGCCCTGGCCGGCCATCGAGCATGGCCAATTGGTGATGCACTACGGCTGGTTCAACAGCCTGCATGTACAGGTGATCCCGTTCCTGGCGAACGCGTTCTGCGTCTTCCTGTTCTACCAGTTCTTCCGCGATATCCCGCCGGAGCTGGATGAGGCGGCGAAGATGGACGGCGCCGGTCCGTGGACCGTGTACGCCAGGATCATCATGCCCAACAGCGGCCCGGTGATCGCCACCGCCGCCATCGTGCTGTTCATCTCCGCCTGGAACCAGTATCTGTGGCCGATCATGGTGATACAGGGCGAGGCGTTCCGGCCGGTCCAGCCGGGCATACAGCAATTCTTCGGACGCACCAATTCGTGGGGGCAGATCATGGCCTACGCATCGGTGATTACTTTACCCGTGCTCGCGGTGTTCCTGGCGTTCCAGCGACAGTTCGTCGCCTCGGTCGCCGGGACCGGCATCAAAGGATAACTTGGGCTAACGCGGCATAACTTTGGACTATACATGACACTTAAACTGAACGATAAATTCATCTGGGAT
This sequence comes from Oxalobacteraceae bacterium OTU3CAMAD1, assembly GCA_024123915.1. Taxonomy (NCBI): domain Bacteria; kingdom Pseudomonadati; phylum Pseudomonadota; class Betaproteobacteria; order Burkholderiales; family Oxalobacteraceae; species Oxalobacteraceae bacterium OTU3CAMAD1. Next base: position 4,923,682 of record CP099650.1, on the reverse strand, counting down.
TTCTGGCACTTCGAGGAGGCGGGGGAGCAGCACCTCTTCTTCCTGCAGGCCAACCGCTCCATCGGCAACCCGGACCTGCGCCACTGGAACGTCTCGGTCGGCCACGCGGTGTCGCAAGACCTGCGCAACTGGACCTCGCTCGGTACCGCTTTCGCTCCTTCGGCTTCGCCGGCGTGGGACGATTTCACCACATGGACCGGCTCCGTGATCAAGGCCGAAGGGCGCTATCACCTGTTCTACACCGGCACCTGCCGCGCTGAAAACGGCATGCGCCAGCGCATCGGTCATGCCACGTCGGATAGCCTGGACGGCCCGTGGGAGCGCGTCGGCAGCGGCCTGGCGCTGGATCTGGACGAGCGCTTTTATGAGGAACACGAGGAAGGGCGCTGGCACGACCGGGCCTTGCGCGACCCCTGGGTGCTGGCCGATAAAATCGACGGCCAGTATCACATGTTCTACACCGCGCGCCGCAACGACGGTCCGCTGTATGCGCGCGGCGTGATCGGCCACGCCGTGTCGCCGGATCTCGTGAACTGGACGGCGACGGAGCCCGTCTACGCGGGCGGCCACTATGGCCAGCTGGAGGTGCCGCAGATATTCGAGCGGGATGGCCGCTGGTACTGCGTGTTCTGTAACATCGCCGCCCATTGGACCGAAGAGATGCGCGCGCAGCACAAGGGCGGCGTCTCCGGCACGCACTACCTGGTGGCGGACAATCCGCTCGGACCATGGCAGCCGGCGCCAGGCTTCCTCGATGGCGATATTCCGTGCCGCCGCTACGCGGGAAAAATCCTGCGCGATCCGGTGACCGGCGCCGACTGCCTGATGGCTTTTGAGGACACCGGCGCCGACGGCCAGTTTGTCGGCCAGATCTCCGATCCGATTCCGCTGCGCATGGAGAACGGCCTGTATGCGATCGACGATTACTTGGCACGGAAATGACAACGATAGACAGCCGCTCATAAAAATTAAAAAGCTGGAGGAGACAAGATGAATCATCACCACGCCATCGCCGGCCTGCTGCTGGCGGCTTCGATGGCCGCTACGCAGGCCGTGGCGGCCGCCGACACGCCGCCGCTGGCCCGTTGGGGGCTGGACGAGCAGGGCGGCAACCAGACCGTCGAGCAGGTGTCCGGACGCCGCGACCAGGTGAACTATGTGTTCAACCGCGCGCGCTTCAAGCCCGACTCGGCGCCGTTGTGGCGGCCGGCGGCCACCTGCATCCAGCAAGGCTGCTTGCTGTTCGACGGCTATTCGACCGATGTGACGGCGCCTTCGCTGACCAGCGTCCAATTGCAAGGCGGCTTCACGCTGAGCGCCTGGGTTGCGCCGCACGCCTTCGAATGGGGCGATGGCGGGCACTATTCCGCCTTCGTCAGCCAGTTCGACGCCAAGGCCAGGCAGGGTTTTTCCTTTGGCGTCTACCGCTTCGGCACCTGGGGCATCAAGATGGGCTTGGGCGGAACCGTCGCCGATGTGCGCGTCGCCGATCGCAAGCTGCCGCGCGATACCTGGTCGCATGTGGCGGCGAGCTACGACCCGGCCTCGCGGCGGATGGCCCTGTTTTTGAACGGTGAACTGGTCGCCGAGAAGGTGATGCCTTCGGCTGAACGGTTCGCCATGCCGGAGCTGCCGCTGACGATAGGCCGCTACTCGCAGCCGGAGCATATCGGCGGCGTCTTCAAACTGAATACCTTCCTCGGCCTGATGGACGAGGTGCGTATCGGCGCCGGCCCGTCCGACGCCGCTGCGGTGGCACGCATCGTCGCCGCCGATCTGGCGCCGCGCGCGGGCAAGGCGCCGAAGCTCTCCTCCGCCGATATGAACATCCCGGCGAGCACCTTCGACGGCGACCGCCACCGGCCACAGTACCACGTCATGCCCGATGCCGGCTGGATGAACGAGCCGCACGCGCCGTTTTACTATCAAGGCCAGTACCACCTGTTCTTCCAAAAGAATCCATTCGGCCCGTTCTGGCATCAGATTCATTGGGGGCACTGGGCCAGCGCGGACATGGTCCACTGGCGCGAGTTGCCCATCGCTTTGGCGCCGGAAGATGACGACCTGGCGACCGATGGCATCTGGTCCGGCAGCGCCACCCTCGCGGCCGACGGCACGCCCGTGTTGTTCTTCACCGCCGGTAACGATAAGGCGCGCCCCAACCAGCGCACCGGCCTGGCGATACCTTGCGATGCGCGCGACCCGGACCTGGCATGCTGGAAAAAATATCCGGCGCCCGTCACGGTGCAGAAGCAGGGCATGGGCCTTTTTGGCGAGTTCCGCGATCCCTTCGTGTTCCGCGACGGCGACCGGCAGCGCTGGTTCCAGTTGGTCGGCTCGGCTTTGCCGCGACGCAGCGGCACGGCGCTGGTGTACGAATCTTCGGACTTGATCAACTGGAAACCGCGCGGTCCATTGTTCTCGATCGACGCCAAGCCTTTCCCCAACATGGAGAAAACCTGGGAGCTGCCGGTGTTGCTGCCGATCGGTAAAGGCGCCGATGGCCGCGAGCGACATGTGTTCCTGAACGACGTGCGCGGCCAGGCCTATTATTGGATCGGCGTGTTCGACGCCGGCGAGGCGCGCTTCAAGCCCGATAGCGAGGCGCCGCGCGTGTTCGATGTCGGCCAGGGCCACTTTTCCGGCCCGAGCGGGTTTGTCGATCCCAAGACCGGCCGCTCGATCGTCTTTTCCATCGCCCAGGGCGAACGCGCGCTGCAAGACGAGTGGGACGCCGGCTGGGCGCACAACGGCGGCCTGCCCATCGCGCTGTCGCTGGGCGCGGACGGCGATTTGCGGTTGGCGCCTATCGGCGAGTTGGCCAGCCTGCGCCGCCGGCAATTGGTGGACTTGCGCGACGTTGGCGTGGACGACGCGGCCAAGGCGCTGGCGGCGCTGCGCGGCGACGGACTCGAAGTCGAACTTGAGTTGGCCCCTTCGCCGCAGGCTGCCAAGCGTGGTCTGAGTGTGCGGGTGGCTCCCGGCCGGGCGGAGGCGACCGATTTGTACGTCGACGGCGCCGCGCGCCGTCTGGAAATCGACCGCACTCTTACCACCATCGGCAAGTCGTACGGCGTGCAGGGCGGCGCTTTTGAGCTGGGATCGGAAAATCTGCGCATGCGTGTGTTCCTGGACCGTTCGATGGTTGAGGCCTATGTCAACGAGCGCAAGAGCCTCACCAGCCGCACTTATCCAACCCGCGTTGACGCCGACGGGTTGGCGTTGCTGGCGGCACCCGGCGACCGCGTCGTATCGCTCAAGGTGTGGGCGATGGGCGCCACCGTGAAAGGAAACTGAGATGGCCACAATCGCATTGCAAGGGGTTGGCAAGACCTACCCCGGTAAAGAGTCGCAGTACATTCTGCGCGGCGTCGACTTCACGATAGAGGACGGTGAATTCGTGGTGCTGGTCGGTCCTTCGGGCTGCGGCAAATCGACCTTGCTGCGCATGATCGCGGGGTTGGAGGAAATCAGCGCCGGCGAGATCCGCATCGACGGCGTGACGGTCAACGACACGCCGCCGGCCAAGCGCGGGCTGTCAATGGTTTTCCAGAGCTATGCCTTGTATGCGCATATGAGCGTGTTCGAGAACATCGCCTTCGGCCTGCGCCTGGCGCGCGTGCCCAAGGCGGAGATCAAGGTCGCGGTGCACGCGGTTGCGAAGATGCTGCAAATGGAGCACCTGCTCGATCGCCGTCCGCCGCAGCTGTCCGGCGGCCAGCGGCAGCGTGTGGCCATCGGCCGCGCCATCGTGCGCAAGCCGCGCGCGTTTCTGTTCGACGAGCCGTTGTCCAATCTGGATGCCGCACTGCGCGCCGACATGCGGGTGGAAATCGCCCGCCTGCACAAGCAACTGGCCGCGACCATGGTCTACGTGACGCACGACCAAGTGGAGGCGATGACACTGGCCGACCGCATCGTCGTGCTGGGCCCCGCCGGCGTGCAGCAGATCGGCGCGCCGATGCACCTGTACGACCATCCGGCCAATGTGTTCGTCGCCGGCTTTATCGGCAGTCCGAAAATGAATCTGGTGGCCGGCTCCCTGGATGCGGACGGACGTTTGCGGATCGGCGGCGCGGGGCTGGCCTGGCCGGCACCGGCCGGTGCGCAGACGGGTGCTGTGACCGTCGGCATCCGGCCGGAACATCTGGTGGCCGATCCGCAGGGCGCGATACAGGGAGAGGTAATCCTGGTCGAAAGACTGGGCGCCGAATCCTATGTGCACCTGGCGGTGGCCGGCCTGGCGAAACCCTTGATGGTGGTGGTTAAAGGGGAGCCGCCGGCGGCCAACGCGGCGTGGCGCGTGAGCCCAACAACGGGCAGGGTGCATGTTTTCGACCAAGGCGGCCTGCGCATCGAGCCAGGGAATGTAAACAACATGGTGGCCGGCGTGGCCGGCGCAACGGAGGCGGCATGATCATCGTATGTGGCGAGGCTTTGTTTGATGTGTTTTCCGACGGCGATACCGACACCGGTTTCGCGTTGTCGGCGCGGGTGGGCGGGTCGCCCTTCAACCTGGCGATCGGGTTGGCGCGGCTGGGCCGGAGGCCCATGTTTTTCGGCGGGCTGTCGGCGGACCTGTTCGGCCGCAAGCTGGCCGATACGCTGGCGCGCGAAGGCGTCGACACCTCCTGCGCGCCAAGGCCGGAGGCGGCGACGGCGCTGGTCACCATCGACGTCGACGCCAATGGCGTGCCGGCTTACACCCTGTATGGCAGCCAGACCGCCGAGCGTTCCGTGACCGTCGCGGACATCGGCCGCGTGCCGCTGGATGCGGCGGTGATCCACGTCGGCTCTTATTGCATGGCCGTCGAACCGGTGGCGTCGACCTTGCGCGCCCTGGTCACGCGCCAGCACGGCCGCAGCCTGATCGCCTTCGATCCCAACGTGCGGCTGACGATACAGCCGGACCGCCAGGTCTGGACCAACGCCATCGCGTGGATGCTGCCAAATACGGATCTGCTGAAGATCAGCGACGAGGATATTGGCCACCTGTATCCGGGCCTGTCGCCGCGCGCCTTCATCGACATGGCGCTCGATGGCGGCGTGGCGCTGGTGGTGGTCACGCGCGGCGGCGAGGGCGTTCTGGCCGCGACGCCGACGCTGGCGCTGGAACTGCCGGCCCTGAAGATCGACGTGGTCGATACCGTCGGCGCCGGCGATACCTTTCAGGCTGCGCTGCTGTCGCACCTGGGCGAGCAAGGCCTGCTGACGCGCGCCGCTTTGAAGAAGCTGGACGCGCCGGCGCTGAAAGCGGCGCTGGCCTTCGCCGGCCGGGCCGCCGCCATCACCTGTTCCCGGCGCGGCGCCGATATGCCACGGCTGGAGGAGGTGCGCGACCACCGATAAAGTTCCTGTAACTGCCATGACAACGTTGGACAACTAAAACTTACACAGGCCGTCGCAGCGCGGCTGATAATCATAAAAGGAGATGCGAAATGACCTACTCGATCAATCGTTACAACCGTTACATCGCTCGTTCGGCGGCGCTGGCGATCTGCCTGGCGCCCGCGCTGGTGTTCGCGCAGCAGAACAGCACAGCCACCGCCACGACCATCACCACCACCACCGTCAGCGGCCAGCAGGGCCCAGACGCCAACGGCGCCGATCCGTCGGCGGTGGTGATCGTCACCGGCGTGACCAAATCGACCACGAAGAAAAACGCGACGTTCTCGATCAACACGCTGACGGCCGAGGAGATCCAGCGCCTGGCGCCAATGAGCACCGCCGAGATGCTGGCCAACTTCCCGGGCATTTACACGGAAGGCGGCAGCGCCGGCGAGGCCAGTAACAACATCACGGTGCGCGGCTTGCCCGTCACCGGCGGTTACCGCTTCGCGCCGCAGCTGATCGACGGCCTGCCGGCCTTCGAGGAGCCGGAAGCGCCGTTCATGAACAACGACGTCTTCATCCGCGACGACCTGATGACCGAGAGCGTGGAGCTGGTCAAGGGCGGGCCGGGCGGCATCCTGTACTCGAATGGCCTGGGCGCGACCGTCAACCACGTCACCCGCACCGGCGGCGACAAACTCGCGGGCGGCTATAAGATCGAGTACGCCGACTATGGCTTCATCCGCCAGGACGCCTTTGTCTCCGGTCCGCTGAGCCCCAACCTGACCGGCGCCGTCGGTGGCTTCTATCGCCGCAGCGACGGCGTGCGCGACACCGGCTACACCGCCGACCGTGGCGGCCAGGTACGCGGCAATCTGGTTTACACCAGCGACGACCGCAGGACCACCTTGCGCGGCGACGCGCTGGTGATCAACGACCGTACCGCGTTCTATCAGAACCTGCCGATTTCGGTGCCGCGTTTTGCCAACGCCGGCACGCCGGCCAATCCGACCAAGATCAACCAGGACACCATCGAGCCGCTGGGCATCGACTTCGCGCACGGCACCACGGCCTCGCCGTACAACCGCAAGTTCAACATGATCGGCGAGTACGGCACGCGCACGATCGACCAGGCCGACGGCATCCATCCGAACTTCAAGATCTTCACGCTGAGCGGCTCGCACGAGTTGAAGGACGGCTGGAAGCTGTCGGCCGGGCTGCGGCACACCACCGGCAGCAACGGCTTCAACGCCGTCTTTACCGGTAACGACACGGCCACGTCGACCAACTTCCTCAACGCCCGCTATCAGAACGACGTGATCTCGCCGGCGCACGGCGCGGCGCTGGGCTGCAACCTGAATAACGCCAAGCTGATTGGGTTCTTCAATGTGCCGAGCAGCCAGGCCTGCGGCGCCTTCGCCAATATCAGTCGCGAGGATTTCATCCGGCGCTATGCCAAAGCCACCGGCGTCGCGGGACGCTATCTGAACGACGGCACGGCGGTTCCCGCGTCGGCGAACCTGAACTTCATGATTCCGTTCGTCGCCGACGTCGACGCCTCCAGCACCTCGCTCGACCTCAAGACGCAAAAATCCTTCGAGCTCAAAGGTACGCACGATCTGACCTTTGGCGTGTACAAGAGCCGCTACAGCTACAAGCCCAACTTCCAGCAGGCGCTGTTGGTCAGCGACGTGGCGAATGAATCGCGTCCGGTCGATCTGATCGCGGTGGACGCGCAGGGCAACCAGGTCGGCCCGAGCCTGACGCAGGGCGGGGCTATTCTGCCGGGATGGGGCGGTTTTGTCAGCGATATCCGGGGCGACGGCAACGCCGCCTATCTGCTCGACCACTGGGAAACCATGGACAAGAAGCTGAAGATCGATGCCGGCGTGCGCTGGCAGAACCTGAAGGCGGACGGCGTTCGGCGCGACCGCAACGTCATCACGGATATGACGCCGGCCAATGTGGTTGTCGGCTCGACCCAGGATACGACGGCGGACAATGAAATAAGCCTGCCGGGTGCCCCACAGACCTTGAACAAAACCTATCACGGCTTCGGCTGGTCGCTGGGCGGTAACTACAGCTTCAGCAAAGCCTTCGCCGTGTATGGCCTGGCGTCCGACTCCTTCCGCCTGCCCAGCCTTGAGGACATCAACAACCTGACCACGGCGACGGCCACCGTCGTCAATGGCAGGACGGTGGAAGTGAGCGCGGTGGAGCATATCCGCCAGTACGAAATGGGCTTGCGCTACCTGACCCGTGGCTTCGGCGCGTCGGTGGCCGCGTTCTACAACAAGTTCTCGCCGCGCAGCGCGGTCAACATCTACAAGGACATCCAGTCGTCGCAATGCACCAGCGCCGGCGGCGTCACGCAGATCAATTCCTGCCCGGACGTGGCGCAGCTCTATCAGCGCGGCATCCAGAACGTCGGCGCGGAAGTCGAGTTGTCCTGGCGTCCGGCCGCCATCCAGGGCCTGGAATTGAAGGGTAATATGGTGATGCAGAATCCGAAGGTCAAAGGCGCCAATTACACCACCACGCAGGAGGACAAGGACGCGCAGGGCGTCATCACCGGTTATCACTACGTGCAAGTCAGCGAGGATGGACGTCGCCCGCGCCGTCTGCCTAAGGTGATGTTCAACTTCATGCCTTCGTTCGACCTCAAGCCGCTGACCGACATTCCGGTCAGCGTCTACGCGCAGTACCAGCACTACGGCTCGCGCTTCTCCGAGGCGTCCGACAGCAACGTGACCTTGTTCCCGTCGTATCACATCATTAACGCGGGCGCGCAGTACCAGATCACCGAGCGTCTGAGCGCCCACCTGCACGTGGCCAACCTGACCAACCAGCTGTCGTTCACGGAAGGCGACCCGCTGTTCAACGACTTGCTGTCGCCGGACGGTTCGCGCAACCGTGGTGTGGCCAGGCCGTTGTTCGGACGGACTTTGCGGTTCAGTCTGACCTACATGTTCTAAGTTGACCCGGGACAGCCGCCTCGATCTCATCGGCTTCGTGCGTTGACATACAGAGGCCGGCCGCCCCGGGACCTAGAATGGGCCGATACTTTTATCAAGGACGGTCCATGAAATCCACCACACCCGAACCCTATCCACATCCCGCCGGCGGATGGGGTTCGGTGAAGAAGGTCGCCACGGCACTGCTGACCGAGCATGTGCCGTTCGAGGGCAGCAAGCTGCTGATCCACTTGAACAAGACCGACGGTGTCGCCTGCGTGAGCTGCGCGTGGGCCAAGCCGGCCAATCCCCATCCCTTCGAGTTTTGCGAGAGCGGCGCCAAGGCCACCGCCTGGGAAGTCACGGGCAAGCGCTGCGACACCGGCTTCTTCGAGGAGCACACGGTCGGCGAGCTATTGGGCTGGAGCGATCATCAACTGGAAGCCGTGGGGCGCTTGACGACGCCGTTGCGCTGGGACGCCGCCAGCGACCGCTATGTGCCGGTCGACTGGGACAGCGCCTTCGCCGAGATCGGCCGCGAGCTGAAGGCGCTGGAGCCGAAAAGCACCGTGTTCTACTGCTCCGGCCGCGCCTCGCTGGAATCGTCGTATATGTACCAGCTGCTGGCGCGCCTCTATGGCTGCAACAACCTGCCGGACAGCTCCAATATGTGCCACGAGAGTACCTCGGTGGCGCTGCCCAAGACCATCGGCGTGCCGATCGGCACCGTGTCGCTGGAGGATTTCGAGCAGACCGACTGCATCCTGTTCTTCGGACAGAACGTCGGCACCAATAGCCCCAGGATGTTGCATCAGTTGCAGGAGGCGCGCCGCCGGGGCGTTCCCATCATTACTTTCAATCCGCTGCGCGAGACCGGTCTGCTGCACTTCGCCAATCCGCAGTCGCCGGCCGAGATGCTGACCGGCGCCGAGACCACCATCAGCACGCGCTACCTGCAGGTGCGGGCCGGTGGCGACAGTGCGGCCATGCTGGGCTTGTGCAAGGCGCTGATCGCGGCCGACGACGCGGCGGTCGCGCTCGGCACCCCGCGCGTGCTCGATACCGGGTTTATCGCCGAGCATACGGCCGGGCTGGAGTCGCTGGTCGAACGCGCGCGCGAAGAAAGCTGGAGCGAGATCGAGCGCCACTCCGGTCTGGCCCGCCGCGACCTGGAAGAGGTGGCGGCGGTGTATGCCAGCGCGAGCAAGGTGATCGGCGTGTTCGGCATGGGCCTGACGCAGCATCGGCTGGGCGTGCAGAACGTTGAGATGCTGTCGAATCTGCTGCTATTGCGCGGCAATATCGGCAAGCCCGGCGCCGGCATCTGTCCGGTGCGCGGGCATTCCAATGTGCAGGGCCAGCGCACCGTGGGCATCACGGAAAAGCCGGAACTGGCGCCGCTCGATCAGCTGGCGAAACAGTATGGCTTCGAGCCGCCGCGCGACAAGGGGCTGAACACCGTCGAGACCTGCGAGGGCGTGCTCGACGGCTCGGTGCGGGCGTTTATCGGGCTGGGCGGCAATTTCGTCCGGGCCGTGCCCGACACCGCTCGCGTGGAGGCGGCCTGGTCGCGGCTGCGGCTGACCGTGCAAGTGGCGACCAAACTGAACCGCAGTCATCTGGTGCATGGGGCCGTGTCGTACATTCTGCCTTGCCTGGGACGGCTGGAGGTGGACCGGCAGGCTGGCGGCGAGCAGGCGGTGTCGGTGGAGGACAGCACCGGCCGCATGCACGGTTCCAAGGGCAGGGCGGAGCCTGCAGGCGAATTATTGCGCTCGGAGCCGGCGATCATCGCCGGGCTGGCGAAGGCGACGTTGCCGGCGAATCCCGCCGTCGATTGGGATGCTTGGGTGGCCGACTATGCCTCCGTCCGCGACGCCATCGCCGAGACCTATCCGGAGATCTTCCACGATTTCAACGCGCGCATGTGGACGCCGGGCGGATTTCCCCGGCCGGTTCCCGCCGCCGAGCGCAAGTGGAAGACGCCGAACGGGCGCGCCAATTTCATCGCGCCGACGGTGCTGGATGCCGATCCCGACCAGTTGCTGCCGCAGGGGGACGTGCTGCGCTTGTTCACCGTGCGCAGCGACAGCCAGTTCAACACCACGATCTACAACGAGAACGATAGTTTTCGCGGCATTCATGGCGGCCGGCGGGTGCTGCTGATCAATGAGGCCGATATCGCGCGGCTGGGGCTGAAGGAGGGCGCTCTGGTCGATGCCAGCGCCGTGACCGGCGACGGTATCGCGCGTAGCGTGTCGGCGCTGCGGCTGGTGGCGTACGACGTGCCGCCGGGGTGTGTGGCCGGATATTTCCCCGAGTGCAATCCGTTGATGGCTTTGGAACATCATGCGCTGGAGAGCATGGTGCCGGCCGCCAAGTCGATCGCCATACGGATCGGCCCGGCGCAGGCGGCGGGGTGAACTGGCGAACATACGGATGACGTTGACAGGAGTAAACTGAATTCTGTTAAATATTTTTAGTGGAATTGAAAAATGCCCTTATCAGACCGCCGAAAACCCACCGCTACCGCCGCCATCATGGACGAAGCGTTGGAACTCCTTCCGCTGGAAGGTTTGCAGCCCGCAGCAGAGTACGCCATGAGCCATGGCGTGCCGCGACATATCGTTTATAAGGTGTTGAGCGCGGCGCCGGAGAACCAGCGTGGCAATTTGTCGCGCCGGAAGCGGGACGAGGCGGGTGTGTTGGGACAGGCCGAGGCCGCGTAATTCCGGTCGCGGCCAGGGCATCGTCCGCCTGGTTTAACGCGATGCGGGGGTATCGGCTGCCGGCATAGGCATCGGGGCCGGTGCGGGCGCTGCCGGAGGTGGCAGTTCATTGCCCGGCACTGGCGGAGTGATGTTGCCGGCGTCCGGCGTGGCGCCGATCTTCGTTTCCGGCGTGACCGGATCGACGTCCTGCTTCTTGCAGCCGCTGACGGCGGCTGCCGTGAGTATCAATGCGAGGGCGAATTTGGCCGGAGTAGTTAGCTTTTTCATGTTTTGTCCTTATAGATGGGTGTAGCGCATCGTAACTACTGCTGAGCCCGCCGGCTGTCGGCGTGCAAGCGGCTTGCATGTAGGACTGATGCCCCTGGCTCGTAGGCTGCCCCTTTTGTCGGCCCCCTTTTTTGTGCGTTGCGGTTAGAATAATGCCTTTGTTACCCCACCGGCCAACTCCGACCGATGCATCGCCGTCCGATCATTCATGTGTTTCTCGCGTTTCTGCTGCTGTTCACGCAGCAGATCGGGGCGGCGCACGTCTATTCGCACTGGGTCGACATAACCCAGTCGGACGCGGGGTTCAGCAGCGAGGAACAGGCCGAACAGCGCAAACGCATCGCGGTGCACAAGGTCTGCGCCGAATGCGTCACGGTCGCCCAGGTGGCGGCGACGCTGACTTCCCAGCCGATGACGATCGCCGTCGTCGCCATCGGCGGCGGCGTGATCGCCACACCCGCCACCCTTGCGGCCTGCGAATGCACCGTTTGCGTCTTCCAGTCCCGCGCTCCCCCTCTGGCCTGACACCCGAAATCCGTCCTGAATTTTGCGTCACCGTGGTCCGGCTTCGGCTATCCACGGTGCGACCTGTCATGTTTTTTAGCTAGAGGTTTACCCATGAATATCCCACGCACGCTGCTGGCCAGCGCGATCCTGTCCGCCCTGTCCACCCTGGCGCACGCGCAGTCCACCGCCGCCAAGTCCACCGATGGCACCGTCCCGCGCGTGATTGTCACCGCCACGCCTTTCGGCGATTCCGACAGCGACCAGATTCTTACCCCGGCCAAGGTGCTGTCCGGCGATGAGTTGCGCGACAAGGTAGGCAGCTCGCTCGGCGAGACGCTGTCGCAGGAACTGGGCGTGTCGGCATCGGCCTTCGGCGCCGGCGCCTCGCGTCCCATCATTCGCGGCCTGGAAGGCGCGCGCGTCAAGATGCTGGAGAACGGCATGGCCGTCTCCGACGTCTCCGGCCTGTCGAACGACCACGCGGTGGCCGGCGAAGGCGCGGTGGCGCAGCAGATCGAGATCCTGCGCGGCCCGGCGGCGCTGTTGTACGGCTCGGGCGCCATCGGCGGCCTGGTTAACGTCGTCAACGAACGTATTCCAACCGTGCTGGAACCGAAGCTCACCGGTCAACTGGAAGTGCGCGGCAGCACCGTCGACGACGGCCGCAACGCGTCCGGCACGTTGGACGGCTCGGTCGGCAAGATGGCATGGCACGTGGACGGCAACGCGCGCAACACCGACGATTACAAAATCCCCGGCAACCGCGTGCTCAACGATCCCGATTCGGCGTCCGGCCGCCTGCCGCATTCGGAGACGCGCCAGCGCAACGCCGGCGTCGGCTCGTCGTATATCGACAGCTGGGGCTTCGTCGGCGCGTCGGTGTCGCACCTGACCAACCTGTATGGCATCCCGAGCGACGAAGGTTCGAAGATCGATCAGAAGCAGACCCGCTACGACTTCGACAGCCTGGTGAAGGCGCCGTTGCCGGGATTCGAATCGTTCAAGTTCAAGGCCGGCTACACCGACTACGAACACGCGGAGCTCAACGACGAGAACCAGCCGGAGGTGATCTTCAAGAACCGTTCGCTGGAAACGCGCGCCGAATTGACGCACAAGCCGGTCGCCGGCTGGCATGGCACCTTCGGCGTGCAGACCGAGAACACGCACTTTTCGGCGCTGAGCGCTGAAGGCGGCGCCGATACCGTGCCGGTCACGCATTCGACGTCGACCGCCGCCTTCCTGGTCGAGGAGACCGAGGTCGGCGTGGTGCGCGTGAACGCCGGCGCGCGCGTGGAGCGCGTCAAGCGCAAGCCGGTCACCGGCGTCGATCGCTCGTTCGATCTGAAGTCGGCGTCGGTAGGCGGCATGTGGCCGTTCGTGCCCGGCTACGGCCTGGGCGCGACGCTGTCGTATGCGCAGCGCGCACCGGCCACCGAGGAACTGTATTCGGCCGGTCCGCACGACGCCACCGTCACCTTCGACATCGGTAACGCCGATTTCAAGAAGGAGACCTCGCGCAATATCGAGCTGTCGCTGCAGAAGACCACGGGCCTGGTGCGCTGGAAGGCCAATGTGTACCGCAACAAGGTGAGCGATTTCATTTACGGCCAGATCACCGGTCAGTTGGTGGACGAAGAGGGCAATCCGGGCGACGAACTGCGTCAGCGCATTTTCCTCCAGGAAGATGCCACCATCCAGGGCGCCGAGGCGGAACTGGAGTACAACCCGCACGGCGCCGGCTGGTCGGGCCGCGTGTTTGCCGATACCACGCGCGGCAAGCTGGATCGGGGCGGCAGCCTGCCGCTGCAGCCGGCCAACCGGATCGGCGCGAGCACTGGCTACAAGATGGGGCAATGGCGCGCCGGCCTGTCGCTGGTGCACGCGCAGTCGCAGGATCGTCTGGCGACGTTCGAGAACACCGATACGCCGGGCTACAACCAGGTCAACGCCAATGTGTCGTACATGCAGAAGGTCGGCGGGTATGATTTGACGTGGTTCCTGCTGGCGAAGAACCTGACCAACGAAGAGATCCGCGTATCGACATCGGTATTGAAGGATATCTCTCCGCTGCCGGGCCGTAACGTGGTGTTCGGCGTGCGCGCGAAGTTCTGAAGACCTGCGGTATCGGCGTCAGTCCCTGATGCCGATACCGTGGTTGATCGATTCGACGATCATGTTTTCCGCCGCGTGCGTGATGTTCTCGTGGCGGAAAAAGTTGTAGATGAAGACGCCGCTCGGCGTTCCCTTCAAATCGCCGTCGCAATAGACGCGCGCGTTCCAGTCGGCGCCATGGCCGACGCTGTATGTTCCCAGGTACGAAAACGTCCGTCCGTCGGTAGCGCGGATGTAGGAACCCTTGATCGGCCATTGATCGAGCCAGTAGGTGGCCAATTGGGCCGCGTAGCGGTTGGCGTCCGGAGGCGAACCGAATTCCTCCGACGGATAGGTCTGTTCATGGACCATCTCGCAGGCCGACGTGGTGCCGCGATAAATACGGAAACGCGGCCGGTACTTGCCATCCTCGGATTTTACCGGCGTACAGACTATGTAGTGACCATCGCGTGCGAATGAACTTGACTCAGCCATATGTACCCTCGCTTCAAAGAAACACTGGTTTTTCAGCCTGCTTGTCGCGCTGCACAAGACAACCTCGCGTCTGCGTCATACCGCCACCAATGCCCGGATTTACGGGGCTGTGCTGGTATTTGTGCTGAAAGAGTAGCATAAGAAAGCGTGCTTATTCAATCGGGACATGACATAACTACAAAAATAATATTGCGTCGCAGCATCGGGGCAATCCGCTGGGATCGTTGTCACATGCACATAACGGATCCACGTAGGGCTGATTAGCGAAGCGTAATCGGCCAATGCATGCGCCGCCGGCGACTTTTAGATGGCCGATTACGGCGTTCCGCCTAATCCGCCCTACGTGGTTTAGTGGTTATGCTAAGGCCAGTACGTCGGCTTTAACATCTCCGCCTGCCCCGTATAACCGTGCTTGCGCGCGAATGCCGCCAGCACCGGCGGGGCCTCGTGCCCGCCGAAGATCGACCACACGAACATGCGCCCATAGAGCTCGCTGCGCTCGCGCGGATCGTTTTGCATCGACGCGTCCTGCGCCAGTGAGGTTTTCAGCGCGGCCACGCTGCCGTCATGCGCCACCATGCGCGTGCCGCCGTCCTTGCTGGTGTCGAACACCATCAGGCGCGGTTGCGAGGTGTTGGCACTCCAGCGGCGCCATTCCGGCAGCGCGGCGCCGCCAGGCTCCCCATGGCGGGCGAAGTGCGTCCAGTACCCGGCCATCGCGTCCGATACCTCCTTGCGTCCCGGCCGATTGGCCGGAGTGAAGGAGCGGAACGGATCGAACTCGCCATCCAGATCGCGGAACACAAACGCCATTTCCAGCACGTGCGCCGCGCCCAGCAAAATCTGCGGCTGGATCAGCGGTATCGCCGGCTGCTCGTCCCAATCGAAGCGATAGACCCAGACATCCTTGTGGCCCGAGGCGATCATCGCGCTAGCCGGGTCGAGCGCGCATTTGGACTGCCACAGGTTGGACATGTAGGCCGCGTGGCGCTGGTAGCGGGCGCGGTTGCGCATCACAGGCAGCTTCCCGAACAACATGCGCACATAATCGGGATTATTGGACATGAAGGTCTTGTACTCGTCGCGGTTGGTGCCGACGATGAGCGGCACCGCGTGATAGCGGCTGCGGTCCGAGAACACTTCGGCCAGCGGCCCGGCCGGCAGCACGTAGCCGTCCTGCATGACGGTGGGCGAGTCGTAGAAGTTCAGGGCGCCCTGTTTGATCGGCGCCAGCATCGCTTGCGGCGTCAGGCCGCGCGCGAACGCCTCGATGTCGTCCGCCGTCATCGACGCGATCAGCGCCTTGGCGGCGGCGCGGTCGGCGGCCCGGCCATCCCGTTGCAGCCATTCGCACAGCAGCTCGCGCGAGCTGACGGCGTGGCCGGGCTCGGCGTCGTCGGTGTAGTTGCGGGCGTGCGCAAGCGTATGGCTGGCCGTGATCGGCGATTGGGCGATCGCCTTGTGGAACAGGCCCGCCGCCAGCGGACTGGCGAGCAGCGAGTAGACATTCCACCCGCCGGCCGATTCGCCGAAGATGGTGACGTTGCCCGGATCGCCGCCGAACGACGCGATATTCCGCTGTACCCATTCCAGGGCCGCGATCAGGTCCAGCGTGCCGAAATTGCCGGAGCGGTCGGCCGGCGTGTCGTCCTCCCTCGCCAGCTCCTCGAGACTGAACCAGCCGAAGATGCCGAGGCGGTAGTTGGCCGACACGACGATCACCTGGTCTTGCCCCGCCAGGTTGCGCAGCGTGGTGTAGGTGGCGGCGGTGCCGGAGGAGTTGGCGCCCCCGTGTATCCAGAACATCACCGGCAAGGCCTCGGCGACGCGTCGCGGCGCGAAGATGTTGAGCGACAGGCAGTCCTCGGCGCCGGCCGGCAAGCCCCACCGGTCCGGCGGCAGCTCCAGCGAGACGCCACCCGGCTGCATCGCCGCTGGTCCGCAGACGGTCGCCTGGCGCACGCCGCCCCACGGCAGCGCGGGGCGGGGCGCCTTCCAGCGCAGCGGTCCAATTGGCGGTTGCGCGTACGGCAGGCCAAGCCAGGCGTGGGTGTCGTGCAGGTCCTCGCGGCCGACCACTGCGCCCGTCTCGGTCTGGCGCAGCGACTCGGGGGCGGGCGTGGCCAGTGTCGCAGGATCGGCCTTGGCGCCCGGAGGCGACGGCTGGCGTGCTGTCTTCCCCGGCATCAGGAAGTGCGCCAGCGCGGGCACCAGCACCAGGGCGCCGACCATATTCCACAAGAACATGAAGGCCAGCAGGATGCCCATATCGGCCTGGAATTTGATCGACGAGAACAGCCAGGTCGCCACCGCCACCGCCAAGGTCACGCCGGTCAGGATGACCACGCGGCCGGTGAACTGCAGCGCGTGCAGATAGGCCGCCGACAGGCTGTCGCCGGCGCGCATGCGGCTCAACATCACGCTGAGCACATACAGCGCGTAGTCGACGCCGATGCCGACGCCCAGCGCGATCACCGGCAAGGTCGCCACTTTGACGCCCATGCCCAGCACCACCATCAACACCTCGCACAGGATCGACGTGAGCACCAGCGGCAGCACCGCCACCAGCACCGCGCGCCATGAGCGGAAGGTGGCGTAGCACAGCAGGATCACCGCGCCATACACCCAGAACAGCATGTCGCGCATGGCCTTCTTGACGACGATGTTGGTGGCCGCCTCGATCCCCGCGCTGCCTGCCGCCAGCTGGAACTGCACGTCCGGCGTGTTGTTGGCGGCGGCGAAGGCTTCGACCGCGTCCACCACGCGGGTGAGCGTTTCGGCCTTGTGGTCCTTCAGGTAGACGTACAGCGACAGCAGCGAGCAGCTTTGGTTGAACAGTTCACGTGGCGCGCGGGTTTGCACCGCGCCCAGCGCGCCGGCGTTGGGGATCAGGTCGAACCATTTGAAGTTGCCCTCGTTGTAGCCGGTGGTGGCCAGCTTGCTCAGCGCTGCCATCGAATTGGTCGAGTCGACGCCGGGCAGCTGTTCCAGTTGCCACGCCAGTTCGTCCACCTTGGACAAGGTGGCGTATTGCGTGCACTGGTCCGGCGGCGTCTTGATCATGACGACGAAGATGTCCGAGCTGGCGGCGTAGTTGGAGACCAGGTAGCCGTTGTCTCGGTTGTAGCGCGAGTCCGCGCGCAGCTCGGGCGCGCCGGGATCGAGATCGCCGACCTTGAGATTGAGGCTGTAAGCGAAACCCAGGCCGCCCAGCAGCACGCTGGCGGCCACGGTGACCGTCGCCCAGCGGCGCTGGGTGAAGCGGTCGAGGAAGGTCCACAGCCATGGCTGCTTCTTGTCGCCGCCACTGTCGGCCTGGAGGGTGCGTTGCGCCGCCTTGGCGCTGACGCCGGTATACGACAGCAGCACCGGCAGCAGCACCAGGTTGGTGAAGATCAGCACCGCCACGCCGATGCTGGCGATGACGGCGAGATCCTGGATTACCTTGATCTGGATGCTGACCAGCACCAGGAAGCCGACGGCGTCGCACAGCAGCGCGGTCAGGCCGGCGGCGAACAGGCGGCGGAAGGTGTAGCGCGCGGCGACCACGCGGTGGGTGCCGCGTCCGACGTCCTGCATGATGCCGTTCATTTTCTGGGCGCCGTGGCTCATGCCGATGGCGAATACCAGGAACGGTACCAGGATCGAGTAGGGATCGAGCTCGTAGTGCAGGGTGGCCAGCAGGCCGCATTGCCACAGCACCGCCACCAGCGAGCACACCACCACCAGCGTGGTGCTGCGCCAGCAGCGTGTGTACCAGTACAGTACACCGCCGCAGATGGCGATCGCCAGCACGAAGAACAGCAGTACCTGCTGCAGGCCCTCTATCAGGTCGCCGACGATCTTGGCGAAGCCGGTGATGTGGATGCTGACGCCTTCCTTTTCATACTTGGCGCGGATCTTCTCCAAGCTTTCGGACAGCACGCGGTAGTCCAGCGCCTCGCCGGTTTGCGGCACCTTGTCCATCAGCGGCACGAAGACGATGCTGGATTTGAAGTTGGAGGCCACCAGTTGGCCGATTTCGCCTGAGCGGGCGACGTTCGCGCGCAGTTGTTCAAGGCTGCCGGCGGAACCGTCGTAGCCGTCCGGGATGACGGTGCCGCCGTCGAGGCCGTCCTCGGTCACGGCGGCCCAGCGCGTGCTCGGGGTCCACAGCGATTTCATGAACGGCCGGTCGACGCCTGGCAACAGGAACAACTCGTCGTTGAGGCGTTGCAGGGTGTCGAGGTAGGCGCGGTCGTAGATGGTGCCGTTCTTCGCTTCCACCGCGATGCGCACCGAGTTGCCCAGGCCATTGAGATCGCTCTTGTTGGCCAGGTAGTTCACCACGTAGGGGTGGGCGCTGGGGATCATCTTCTCGAAGCTGGCATTGAGTTTGATGCGCGTGGCCTGGAAGCCCAGCACGATCGTCGCCAGCAGGCAGAGGAAGATCACCAGCGGGCGGTAATTGAATAGCGCGCGTTCGCCGAGATTGCCGGAGGCGGTGTCGAAGTCCTCGAGCCGCCGTATGACCGGCTGTTGTTCCAAGTCGTTATCTGTGTTCATGATGCTCCAACCATGTTGGTATGAAAGAGGGGAGTGACACGGGATACACGTAGGGCGGATTAGGCGGAACGCCGTAATCGGCCATGCGTGCGTCCTGTCGGCTCATGCATGGCCGATTACGCTGCGCTAATCCGCCCTACGTGTCTCCGCGATTCGGCGCACGCCGCGTAATCCGGCCACTACCAGCGTGCCGTCGCCCGCCTGCGCGACCGCTGCCAGCGGCAATGCGGTGCCGGCTTGCGGGGCGAAGGTGCGGCCGTCGTCGCGGCTGACCAGCAGGTCGCCGCCCTGGCTGACCAGCACCACGGTGCCGTCGGCCATCACCGTGCCGGCCGCCAGCGAGGCCTGGACCCCGGTCGTGACCTGGCTCCAGGTCATGCCCTGGTCGGTGGAGCGGAACGCGTTGCCGCGCAAGCCGTACGCCAGCAGCACGCCGCCGCGCGCGGAGAGCAGCCCGAAATAGCTGCCCTTGTACGGCGTCGGCAAGGCGCTGAAACTGGCGCCCTTGTCGGTGGAGCGCAGCAGCAGGCCCTGTTCCCCGGCCAGGTAGATGGCGCTGGCGGTGCCGCGCATGCCGTACAGGTGCAGCCCCTTGGGATTGGCGACGCGGCTTTGCCACGGTTGCCAGGTGGCGCCGCCATCGACGGTGCGGAACATCATGTTGTAGGCGCCCAGCACATAGCCGCTGGTGGGGCTATCGAAGTACAGATCGAGGAAAGGCTTGTCCGGACCGTCGTCGACCAGGCGCTGGGCGTCCGCCACCGCCTTGTCGCGTTCCGGGCCGAAGGAGGCGGTGGCGTCGCTCAGCACCAGCGCGGCGGCCTGGATGCCATCGAGCTGTTTTTGCCATGTGGCGCCACCGTCCCTGGTGCGCAGCACCACGCCCTGATGGCCGACCGCCCACCCGTTCTTGCTGTCGACGAACTGCAGCGCCGTGAGGCTGACGCTGACCGGCACCGCCGCCTGGCGCCAGGACTTGCCGGCGTCGTCGGAGTACAGGATGATGCCCCGTTCGCCGGCCGCCACCAGCCGCGTGCCGGCGCCGCCGACCGCCAGCATCGCCGCGTGCAGCGCCTTGGGCGTGACCAGCGCCGGCTGGACCAGGGCCGCCGGCACCGCCACCTTGTCGCCGGTGTTGGCGTGGACAGCGCTCGCGGCCAACGCCAAGGTCATGGCCGCAGCCAGCGGCGCGGCGCGGAAGCGTGTGAAGAGTGGATTCGATCTGACCATCATTTACCTTTCAGTGGTCTAAGGCTTAGCGCGAACCTTGATTTGCCAACTCTTCGGGGCCGAAGTAGCTGGCCGGCAGGCGCGGAATGACTTTGTACTGCGTCGGCATTTCATTGGATGCCTCGTTCAGCAGATAGGCGCCGGTCTGCACGTTGTACGTGCCCCACATGACGTTGCCCAGCACCGCAGGGATGTCCGGCGCCATCAGGGTCAGGGTGTAGTTGCCGCGCCAGATCTGGCCTTGGGCGTCGTAGCCGTCCACCAGGATGATTTGCCAGGTATCCTCGTCGAGGTAGTAGCGGCGCTTGGTCACCACGTGGCGTTTGCCGGGGATGAGCGTCGCTTCGACTTCCCACACGCGGTGCAGCTCCCAGCGCACCAGGTCCGGATTGAGGAACTGCTGGCCGACCAGATCGGCGATCTTGGCGCTGCCTGCGCGGTTGTTGTTGTACGGGATGTACATCTCTTTTTTGCCGACCAGTTTCAGCTCGTGGTGGTCGATAGGCCCGAACAGCATGAACGCTTCATCGAACAAGCCGATGCCGGAGGTGACCGAATCCGGCGTGTCGTACGACACCGACGGCGCGCGGCGCACGCGGCGCTGGCCCACCAGGTACTGCCAGATGGCGCGCGGCTTGGCTTCGTTGATGCCGTCGTGGACCAGGATGCCTTCGCCCGCCTTGGAGGCCGGTGCGCGCGTGATCAGGCGGCCGAATTGATACAGGCCGTCGAATTTATCCAGGCTGCCGTCCTTGAAGTAGTACGGGCGCATGAAGGTCTGTTCGGCTTCGGTGGCGGTGGCGCGCTTGCCGTCGGGGGTGACGATGACGGTCCGCAGCGGCATGATCGCCGCCTCGCCGGTCCATGCCAGGCGGTGGTTCATGATCGCCTCGTAGCCGGTTTTGGGGATCGGGAACGGGATGCCGCCGTAAGCGCCTTCGGCGCCGTAGCCGCCGTCGACCGACTTGGCGCGGGTGGCGTTCTTGTAGGTGTTTTCATAGACCCAGGCAGGGGCGCCGCCGGTGCGGTGGGTAGGGTAGATGTCGAGACGGTAGTTCGGGTACTTTTTCAGCATCGCCACCGTGGCGGCGGACAGCTTGGCCGCGTATTGGTCGACGTTCTTGCCTGTGATGGCGAGCACCGGCTTTTCGGCGGCGAACGGATCGGCGCGGAAGTCGCCCGGCTTGAAGCCCGCCGGCACCTTGGCGTAGGCGCCTTCCCAGGCGGGAATCGAGCCGTCCTTGTTGCCGGCTTTTTCGGCGCCCAGCGGCGTCAGGGTGGTTTGCAGTTTGGCCGCTTCGTCGGCGGTGACGGCGGCGCCGGCGTGCATCGGCAGCGCGGCGGCCAGGGTCAGGGAGGCGGCGACCAGTTTCAGGGATGTCTTCATTTTAGTTATGTCCTTAGAAAGAGCGTTTGATGTTGAAGGAGATGTAGTCGCGGTCCTTCAATGACTGGGCGTAGCTCAGGATCGGCGTGTTGGTGGCCGGGTTGTTCTTCAGGAAGGTGCCGGTCCCGCCGAGGAATTTGACGTAGCTGATGCCGAACTTCCAGTCCTGGTGGTAGGTGGCGTTGATGCCGATATTGAAGTCGCCGCCGTGCTCCGAGCCGCCGTTGAAGTTGAAGATGGCGCGCGAGCGGCCGTCGATGTTGTATCCGATGCCGATCGGGATCGTCAGGTCCAGTCCATCGATGACCTGGTAGTAGGCCGGCTCGAAGATGACGCGGGCGGCCGTGGCGTCGCGGGTGGTGTTCGGATCGAGCGAACCCTGGAAATCGACGCTGGTGGCCCGGTTCCATGCGATTTCGCCGAGCAGCGAGGCGCCCTGGAAGAACGGGTTGGTCGGCATGACATAGATCGCCGACAGGTTGATGTGCGCCGTGTTGCCGACGGCGTAACCCGGATTGCCGCTGTTGTTGGCGATGGTGCCGATCCCGTTCCGCGACAGGAAATTTGGCGTCGGGTCGCTGACCAGCGGCGTGTTGCGGCGGATCGAGGCCTCGGCGGCGACGTTCACGCCCAGCATCACGGTGCTGGCGCTGACGCCGAAGGTGCGGATGTTCTCCGCGTAGACGGCTTGCACGGTGGACGGCGCGCCGGGCGGGAAGGACGGCGCGAAGCCCAGGTAGAAGTAGGGCGACTTGTCGTGGTAGCGGGCCGCGTAGAAGCCGTATTCGACGTCCGAGTCCGACGGCGCCCATTTGAGCTGCACGCCGCCCTGGCCGGAGTTCTTGGCCTTCATGTCCGGCTGGGTGATGAAGGCCGGCGCGCCGCTGTTGGTCGGCGCGACCAGGAAGGCGGTGGCGCCCGCGCCGGCGGCGTCGTAGGAACTGAGGTAGCTGCCGGCGCCCGGGATCAAGGTCGGCCGCCATTCGAACTGGTAGTAGCCGCCGATGGAAACGGTCGGCGCCACCTGCAACTGGCCCGAGACCTGGTTGACGGGACGCAGGATCTCCTTGAACTGCGCGCCCGGTACGCTGAGCAGCTTGACCAGGTCGACCGGTCCTTGCGCATTGGCGATGCCGTTGGCGCCGAAGAACAGGCTCTCGCCGTATTGCAGCGTGTGGCGGCCGACGCGGATGGTGCCGGGCAGCTCGCCCAGCGTGCCCTTGGCGAAGACGAAGGCGTCCAGCAGTTCGGCGTTGCGGCCGTGGAGCACCTTGGTGCCCTTGGCGAAGCGGTTGCCGCTTTGGCCGTTCAGGGTGACGGCGTTGCTGGCGGACGAGCCGTTGTCGTTGGTGCCCATATAGGCGTCGTCGTACCAGCCGGCGGCGCTGATGCGCATGCCCAGCGTGCGGGTGCCGAGGTCGAATTCGGACAGCCAGTCGATCCGGCTCGAGACGATGCCCTTGTTGCGGAAGTTCTGGTTGCCGTCGTCGAGGTTATAGCCGGTGAAGTCGCCGGGACCCGCCGACGGATAGCCGCCGGCCAGCAGGCGCGAATCGGCGTCCTGGAGGCGATAGGCGCCGCTGTACTTGAAGGTGTTGTTCCAGCTGATCTTCAGTTCCGGATTGGACGTTTCGAAATCGTAGGCGTGGGCGGCGGGAAGGGCCGCCGTCACCGCCATGGCCAGTATGCTCCGGCTCAGGCTTTTTTTGGTATGCATTGCTGTCTCCTGGTTTTAGTTTTATGTGTGGTTCTAGTTGCAGGTTCTAGTACGTTGGCTTTGGATGTCAGATAAAGGTCGAGGCCAGCCCTCCATCGACGGGGATGTTGACGCCGCTGATCCAGCGCGATTCGTCGCTGCACAGGAAGCTGACGACGGAGGCTATTTCGTCGGCGTAGGCCGGACGCTTCATGCGGTGGGCGTCGCGCTGCACGCGCTCCTCGCCCAGCATGGAGACGAAGTCGCCGAGGATGGGCGTGAACACCGGTCCCGGCGCCACGCTGTTCATGCGCACCGAGTGCTCCAGGAACCATTTCTGCGATTGGGCGTAGGTCCAGACGATCAGCGCCTCCTTGAAATACTGGTAGCAGGTCTCGTCCGGCACCGGATGCTTGTCCAGCCATGCCTGGCCGGCCGCGTAGCCTTCGGTGGCCGCCAGCTCTTTGTGCAGGTCGAGGCGGGCCGGCCACTCGGCGCCGAGGATGGAGGCGACGTTGACGATGGAGGCGCCGGCCGGCATGCGCGGCAGCAGGCCGGAGGTCAGGTAGCGCAGGCCGAGGTAATTGACCTTGGCCAGCAGCGCCGGATTGGCGGTGCCGGGCACGCCGGCGATATTGCACAACGCGTCCACGCGCTGCGGCAGTTTGGCGATGGCGTCGTCGATGCTGCCGGTGCTGGCCAGGTCCACCGACACAAAGCCGTCCAGCGTGAGGCCTGGATCGTTGCGGTCCATGCCGATGACGGTGGCGCCCTCGAAGCGCGCCAGCCGCGCCACTTCGGCGCCGATGCCCGACGCGGCGCCGGTGACGACGATGGTCTTGTTACGTAACTTCATGCTGTCTCCTTTGTGATTATTGGATTTTTAGAACGGGTAGCGCGGTGCTTCGGTTTTGATCGTGAGCCATTGCAGTTGCGTGAATTCGTCCCAATCGACGGTGCCGCCGTGGCGGCCGCCGTTGCCCGAGGTGCCGCCGCCGCCGAACGGCGCGTGCGCCTCGGCCACCACGGTCTGGTCGTTGATGTGCACATGGCCGGACGGCACGCTGTCGGCGATGCGCATCGCGCGAGTCAGATTCGGCGTGATCACGCCCAGCGCCAGGCAGCCGGTGGTGGCGGAGGCCAGTGCGACGGCCTCCTCGTCGGTGTCGAACACGGTGATGGACGCCACAGGGCCGAACAGCTCCTCCTCGAAGCAGCGCATGCCGGCGCGCGCGCCGGTCAGCACCGTCGGTTTGTAGAACTGGCGGTCGAAGGTGCCGCCGGCCAGCAGCGTCGCGCCGTCGGCGACGCTGTCCTCGACGATGGCATGCAGGCGCTGGACCTGGCGCGCGCTGATCAGCGGTCCAAGCGCGACGTCGCCGCCCATCGGATCGCCGACCGGCAGGTGGCGCGCCTTGTGGGTCAGGCGTTCGATCACGGCGTCGGCGATGCCCCGCTGGAGCAGGATGCGGCCGGCGCACATGCAGATTTGCCCCTGGTGCAGGAAGGTGGCCCAGGCCACGTTGGAGGCGGCGACGTCCGGATCGGCGTCGTCAAGGATGATCAGCGAGTTTTTGCCGCCCAGTTCCAGCGACATTTTCTTCAGGTGGCGGCCGGCCAGCTCGCCGACGCTGTGGCCCGCCGCCGTCGATCCGGTGAAGGCGATCATGCCGATGTCCGGGTGGCTGCACATCGCCTGGCCGGCGTCGGCGCCGCCCGGCAGCACGTGCAGCAGGCCTTTGGGCAGGCCTGCCGCCTCGAAGATGCGGGCGATCAGCACGCCGCCGCTGATCGGGGTTTGCAGGTCCGGCTTGTGGACCACCGCATTGCCGGTGGCGAGCGCCGGCGCGATCGAGCGGATCGACAGGATCAGCGGGAAGTTGAACGGCGAGATCACGCCGACCACGCCGTGCGGCACGCGGCGCGCGATGCTCATGGTGCCGGTGGCGGAGGCCAGCAACTGGCCCTTGGGTTGCGTCAGCATGGCCGCCGCTTCCTGCAGGTGGGCGATGGCTTCGCGCAGTTCGAGATCCGCCTTGGGACGGATGGCGCCCGTTTCGCGCACGATCCAGGTCGACAGCTCGTCGTGGTGCTGCGCGATCAACGCGGCGGCGCGGCGGAAGATGGCGGCGCGCTCCTTGTAGTCCGATTTGGCCCAGGCTTTTTGCGCGGTGCGCGCCTGGACGCCGGCGGCCAGGATGTCGGCGGCGTTGGCCAGGCCGACGCGGCCCAGCTGCTCGCCGGTGGCCGGTTCGGTGAATACGTGGGTGCCGCCCTGGGAGGCGATCCATTCGCCGTTGAAGATGCGGTCGCGCCAGATGGCGGGGCTGAGGAAGGCGCCGCCGGCGCCGGGGATGTCGCTCATGTCTGTCTCCTTGGTTGACTGGGTGGGGCACTTTCGTCCCTTAGCACGCTAGTTGCATAAGGTTCGCTTGCCGCTCTTTCCTTAGCTATTACAAGTTGCGTGCCAGCGATGTGTGGTTTTGCTTTAATGCGGCGCACCATGACCGATACACCGGGCTTGCGGGACGAATTCGAAGCGCGCGGTTGCGCGTCGCAGCAAAAATGTGGCGACCCCGCCGCTTGATCAAATGATCAACCAGGAGAACTACCGATGTATGATTTGATAAAAAATGACGAAAGCGGAGACATGAGCAAGCGTGAGCGCGTTTCGCTGGCGGAGGTATCGCAGGCCACCGGCAAGATGCTGAACCGGGGCGACAGCGCCCATTTGAACGAAGGCGCGGCGCCGACCTTGGACGACATCACCCAGAGCCTGCATTTTTCGCCGGGCGATGGCCGCATATGGTTGAACGGCCAGCGCATGCAGCTGGTGCATATGACCTCACTCGGCTCGCTGCGGCGCGAACTGCTGGAGAGCATAGGTGCGGAACGCACGCGCGGCCTGCTCACGCGGGTCGGTTATTCGGCCGGCGCGCGCGACGCCCAGCTGCTGCGCGAACGCTGGCCGGACGCCGATCCGGCTGCGCTGTTTTCGGCCGGCCCGCGCATGCATTCGCTCGAGGGCGCGGTCAAGGTCGAGGCGCTGCACTTCGAATTCGACGTGGAACTGGGGACCTATCGCGGTGAATTCCTTTGGCACCACTCCGGCGAGGACGAGGTGCACACCGCCGATTTCGGCATCGGCACCGAGCCGGCGTGCTGGATGCAGACCGGCTATGCGATCGGCTACACCAGCGCGATGATCGGGCGTTTGACGATTTATCGCGAGATCGAGTGCATGTCGATGGGGCACAAGCACTGCCGCCTGATCGGCAAGCCGGCCGACGAATGGGACAACGTCGAAGAGGATTTGCGCTTCCTGAACGCCGAGGCCTTCGTCAGCACCACGGCCTACAGCGAACCGCTCGCGCACCAGAAGGCCGCGATATTGGCGGGCGATGACGAGCGGCCCTACGCGGACAAGGAGATGGTGGGCGTGTCGTCGGCCTTCAACGCGGCCTGCCATATGCTCAAGCGGGTGGCGCCGACGGCGGCCACGGTGCTGTTCACCGGTGAATCCGGCGTCGGCAAGGAGCTGTTCGCATACATGCTGCACCAGATCGGCAAGCGCAAGGAGCAGCCCTTCGTCGCCGTCAACTGCGCGGCGATACCGGAGACGCTGATCGAATCGGAGTTGTTCGGCGTCGAGCGCGGCGCCTTCACCGGGGCGACGCAGTCGCGGCCCGGGCGCTTCGAGCGCGCCAGCGGGGGCACCTTGTTCCTCGACGAGATCGCGACTTTGAGCCTGGTCGCGCAGGGCAAGTTGCTGCGCGCTTTGCAGGAGGGAGAGGTCGAGCGGGTTGGAGGTGTGCGCAGCGTGAAGGTCGATGTGCGGGTGGTGGCGGCCACCAATGTCGATCTGCGCGAGGAGATCCGGCAGGGGCGCTTCCGCGAGGATTTGTTCTTCCGTCTGAATGTGTTCCCGATCCACTTGCCGCCGCTGCGCGACCGCCGCGACGACATTCCGCTTTTAATGGGCTACTTCATGCGGCATTATGGGCAGAAGCACCAGCGCCGGTTGACGGGGTTCACGGCGCGCGCGGTCGACGCGCTGCTTAACTATCACTTCCCGGGGAATATACGGGAGCTGCAGAATTTGGTGGAGCGCGGGGTGATCTACGCCAACGAAGATGGTCCGATCGATTTGCCGCATCTGTTCACCAGCGGTGAGGAGTCGCAGGCGTCGTATTTTTCGCTGGCGCAGACGGGCAGGTTGACCAGCCAGGGCGCTGCGGCGGCACCCGCCGCGACGGTCAGCGCGGAGCTGTTGGATGTGTTGCCGTCGATGCTGGGCGAGGCGGCCGACGGCAAGGCGCAGGCGTGGTCGCTGGACGCGCTGGAAAGCACGCTGATACTGGCGGCGGTCAAGCGCGCTGACGGCAATCTGTCGGCCGCCGCGCGGATGTTGGGCCTCACGCGCCCGCAGTTGTCGTACCGGATGAAGAAGTTGCAGGAGGCTTGACGATCTCGGAAACACGTAGGGCGGATTAGGCGGCACGCCGTAATCGGCCAATGCACGCGTCGACGGCGGCGCATGCATGGCCGATTACGCTACGCTAATCCGCCCTACGTGTCTCCGAGGTATGTTCAAGGCGTCAGCTTGCGGTGATCTTCTCCAGCTCCACGCTGATTTGCCGGCAGCTGTGGTGCAGCGCGTCGATGAATCGGTTGACGCTCTCCGAATCGGGCCGGAACAGCGGCGTGACCAGATTCACCGAATACGGCACCGGATGCGAGAAGCGCCGGATCTGCAACCCGCTCCTGGCATACTCCAGCGCCGTCAGCGGATTGACGATCGCCACGCCGACGCCCAAACTCACCGTGGCGCACACCGCCGCCGCGCTGTGCGTCTCGACCACCATCCTGCGCTCCACACCATGCTCGCGGAAGGTGTTGTCGACCATCTTCCGATACGGGTCGCCGGCCGCCAGATACACGAAGTCGATGCCAGCAAAATCCTGCGGCGTCAGCGTGCGCTTCTCGCACAGGCGATGGCGCGGCGGCAGCACGCACACCACATCCATTGTCAGCAGCGCTTCCATCTTGGTCCCCGGCGGAATACCCGGTTCCTCGGTCAGCCCGAGGTGATAGCGCTGGCTGGTCAGCGACTCCTGCAAGGCCGGGCTCTCGAGCGGCGTCACATTCAAACTCACCCCAGGGAACTTGCTGCAAAAGTGCTGGCTGGCGCGCGGCAGCAGCGTGCTTGAAAAAGCCGGCAGGCAGGCCACGGCGATCTGCCCCTGGCGGAAATGGCGCAGCGCCTCGATCGCGTTGCCGATCCGCTCCAGCCCCAGATAGCTGCGCTGGACCTCGTCGAACAGCATCAAACCATGCTCGGTCGGCACCAATTTGCCGCCGCTGCGCTTGAACAACGTCAGCTGCGACAGCTTCTCGAAACGGTTCAATTCCCGGCTGATGGTCGGCTGCGAGGTGTGCAGGATCTCGGCCGCGCCGGTCGTGCTACCCGACGTCATCACCGCCCAAAACACCTCAACGTGGCGAAAAGTAAAGCCCATGGCATCCCCGCTTGAATTCAGATCACTGAACTATATCAGGAATGAATAGGATGTGAACATATTGATATTATGTTTTTGTTGCTAAAACTTTCATACTGAACGCACTGGAATTTTCAACGGAAAGCGGATCAACTTATGAGATATCGTCGTTTTGGCCGGCTGGCCTGGAAGGTTTCCGACGTCGGCTACGGCATGTGGGGCGTGGCCGGCGGCGAGGGTGGATGGACGGGATCGAGCGCCAGCGCCGGCATGGAGGCGCTGCACCACGCGATCGCCAACGGTTGCAATTTTTTCGACACGGCCTGGATCTACGGGCGTGGCGAAAGTGAGCGCATGTTGGGCAGCGCGCTGCGCGACCATCCCGAAAAGAAGCTGTACGTGGCCACCAAGGTGCCGCCGAAAAACCGCGAGTGGCCGTCGCGGCGCGGCGACCGTATCGAGGACATCTTCCCGGCGGCCCACATCCATGAATACGTCGGCCGCAGCCTGGAGTGCCTGGGCACCGACTCGATCGACCTGCTGCAGTTCCATGTCTGGGAAGACGCCTGGGCCGGCGAGGAATCCTGGCAGCGCGCGGTCGAGGACCTGAAACGCCAAGGCATGATCGGTGGCGTCGGCATCAGCGTCAATCGCTGGGAGCCGGCCAATGTGCTCGACACCCTGTGCACGGGATTGATCGATTCGGTGCAGGTCATCTACAACATCTTCGACCAGGCGCCGGAAGACCAGCTGTTCCCGCTGTGCCGCGAACTCGATATCGGCGTCATCGCCCGCGTGCCGTTCGACGAGGGTTCGCTGACCGGCATGCTGCGCGAGACCACCACCTGGCCGGAGGGCGACTGGCGCGCCAGCTACTTCGTCCCCGAGAACCTGGCGCCGACGGTGGCGCGGGTCGAGGCGCTGCGCACCGCGCTGCCGGCCGACGCCGACATGGCGCGCATCGCGCTGCGCTTCATCCTCGCCAACGATACGGTGGCCACGGTGATCCCCGGCATGCGCTCGGTGGCCCACGTGGACGCCAACCTGGCCTGTTCCGGCGCCGTGCCGCTGGACCCGCGCATCCTGGACATGCTGCGCCGGCATCGCTGGGACCGCGCGCCGACGTGGTGGTCGCAATAGCCCTGTATCCAGATTCCCGCTTCATCTTTCCGGCGCCCTTGCCGTCAACCGCAACCCTCTAGGACATCATCGTGAAATTCTCGGAACTCAAAGGTAAAAAGATCGGTATCTGCGCTTCGGGCGGACTGGTTAGCTTGTTCATCACGCAGCGGCTGAAGGAAGAGGGCGTGGCTTACGACCAGTTCACGGTCGATATCGGGCAGCCGGGCGAGGAGGGGCACGACTACTGCGCCGGCAATATCGACCTGATGCAGGACACAAAGGTGATCGACCTGAAAGAGGAGATCGCGCAGGTGTTCCTGCAGGCGGTGCGGGCGCAGGCCCAATACGACGGCGGCTATTGGAACACCACCGGCATCGCCCGCGCGGTGACGGTCAAGGGCTTGGTCGCGGCGCTGCGCGAGCAGCAGTGCAATGTGCTGGCGCACGGCGCGGTCCACGGCGGCAACGACGAATTCCGCTTTACGTACTACTTGAAGATGTTCGCGCCCGAGATCCTGCCGTTCTCGCCGTGGGAAGACCCGACCACGGCGGAGCGCTTCCGCAGCCGCGTGGCGATGAGCGATTTCGTCGCCGACGCCGATCAGACCCTGATGCTCGGTAAGGCGCACCACTCGGTCGACGCCAACCTGGGCGGCGTCTCGCACGAGAACCGCGAGGTCGAGCTGCTGTCCAACCCGACCGACTCGGTGACGCCGATCATGGGCGTGCGCGTCGCCGACGCCCCGGACCAGCCGGAGCGCTGCTCGATCACCTTCAGGAACGGCCTGCCGGTGGCCATCAACGACGTCGAGCTGAGCGCCCACGGCGCCATCGCCATGGCCAACCAGATCGCCGGCCGCAATGGCGTGCTGCTCAAGAACGTGCTGGAGAACCGCATGAACGGCACCAAGGGCCGTGGCTTGTACGAGTCCCCGGGGCTGGACCTGCTGGGCACCGCCGCGCGCCATCTATTCCAGGCCACCGTCGACAAGGATGGCTGGGAGTTGATGCGCTTCCTGTCGCCGTTCATCGCGCGCCAGACCTACGCCGGTCGCCTGTACGATCCGGCCACACAGACCGCCATCAACAGCGCCGAGGACCTGACCGCCAACGCCAGCGGCGTGGTTGACATGATCTGCTTCAAAGGCAGCTACACGGTCGACCGCGTGCACGACTACGCCAAGTCGCGTTTCACCGCGCAGCAGTTCCGTTTTGCCCACGGCGGCCAGAAGTGGATCACCGAAGCGGTGGCCTGAGCGCCGGAGAGTTGACCATGACCTCGACCATGACCTCCACTGCACACCGACTGTTTGTGATGTGGGCGCCACCGCGCTCGCTATCGACCGCTTTCGTCCGCGTGATGGCCGCGCGCGGCGACTTTACCATCCTGCACGAGCCGTTGTGCGATCTGGCTGCGTGCGGCCACTTCATGCACCGGCGGGCCGGCGCCGAGCCGCGCCGGCTCGACAGCGCGCCGGCCCTGTTCGAGCACATCGAGCGCTTGCTGGACGATGGCCCGGTCTTCGTCAAGGACACCTGCGAGTACGATTACCGAGACATGCTCGATGGCGCCAGCTACCTGCGCGACGCCACCCATATCTTCATGCTGCGCGAGCCGGCCAGCGTGATCAACTCGCACTACCATATCAACCCGGCGATGCGCTGCGAGGACGTGGGCTACGAGCATCTGGCGCGGGTCTACGATCTCGTGCGGCAGCGGGCGCGCGCGCGGCCGCTGTTCATCGACGCGGAAAAGCTGGTGGCGGATCCCGCCGATACCGTAGCGCGTTTTTGCGAGAGCGCCGGCCTGAAACACCAGCCCGAGTCGCTGCAATGGGAGGGCGGCCACCTGGATATCTGGGAACGCACCAAGCGCTGGCATCTGGATGCGGCCAACAGCAACCGCATCGCACCGAT
The DNA here is from genome assembly GCA_024123915.1 of Oxalobacteraceae bacterium OTU3CAMAD1. Lineage (NCBI taxonomy): Bacteria > Pseudomonadati > Pseudomonadota > Betaproteobacteria > Burkholderiales > Oxalobacteraceae > Oxalobacteraceae bacterium OTU3CAMAD1. The sequence continues at coordinate 4,891,910 of CP099650.1, read as the reverse complement.
CGAACGCCAGTACGCGGTCAGGGTCGACAACCACGAGCAGCTGCGCGGTTTTTACCAAGCCAACCTGCCGTTCTACGATTACCTGCGCCAGCAAGCCGGGAGCGCGCGGACATGAGCGGCCTGTCATCCTCGCTCACCTGGCATGACTTCCCCGTGGTGCGCGGCATGCGCGCCGCGCGGTTGCGCCAGAGGCCCTGTGTTTTGTGGTTCACGGGCTTGAGCGGCTCAGGAAAAAGCACCCTGGCGGGACTGGTGGAGGGAACATTGTTCAGCCAGGGGTACCTGACCTATGTGCTCGACGGCGACAACGTGCGCCATGGCCTGTGCCGCGATCTCGATTTCAGCCACCAGGCCAGGGTGGAGAACATCCGCCGCGTCGGCGAAGTGAGCAAACTGTTCGTCGACGCCGGGATGATCGTGCTGACCGCCTTCATCTCGCCATTCCGCCAGGACCGCGCACTGGTACAGGAAATGATCGGCGACGCGCAGTTCATCGAAATCTATCTCGATGCGGCGCTCGACGTTTGCGAACGACGCGATCCGAAGGGCCTGTACCGCAAGGCCCGCGAAGGCCAGTTGCGGCACTTCACCGGCATCGATTCACCGTACGAAGCGCCGCAGCAAGCCGACATTGTGCTCGATACCTCGACGGCATCGCCGGAGCGCTGCGCGCAAACCATCATCGACTACCTGCAAAAAGGCGGCTGGTTGCTGCCCCAGGCGCCGGCAACAAATCGGCCAACACATTTCGCAGTAAATTCCGCAGCAAATTATTAAGGAACCAGATGGACCATTTTCATTATGTGAACGGCGAGCTGCACATCGAAGACGTGCCGGCCCGCGCTATCGTCGAGGCGCACGGCAGCCCCGTATATGTCTACAGCGCGCAGACCTTCAAGCATCACTGCGCGGTGGTGCGGGATGCCTTCTCCGGTATCGAGCCGTTGATCTGCTTCTCGGTCAAAAGCTGCAGCAACCTGGGTGTGCTCAAGCTGCTGGTGGAACAGGGCTGCGGGCTCGATGTCGTCAGCGGCGGCGAGTTGTACCGGGCCTTGCAGGCCGGCGCCGCGCCCGAGAAGATCGTCTTCGCCGGCGTGGGCAAGTCGCGCGACGAACTGACCTACGCGATCGATGCCGGCGTGTTCCTGTTCAACGCCGAATCGGAGGGCGAACTGGCGCGCATCGACGAGGTGGCGCGGGCGGCGGGCAAGCGGGTCAAGGCGGCGGTGCGCGTCAATCCGGATGTCGCCGACGCCGACACCCATGAAAAAACCTCCACCGGCGGACGCCAGACCAAGTTCGGCGTGCCGCTGCTGCGCGCCGAGGCGCTGTTCGAGCGTAACCTGTACCGCCATGTCGACGTCGTCGGCATCCATGTCCATCTGGGGTCGCCGATCGCCGCCACCGCCACCTACCTGGCGGCCATCGACAAGGTCGAACAGCTGGCCGACCGCATCGAAGCCAGTGGCGCCAGGATCGAGTTCATTAACATCGGCGGCGGCTTCCCGGCGCAGTACCGCGCCAACGAGGCGCAGCCATCGTGTTCGCTGGGGCAGATGGGCGCGGCGATCTGCGACCGCCTGCAGGAGCTCAAACGGCGCGGCAAGCACTTCATCATCGAACCGGGCCGCTCGATCAGCGCCAACGCCGGCATCCTGCTGACGTCCGTGGAATACATCAAGCAGGGTTGGGAGCGCAAGATCGCCATCGTCGACGCGGGCATGAACGTGCTGCTGCGCCCGACCTTGTACGGCGCCAGCCACGTGATCTGGCCGGCCAGCTTCGGCGCCTTCGACGGCCACTGGAGCGGCTTGCCCGGCCAGGGCGCGCCGGATAGGGGCGCCGACGAAGGTTTCGACGCCATCGACATCGTCGGTCCGATTTGCGAAACCGGCGATTACTTCGCGCTGGGGCGCGCCATGCCGGCGCTCGAAGGCGGCGACCTGCTGGCGATTTTCTCCTGCGGCGCCTATGGCATGAGCATGGCGAGCCAGTACAACTCGCGCGGCAGGCCGGCTGAGGTCCTGGTTGAAGGCGCGCGGCAGCGACTGATACGCCACCGCGAATCCTACGCCGATCTGGTCGCGCATGAGTTGTGCGGTATTTAATTAAAGAGCAAAGCGGAGTTCACCATGTCCCAACCTTTTGCAGTGATCGTCGACGCCTATTCGACCGGCGCGGAGCTGGCGCCGAAGTTCGGCGCGCGCGGCATCCCGAGCATCCATATCCAGAGCGCGGCGACCATCCCGCCCAGCTATGTGCCGAGCTTTCAGCCGGACAGCTTCGCCGCCACCATCGTCTACCGCAACCTGGATGACTGTGTGAGCAAGTTGGCGGCAGCGCTGGGCGGCGGCCACGCGGCGTGGGTCATGGCGGGCGCCGAGACCGGCGTCGAACTGGCCGATCTGCTGGCCGCCGAGCTGGGACTGGCCGGCAATCCGGTGGTCAGCTCGCGCCGCCGACGCGACAAGTACGAGATGGCGCAGGCGCTGCGGGATGCCGGCCTGGCCGCCGCCGACAGCCTGCGCACCGATGATGTCGAGGCGCTGCTGCAATGGGCGGGGGACGGGCGGCGTGGCTGGCCGATCGTGGTCAAGCCGCTCGCCAGCGCGGGCAGCGATCATGTGTTTTTCTGCTCCAGCGCCGGCCAGCTGCGCGCCGCCTTCGACAGCATGATCGGAAAACGCAACCGCATGGGCGCCATCAACCGCCAGGTGCTGGCGCAAACCTACCTGGCCGGCACGCAGTATGTGGTCAATAGCGTGTCGATCGATGGACGGCACTATTTTTCCGATATCTGGATCGACCGCCGCAAGGCGCTGTCGGGCGCCTCCAACCTGTATGACTGCGAAGAGCTGTTGCCGGCCGTGGGAAAGGTGCAGGATAGCCTGACCGGCTACATGCGCCAGGTGCTCGACGCGCTGGAAGTGCGCAACGGTCCCGCGCATTCCGAGGTGATGATGACCGAACGCGGTCCCGTGCTGGTCGAAACCGGCGCGCGGCTGCAGGGCAGCATGCTGGAACAACCTGTGATCGACGCCCTGGGCGCCAGCCAGGTGACATTGGCGGTGGAGCGCTGCATCGATGCGGAGGCGTTCTCGCGGCGCCTGGACCAGCCGTATGTGCTGAACCGGCACGTCATGTGCGTGGCGTTGATCTCCGACCAGAGCGGCACGGTCGAGGATATATCCGGCTTGCGGGCGATATGCGATCTGCCATCGTATGCCTGCCATTTCCACACGCCGGAGGTGGGCGACCGCATCATGCGCACCACCGACCTGTTCTCGATCCCGGGCGTGGTCTATCTCACGCACGCCGACCAGCAGGTGCTGCGCCGCGACTACGAAACCATTCGTGAACTGGAGCGTGGCCGGCGCCTGTTCTCGGTACGCCAGGCGGAGGCTGCGTAATGGGCGCGTTGGTTGTCCGGCCCACGGCCGCTGCTCCCGCGATTGCCGGGGCGTCGCCGGCGCCGGCGCAGGCGACCGTATATCGGCCGCTCGCCGCGTTGTGCTTTGTCGCCGCGTACGCGGTGCTGGCCGCCGCCAACGGCGTCACGGCGGCCATGCTGCTGCAGGAGATCGATATCGCGGCGTTCACCTTCGTCAGCTTCCTGTGCGCCGCGCTGATGTTCTACGGGGTGCGCCGCTACCGCGAGCGCAACGGACCATCGCAGGTGCTGGCGCTCGGCCTGGGCAAGCGCGAGATCGGTGCGCTCAACGTCACGACGGGTTTGAGCTGGATACTGATGTATGTCGCCTACGCCAACCTGGAGCCGGCCGTCGCCGCGACGCTAATGTGTTCGGTGGGGCCATTCGTGGCGATCGCCTTCGAAAGCGGCGCCGGCCCCGCGCGGCGGACGCCCGCGCGCTGGGCGCTGGCTGCAGGTTTTGTGGCCGGCGGCGCGGTGCTGTTCTACGGCAGCCTGTCGGGCCGCTCGGCGGTGGCCGGTTTCGAGCAGTCGCGTATTCTGCTTGGCGCGGCCGCCGCGATAGGTTGCGGCTACTTCATGACCGTCAGCACGGTGTACCTGAAACGACTGAGCGTGCGTGGTTTCCGCACCGACCAGGTGATGGCGCACCGATTTTATATGCTGCTCGCCGTCACCGGCGGCTACGCGCTGTGGCAAGGGACGCTGGTCGAGACCGTGCTGGCGCACGCCGCATTGATCATGGGCCTGAGCGTGATCGGCGTGGTGTTCCCGATGGTGCTGCTGCAGCGGGGGATCACGCTCGGCACACCGTTCCTGACGATGGTGGTGATGGCCGGGGCGCCGCTGGTGAGCATTGTGCTTCAACTGTTCGATGGCCGGCTTGCCGTCTCGCCGCTGTCGCTGATCGGCGTCGGCATGACTTTCATCGTCAGCTTGGCCGCGATCCGCATCGTGCTCGCACCCATAGCCGCACCCGCACCGCCAGCCGCACCCGCCAGCGCCACATAGCGTATTTCTAACTTTTTGAGGTTGACTGTATGCTCAATACTGGGTTTGACCACGCACGTCCGTACGTCGCCGACAGCGTCCTTGAGATGGTGCGCGCCGCGGCGGAGGCGCACGGTTCCGCCGTCGCTGTGCGCTGCGGCACCGGCGAGATAACGTATGCCGATCTGATGGCGGCCGCCGAAACCAATGCCGCGCTGCTGAGGGAGCAAGGCGTCGGTCGCGCGGACATGGTCCTGTGCGCGCTCGGCACCGGGATTGAATTGCCGGTGGCCTGGCTGGCGACGATGATGCTGGGGGCCGTCATCGTGCCGGTCGACATCGGCTGGCCGGCGCTGCGGCTGCGCGCCGTCGCCGCCACCACCGAGGCGGCCATCGCGATCGCCGGTGCCGATGGCCACGAGGCGTTGTTGGCGGCGGGTGTTCGTGTGGCCCGGATCGATTTGGAACCGCACCGCCATCGCGCTGCACAGGCGGTGGGCGCGGGCGGGGCGGACGCCGATCTGGTGTACGGATTCTTCACCTCCGGCTCCACCGGCGTGCCCAAATGCGCGCTGAACCACCATGCCGGACTGGCCAACCGCTTCCGCTACATGACGCGCCGTTTCGGCCAGCGCCAGGTGGTGTACCAGAACAGCGCGCCGTTGTTCGATTCGTCGATCTGGCAGATGTTGTGGCCATTGACCGGCGGGAGCGTCTCGGTGCTGCCGGCGCGGCGCGGCCGCTGGGATCTGGATGCGGTGGTCGAGGACATCGCCCGCCATGGCGTGACCATGACCGACTTCGTGCCGACGCTGTTCAAGCTTCTGGTGCGCGGGCTGGAAAGCGGCAGCGTCGCCCGCGCCAAGTTGGCCAGCCTGCGCCATCTGCTGATCGGCGGCGAGGAGATCGACGCGCCGTCGGTGCACAGCTTCCGCCGGCTGCTGCCGCAGTGCCGCGTGATCAACACTTATGGCCATACGGAGGCGTCGATCGGCATGGTGTTCCACGAGGTAAGCGACGAGGACGGACAGCATATTCCGCTCGGGCGGCCGATCGATAATACCCATGTGCGCATCGTCGATCCGTCGATGCGGGTGCTGGTCGACGGCGAGCTTGGCGAGATCGTCGTCGGCGGTGTCTGTGTCGGCGCCGGCTACCTGAACCTGCCGCAGCAGACCGCGCGCGCCTTTGTGGCGAATCCCTTCCCGGACGTTCCGGGCGCGATCGTGTACCGCACCGGCGACATGGGCCGCGTGCGCGCGGACGGACTGCTCGAATATGCCGGGCGGGCCGACGACCAGGTCAAGGTGCGCGGCGTGCGCATCGAACTGGGTGAACTGGCGCTGGCGATGAAGGCATGCTTCGCCGACGTTGGCGACGCGGTTGCGTTGATGGCGCCGGCCGCGAATGGCGAACCCGAACTGGCGCTGGCGTACGCCGCGCCGGCGGAGATCGAAGTATCCCGTCTGCGCCGCGCGCTGGCCGACCATCTGCCGATGACGCATATGCCGCGCCGCGTTCTATGGCTGGCGTCCCTGCCGGTGTCGCCCAATGGCAAGCTGGATCGCAAGCGCATCGTCGACATGATGGCCGCGCAAAACGCGTCCGCGACCATTGCCCCCATCGTGCGGGATGGGGCGGCCGGCATGCAGGAGATGATCGTGCATTGCTACCGCAGCGTGCTGCTGCTGAACGACATCGGTCCGGAGTCGGATTTCTTCGACAACGGCGGCGATTCGCTGGCGGCGGTCAACCTGTCGCTGATGCTGGCGCAAGCCAGCGGCGTGACGGTGCCGGTGACGAGGCACTATGAATACCCGACGCCGCGCGCGCTGGCGAAGTTCCTGAGCGCCGGCGGCAATGGGTCCGGGCAGGGCAACTTGTCGCTGCCGGAGGTCGAGTACAGCAACACCGGCGTGCCCGCCGCCGACAGCCGCCGTGTGCTGCTGACCGGCGCCACCGGCTGCATCGGCGTGCATGTGCTGGAATGCCTGCTGCGCACCACGACGCTGGAAGTGTCGGTCCTGCTGCGCGGCGCCAGCAGCCAGGCGGCGCTGGACCGGCTGGCCTCCGCCTACCGCGCGGCGCATCGCGGCGAGGCGCTGCCGCTTGCCCGTATCAAGGTGTTGCTGGGCGACCTGGCCGCACCGAAGTGGGGGCTGCCGCCGCAGGTGTGGGAGCATCAGGCGGCCGAGATAGATGAGGTGATTCATTGCGGCGCGGAGGTCAACTTCCTGCTGCCGGCGACGCAGCTGTTCGCGCCCAACGTGCTGGGAACCGCCAGTTTGATTCAGTTTTGCCGCGAGGGCAGGGCCAAGCGCGTGCATCACGTCTCCTCGCTTGCCGCGAAGCTGACGGCGGTGGACGTGCACGGCGCCGCGCCGGCCGGCACCACCGGCTATGGCTATACCAAATACCTGGCGGACCGGCTGATCGTGCGCGCACAGGCGCAAGGCCTGTCGGCGCGCATTTATCGGGTCGATGACGTGCTGCCGTCGATTTGCGCCGGCCATGTCAACCAGCAGTCGCTGGTGCATATGCTATTGAGTTGCTGTCTGCGCCTCGGCGTGGCGCCGGCCGGCTGCGGCGAAATCGGCCTGCTGCCGATCGACGCGCTGGCGCGATGGCTGTGCGGGTTTGTCGGCACGCAGGGCGGTTTCGGCGCGGCGCCGGCGCTGGTGGATGTGGTGGGACAGCAGTTCGTTCCGTTCGATATGCTGGTATGGGCCGTCGCCGGCAAACTGGGTCGCGAATCGGCGCCGATAGGCTATGACGCGTTTCTGGCGCTGCTGCGCCGGACCGACGATCCACGCGCCGCGCTGCTGCACGATATGCTGCCGTCGGCGGGGAGCGGGCGGGTGGCCTTCACCCACCCGTTGCCGGCCGCCGACAGGCAGGCCAAATGCGCCGCCGTGCCGAACGGCCAGCAACTGGTCGCCAATCTGGGCGACTTCGCGCTGTATCTCGAATCGCTGGCGCGGACCTTGGACGGGCCGGGCGCATGATAGCGGCGCTGCTGACCACTTTGGCCAGCCTGTCCGCACAAGCCGGTGGTGGCGACGTGGCGCCCGGCGCCGCGGTCGAAGTCGCGATGGAGGCCCCGGTCGGCCACGCGGCGCCGGAAATGCTGGCGGCGGCGACGATGCCGGCGATCCGGGGCGGCGATGCGCGTCAAAGCGCGCCGCCGCTCGGCGCGATAAAGACGCCGCCGCAGCAGCCCGGCGTGCTGGCCGACAGCACGTTGAACATCCTGTTCAGGAACTACCGCGACAGCCTGACCATCAACGGCTACGGCACCCAGCGCGGCTGGGTGCAAGGCGCGCAGGCGAATTTCGTCTCGGGCCTGAGTTCGGGCCAGAGCGGTTTCGGCGTCGACGCCTCGCTCTTTGGCGCCGTCAAACTCGATGGCGACGGCGCCTCAGGCGACATGGTGCACGTGGACCGCGACGGCAGCGGCGGCGAAAGACGCAAGGCCTGGGCGTACATGGGCGGCTACGCCGTGAAAGCGCGCTACGGCGGCATGCTGCTCAAATACGGCTTGCAGCAGGTGGAGAATGTCTTTCTCGAGTCGAAGGACAATCGCGCGCTGCCACCGTCGTTTCGCGGTACTACGCTGAGCGGACAACCGGCAGGCGGTGTGGGCGTGGAGGCCGGCAGCATCGATGCCGTCAACCCGCGCGGGCGCACCGGTTTGGTGGGGTTGAAAACCGCATATGGCGGCACGCCGATCTCGCGCCTTAGTTACGGTGGCGTGAACCTGACTTCCGCTTCCGGCAAGGTATCGGTCTACGCGGCGCAGGCGCGCGATGTCTGGAACCAGCTGTTTGTCGCGGGGCGGCATAGCTTCGGCGCCTCGGAGGCGAGCAAGTGGACCGTTAGCGGCGCGGGGTATCTTACCCGCGACCAGGGCGCGGGTTTGCAGGGGCCCATCGGCGGCAAGGCTTACAGCGTGGCGCTGGCAAGGCAGCTAGGCGCGTCGGAGCTGGCGGTCTCGTTCCAGCACGTGATGAGCGACCAGTATCTGGACTATGTTCAGGAGGCCAACGGTCTGTATCTGGCCAACGGCATGGTGGCCGACTACAACGCGCCGCGCGAAAAGTCGCTGCAGCTGCGCTACACGGCGAACGGCGCCGATTTTTCACTGCCGGGGATGGGCGTGATTTTTTGGGGTATCGCCGGCCGCAGCAAGTCGCCCGCCCAGGTGATGCGGGCGGCTCCCGAAGCGGGGACGTGGCGTGACGCCTATTGGCGTGGCGGCGCCCATGTGCATGGCAATCATCACGAGCTTGGGCTGAAGGCCAGCTACGTGTTCGATCGGGGCGACATCAAGGGCGTCAACCTGGCGTTCATCGCGCTGGTGCATCGCGGTTCTGCGCATTACGTCGAACCCAGTGAGCGCGAGTACCGGTTGATCCTTAATGTGCCGGTGAAGGTGTTCTAGTCAGGATGCGCGGCTGCGGTAGCTTTGGGGGGCAAGGTCCTCTTTCGGCGCCAGCGCCTGCAGGCGCTTGTACAGCACGCGCGTTTCAAGCAGGTTCCAGACGCGCAGCATCGCTTCGAGCGTATCGAATGGCTTGGTGAGGAAGTCCTTGGCGCCGAGGGCAAGCGAACGGCGCTTGGCTTCGGCGGTGGCGTCGGCGGTGATCACCAGCACCGGACGGAAGTCGTACGGATCGCCGCGCCGCTTGAGCCGCTCCAGCACCGCGTAGCCGTCAAGGTCGGGCATCATCAGATCGAGCACGATCAGGTCCGGGTCGAAGGCGGTGAACAGATCGAGCGCGGTCCTGGCGTCGGTGGTGCCGACGACGTGGGTCAGGCCCTCGCCGATGAACATGTCCTCCAGCAGTCGCAGATTGGCTGGCTGATCGTCGATGATCAGGATGCGCGAGGCCAGGACTTCGTTTTCCATCATTGTTTTTGCTCCGTTGTGTCGAGTAAGGCAAAGAATTCGGGGATCTTGAGCGGCTTGCCCAGATGTCGGGGCGCGCCCGCCGTGGCTTCTCCACCAGCGCCGCCCAGTACCACCAGCTCGCCCGGCAGCGCGTGCACCGTGTCGTCGGCCAGGTCGCAGGCGACCAGCAGCAGATCGGGCGGCGATTGGCGCGCCAGCGCGATGCCGCCGGCCTTGTCGGCGGCCGCCGTGACGCGCCAGTTGGGCCGCCGCTGCATCAGCGTGGCGATCAGAGCGCGGGTGCCGGCGTCGGCGTCGATGCAGATCATGCTGTGCGTGGTGGCAGCCGGCGCCGGCGTGGGGACGGCCGGCGCGGCTTGGCCGATGGCGACATCGGCGGGCGCGCTGGCGACGGCGTCCGCGTTGGCGGCGGGCAAGGTCAGTGTGAAGCGGCTGCCCCGGCCGGCCTTGTCCTCAAGGCCGATATCGCCTTGCATGGCCTGCATCAGCGCCTTGGACACGGCCAGACCCAGGCCGGCGCCTTCGGTCTTGCCGCTTTCGGCGCCGAGGCGGTCGAACGGCGCGAACAGGCGCGTTCGCAGGGCCGGCGTGATGCCCGGGCCGGCGTCGTCGATATGGATGCTGACGGTGCCGGTGGCCGGATCGGTGCCGAAGCCGATATCGACGTCGCCGCCTTGCTCGCCGTACTTGATGGCGTTCGACAGCAGGTTGAGCATCACTTGCAGCAGGCGCTGACGGTCGGCCATGACGGCGCCGAAAATGGCCGCGCTGTCATGGCGCAACCGCACCGCGCGTTTCTGCGCCATCGGCGCCATTAACATCACCGCTTCGTCGATGAGCGGCGCCAGCGCCACCGGCTCGCATTCCAGGGTCAGTTTGCCCGCCTCGATGCGGCCGATGTCGAGCACCTCGTTGATCAGCGCTAGCAGATGCTGGCCGGCCTGGCGAATGTGCTCGGCGTGTTCGCGCTCGCGCGGCGCCTTCAGGCCCGCTTCCAGCAGTTGGGCGTAGCCGAGGATGGCGTTCAGCGGCGTGCGCAGTTCGTGGCTGGTGCGGGCCAGGAACTGGGTCTTGGCCTGGCTGGCCGCCTGCGCCGCCGATGCCCGCCCGGCCAGCAGCACGCTGGCCTGGTGCAGCCGCTCGGCCAACTGGCCCAGTTCATCGCGGGTGTCCGGCGCCGGTATCAGCGGCAGGTCGCTGTTCAGGCGTTCGGCGTTTTCGGCCGCCAGGCGCACCCGCCGCACCAGGCCGACGGTGAAGGTCAGCGTCGCCATCGCGCCGGCCAGGCCGGCGGCGGCGACGGCGATGGTCATCCACATGTTGCGGTTGGAGGCCTGCTGCAGCGCCAGCGCGCGTTGTTCCACCAGCGCCGATTCGCGCAGGCTCATGACGCCGATTTCGGCGCGCAGCTGGTCGAGGATCTCTTTGCTGCTGCGCAGATGCCGCTGCAGTTCGACCGGGCTGGCGTTGCGCTGGCCGCGCATGATCTCCAGGCTGGCCAGTTTGTCGTTCAGCAGCGGCGTGATGCGCCGCAGGCTGGCGATTTGTTCGGTGTCCCGGACTTTGGCCTGCAGGCTGGCCAGGGTGGCGGGCAGCTGCGTGACGGCGACGCCGTAAGGTGTAAGGAAGTCGTCGCGTCCCGTCAGCAGATAGCCGCGCACCCCGGTGGCCGCCTCGGCGATCTGCGTGTGCAGGCGCTGGATGTCGGCCTGCGCCTGCATGGCGCGCAGCATGTCGGCGGTGGCGGCGGCTGTTTTGCGCTCCAGCGTATAGCTGGTGGCGGCGGAACCCAGTAACAGCGCCAGCGAAGCGGCGATGATGACGCCGCCCTTGAAGCCGAGCGACCAGTGGCGGGGATGCAGCGCGCCGGTGCGCTCGCCCATTGCGCCTGTCATGTGCCCAGCCCCAGGTCGGCGGCGCGCACCGCCGCCTGCGTGCGGTCGTTCAAATCGAGCTTGTGCAGGATGCGCTCGACGTGGACCTTGACGGTGCCGGCGGCGATGCCCAGGTGTTCGCCCATGGCGGCGTTGGTCCAGCCGCTGGGCAGCAGCGCGAACACCTGCAGTTCGCGCGGGGTCAATACCTTGAGAATCTCGGCCGCTTCCGGCGCGGCCACGCGCGGCGCGTTTTGCGGCACCGCCAGCACCGCCGCCAGCATCGTCGCCAGCGCCTGCAGCGTGAGCAGGTCGTCCGGCGTGGGCAGCGGCGCGGCCTGGGTGCTGAGCAGCGCGAGCATGCCGCGATTTCTCCCTTCGAGGCACAGCGGCACCAGTACTTCGAGGCCGACTTGCTGTTCGCGGCCGATCCGCAGTCCGCTGGCGATGTCCTGCCGCACCAGCGGCGGACGCGGACCCGGTTGCAGCACCGCCTGCAGGGCGGCCGCATAGGCGAGACGGGCGCCGACCGGCGGCACCTGTCCCTGGCTGGCCAATATCTGCAGCGCGTCGTCCTTGAGCACCATCACGGCGCCGTCCTCCAGCGACAGGAACGCCAGGGCCTTCGACAAGGCCGTCGACAGCGCCGACGCGCACTGTGCCTCGCCGGCCAGCGCGCTGGCGGCATCGGTCAGCAGGCGCCAACGGGCGGCGCTGCTTTCGATCTGCCGATAGCGGTTGCGGACCGCGCGCGCGCTGTCGCCGGTGGGGGGCAGGTGAGTGATGTTGGTCATTTTGGCTGCGGCATAGTCGAATAAATGGCGATTATATGCCACCCGGCATATGCGAATACCCCCGACCAGCAGATTTTTGAATCGTCCGCGAGGCCGATACTGGCTTCATTGGCGGGAAACAGCCCGCCAAACTTCCCAAACAACGAATGGAGCATACGATGAAAAAGATTCTGATTTCCCTGGCACTGGCCGCTGCAAGCACCGTCGCTTACGCCGATGGCGCCCCGAAGGTCTACCGCGACGTCGCCGTCGCGCCGACCAACGCGCAGGAAGCGGAAATCGCCAGCCTGTTCGACAAATGGAACGCCACGCTGGCGACCGGCGACTCGGCCAAGGTGGCCAGCCTGTACGCGGTGGACGGCGTGCTGAAGCCGACCGTGTCGAACGAAGTGCGCGATACGCCCGCCTCGATCAAGAACTACTTCGACAAGTTCCTGAAATCGCATCCGGTTGGCACGATCAACTATCGCCACATTCGCATGCTGGGCGCCGATTCGGCGGTCGATAGCGGCGTCTATACCTTCAAGCTGACCAAGGACGGCAAGGCGGAAGACGTGCAGGCCCGCTACAGCTTCGTGTACAAGAAGGTCGACGGCGTGTGGAAGATCATGAGCCACCACTCGTCGGCCATGCCGGAAATCGCAGCCAAGTAAGCTTGACGGTCGTTGTGAAAAAAGCCACCCGGGGCGTTCAGCCCTCGGTGGCTTTTTGCTCTTCGACCGCTTCCACCGGATTCAGGCCGCTCCACGAGACGGTGGTCGCCTCGGTCACCAGCACGGAAGAACCGGCGCTGATGGTTTGGGCGAAGCGGTGGATGGCGTCGCGCACCTCGTTGATTGGCTCCACGCCGCTGTAGCAAAATTCGCCCGGTGGCAGGTAGTAGCCCTTGCCGTCGTCGGCCTTGATGGCGCCGGCGATGTTGTACTTGGCCAGTTCCACCGCCAGATGGTGGTAGGTTTGGCTGTCCGGGTCGTCGAAGGCGACGCGAATGATGTAATTGACCATGTCTAATCCTCAAAATTGGTGGGGAATCATGGCATAAAAAATCGCGCCTTGACTATTTTTTTGACAAACGGTTTGACAAACAATTTGACAAAGCAAAGCCCCGAGCAAGCAGCAAACTTGTCGGGGCTTTTGGTCAATTACCGGAGAAAGCATTTGACTGGGGAGAAGCATAATGAAGAAAACTTAAAATTAACTTAGTTTCATCGCGAAACCCGGGCTTTGGCGCGGTGGCCGGATGGTGTAGCATGTCGGACGGCGATTTGGCAGGGTGCAGTGGCCCCCGCCCGCCGGTATTCAAGGACAGATATGCAAATCAAAATTAATGAAGTGCTGCGCGCTTACATCGAACCGCTCACCGAGAGCGAGTACGCGGCGCTGGAACGCAGCATCCTGGTCGAAGGCTGCCGCGATGCGCTGGTGTTGTGGCAGGACGTGCTGGTCGATGGTCATAACCGTTATCAAATATGCCAGCAGCACGGGGTTCCGTTCAAGGTCACGGAGAACACCAGCTTCCAGAACCTGGACGACGTCAAGCTGTGGATGATCGATAACAATCTGGGTCGCCGCAGCATCTCCGACTATCAGCGTGGCGTTCTGGCGCTGCGCAAGAAGGAAATCGTCGCCGCGCGCGTGGCCGACCTGATGGCGGAAGCGGCCGCCGAGGATGCGATGATCGCGCCGCCGGAAGGCGACGCGGCCAAGCCCAAGCCGGCGGCGATGCCATTGGCGTCGCGCGAGGACATCGCCCGCGCGGCCCGTTTGAGCAGCGCGACCATCAGCCAGATCGAAAAGATCCAGAAGACGGCGACGCCGGAGCTGGTGGAGGCGGTCCGCTCGGGCACCATCTCGATCAACGCCGCCGCCACGGTGGCCTCGCTGCCGGAAGCCGACCAGGTGGCGGCGGTCGCCGGCGGCAAGAAGGAATTGCAGAAGGCTGCCAAGGAAGTGCGCGAACTGCGCGCCGCCTCGCGTCCCGCCAAGGAGCCGAAGGAAGCCAAGGAAGGCGGCGATTATCGTCCGATGACCGAGGTGGACGAGCTGCGCGCCGAGAACGCATCGCTCAAGGAGAAGAACGCGGCGCTGCGGGCGGAGATCACAGCGCTGCAACTGCGTATTTCCGAGTTGATCGACGCCAGCTGATGTTGTAACCACCTTCCACCGCCCGGAGTCCAGTTCATGCCAAGTATGCGTTCCATGCTGCCGTTGATAGGTTTTGTTTCGATGGGGGCGGCGGCGGCGCCAGCACCGGCGACTTTGCCGGCCCGTGAGATGCCGGCGGTGGAGGCCAAGCGCTTGAAGGCGCAGGCGCAGCGGGTCACCATCCTGCGCGACAAATGGGGCATCCCCCACGTCTACGGCAAGAGCGACGCCGACGCGGTGTTCGGTTTGATGTACGCGCAGGCGGAGGACGATTTCCGCCGCGTCGAACGCAATTACATCAACGCCATGGGGCGGTTGGCGGAAGTCGAGGGCGAGGGCGAGCTGTATCGCGACCTGCGCATGAAGCTTTTTATCGACCCGGCCGACTTGCAAGCGCAGTACAAGCAAAGCCCCGCGTGGCTGAAAAAGCTGATGGTGGCCTTCGCCGATGGCTTGAACTACTACTTGGCCACGCATCCGGAGGTGAAACCGGCGCTGATCACGCGCTTCGAGCCGTGGATGGCGCTCAGCTTCAGCGAGGGCAGCATCGGTGGCGATATCGAAACCATCGATTTGAAGCAGCTGGAAGCGTTGTACGCGAACGGCGCCAAGTATCCGCTGGCGCCGCCGGTGCTGCTGTCGTCGGCGCCGATGGAGCAGGGCAGCGATCTGGATAAGGAACCGGGCGGATCGAACGGTTTTGCCATCGCGCCCGCGCTGACCAAAAACGGCCGCGCGCTGTTGCTGATTAATCCGCACACGTCGTTCTACTTCCGTCCCGAGGTGCAGGTGCAAAGCCGGCAGGGGCTCAACGCCTATGGCGCCGTCACCTGGGGCCAGTTCTTCGTCTACCAGGGCTTCAACGACCGGGTGGGCTGGATGCACACGTCCGGCGGCGGCGACGTGATCGACGAGTACATGGAAACGATCATCGAGAAGGATGGCCGCTTTTTCTACCAGTACGGCACCGGGCAACGCGCGCTGAAGGCGGTGGATATCACGCTGCCGTACAAGACCACGGACGGCATGGCCAGCAAAGTGGTCAAGGTGTATTACAGCCACCACGGCCCGATCGTCCGCGCAAAAGACGGCAAATGGATATCCGTGCGCTTGATGAACGAGCCGCTCAAGGCGCTGACGCAATCGTTCATCCGCACCAAGGCGCGCAACTACAAGGACTTCCACAAGTCGATGGAGCTGCGCACCAATTCGTCCAACAACACGGTCTACGCGGACGCCGACGGCAACATCGCCTACTTCCACGGGAACTTCATTCACAGGCGCGACCCGAAGTTCGACTGGAAGCATCCGGTCGACGGCGGCGATCCGGCCACCGAGTGGCAGGGACTGCACACGGTGAAGGAAACCATCTCGCTGTTCAATCCCAAAAACGGCTGGATACAGAACACCAACAACTGGCCTTACACGGCGGCCGGTCCGTATAGCCCGAAGGCCAAGGACTATCCCGCGTACATGTCGATGAATCCTGAGAACCCGCGCGGCATCCACGCGGTGCGGGTCCTGGAGAACAAAAAGGACTTCACCATCGCCAGCCTGGTCGATGCCGCCTACGATACGCAGCTGCCGGCCTTCGAGCCTCTGTTGCCGCAGTTGTTCGCCGCCTATGACGACCTGCCGGCCGACGACGCCCTCAAGACGGCGCTGGCGCCGCAGATCGCCGCGCTGCGCGGCTGGGACATGCGCTACTCACTCGAGTCGACGCCTACATCGCTGGCGATCTACTGGGTGCAGGACTTGACGGCCACGTACGGACCTGTCGCCAAGACCCGGGAAGTGCTGGTGCTCGATTACATCCAGGCGGCGCTGACGCCGCGTCAGCGCTTGGAGACGCTGGAGCGCGCGTCGGCCAAGCTGACCGCCGATTTCGGCGCGTGGCAAACGCCGTGGGGCGAGATCAATCGCTTCCAGCGTCTGACGGGCGACATCGTGCAGCCGTTCGACGACAGCAAACCGAGTTTGCCGGTGGCGTTCGCGTCGGCCAACTGGGGATCTTTGGCGGCGTACGGCATGACGTCCAAGCAGACGACGAAGAAGATCTACGGCGAGCGTGGCAACAGCTTCGTGGCGGCGGTGGAATTCGGGCCGCGCATCAAGGCGCGCAGCGTGCTGGCCGGTGGCCAGAGCGGCGACCCGGCCTCCCCGCATTTCTCCGACCAGGCCGAGATGTACGTGCGCGGAGAACTGAAGGAAGTGCTGTTCTACAAAAGTGACGTCGAGAAAAACCTGGAGCGCCGCTACCACCCCGGTGATTGACCCGGAGTTGCGGTGCGCGCCGGTTGGTGATGTTCCGTTATCATAAAAGGCCTTCATCGTTTTCAATGGAGCACATCATGGAGACTCTTGAGATTCACCGTGGGCGCCTGATCGATCACATTCAGCTGGTCGTGCGCGATCTCTCCGCTTGCCGCAAGTTCTACACTTCCATCTTTGAAGTCCTGAATATTCCCATCGAGGGCAGCGGGGATGATTATTTCTGGGCCGACGAATTGTTCATTTCCACAGCCGACAGCGAGTCGGCGCAGGGCGCGCTGACCGGCCGCCATCACCTGGCGTTCCAGGCGCAGGACCGCGCCATGGTCGACAAGTTTTACGAACAGGCGCTGGCCAACGGCGGCAAGGACAACGGCGGCCCCGGCGAGCGTCCCTATCATCCGGGCTACTACGCGGCCTTTGTCCTGGACCCTGAAGGTAACAATATCGAAGCCGTCTACCACGGCGAGGCCAAACGCAGCGCGCCTTCGGTCCACATCACGTTCTGACAAAAAAAACGGCCCGGTCGCATTGCACGACCGGGCCGCTTGCACCTCACTTCAAATCAAGATCAGCTGCCGATACGACCGCCATCGTTTTTGGTGATGACGATGGTGGCCGAGCGTGGACGCTTGCCGGCGCCGTAACCGGCGTTCGACGGCCACTGGCTGGTGTACTTGGTCGGGTCGTTGATGTTGGCCAGCGAGGTGTTTTCGCCCGGATGCTGGATGTTGATGAACATCGTCTTGCCGTCCGGCGTTTCGGTGATGCCGGTGATTTCCGAACCCGCAGGGCCGACCAGGAAGCGCTTGAGCGTATCGGCGGTCGGCTTTTTGCCGATGAAGGTGTCCACGGCCAGGGTGCCGCCGGCGGTGGTGGTGTAGTTCAGCGTGGACTTGGCGCCGTCGCCGACCTTGCCCGGTATCGCCGCCAGCATCATGCAGTTGGTGACATCGGTGTAGGCGCCATCGTCGGTCTGGATCCAGCAGATGCCGGTGTATGGGCTGAAGGCCAGGCCGTCCGGGCTGGAGAAGTCCTGGTCGGCGGTGAGGCTCGACAGGTTGATCTTGCTGCTGTCAGCGCCGCTCTCTGCGCCGAACAGGTACACGTCCCAGGTGAAGCTGGTGGCAGCCGCCGCGCCGGTGCCTTCCTTGAAGCGGATGATATGGCCGTTCGGGTTGCCGTTTTGCGCGGCGGTGCCTTTCATGTCGGTGTAGGCGCGCGGGTTGGCGCTGTCCGGGGCCAGCTGCGACGAACCGGTCGGATTGACGGTGCGGTTCGAGTTGTTCGTCAGCGTGTAATAGATCTCGCCGTTGGCCGGGTTGACCGAGCACCATTCCGGACGGTCCATCTTGGTGGCGCCGACGGCGTCCGCCGCCAGGCGCGTGTTGACCATGATGTCGGCCAGGTCGGCGAACTTGTAGCCGGCGTAAGCCGTGATCAGCGCGTTCGACATCGACAGCTCGATCCACTGGCCGGTGCCGTCGGCGGCCAGCTTGGCCACATACAGTTTGCCGGAGTCGAGGTATTTGTCGCCGGTCGCCATGCGGTCGGTCGGGTTGGCGTCCGACGCCAGCCAGGTGGCGTTGGAGACGAACTTGTAGATGTATTCGTTGCGCGAGTCGTCGCCCATGTAGACGGCCAGCTGCTGGCCGACGGCCGGCACGCTGAAGGCGGCGCTTTCGTGCGCGTAGCGGCCCAGGGCCGTGCGCTTGCGGATTACCTTGGTCTTGTCGTAGGCGTCCATCTCGACGATGTAGCCCATGCCGTTCATTTCGTTGCGGTAGTCGTCGCTGCCGTCGGCCGACGCGCCTTTTTTGCTGATGTCCCAGCGCGCGTATTTGTCGTCGGTGCCGGCGGTCTCCCAGCCGTGGCGCGAGGTGGCGCCCTGGTTGCGGCCATAGCGGCGCAGCGCGACGACCGATTTGTCGCCACGGGCGGCATCGTCGGTGGCGCCGCGCGCGAAGTAGCCGGACCAGTTTTCTTCGCCGCTCAGGTAAGTGCCCCATGGCGATTTGCCGGTGCCGCAGTTGTTCAAGGTGCCGCGCGTTTTGGTGGCGGTCGGCGAATATTTGGTCACCAGCAGCGCGTTGCCGCGCGCAGGGCCGGAGATCTCGATGTCGCTCAGCGGGGTGACGCGGCGGTTGAAGGCCGAGTCGTTGACGGTGGCCCAGGTGGTGCCGGTCTTTTTGACTTCGACGACGCTCAGGCCGTGGACGGCCACTTCCTTGTCCACTTCGGCGGCGGGACGCGGCAGCGAGGTGGTGCCGCCATTCACGTGCAGGAAGTGCGAGGCCAGTTTTTCGTCGGTGGTCGCTTCATGGTTCATCGCCAGCACGCCGCGCTCGGCGCCGGATGCCAGCGGCGCGCCCGCTGCGGACAGGCCGAAGTATTCCATGCCGTCGTGGTGGTCGCCGGCGCGGTTGTCGAAGTCGGTGTCGGTGCCGTCGTTCTTGTAGGCCGGGGTGGCGGCGCGCAGCGAGTCGCCCAGCGCGTAGATCGCGGTGGCGGTGTAGCCGGCGGGGACCGATACCTGGTCGGCCAGGCTTTTCGGCACGGCGGTGAAGGCCAGCAGCTTTTCAGTCGGCGCCGGGGTTGGCGGAGGAGTGACGACCGGCGCGACGTTGTCGCTGCCGCCGCAGGCGCTCAGACCCATCGATCCCATGATCGCCGTGGCGGCCGTGACGGCGCCACCGCGCAGCATGTTGCGGCGGCTCATGCGCGCGGCCAGGATCGTGTTGAAGTGCTCGCTTGGCGAGGCGTGGCTCTCGATATCATCCGCGTCGATGGAGTTGCGGACCAGATCGTTTGGCTTATTCATTGGGTGGGTTGTCCTGTAGTGACATGGTTAAAATGGCAAGCGCATGATAGCGAGCCTTTATGACAATGCCATGACAGGAGGATGACAAGTTTGTGACCATTGCTTGTTGCAAGTGTCGTAACCGCCGGTTGTCGTTCAGAGTGCCGTTTGCGCGGGCGGGGAGGCGAGGTCTTGCTCCTGGCGCACCCATTCCAGGTTGGCGATGGTGTTGTTGCGGACGTTGCCGTCCTTGTGGCGCACGGCGGTCAGCCGCCCGGGGTTGGGCAGGTAGGCTTCGGCCACCAGTTCGTGCACCCAGAACTCGCCCACGCGGTTGCCGCCGCGTAGTTTGACCTTCAGACCCTCCGGATAGATCACCGGGCGCAGCACATTGACTTTGGTGCCGCCTGCGACCATCACGCGGCCATCCCTGGAGACTTTGTAAAAGCCGCTTCCGGGGATAGGCCTGGCGCTGGCGACGCCTATCGAATAGACACAGGCGATGACGATGACGCCGATGAGGATGAAGACGAATTCCAACATGGTTGCGATCTGGTTTCAGGCAGGGTTGTTCACGTTGCGGATACTAGCACCTAAATCGCGTCGAGCGAACCGCGAATATCGGCCCTTAAATCCTCTATATCTTCGATTCCCACCGACAGCCGTATCAGGCCGTCGCCAATTCCCAACACCGCGCGCTGCGCCGGCGGGATGGTGGCATGGGTCATCAGCGCCGGATGCTCGATGAGGCTCTCGACGCCGCCCAGGCTTTCGGCCAGGGCGAACACCTGACAATGCTCCAGGAACCGGCGGGCGCCGGCCATATCCGTGTTCAATTCGATCGAGATGATGCCGCCAAAACCCTCCATCTGGCGCTTGGCCAGCGCGTGCTGCGCGTGCGATTCGAGGCCGGGATAATAGACGCGGCGGATTTCCGGCTGCTGTTCCATCCAGCGCGCCAGTTCCAGCGCGCTGCGGCAGTGGCGCTCCATGCGGATCGCCAGCGTTTTGACGCCACGCAGCGTCAGGAAGCTGTCGAAGGGGCCCGCGATGGCGCCGACCGAGTTTTGCAGGAATCCCAATTGTTCGCACCACGCCTGCTGGTGCGCCTCGGCGCCGACGATGGCGATGCCGCCGATGACGTCCGAGTGGCCGTTCAGGTACTTGGTGGCCGAATGCACGACGATGTCGAAGCCGTGTTCCAGCGGGCGTTGCACCAGCGGACTGGCGAAGGTGTTGTCGGCCACGGCGATGATGCCGCGCTCGCGGCAGATGGCGGCGATGGCTTTCAGGTCGGCCAGCTTGAGCATCGGATTGGTCGGCGTCTCGACCCAGACCATTTTGGTTTCCGGCTTGATCGCGGCCAGCAGGTTTTCCGGATTGGTCAGGTCGACGTAGGTGAAATCGTGGCCGGCGCTGCGGCGGCGCACCCGCTCGAACAGGCGGTAAGTGCCGCCGTACATGTCGTCGCCGGCGATGATGTGGGAGCCGGCGTCGGCCAGCTCCAGCACCGTCGATATCGCCGCCAGGCCGGAGGCGAACGCGAAGGCCTGGGCGCCGCTTTCCAGGTCGGCGACGCAGCGCTCCAGCGCCCAGCGCGTGGGATTGTGCGAGCGGCCGTAGTCCAGGCCCTTGTGCACGCCGGGGCTTTCCTGCACGTAGGTGGAGGTGGCGTAAATCGGCGGCATGATGGCGCCGGTCGACGGATCGGGCGACTGGCCGGCGTGGATCACGCGCGTCGACAGGGCTTGGGCGGCTTTTTTGTTCAAGATAGTGTCCTTCGGAGATGGTTGAGCAGGTCGAAGCGGGTGATCAGGCCGTAGAAGATGTCGCCGTCGGCCACCACCGCCGTCAGGCCGCGATCGAGCACCGCGCGCAGCGCGTGCAGGTCGGCCGATGGATGCAGCGTTTCGAGGCGGCGCGTCATCGTCGCGCCGACCGGGTTGGCGAAGCGCTCCGGTTGCGTATCGACCGTCAGCAGCAGGTCCGATTCGTCGATGATGCCCACCAGCCGGCCGGCGGAGATCACCGGCAGCTGCGCCAGGTCGGCGGCGCGCATGCGGTTGAAGGCGATCAGCAGCGAGTCTTCCGGCGACACGCTGACCACCTGGCCGGCGTCGTAGCGGCGGCCGATCAGGTCGCGCAGGTCGCGCTCCTGCGGGCGCCGGAGCAGGCCCTGGTCCTGCATCCAGCCGTCGTTGTAGACCTTGGACAGGTAGCGGGTGCCGGTGTCGCAGACGAAGCTGACCACCCGTTTGGGTGTGGTCTGCTCGCGGCAGTATTGGAGGGCGGCGGCCAGCAGGGTGCCGGTCGACGAGCCGCCCGGTATGCCTTCCTCGCGCAGCAGGGTGCGGGCGCTGTCGAAGCTTTGCTGGTCGGTGATGGTGTAGGCCTTGCGCACGCCGGTCATGTCGGCGATGGCGGGGATGAAGTCCTCGCCGATGCCTTCTACCGCCCACGATCCGCTGGTGTCGGACACGCGGCCGGTTTCGATGTATTCGGTCAGGATCGAGCCTTGCGGGTCGGCCAGCACAAATTCCACATGCGGGGCGACGCGGCGGAAGTAGCGCGTCAGTCCCGTCAAGGTGCCGGAGGAGCCGACGCCGACGACGATGGCGTCGACGTCATGGCCGGTCTGCTCCCAGATTTCCGGCCCGGTGGTGGTTTCGTGCGCCAGCGGATTGGCCGGGTTGTTGAACTGGTCGGCGAACCAGGCGCCCGGTGTTTCGGCGGCCAGGCGCGCGGCGAAGTCCTGGTAGTACTCGGGATGACCCTTGCCGACGTCGGAGCGGGTGGTGCGCACCTCGGCCCCGAGCGCCTTCAGGTGCAGCACTTTTTCGGTCGACATCTTGTCCGGCACGACCAGCAGCACGCGGTAGCCCTTGAGCCGTCCGACCAGCGCCAGACCGAGGCCGGTGTTGCCGGCGGTCGCTTCGATGATGGTGCCGCCGGGCTTGAGGCGGCCGTCGGCCTCCGCCGCCTCGATCATCGACATGCCGATGCGGTCCTTGATCGAGCCGCCGGGGTTTTGCGATTCCAGTTTGAGGAACAGTTGGCAGGGGCCGGTGTCGAGACGGGTAATCTCGACCAGTGGCGTGTTGCCAATCAGAGTGAATAGTGCGGGGGTGCGCATATGGTCTCCTTGCTGCTTTTCAGGCAAGTATGCGCTTATTTACGTCGATGGGTGCGTCTTGTAGCGGGACGGATATGCGGCGACGCAAGCGGACCCCAAGTGGGGGTGTGAAGAGGAAATATGCCGGCGCCGCGCCTGCTCCCGGGCAGACGCGGCAGCTCAACGATTACAGGCTCGGCGCGTTGTACAGCTCCGGGTAGGCTTCGCGGTAGGCGGCCAGTTCGGCACGCACCTGGGCGCGGGTTTTGCCTTCGGGGGCGGCGCTCGGCACCTGGTTCTGGTACTGCTCGCCGGAGGTCACTTCGCCGCGTTGCTGGGCGGCCAGCAGTTCGGCGCGGACGTCGGCGCGGGTTTTGGTCGAGACGTATGCGGCGTTGTTGCCGGTGTACTGCTCGCCGGAAAGGGGCGCATTGCCTGCGGCGACGACTGCATGGTATTCGGCGAGCACCTGGGCGCGGGTGAGCTGGCTGGTTTCCTGGGCCGACACGGCGGCGGACGCGAACAGGGCGGCGACGGAGAGGGCGATGGCTGCGTTTTTCATGGTGTGGCTCCTGATATTAAAAGTGTGTGTGGTTGTTGCGGCGTGCATTCGACTGCTTGGCATCGCTATCGATTAGATCGCGTACTACGTTTTACTTGCCTTGCTTCGTCATTTGTTTGCCAGTGAGTGAATAATAAATTGTGTGCGATCTAATCGCTAGCTAATAATATCTATCGGGGCGATAGCTTTGCCCAATCGGGCGTTTCCAAGGTTTATAATTCCGCCCTTCAGATGGAACAAACTTGAAGGCAGGCGGCAGTGGCAAAACTCTATTTTCGATACTCTGCGATGAACGCGGGCAAGTCCACGGCGATGCTGCAAGTGGCGCATAACTATGAAGAGCAGGGCCAGCAGGTGCGCCTGTTCACGGCCGCCATCGACAACCGTTATGGCGTGGGACAGGTGACGTCGCGGCTGGGACCGCAGCGCCAGACCGAGGTATTCGACGCCGACACCGATTTCCTGGCCAGGATCGACCAAAAGATCGCCTGCCTGCTGATCGACGAGGCGCAGTTCCTGACGACGGCGCAGGTGCAGCAGTTGCACCAGTTGGCGCAGGTGCGCGGCATCCCCGTGATCACCTATGGCCTGCGCACCGATTTCCGTGGCGAGCCGTTCCCCGGTTCGGCCTATCTGCTGGCGCTGGCCGACGATATCGAGGAACTCAAGAACATCTGCACCTGCGGCAAGAAGGCGACCATGAACATCCGCGTCGACCAGAACGGCAAGCGCATGAAAGAGGGCGAGCAAATCAGCATCGGCGGCAACGAGAGCTATCGCCAGGCTTGCGGACGCTGCTTCTACTCCGAATAAGCCGCCGCTGACCGCCGGGCGTCCAGACACCAGGTAGCGCCAATGTGTTTTAACGCAAGTGAATTGCGTTGACATGTATAATGCAAGTCTATTGCGTTTGGAATTTACTTTTGGAGTCTTTATGCTGATGGTGCGTCACACCCGCCTGGCGATATGCCTGGCCGCCGCTTTTCCACTGTTCGCGTCGGCCGCCGCCGACGAACCGGAGGTCGTCGAAGTCTCCGGCGTTCGCCAGCCTTACCGCAGTCTGTCGGCGACCGCCGCCACCAAGACCGAGACGGACTTGAAGGACCTGCCGCAAAGCGCGCGCGTGCTGACCGCCGACATGTTGCGCGACGCCGGCGTGAGCCGCTTCGCCGACGCGCTGGACCTGGGCAGCGGCATCTCGCGGCAGAACAATTTTGGCGGCGTGTGGGACAGCTACGCGGTGCGCGGCTTCACCGGCGACCCTAACTACGGCTCCGATTTCCTGGTCAACGGCTTCAGCTCCAGCCGGGGCTACAACGGCTTGCGCGACAGCGCCAACGTCAATAGCATCGAGATCCTGAAAGGCCCGGCGGCCGCGTTGTACGGACGCGGGGAGCCGGGCGGCATCGTCAACATCGCCACCAAGAAGCCCTTGTTCCAGCCGTCGTACACGCTGGAGCAATCGGTCGGCAGTCATGACACCTACCGCACCGCCGCCGACCTGACCGGGCCCCTGGGCGAAACGGTCGCCTACCGCTTGAACGCGGCCTACGAAAAGGGCGACAGCTTCCGCGACACACTGTCGTCCAAGCGTCATATGGTTTCGCCGTCGGTGATCTGGCGCGTGACGGACGACACCACCGTCTCCTATGAGCTGGAGCAGTTCGAGCAGCAGGCCTACTTCGATCGCGGCGTGGTGGCGGTCAAGGGCGTGCTGGGACTGATCCCGAACTCGCGCTTCCTCGGCGAGGCGGCCGATGGCCCGGTCACGGTGAAATCGACCGGTCACCAGGTCTTCGTGCAGCACGACTTCAAGGATGGCTGGTCGCTGCAAAGCGGCCTGGCCTACCGCAGCAGCTCGATGAAGGGTTTTTCGACCGAGGCTTCGGCGCTGCAGGCGGACGGCCGCACCTTGTGGCGCCAGCGCCGCTTCCGCGACTTCTCGGCGCAGGACTGGTCGGGCCGCGTGGAGTTGCTGGGCAAATTGAGCACCGGCTCCCTGCGGCATAACGTGCTGTTTGGCTTCGATGGCTATCGGTTTATCGACGACCGGCTTCAGTTGCGCAGAAATCCCAATGCGGCGGCGTCTTACGCTATCGACATCTATCAGCCGGTGTACGGCGGCGCGCAGCCGACCACACTCGGGCCGTCGATCAATACCCGTGAACAGCAGTGGTCCACGGCGTTTTACGCGCAGGATCAAATCGATTTGACCACGCAGTGGAAGGCGTTGCTGGGCGTGCGGCGCGACGCCTACCGCCAGACCATCACCAACGCCAACCGCAACGGCTTGCAGAATCGCCAGACGCTCGACGCCACCAGCCCGCGTGTGGGCCTGGTGTATCAGCCGAACCGGCAGATTTCGCTGTATGCGTCGGCGGGCAAGTCGTTCCGGCCGAACAGCGGCATCGGCATCAACAACGAGTCGTTTCCGGCCGAGACCAGCCGCGCCTATGAAACCGGCATCAAGTTCGACAGCGCCGACGGTAAGTTGAGCAGCACCCTGGCGCTGTATTCGATCCGGAAGAAAAACGTGCTGACCTTGAACCCGCTGGACACCAATTTCTCGCTGGCTGCCGGCGAAGTGGGGAGCAAGGGCGTGGAACTGGATGTCTCGGGGGAGCTGGCGCGCAAGCTGCAGCTATCGTTCTCCTACGCGTACACGGACGCGGAGGTCCTGCGTGACAACGTATTGACGGTCGGCGGCGCGCTGCCCAATGTGCCGAAGCAAAGCGCCAACCTGCTGCTGGTGCGCGAGCTGACGGTCGGCGGGGCGCGCGCGTCGCTCGGCGGCGGGCTGAATTACGTCGGCGAGCGCAATGGCGACGTCGCGATCTCCAGCACTTTCAAACTGCCATCCTATACGACGGCAAAGCTGGTATCGTCCTATTCGCCGACCAGCAAGTTGCGCCTGTCGCTGGACATCGACAATTTGTTCGACAAGACGTACTACCCGAGCTCCTACCAGCAGACCTGGGTGGCGGCGGGCGAGGAGCGCCGCGTCACGTTGAAGGCGCTGTATAAATTTTAAAGTCAGGTTTGGGTTCAGCGAACGATATGAGTGTGAATGCGAATGTAAATGGCATGGCGGCGCCGGCGCATGGCGCCCGCGTGGCGTCGATCGACGTGATGCGCGGGTTGGTGATGATGGTGATGATGCTCGATCACGTGCGCGAGCGGTTCTTCCTGCGCTGGCCCGTGCCCGATCCGATGGACATCGCGACGATCGAACCGGCGCAGTTCTTCGGCCGTTTCGCCGCGCACTTCTGCGCGCCGATCTTTGTGTTCCTTACCGGGTTGTCGGCCTGGCTGTATGCGCATCCTGCCAGCGGGCCGCGTTCGGCCACCGGCTTCCTGCTCAAGCGCGGCCTGTTCCTGGTGGCGCTGGAGATCTTCGTCATCAATGTCTCCTGGAGCGGGCGTTTTCCGCCGCCCACAATTTACCTGCAGGTGATCTGGGCGATCGGCTTATCGATGATCGCGCTGGCGCTGCTGCATCGGCTGCCGCGCAAGGTGCTGGTGGCGCTGGGGTTGATCATCGTGTTCGGGCATAACCTGCTGACGCCGATCTCGTTCGAGCCGGGTAGCTGGGGCTTCGTCCCCTGGACGATCCTGCATGACCGTGGATACCTTGTGGCGGAAGGCGCGCTGAAGATCAAGATCAGTTATCCGCTGCTGCCGTGGATCGGCGTGATTTTGCTGGGCTATGCGGCCGGCCCGTGGTACGCCAGGTCGGAGCTGCCGGCGCATCGCCGCAAGACGCTGCTGATCGCCGGTTGCGTGTCGATGGCGTTGCTGCTGGTGTTGCGTGGGCTGAATATCTACGGCGAGACGCTCGACTGGGTGCCAGGCGAGACGGCGGTAAGGACGGTGATGTCGTTCCTGAACGTGACCAAATATCCGCCGTCGCTGGCGTTCCTGCTGATCACGGTGGGGGGCGCCTGTCTGGTACTGGCCTGGCTGGAAGCGCGCGACAACGGCTTTTTGCGCGTGGCCGCCGTGTTTGGCGGGGTGCCGATGTTCTACTATCTGCTGCACCTGTTCACGCTGCTGTTCCTGCAGGAAGCGGCGCTGGCGCTGTTGGGCGCCAACTACGGCGGGCGCTACGAGTTCGACAACTATTGGGCGGTGTGGGTGATGTCGGCGGCGTTGATACCGCTGATGTACTGGCCGTGCAAGGCGTTCGGCCAATTCAAGCGCCGCACGACCATGGGTTGGGTTAAGTACCTGTAACTTGCCCCGGCGCGGCTCGACAATCTATAACACGTAGGGCGGATTAGCGAAGCGTAATCCGCCATGCATGCTCAGTCGGCGGCTCATAGATGGCGGATTACGGCGTTCCGCCTCTTAAGGCCTACCGGCCAGGTAGGCCGCCGCTTCGATAGGCCCCCGGGGCGGATTGGCGGGCCTGGCCCGCCAATCCGCCCTACGTGTCCCCTCGACGGATCAGGCGGCCAGCGGCAGCTTGGTGACCACCGGCGTTTTGAACTCGAAACGCTTGATCTCGCCCACCATCAGCACATAGCACAGGATGGCGACGGCGGCGTTGGCGCCGACGTACACCAGCGCGCCGGCGAACGAGCCGGTTTCCTGCAGGATGTAGCCGATCACGATCGGCGTGGTGATGCCCGCCGTGTTGCCGAAGGTGTTGAACAAGGCGCCGCTCAGGCCGCCTGCTTCCTTCGGCGACGTGTCCGCCACCACGGCCCAGCCCAGCGCCCCGATCCCTTTGCCGAAGAACGCCAGCGACATCACGGTGATGACCAGCCAGTCGGTTTCAACGTAATTGCAGATGATCATCGACATCGCCAGCAGCAGGCCGCAGACGATCGGCGTCTTGCGCGCCACCGACAGCGAGAAGCCGCGCTTGATCAGACGGTCCGAGATCACGCCGCCCAGCACGCCGCCGAGGAATCCGGCCACCGCAGGCAGCGCAGCGACAAAGCCGGCTTTCAAAATCGTCATGTGACGCTCGGTCACCAGGTAGACCGGGAACCAGGTCAGGAAGAAATAGGTCAGCGTGTTGATGCAATACTGGCCGATGTAGACGCCCAGCAGCATGCGGTTGCCCAGCAGCTGGCGGATCGCCGAGCCGGTGTCCAGCTTGGTCGTGGCGACGGCTTTATCCTTGCTTTCCAGATCGATCAGCGCGCCGCCTTCCTTGATATAGGCCAGCTCCGCCGCGTTGATGCGCGGATGGTCCTTCGGGCCATAGATCATCTTGAGCCAGAGGAAGGACATCAGGATGCCCAGTCCGCCCATGACGTAGAACACGCTTTCCCAGCCGTGGGTGTGGACCAGCCAGCCCATCAACGGCCCGAACAGCACGGTGGCGAAGTATTGCGCCGAGTTGAAGATGGCGGCGGCCGTGCCGCGCTCGTTGGTTGGGAACCAGGACGAGGCCAGCCGGCTGTTGCCGGGGAAGGAGGGCGCCTCGGACGCGCCGACGGCCAATCGCAGGCAGAACAGCGCGGTCAGCGCGGCGGCGCCGGTCAGGAAGCCGACGGTTCCCATCAGCATGGTGAACAGCGACCACATGAAGATGCTGAAGAAATAGGTGATCTTGGTGCCGAAGCGGTCGAGCAGCCAGCCGCCCGGCAATTGCGCCAGCACGTAGGACCAGGCAAAGGCCGAAAATACATAGCCCATCTGCACCGGCGACAGGCCCAGCAGCTTTTTCAGCTCTGGGCCGGCGATGGCGATGGTGGCGCGGTCGGCGTAATTGATGGTGGTGACTGCGAACAGAATGGCCAGAATGAGCCATCGTACCCGCGTGGCTGGTGCTTGCTGCGTCGTCATGCGATCTCCTTGCTGATGTTGTGTGCGCAGATAATAGCGCAGATATCAGACATCATACAACCGGATATCTCAAATATGTATAGCGGTTACACGTTACTGTAGCGCGAGCAACTAAATTCAAATAAATCAAGTAGTTAAACGTTTTCCATTGTTGATTTTAGTTGTACGATGACGTATGTGAGTGAAGCGAAGCGTTTATTGAAGGTCAACCTGTCCGGCGCGGCGGTGTTGAGCGGGAAGGGTGGGGTGCGCAGCTAGTCCGGCCCCGGGCGGGATCGGAATTGACGTGGCATAGCCACCGTGCGACGATGCCGCATGAGCAGCCTGTTTGAATGTAATGTACTTGCGCCGGCCTGGCTGTGCCACCATCGCGATCTTCTGATCTACCTGGTGCCGTCCCTGCTGCTGGCGCTGCTGATCCGCGCCTTGTCGGCGCGGCATCCCTTCTTTTTCCTCTTCACCTTGGCCGGCACCATCTGCCACGAACTGGCGCATTTCGTCGCCGCCAAGCTGACCGGCGCCCGCCCGGCGGCGTTCACGGTGATACCGCGCCGGGTCGGACAGGGCTGGGAATTGGGTTCGGTGCGCCTGACGCGGGTGCGCTGGTACAACGCGGCGCCGTCCGCGCTGGCGCCATTTGTGGTGGTGGTGCTGCCGTTCCTGGTGGCATGGTGGCGCACCCGTTACGGCCTGCATTTCCAGTGGATCGACGTGGCGCTGGCGTTCGCCGTGGCGCCGCAGTTCCTGGCCTTTTGGCCGTCCCACGTCGACTGGAAAATCTCGCTGCGGTCGTGGCCCTATTTGCCGATCGTCGGCGCCGGCTGGTGGGTGGCCGGCGTCACGGGCCTGACTAGTGGTGCATGGCTGCCGTATTGAGCGGCTTGACCGGCGCGTCCACCACGATCTTGCTGCGCACCTTCTGCGCGTTTTCTATCTCCAAGGTCAAGGGCACAGTGGCCCCTTCCTTCAGCGGTTGCTTCAAATCCAGCAACATCAGGTGGTAGCCGCCGGGGCTGAGCTTGACCGCTTTGCCGGCCGGCAGCTCCAGCGCGGTGACTTCGCGCATGCGCATCACATCGTCGACCATTTTCATTTCATGCATTTCGACCACGCCGGCGGCCGGCGAGCTGGCGCCGACCAGCTTGGCGCCTTGCGTCGAAGTCAGGGTCATGAAGGCGCCGGTGGCTTTTTGCGCGGCGACGGTGGCGCGCACCCACGGTTCGCCGACGGTCACCTGGGCCAGGGCGGGGAGGGCTGCGAGCAGCAGCAGGGAGAGCAGTTTTTTCATTGGAATAGTCCTTTCAGGAAGCTGGTTGGTCGTGCGGGAGCCATCAGTTTGCGCAGGTCGTCCGCGCATTGCTGGGCTGGTTGGTCATGTTTGAAGGCGAGCCGGATCTTGCTGTCGGCGTCGAACACGTAGGTGATGGCGGTGTGGTCCATCGTGTACGAGCTGCCGCTGGGGACCTTGCGATAAAAGATCTTGAAGTCGGCGGCGGCCTTGGCGGTCTGCGCGAGGTTGCCGCGCACGCTGACGAAGGTCGGATCGAAGGCGCGCATGTATTCGGCCAGCAGCGGTCCGGTGTCGCGTTCGGGGTCGACGGTGGCGAAGACGATTTGCAGCTTGTTGCCGTCGGCGCCCAGCAGGCGTTTGATTTCGACGGCGCGCGACAGCGCCGTCGGGCAGACGTCCGGGCATTGCGTGAAGCCGAAGAACAGCATCACGTATTTGCCTTTGAAGTCGCGCAGCGAGGCCGGCTTGCCGTCGGCGTAAAACAGCTGGTAGTCCGGGCCGATGGCGGCGCCGGTGACGTCGATGCCGTTAAAGGCCGGTGCGGCCATGCTTGGCGCGACCGTGACCAGCATGGCCGCGAGCGTGGAAATGAAATATCGTCGTTGCATGGATATCCTGTCGATGATGAAAAGGCGTGCGCACGCTCGGCACCCACGTGGGGCGGGCGGCATATCGTGCGCGTCAAGCGAGAGTCAGGACAGCGACGGCGGGCCGCGTGGCTTGGCGCCGGACCAGGCGGCCAGCGGGGAGGGCGACAGATACTCGAGGGATGGATAGACGTCATGGCCGTCGAGCAGCGCGACCAGAACCGGGATGGATGGCGGCGGCGCGGCCGGCGTCGCGTGGGTCGCGCAAAACACGCAATGCTTCATGCCGGCGGCCGGCATGTCCTGCGTGCGCTTGGCCGGGGTGGCGCTGCAAATGTCCAGCGTCAGCGGATCGCGCAGCAGCGTCGACATCGCTTGGCCGAGCGCCGGCGTCAACAAGTTCAGCAAGATCGCAATGCAGACGATCAGGCTGGTGCGGCGCCGGTGTTTGAAGAGGTTACCCATGTGCCAATTATAGGTGAAAACGGGCCGGCGCCCATTCACTCGATCTTTTTTACCAGGCCCACGTAGAGTCGCCGCGCGACGAAATGGTCGAATCCGGCCTGGCGGAAGGTGCTGGTGTCGGTCGTATAGGTGCGCCTGCCGCCATCGAAAATATCGTTGGCGTTGACGGTCAGGCTCAGCGTGCTGGTCATCGCGTGCTTCCAGCTCAGATTGACGCTGCTGGTGGCGCCAAACCGGCCGAGCGGGGAGATGCCCGCCGACTGGCCATGCGCGTCGAGCGACAGGTTGTCCTGTGCGGCGCTGTACGCCGCCCTCAGGTTGATGTAGCCGGCGATGTCGTTTTGGCGCACGAGACCGGAGAGGTCCGGCGTCCGAAGCGTCACGCGATAGGCGCCGCCATCCATGCCCAACCGCAGCTTGGCGTCCGGCGTCCAGGTGACTGCGCCGGTGAGTCCGGTAGAGCTGGCCTGTCCGCCGTTCTGCTTCGAGGTGACGATCACATTGTCGGCGAAACTGCGCGCATCGGTCACCGTATTGCCGCTGGTGCGATAGAAGGCGTTAAGACTGGTGGTGAATTGCGCGGCGCTCGTATCGGTGCCGATCTCCCAGGACGTCAGTTGTTGCGGCCTCAGGGCGGGGTTGCCACGGCTCAGGTTTTGCGCATCGACATAGGTGGTGAACGGGTTGAGATCGCGCGGATCGGGCATCTGCAGGCTGCGGCGGTAGCTGAGCGTCAGGTCGGTCTTGTCGCTCATGGCATATCGCAGGTGGAGGCTGGGGTTGAACGCCTGCCAATGCCGCGTTTGCGCGATGCCTCCCGCCGGACGCACGCGTAGCGCCATCCGCTCCGCCCGTCCGCCCAGCAGCGCTTCCCATTTGCCGTGCGTGATATGGTCGGTCAGATAAGCGGCCGATACGGTGGACGTCACGGCATAGCCGTTGGTGGTGGCGGGATCGGGTGTCTCCGCGCCTGTCGCGGCATCGATGGACGCCTGATAGTTGTCGATGTTGTCGACTTTGTCCTGGATATCCAGGCCCATGCCCAGCTTGCCGTACTCCGACGGGCGGCTCCAGTCGAGGGTGGCCTGATTCAGGCGGCGCGTCAACCTGGTGGCGCCGCGACTGTAGTCCGTGGGGCGCACCGGTGAAACGAACACGTCGCGGTAGGACTTGTCGATCAAGCCCTTCGTATCGCTGTGCTGGAGCATCGCCTTGAGCGCCGTGCCGCCGTCCTGATGGCTGTAGTTCAGGCTGGCGCTGCCGTCGGACTGCTCGTTGGGGCCGGTGGAGATGCGGTGATAGACGGTCTCGCCGGCGCCGCTACGGTTCTCGTTGAGCACGTCGAACACGGGACGCGAGCGGCGCTCGTTATATTTCGTCGACAGGCTCAGGCTGTCGGTTTCGCTGAGAGCGTAGTCGACGCCCAGGCCCGCGCTTTGGACGGTGCGGCGGACGAAGACTTCCGACGTCTGCCGTGTTCGCCGCGTCTCGCCGGTGAAGGGATTAGTCCAGTCCACCGTCGATTCGCGGATTTTGTCCGTGCCGTCGTGGCGCAGCGCCAGGCTGCCGTGCACGCTGATGTTCTTGTTGGTCACGTCGCCCGACGCGCCCACGTTCCACAGGCCGTGATCCGCTGCGCTGCCCTGTATCTGGGCGCGGGCCCCGGGCTTGCGGTTGCGCTTCAACACGATATTGAGGATGGCGCCACCATTGGCGTTGTAGGCGGCGGACGGATTGGTGATCACTTCCACGCTGGCGACGTCGGCGCCGCTCATGGTCTGCAGCGCCGTCGCCCGTTCATCGGCCGACCCGGACATCATCGCCGTCGGCTTGCCGTTGATCAGGACCGTGACCTGCGCATTGCCTTTGACCGAAATTTGCCCGTCGGCCGACACCGATACCTCGGGTGTCGATTGCAAAACATCCTGGGTGGTGCCATTTGCCGCCCTCGGCATGTCCGACACGTCATAGACGGTCTTGTCGAGTTTTTTGATGACCGCTTCTTTTTTGGCTGTGACGGTGACCGTCGCTGTCGGGGGCAATGGAGATTCTTCCTGGGCGTGAGCTGCCGTCGGTAGCGCAATGAGAATGCGGAGCGCGAATCGCATCCGACGCGTTAAGGCTTTCAACAGAGCCAGCTGAGTAATCGATTTGAGGGGCATGATCAAGCTTGATTGCGACGAAGATAGCAAGGATGCGACAAATGTCGCATTCGGTCAAGTCTGACATTCCGACACGATCTGAACTATAGAGATGGAAAAAATCCCCCGAGTGAGATTGTGAGGAATTGTTATATCTGCAATCTAGTATGCTGCGTGTCTATCAATGAATACAGGCACGGCAGTTTTGACGGCTGCCTCTGGCGAGGATTTTTATGTTGAAAGAAGTAGGACGGCTTTGTTTTTTCGCGTTCGTGGCGGCGACAGCCGTGGCCTGTTCGCGCCATGACTCGATAGCCAACGCCATATTCGATGACTTCGACGAGTCCGATCGGCGCACGGTCGATTTGGACCGCGCGCTTCCACGGCCGTGGAAAAGAGTCTGCATGTTCGGCCCCTATACTGATAACGCCACAACCGACGAGACACTCGGCTTCAAGTGGAACAGCCAAAAGTTTTCCGAGGTCTGGAAAGATGAGGGCGCCACGCTGCTTGTGTTCGTCGCTGCGGATGAAAAGGTGGCGTTCTTTACAGACTATCGACGGAGCAGGGGCGACTTTTCGAACCTGAGCAGGCAGTGTTTTGAACGGTTGGACGCGAGGTTCGAGCATGTGCCCAAGCCAGCGAAGGGGCGTCCGGGCCTGTACCCAATCAAGTAAGGATAGCCGCCGCTAGTCGATCGCGCAAGAAAAAAGCCGCCACCGTTTTCACGATGGCGGCTTTTCGCGGCGACGCTTTGGATTACTTCAGCGCCAGATATTCCCGCTTGTCGCTGCCGAGTGCCGGCGCGGCTTTGTGGCTGCCCAGGTTGAAGATGCGCACCACCTGCTCCAGTTCGTGCGCCTGGTCTTGCAGCGCGTGCGCTGCGGCGGCCGCTTCTTCCACCAGCGCGGCGTTCTGCTGCGTGACCTGGTCCATCTGGGCGATCGCTTCGTGCACCTGGCCGATGCCGGCGCGCTGCTCTTCGCTGGCGCTGCTGATCTCGGACATGATGTCGGTCACGCGGCGCACGCTGTCGACCACTTCCTGCATCGTCGTGCCGGCCTGTTCGACCTGGCGGCTGCCGATGTCGACCTTGCTGACGGAGTCGTCGATCAGCGCCTTGATTTCCTTGGCGGCGGTGGCCGAGCGCTGCGCCAGGTTGCGCACCTCGGAGGCGACGACCGCGAAGCCGCGGCCTTGTTCGCCGGCGCGGGCCGCTTCGACGGCCGCGTTCAGCGCCAGGATGTTGGTCTGGAAGGCGATGCCGTCGATGACCGAGATGATGTCGACGATCTTGCGCGACGATTGGTTGATCGAACCCATCGTGTCGACCACTTGCGCGACGACCTCGCCACCCTTGGCGGCGATGCCCGAGGCGGCCAGCGCCATCTGGTTGGCCTGGGCGGCGTTGTCGGCGTTTTGCTTGACGGCGCTGCTGAGCTGCTCCATCGACGCGGCGGTCTCTTCCAGGCTCGACGCCTGTTCCTCGGTGCGCGACGACAGGTCCAGGTTGCCGCTGGCGATTTCGCTCGAGGCGGTGGTGATCTGCTCGGCGCCGGTGCGCACCTGGCCGACGACGTTCGACAGGTTGCTGCTGATGCCGTTCAGGGCGCGCAGCACCAGGCCGATTTCATCCTTGTTGTGGATTTCCAGATGCACGTCCAGGTCGCCCTGGGCGATGCGGGTGGCCGCATCCTCGGCGCGGCCCAGCGGACGCGAAACCACGGCGCGCACCAGCAGGAACAGCACGCCGGCGAAGATCAGCAGCGCGGTCAGGCCGAGCGCGGCGTAGGTGTTGCGCAAGGTCGCGGCCTCGCGGGTGATTTCCTCGGTGTAGGTGCCGCCGACGATAAGCCAGTTCCAATCCTTGAAGGTCTTGAATTCGACCATTTTCTCGCGCGGCTCCTTGCCGTCGGCGTCCGGCCAGTCGTAGAGCATGCTGCCTTCCTTGGCCTTGAGCATTTCCTGGATGAACAGGCGGCCGTCGGCGCTCTTGCGCTCGAACAGGTTTTCGCCTTCGCGCGAGCGGTGGATCAGCATCTTGCCCTGGTCCTTGCCCGGCGCCGCGTTCAGCACGTAGATATAGCCGGTATCGCCGATGGTGATGGCCTTGATTTTTTCCTTGAGCATCGTCATGTTCTTGGAGATGTCGAGACCGATGAACAGCACGCCGATGACCTTGCCGCCGTCGTCCTTGATCGGGTCGTACTGGGTAATGTACTGCTTGCCGAACAGGGTGGCCAGGCCGATGTAGCTGTTGCCGGCGCGCAGGGGGGCGTAGCTCAGGTGGGCGTGGTCGAGCTGGGTGCCGACGGCGCGGTCGCCGTTTTCCTTCTTCAGCGAGGTGCTCACGCGCACGAACTCTTCGCCATCGGCGGCGAAGATAGTGGCGATGACGCCGGTGTCGCTGGTGAACTTGTCGGGGATGCTGAAGTCCATGTTGAGCGCCTTGCCGTCGTGGGCCAGGGTCGGTGTCGGCTTGCCGGCGATCTCGACCTTGGCGGCCGGATCGAGCGTGAACTTGCCGGCGCCGAAGCCCGCGGCGAACAGGCGCGCGAAGCTCGACGCCTCGTTGGTCATGGCGTTGTTGAACACCTCGACGGTGTTGCTGATGCCGTTGAGGGAGTTGGCGACGTTGGACTTGGCGCGTTCCTTGAGCATGGAGGAGGTGCTCAGATTAATCAGGGTCAGCAGGATTGCGAGGATCACGCTGATCAGCGCGAACGTGAAAACGGTAATCTTTGTGCCAACACCCCAGTTACGGGTATTCATAGTAAATGTGCTCATGGATCTCTTTAGAGAAAAAGTCTTGCTATTGGAATGCTCGTAGACGAGCGCGCTCCTGGGGAGCGACTGGGTAAGGCGGCTACGAAACTCAAGCGCCTCACCAGTGGAGGCGTGCGGGCACTGCCGAATCATTGCCTGGCAGGCCGTGGAATTAACTGTACTGGACAGGATGATAGCATAATTTTGCTGCAAAGCAATATGTTTTTAAGGAATCTTCGGTGTTTTTCTTTTTGAAAACAGTAACTTAAATAGAATATTTTGAGATCCGGGAAGGGCGGACGTTGTGGATTTCCCTTCAGTGGCTGGACAGAAAACGATTTTCAGTTACTCTTAAGCTTGTACAGGGAAACTCTGGCTTCACGATGCCGTGGCGCGGCTGCTATCCTGTAGAATAAAATTGTGCGGTTTATCACCTCCGCATGACCGCATGACCGAATTGCGTTACCGATAAATGAGTTATTACGTTCCGGAGTAAAGCCGATGAAGAAGCAAATGCTGTTGGTGGCCATGATGTCGGCCCTGTCAGTCCAGGCCGGCGCAGCCGTGCCGGAAAAAGCGGCAGATACCCCACTCAAGCCCCAGGCGGGCCAAACCCAGGCGGCCGTTTGGGCGTCCCGGGTGCTGGGCAAGTTACATTACAAGGCCGTGCCGCTCGACGATGCGATGTCCGAAAAGATCTTCGACCGCTACTTCAAGTCGCTCGACTCCGAAAAGCTGTTCTTCACGCAGGCCGACGTCGACCAGTACGCCATCGTGCGCACCCGTCTCGACGACGCCATCAACGGCGAGAACCTGAGCGTGCCGTTCGCCATCTTCAACCTGTACCAGCAGCGCCTGAACGAGCGCATCGCCTATGCACGCGAGCTGGTCAAGACCGCCAAGTTCGAATTCAACTCCGACGAGAGTTACCAATACGACCGCGAAAAGGCCGAATGGACCAAGAGCGAGGCCGAGGTCAAGGACCTGTGGCGCAAGCGCGTCAAGAACGAGTGGCTGCGCCTGAAACTGGCCGGCAAGGATGACAAGAGCATCCGCGAGACGCTCGACAAGCGCTACGAGAACTACCTGATCCCGTCGCGCAAGCCGACCAACGAGGACGTGTTCCAGATCTTCATGAACGCCTACGCGATGTCGATCGAGCCGCACACCAATTACCTGGGCCCGCGCGCGGCCGAGAACTTCGACATCGCCATGCGCCTGTCGCTCGAGGGCATCGGTTGCGTGCTGCAAAGCCGCGACGACTATACCGTCGTGCGCGAGGTGGTGCCGGGCAGCCCGGCCGGCCTGTCGGGCAAGATCAAGGTCGGCGACAAGATCGTCGCCGTCGCCAAGGACGAGAAAACCCCGCTGACCGAGGTCATGGGCTGGCGCCTGGACGATGTCGTCGCGCTCATTCGCGGGCCCAAGGATTCGACCGTCAAGCTGGAGATCATCCCGGCCGACGCCGGCCCGGACGGCAAGCATTCCTTCGTCTCGCTGGTGCGCCAGAAGATCAGCATGGAAGAGCAGTCGGCCAAGAAGACCATCTACGAGGTCAAGGACGGCAACACCAAGCGCCGCGTCGGCGTCATCGCGCTGCCGACGTTCTACCAGGACTTCGAAGCGCGCCGCAAGAACGAGAAGGACTTCAAGAGCGCCACGCGCGACGTCGCCCGCCTGCTGGCCGAGTTGAAGAAGGATAAGGTCGACAACGTGCTGATCGACCTGCGCAACAACGGCGGCGGTTCGCTCAACGAGGCGGTCGAACTGACCGGCCTGTTCATCGACAAGGGGCCGGTGGTGCAGCAGCGCACCGCCGACAACAAGGTCGAAGTGGAAAGCGACACCAACGCCGGCATGGCGTGGGACGGCCCGATGGGCGTGCTGATCAATCGCGGCTCGGCCTCGGCGTCGGAGATTTTCGCGGCGGCGATCCAGGATTACGGCCGCGGCATCATCATCGGCGAGCCAAGCTTCGGCAAGGGCACCGTGCAAACCCTGTTCGGCCTGGACCGTTTCTCGCAGAGCGAGAAGGTCAAGTACGGCGAGCTGAAGTTCACCGTGGCGCAGTTCTTCCGCATCAACGGCGGCACCACGCAGCTGCGCGGCGTCACGCCGGACATCAAGCTGCCGACGATGTCGGACGCCGATTCCTTCGGCGAATCGAGCTACGACAACGCTTTGCCGTGGACCTCGATCAAGCCGGCGATCTACATTCCGGCCGGCGAGCTGAAGGAAATCGTGCCGATGCTGGACAAACGCCATGACGCCCGCGTCGCCAAGGACAAGGACTTCCAGTACCTGGCCGAGGATATCGCCCTGGTCAAGAAGCAGCGCAAGGAAAACTCGATCTCGCTGAATGAAACCGTGCGCCGCAAGGAGCGCGAGCAGCAAGAGGCGCGCGCCAAGCTGCGCGAGGCCCGTCTGCTGTCCAACACGCCGGGCGCCGATGATCCGATCCTGGTGCCCGATCCGAAGGACGCGCTGAACAAGGCGATTTCGGCCAAGCCTGCCAGCGGCAAGACGGCGCCGGTGCCGAAGGTGGCGGGCGTGCGCGGCGCGCTGCGCAGCGACGACGGCCTGCAAGGCGCCGAACGTTCGCTGGCGGCCGAGCTGGAAGCGGAAAAAGCCGCCAAGGCGGCCAAGGATGTACTGCTGAACGAAGCGGTACACATCCTGGCGGACGAGGTGGGCTTGCTCAAGACCGATACGCGCATGGCATCGCGCGTGTTGCCTTACGCTGCGGATCCGAAGTAATCCGGCAGCGTATTGCCGCAGAGATACATGTTATGCCTTTGGTGAATATCCACCATTATGAAGATAAATTGGATATATATTGGACCCTAAGGCATCATTCTTCTGTCTCCTCTATTCTCCTCCAAGGAAATAGATTTAGCCCGCTCTCGTAGCGGGCTTTTTTTTAGGCATATAATTGCAAACTCATTAACTGAGGTTTTTATGCAATTTATTATGGCCTCGCTCGGCACGGAGATTCTTACTTCGCTGGCGATGCTTTACCTGCTGCTTGGAATGGCTTCGCTCAGCGTCGGCTGGACCTTGCGCGCCAGGCCGCAAAGCCAATTGCGGCTGCAAGTCAACTCCTGGTGGTTGATCTTTCCCGTGCTCACCGTCAGCCTGCTGCTGCATCCGGCCGGCGCCGTCTTGCTGGTGCTGGGCATCGGCGTGCTGGCCCTGCGCGAGCTGATGCCGTTCGGCGGGCCGCGCTTTGTATCGCTGGCGGCCATCGTGCTGGCCGCCGTGATCATATCGACCTATCTGCGACCGCAAGCCTTCGACGTGTTGATGCCGGCCGTGCTGGCGGTCCAGTTGCTGCTGTATTGGCGCCACCGCGCTCCGTCGATGCTGGCTTGGCTGCTGTGGCTGACCTTGTGCTACAGCTGCAGCTTCCTGATCCGCTACGACAGCTTGCCGCTGGATGCGCACCAGCGCCTGGCGTGGCTGTTCTATCTTTACGCGCTGACCGCGCTGAACGACGTTGCCCAGTTCATCAGCGGCACGGTGTTCGGGCGTCATCGCATCGCGCCCGGCATCAGCCCCAACAAGACGTGGCAGGGCCTGGCGGGCGGCGTGGCCGTCAGCTTGCTGCTGTCCCTGCTGCTGGGACGCTATCTGCATCTGGCCGACGCGCGCCATCTGGCGCTGTACGCCGTGCTGCTGTCGGTCGGCGGTTTTTGCGGCGACATGATGTTCTCCGCCGCCAAGCGCGCCTACGGCGTCAAGGATTTTTCACAACTGATTCCGGGACACGGCGGCATTCTCGACCGCGTGGACAGCCTCGTCGTCACCGCGCCCTTGCTGTATTTCCTGATCACCCACCTCAACGAAAGCACCCCATGAAAGCTGAACGCTCATTGGCATGGAACACCAGCGAATCCGGCTTCGCCTGCGACGACGGCACCCGTCTGTTTTACCGGACATGGCGACCGGCGACCCCGCGCCAGGATGGGCCGCAGCGGGCGCTGGTCTTTCTGCATCGCGGCCACGAGCACTCCGGCCGCATCCAGCCGCTGGTGGAACAGTTCGGCTTTACGCAGGACTGGGCGTTCGCCTGGGATGCGCGCGGCCATGGGTATTCGCCGGGCGAGCGGGGCGACGCGCCCAGCTTCGAGACGTTGGTTGGCGACTTCGACGGCTTTATCCGCCATATCGTCGCCACGTATGGCATCGCCATCGAGAATATTCTTGTTGTGGCCAACAGCGTCGGCGCGGTGATCGCGGCGACCTGGCTGCACGACTACGCGCCACGCGTGCGGGGCGTCATCATGGCGGCGGCCGCATTCGAGATCAAACTGTATGTGCCATTGGCCAAGCCGGCGCTGCGCTTCGCGCGCCGCTTCAAGCCGGAACTGTTCGTCACCAGCTATATCCGGCCCGGCATGCTGACGCACTCGCCGCAAGAGGCGGCCGCCTATGGCGCCGATCCGCTGATCGCCAAGGCCATCTCGGCCTGCGTGCTGCTCGGCCTGGCGGACACGGCCAAACGCATCGTCGAGGACGCCGCCGCCATCGATACGCCCATCCTGATGCTGGCCGCCGGCAAGGACTTCGTCGTGAAGGAGGGGCCGCAGCAAAACTTCTACGAGCGTCTGAGCTCGCCGCTGAAACGCTACGTGCGCCTGCCGGAAGCCTTCCATGCCTTGTTCTACGAGCAG
This sequence comes from Oxalobacteraceae bacterium OTU3CAMAD1, assembly GCA_024123915.1. NCBI lineage: Bacteria > Pseudomonadati > Pseudomonadota > Betaproteobacteria > Burkholderiales > Oxalobacteraceae > Oxalobacteraceae bacterium OTU3CAMAD1. The sequence goes on along the minus strand of CP099650.1, from coordinate 4,851,298 downwards.
GACACCACGGTGGCGCTGGACGAGAGCCGCCGCTTCGTCGACGCCTGTTTCGCCCGCGCGCCCACCCCCGGGTCGTACTATCTGACCGCCGACCGCGACAGCCACAGCGCGCGCCGCTACGCCGCGCTGAAGGCCGGCCAAAGCTGCGGCGCACTGACCAAGGCCTGGTTCGGACTGCAACGCGTCATGCTCGGAATGATGGGGCCGGTCAGCGACGGCATGAAGATCGGTTTGCGGCACGGCTTCGATTCCGGCGCCTCGCTCGACTACGTCTACCGTAACCAGGAGGGCGGCCGCTTCGTGTTCGGCAAGATCATGGACCGGGGTTACCTTGACGCGGTCGGGTGGCGCGGCATCCGCCAGCGCAAGCGCCAGTTGCAGCGAATGCTGGAGGAGCGCATCGCCGCCCATCAGGGCGCCGCGCCGTTGCGCATCCTCGACGTCGCCGCCGGTTCGGGCCGTTACGTGCTGGAGAGCGTGAAGCGTTTCCAGGACAAGAACATCGAAGTCACTTTACGCGACTTCACCCAGCACAACCTCGACCAGGCGCGCGCGCTGGCGGAGCAGTTGCAATTGAACGCCAGGGTTGAGTACCAACTGCGCGACGCCTTCAGTCCCGACAGCTACAAGGTCGCCGAGGGGCAATACGATATCGTGGTGGTTTCCGGCTTGTATGAACTGTTCAGCGAGAATGCGCCGGTGTCGGCCTCGTTGCAGGGCGTCTTCAGTGTGCTGCGCGATGGCGGCTATCTGATCTACACCGGCCAGCCCTGGCATCCGCAGCTGGACATGATCGCGCTGACCTTGACCAGCCATCGCGGCACGCCGTGGCAGATGCGGCCGCGCCCACAGGCGGAGATGGACGGGCTGGTGGCCGCCGCCGGTTGCCAAAAACTCGCCACCAGCATCGGGCTGGAGGGAATCTTTACGGTGTCGCTGGCGCGGAAGCCCGCAGCGCTTGTTTCAGCCGGTTAACCACGGTCCACACCGACAACACCGCCACCAGCGACGGCACCGCGTGCAGCAGCGGCGCGGCGCTGTCGAATCCGATCAACAGCCCGAGCAGGCCGAACCAGAAGGCGCGGTCGCTCTTGCCCATCGGGCCGTCGAAGCGGCGGGCGGCGCCGACGGCGAGTGCGATCACGCCGGCAAACTCGGCGAGCAGGCCGCCGATCACCGCCAGCAGCACCACCGCCGGCGCCACGCCGGCCGCCAGCATGAACGGCAGGTACAGCGCCACGTCCGACACCTGGTCGCATAGCTCGTTGAGCAAGGTGCCGAGGCGGGTCTTTTGGCCGGTGGCGTTGGCCAGCATGCCGTCGATGGCGTTCAGCGCCATGCGCAGCAGCAGGAAGGCGGGCAATCCCAGCCACAGCCCGGCGCAATGCGGTTGCAAGGCCAGCGCCGCGCCGTAGGCGATCGACAACAGCATCGTTGCCACGGTGATCTGGTTGGGCGAGACGCGCCAGCGCACCAGCGCGCGCATCAGTGGTTGCAGCAGGCGCTGGAATTGTGGCTTCAACTGGTAGATCGAAAAACTCATTGCTGGCTGTACTCCTGATAAAGTTGGGCGACTTCGCGGCTGCGCCGGTAGCCCATCGCGCAGTGCAAATAGATGGGGCGGCCTTCGCGCGCGTGCACGGCGATGGCCTCGACGATGTGCCTGGCAGATTGCATCGTCGGCGTGTCCAGGTCCAGCAGCGGGAAGTGGCGGTAGATGTGCTGGCGCAACGCCGGTGTTTCGTTCAGCTCGTTGGCAAGGTCGATGACGACGCAGTCCGCCGGTAACCGCGCGGCTTCGGCGTTACTCAGACGTCGGCCCACCCACAACGGGCCGCCATGGTGGACGAATGGCGGGCGGCGGCGTTCGCGCAGCCGTACCAGTTGCCAGGTCAGCAGGTAGCCGGCGAGATAGGGCGCGTACAGCAGCCAGATCCACAGCGGATAGCGGCCGTCGCGCTTGCGCAGGAAATCGGCCGAGCGGGTGTGGTAGGCGCGCGCCACCAGCAGCAGGCTGGCGCACAGGTACAACCACCACGGACCGCTCAGCACGAGCCAGGCCAGCAGCGACAGGGCCGCGAGCACCGCGTAGACGAAGCTGACGGGCTTGCGAATTTCCGCCCGGGCGGCGGGCACCGGCAGCAGGCTGACCGCCAGCACGCCCAGCAGCGCGCCGCCGGCCACATCGAGCACATGGTGCTGATAGCTGAACACGGTGCTGACGGCCACCAGCACTAGCCAGCCGGCCAGTGCGGCGCGCTGCCATGCGGCGCGGACGACGGTGCGCAGGGCCGGGCAGAAGATGATGCAGTACGCCACGTGCAGCGACGGCAATTGGTTGTATGGCCGGTCCACGAGCGACAATTGCGCGAACAGCCAGGCGGGCAGGGCGGCGTCCACCACCGGTCGAGTCAGCTGGAAGCGCAACGGAAAGGCGGCGAAGATCAGGCAGGCGACAATGGTGGCGAAGGCCACGCGGCGGCTCAACGCGGAGAGTTCGCCGCGTCCGCGCACCAGCAGGAAGCTGAGCGCGAACAGCAGACCGGAGGTCATGTAGGGCAGCACCATCCACGGCACAAAGGGCAGGCCCGCTTCCCATGCCATCGCCACGCCGCCTACGCCTGACCGTTCGTGTTGGAGCTGGCCAAGATAGTTGGTCGCTGGATAGCAGATGCCGAACAGCGCCGCGTTCAGGCCCAGCGGTATCCAACGCTCGCTCGCCGCCACGTCGCCGCGATCGGCCGCGCCGGCGCCGACCAGCTGACCGGGCTCGCACGTATCGGGGGCTGGCTGGCGATACATTGCGGGAGCGTCCTTGTTAATAACTATGTAATTGTGCATTATGTCACGCATGACGCGAGCTGAGCGATACCCAAAATACGAACGCTGCATGGTGCTGGCCGGCGGCGGGTTCCGCTTCGGCTATTACCTTGGCATGCATGCGGCGGCCATCGATGCCGGCCGGGAGCCGGACCTGCTGCTGGCCACCTGCGGCGGCGCGGTCGCAGGCGCCATCATCGCCGGCTTACCCGATACGGCCTCGCGCAAGGCGTGGCTTCTTTCGCGGCCAATGTACGAGTTCCTCGGCGACATGCGCTCCAGCGACCGCGCCACGCCGTTTCGCGCGCTGCTCGATGTGGCGCGGCGGCGTCTTCAAGCTGGGCGCGCCGAGCGGCTGCCCGATCTGTTCAACGACTATCTGTTTGAGTTGCCGGCGTTGCCGCTGCCGCCGGCTGGCGCCATGAACGGCCCGGCGCTGGCCATCATCGGCGGCAAGCTGCTGTTCGGATCGCACGAAACCGGGCGGCGTCGCGACGGCCGCCACATCTACAGCGTTGCGCTGTTTTGCGGCGAACGTGCCGCCGCGTTGGCCGAGGGCTTGCCCTCGGCGATAGGCGCTGAGGGCTGGACGGACGCCGTCAAGCCGGATTTGCTCGTCGATACCGCCATGCCGGTGGCCGACGCCGCCCGCATCTCCATCGCCGACATGGTGTACTTCCGCTGCCAGAACGCGCGTGGCGCCGACTACACGGGCGGCGTGATCGACCTGTTCCCGGTCGAGCTGGCGCGCGGCCTGGCGCATCACGTCACCATGGAGATGAAGGAAGCCTACGACGAGTTGCTGGCCGCTCCCGCCTTGCGGACCGTCTTCGGCTTAGATGGCAACCGGCGGCTGCGCCACGTGCACGCGCAGCCGGTCGATGTGTGGGTGGATACCTCCGATGTCCGGCGCGTCATGCAAGGGCGCGGCGTGCGCAAGCGGGTGGACTGGCGCGGCAACCGCGTCAGGCTGGTTCCTCCGGTCAGCTACGAGCGTTATGTAGCCGATGCCGACGCGCTGTGGGATTACGGCTATCAGCGCGCGCGGGAGGCTTATGCGTTGGCGGCGCAGGGTGGCCGTCCGACGATGCGCAACAGTAGCAGGCTTAACGAGGCGACGCGATGACTGTTCAAAACGTGATGATCATCGGCGGCACCAGCGGCATCGGCCTCGGGTTGGCGCGGCACTATGCGGGGCAGGGCGCGCGCGTGGCCGTCTGTGGGCGCCATCCGGACAAGGTCGCGGGTTTGCCGCTGATGCGGGACGGCCGCGTCGCTGTGCATGCATGCGATATCGCCGACCGCGTGCAGGTGGCGGCGGTGGTGGCCGGCTTCGCGGCCAGTGGCCTGGATTTGTTGATCGTCACCGCCGGGCAGTACACCGACGCGGCGGCCATCGCGCGCGATCCCGCAGCGACGTTGCCGGTGTTGCGGGTGAATGTCGGCGGCCTTGATCACGCCTTCAGCGCGGGCGCCGGGGCGATGATGGCGCGCGGACAGGGCCACCTGGTCGCCGTCGCCTCGATCGCCGGCTTGCAGCGCGACTATCCGGGCGGCTCCGTCTACAGCGCCAGCAAGCGCGCGGCCATCGCCATCTGCGAGGCCTACCGCAAGGCGCTGGCGCCGTTCGGCATCGCGGTGACGGTCATCGTGCCCGGATACGTCGATACCGCCCGCCTGCGCGAGTTGAATGGCGGCGACGCCAGCGGCAAGCCCTTCCTGATGCCCGAGGACGAGGCCGTCCGACGCATCGCCGCCGCCGTCGCCCGGCGCGACGAACGCTACGTCTTCCCGTGGCAAATGCATGCGCTGGTGCGGTTGTTCAACCTGCTGCCGCTGGCGCTGAAGCGCCTGCGCAAGAAATGAATGTGCTGTCAAAAGATGCACGAATGCAATAACATGGAATCAATCAAGTCTCGTCGGATAGGGTAACGTGTCTCCAACTCAATTGAAATTAATTCTGGCCGCGCTGGTGCTCGGTGGCGCGGCCATCGGAGGCGGCGTCGCCTATGTACTGGTGCAGCCGTCGGCGGACAAGGGCGAGGCGGCCGTGGCCGCCACCAAAGGCACGCAGCGCCAGTGGAGCGCGCGCGTCACCACCATCGCCGGGGACGGCTTGCCGGGCATGAGCAACGGCAGCGGACGCCGCACCCGCTTCGCCGATCCGTTCGGCGTGGTGCTCGACGAGGCCGGCAATTTGTACGTGGCCGATGGCGGCGACAACAACAGCATCCGCAAGATCGGGCTGGACGGCGTTAGCACCACCATGGCCGGGGCGGCCGAGGGTTACGCGGAGGGACTCGGCAAGGCGGCCTCCTTCAACACGCCTTCCGGCCTGGCGATGGACTGGGCAGGCAACCTGTACGTCGCAGACACCGGCAACAACGCGATCCGCAAGATCACGCCGGACGGCAAGGTAGCGACCCTGGCCGGCGACGGCCTGGCGGGCGACAAGGATGGCCGGGGCGCGGCGGCGCGCTTCAACGGTCCGATCGGTGTAGCCGTCGGCGACGACGGCGTGGTGTACGTGACCGATACTTATAACGACCGTATCCGTCGCATCGCGCCCAACGGCGACGTCACCACCATCGCCGGCGGCGGCCGCGCAGGCAAGGCCGACGGTCCTGCGGCGCAGGCCTTGTTCGACTTGCCAACGGGGCTGGTGGTCGGCGTCAACGGCGATCTCTACATCGCCGACACCGGCAACAACGCGATTCGCAAGCTGGATAAAAACGGCGTCGTCACCACCGTCGCCGAGGCGAAGGAGGGCGAGCGCGCCTCGCTGCTGCGCTCGCCGGTGGCCGTGGCGCTGACGGCGGACGGTTATCTGTATGTGGGCAGTAATTCGCATGGCCGGCTGGCGCAGATCACGCCGGCCGGCGAGGTGCTGGCGCTGACCGATGTCGATCGCACGGCCGAGCCGGGCTACGGCCCCGACGGCACAGTGCGCCTGTATGCGCCGCGCGGCATCGTGGTGGCCAAGGACGGTTCGTTGTTCGTGACGGACGGGGCCACGTATCGATTGCATCACGTGGGCGCGGCGGTGGCGGGCCAGACGGCGCCGCCGGCCGAGCCGGCGCCGGCCGAGCCGTCGCATGGCGCCACCATGCTGTGGCCGGTTAAGCCGCAGGACAAGCGGCATGATGTGGTTGGATTGATGGGCGAGGTGCGCGGTGATTTCAACGGCGAGAGCCGTCACCATTTCCACTCCGGGCTGGATGTGCAGGCGTCCATCGGCGCGCCGGTATTGGCGGTCACGGCGGGCAAGGTCACCGACCCGCGCGCGACGTGGGGTTATGGCGAGCTGTCGGAGGGCATCGCGTTCAATGGCCTGCAATATATTCACATGCGCGTGGGCCGCGATGGACGCGACAAGGTGATCGATCCGCGTTTTCAGGTGTTGAAGGATGAGAAGGGCGCGCCCGATGCGGTGCGCGTCAAGCGCGGCACGCGGTTTGTTGTTGGCGAGACGCTGGGTACCGTAAATCGGATGGCGCATGTGCATCTCGACTACATGCCGAACGGCGACGCGCTCAATCCGCTAAGCCTGCCGTTTATCGATCTGGAGGACACCATCGCGCCCAAGATCCAGAGCGTGACGTTGAGTGACGCCGGCGGCAAGCGGCTCAAGGAGGTGGCCGGCGGGCGGTTGCTGGTGCGGCGCAGCTTGGGCGAGGTGCAGATTGTCGTGGATGCGTTCGATCAGATGAATGGCGTGCAGGCGCGCCGGCGGCTGGGGTTGTATAAACTTGGTTACCAGTTGCTGAACGCGGAAGGGGAGGCCATTCCTGGTATGGAGCAGCCGGTGATCACGCAGTTGTACGACAGGATTCCGCGTAATCGGGAGGCGGTCAAGCTGGCGTATATGGAGGGCAGCGGGATCACCGTGCACGGCAATGCGGAGACGCGGTTCGCGTACGCGATCAACAATTCGCTCATGCACGGCAAGCTGACGCCGGGCGCGTGGAAGGTGGGCGCGCTCGATCCGGGCAAGTACACGTTGCGCATCACCGCGGAGGACTACGCCGGCAACGCGGCGGTAAAAGGCCGCGACCTGGCCATCACGGTCGAGTAGCGACGCTGATAAATTCTAAAACACGTAGGGCGGATTAGGCGGAACGCCGTAATCGGCCATGCATGCGTTATCGGCGGCGCATGCATGGCCGATTACGCTTCGCTAATCCGCCCTACGTGTTTTAGTGGTCCCGCATCAGGGTTTGCCGCGCAGGCGACGCCGCAGGCGATAGTTGTCGGCCGCCAGCGCGATCAGCGCGATCACTGTCAATGCGCCCAGCGCCTGCTCGCCCAGATAATGCCAGAACGCCCACGCGAAGCCGGCGCACACCAGCGCGGTCAATATCAGTATCAGATCGTCTCTCATGATATCGCTCACCTCTGAATGGCCGCGTACTTGTGCGTGGCTTTGCCGGCCACCTTCGGTCGGTAGATCCCAGGTGCGCGATAAAGTTCGGCCGCCAGCCACGGACGATGTAGATGGTGCGTACGCGCATAGAGCAAAACGTCGGCAACGGTGGCGCCGTCCGACAGCGTGCGTCCCGTGGCCACGGCCAAACTGCCGATGCACGCGCCGGCGTAAAACGCGGCCGACAGCGTGCCGATCATCCCCAGCTTTTCCAGCCGCGTGCCAGCCGCGATGAGCTCGGCCACGGTGACCGTCTTGCCGAACTTGTCGATGCTCGCCAACAGCACCGTGACCGTGGTCAGGCTGCTCTGCAGCGTGCCGAACAGACTGTCCGGCGCCGGCAGCCCGAGGGCTTCCATGTTCTCCTTGAAATACCGGTGGAAATCGGACATCACATTCTCCGCTCTTGTCAGATTGATCTCAGCCGCCAGCATAAGGGCGCGCCGCCGCCGCGCGTTTGACGCGTGTCATCCGGCGCACGTTTGCGCATTGGCGTTGACAAAAAATGTTTATCGGAATATATTTTCCGCAGGAATTGGAATCGTTTCCAAATCTATCCAGAAATAGTGTCCGGACAGTGATCCGGACCGGCAAGGGGACTGTAGTGACTAGCAAAACGCCTCGTAGCGAAGGCGCCCGTGCGTCCGTTTTTTTTTGAGCGCGACGCAGCGTCCTTTCCCTCTCGCCGCAACGCAAGCGCCGACACCGACCGTGTCGGCATGGAGCGGGCCGGATCGTCGTCCGGTTCGAATTTGAGGAAGTATCGATACGAGGAGTCATTGTGAATAAACCGAAATTCGTTCTGTCCGCCGTCGCCACCAGCATCGTGCTGGCGTACGGCGCGCCGGTGTCGGCCAGTGTTACCAGTCCCGTCATCGGCACCTTGTTGTGGTCCGAGGAATTCAACGGCCCGACGCTGAACACGAGCCTGTGGAACACCTACGACGGCAACGGCTGCCAGATCGGCTTGTGCGGCTACGGCAACCAGGAGCTGGAGTACTACAGCCCCAACAATCTCTCCATCGTCAACGTGCCGTTCGAGTCCGCCACGCGGGCGCTGGCGATCAAGGCGCAGAATCAGACCGTTGGCAGCAACGTCTTCACCTCCGGCAAAATCGACTCGGCCAACAAGGTGCAGGTGCAGTACGGCATGATCGAAACGCGCATCGCCACGCCGCCGCTGGGCATCGGCCTGTGGCCGGCCGCGTGGATGCTGGGCACCAGCCCGCAGGTGTGGCCGCGCAAGGGCGAGATCGACATCATGGAAATGGGCCACAAGGCCAGCAGCCGCGCCGGCGCCTCGCCGACGCCGGGCATCGACAACTTCACCGCCTCCAACGTGATCACCTGGCAGCAGGCCGCCTGCGTGCCGGGCAACGAAAGTTGCGCCGCCTCGACCGCGTGGCAGACCAAGAGCTGGTACGTGCCGGGCCAATCGCTGGCGAATCGCTTCGTCGTCTACCGCTTCTACTGGACCGAGTCGCAGATGCGTTTCACGGTGGTCGACAACGGTGTCGAACACGATATGTACAGCGGCCCGCTGCCGGTCAACTCGACCGCGCTGCAGGCGCCGTTCTACCTGCTGTTCAACCTGGCGGTCGGCGGCAACTTCACCGACGCCGCCACGCCGGCCCAGGTGACCGCGCCGCTGCCGGGCACCATGTACGTCGACTACGTGCGCGTCTACCAGCTCGACGGCAAGGGCACCGTCAAGCTCGGCAACCAGACGGTGCCGGAAGTGGGCAAGTTCGGCGTGTTCACCGACAACACCGTGGTCAACAACAAGCTGGTGGCCGGCACCACGTCCGACATTTTCGTGTGGAACAACGCCTCGGTCTCGGCCGGCAACTTGCCGCCGTATGAGGGCAGCAACTCGATGTCGTGGAGTTACAACACGCCGGGGCAATGGTTCGGCGGCAGCGTGCAATCGCCCGCCGTCCGCGACCTGAGCAACTTCCGTAACGGCACCGTCAAGCTGAAGATCAAGATCCCGGCCAATGTCGCCTTCACGATCGGCATCGGCGACACCTACACCAACCAGCACTCGGTCAAGTTCCCGGCCAACGCCACCACGTACGGCCTGGTGCGCAATGGCGACTGGGGCACCGCCACCATCCCGGTGGCCGACCTGGCCGGCCCGCTGGTCGCGCTGCAATCGGTCGCGGACGTGTTCCAGATCGCCAGCGATGCCACAGCCTTGCCGACGGCCGCCTTCCAGATGGCGATCGACGACATCATCTGGGATACCGGCGTGCCAACCCCGACGCCAACGCCTACGCCGACACCAACTCCGACACCAACGCCGACCCCGACACCAACGCCGACGCCAACGCCGACACCGACGCCAACGCCAACGCCGGCCGTCAGCCAGACCAGCGCCACGATGTTGAAGTTCGCGTGGAACTCCACGGCCTGGGCGGACGTGCACTACACCGTCAACGGCGGCGGCCAGATGAATGTGCGCATGGCGCAAAGTGGTGGTGTCAACAGCTACACGGCCAGCGGCCTGAAGATCGGCGACGTGGTCCGCTACAGCTTCACGTACTGGGACACCGCCAACAACTACGCGGTCGACACAGCGCCCCAAACGTACACGATGAAGTAAATAAAACCCCGGGGGTCAGGTACGACATTCAGACACGAGCACAGCAGGTATGTCGTTCAGTTCGTGTCCGAATGTCGGACCTGACCCCGCAGTTTGGGACTCGGCGGTTTGCACTGCGGTTTGCGCAATGTAGCGGCCCAGAACAGCAGCGCCGCCGCGCTGACGGCGCCACCCAGTACACACACACCGGTCCAGCCGGCCACCTCGTACATCGATGTCGCGGAGATCGCGCCGCTGCCGCTGCCCACCGCGTAGAACAGCATGTAGCAGCCCACCAGCCGGCTGTGGGCTTCCGAACTGGCACGGAAAATCATGCTCTGATTTGTTACCTGTAGCGCCTGCACGCCGAGGTCCAGCGCCAGGATGCCGACGATCAGCGCCGCCATGGCTAGCGTCCCGCTGCTTACGCCGAACAGACCGAGCGGCAACCACGACAGCAATAACAACAGTAAGCCGCCGGCGCTGGTCTTTTGCGCCCAGCCGCGATCCGCCCACCGTCCCGCGCGCGAAGCCGCCAGTGTGCCGGCCAGACCCACCAGCCCGAAGGCCCCGATGGCCGTATGCGAATAGTTGTACGGCGGCGCGCTGAGCGGTAGCACCAACGCGCTCCACAGGATGCCGAACGCCGCGAACATCAGCATGGCGATCGTGCCGCGCACCCGCAGCACGCGGTCGCTCCGCAGCAGCGTGATCATCGAGGCGATCAACTCAGGGTAGGGCAGGGGCCGCACCGTCGCGGGCAGCACGGGTAGCGTGCGCCACAACAGCGCCGCCATCGCGATCATGGCCAGCGCCGAACTGGCGTAGACGGCGCGCCAGCCGGCGATGTCGGCGATCAGTCCGGCCAGCGCGCGCGCCAGCAGCAGGCCGGCCACCACCCCGCCTTGCGCGGCGCCGACCACGCGGCCGCGCTCCGACTCGGCCGAGGCGCTGGCGGCGTAGGCGATCAGGCCTTGCGTCATCGCGGTGCCCAGCATGCCGACCGCCAGCATGCCCATCATCAGCGCGGCGGCGTTCGACGCCAGGCTGACACCGGCGAGGGCGGCCGTCAACGCCAGCAATTGCGCCAGCATCAGACGCCGTCGCGGCAGCAGGTCGCCCAGCGGCACCAGCAACAGCAGGGCGAGCACGCTGCCGACCTGCGTGACGGTGATGACCCCGCCGATGGCGGCCCGGCCTATGGCGAAATCGGCGGCCAGCGCGTCGAGCAGCGGCTGGGCGTAGTAGACGTTGGCGACGCTGAGCCCGCTTGCGCACGCGAACAAGGTGACCAAAGGACGGGACATGGCGCCGGATATCGAATGGGAATGCATGATGACCTCGAAACTGGTTGCAAATCAAAACCAGTTGAAGTCTAGTCATTCTAGTTTTAAAATGCAACCAATGATTTCGAGGACATGCCCATGGCAAAACGTAAGTCGATGCAGGATGACGCCTGTCCGGTGGCCCGCTCGCTCGACCTGGTCGGCGACCGCTGGTCGATGCTGATCGTGCGCGACGCCTTCGACGGCATCAGCCGCTTCAGCGATTTCCAGCGCAATCTCGGCGTGGCGAAGAACATCCTGTCCGACCGCCTGAGCGCGCTGGTGGAGCAGGGTGTGCTGACGGTAGAGCCAGCTTCGGACGGCACGTCGTATCAGCAATACGTGCTCACGCCCAAGGGGGAAAGCCTGTTCCCGGTGGTGGTGGCGCTGCGCCAGTGGGGCGAGCGCCATCTGTTCGCCAGCGGCGAGCCGCACTCGCTACTGGTCGAAAAAGCCAGCGGCAAGGCGGTCGCGCCGATGCTGCCGCACGATCACGCCGGGCATGTGTTAAAGCCCGCCCACACCCAGGTGAAGAAAATCACGGTAAAGTGAACAAAGCCGCCGATTCTGTCGCCCTATGTAAATGCACGCGTGTGCGTTGCATATTGGGGTAGAATTATTTGAACGGTCGTGCTTTTCAGCGGCGAACCACATGGAGACAGCATGGATTTGAATTACACGGCGGCGGACTTGGCTTTCCGCGACATGGTGCGGGCTTTCCTCGACGCCAACCTCCCGGCCGACTTGCAAAAGAAGGTGCGCAACCATCTCCGCCTGGGACGCCGCGATTACGTGCGCTGGCACCAGATCGTCGCCAACCAGGGCTGGGCCGCGCCGTCGTGGCCGGTCGAATACGGCGGCCCCGGCTGGACGCAGACGCAGCGCCACATCTGGGAAGAGGAGTGCGGCCGCGCCGGCACGCCGCCGATCCTGCCGTTCGGCGTCAACATGGTGGCGCCGGTCATCATGGCCTTCGGTAACGACGCGCAAAAAGCCTACTACCTGCCGCGCATCCTCAATTGCGAGGACTGGTGGTGCCAGGGTTACTCCGAACCCGGCTCCGGCTCCGACCTGGCGTCGCTCAAGACCACCGCCGAGCGCGTGGGCGACCACTACATCGTCAACGGCCAGAAAACCTGGACCACCCTGGCGCAGCACGCCGACATGATCTTCTGCCTGGTGCGTACCGACAGCACGGTGCGCAAGCAGGAGGGCATCTCCTTCCTGCTGATCGACATGGACTCGCCGGGCATCACCGTGCGCCCGATCATCATGCTCGACGAGGACCACGAGGTGAACGAAGTCTTCTTCGACAACGTCAAGGTGCCGGTGCAAAACCTGATCGGCCAGGAAAACAAGGGCTGGACCTACGCCAAATATCTGCTGGGCCACGAGCGCACCGGCATCGCCGCCGTCGGCCGCTCCAAGCGCGAGCTGCTGTTCCTGAAAAAGATCGCGTCCGAGCACTTCAAGCACGGCAAGCCGCTGCTGCAGGACCCGGTGTTCGCCGCCAAAGTGGCAAACCTGGAGATCGAGTTGATGGCGCTGGAGACGACGGTGCTGCGCGTGATCACGCGCGAATCGCACACGCCGGGGCCGGAGGCGTCGCTGCTGAAGGTGCGCGGCACCGAAATTCAGCAGATGCTGACCGAGTTGATGGTCGAAGCGCTGGGGCCGGACGCCTTCGCCTTCGACACCGATTACCTGGAGGGCCGGTCCGACCATGCAGTCACCGGCGACGACGCCGCAGCGCCGCTGGCGGCCTACTACTTCAATTTCCGCAAGACGTCGATCTACGGCGGCAGCAACGAGATACAGAAGAACATCATCACCCAGATGATCCTGGGACTGTGAGGGAACGGCATGGATTTCAATTTTAAAGAAGAGCAGTTGCAGTTCGCCGATGCCCTGCGTCGCTGGATCGACAAGGATTACGGTTTCGATGTGCGCAAGCGCATCGTGCACTCGGCGACGGGCGTCTCGGACGTCGCCTGGAACACGCTGACCGAATTGGGCATGCTGGCCTTGCCCGTGCCGGAGGCGCAGGGCGGCTTCGATGGCAATGCCGTCGACATGCTGGTGGTGATGCAGGAGCTCGGGCGCGGCCTGGTGGTCGAGCCGTACTTTTCCACCGTGTGGGGCGCGCGCTTCCTGGCGCTGGCAGGCAACCAGCATCGCCTGCTGGAGGATGTCGCCAAGGGCGAACTGAAACTGGCCTGCGCGCTGGGTGAAAAACAATCGCGCCACGACCTGGCCGACATCAAGACCATCGCCGGCATCAACGGCGAAGGTTATCGCATCGACGGCACCAAGACGGTGGTGCTCCACGGCGGCCAGGCGGACGCCTTGATCGTCTCTGCCCGCAGCGCCGGCGCCCAGCGCGACGCCAACGGCATCAGCCTGTTCGTGGTGCGGGCCGACACGCCCGGCGTGACGGTGCGCGACTACCGCACCATCGACGGCCTGCGAGCGGCCACGGTCCAATTCAGCCATGTGTCGGTGCCGGCATCGGCGCTGCTAAGCAAATTGGGCGGCGGTTGCGAAATGCTCGACGAGGCGGCCGACTACGGCACCACCTTGCTGTGCGCCGAGGCGCTGGGCGTGATGGACGCGCTGTTCGCCGCCACCTTGGAGTATATGAAGACGCGCAAGCAGTTCGGCACCCCGATCGGCAGCTTCCAGGCGGTGCAGCACCGCATGGCCGACATGTACATCCACCTGGAGCAGGCGCGTTCGATGGCGATGCTGGCGGCGGCGCGCATGTCCTGCGGCGATATCGAGAAGCGGCGCCGCGTGGTGTCGGCGGCCAAGGTGCGCATCGGGCACGCGGCCAAATTCATCGGCCAGCAGTCGGTGCAACTGCACGGCGGCATGGGCGTCACCGACGAACTGCCAGCGGCGCATCACTTCAAACGTTTGACGACGATCGAGGCGACGCTTGGCGATGTCGATCATCACCTGGAACGGTTTATCGCGCAACGCGGCTTCGGGCAGCATTCATGATGCGGGCCGTTCGCTTGGTTGTTCCAATGTTTGCGGCCGCATGCGCCGCGCTGCTGATGCATGGCCCCGTCCACGCCGCCGAGGACTGCGTGGAGCCGACGCGGGACCCCACCAACACCTATGACGCGCAGTACACGTACGAGAAGCTGGCGCCCAATTATCCGGCGATCCGCATCGCCAGCGCGGCGGTGCCGGCCGACGTGCGGGTGGTGGCCGACCAGACCTATATTCAATACGGTACGCATTGCCTGAAGCTGGATATGTATTTGCCGACGAACGCCAAGCAGGATTTGCCGGTGGTGGTGTTCGTCCATGGCGGCGGATGGCGTTCCGGTTTTCGCTCGGAGTTCGTGCCGATGGCGTTGCGGCTGGCGCGCAATGGCTATGCATCGGTCACCGTCACCTACCGGCTGGCGGGGGAGGCGATGTATCCGGCGGCGGTGCACGATGTGCGCGCGGCGGTGCGCTGGGTGCGCGAGCACGCGGGCGAGTATGGGCTCGATCCCCGGCGGATCGCGCTGGCGGGTGGTTCGGCCGGCGGGCAGATCGCCAGCCTGGCCGGCGTGACCGGGCATATGAACCAGTTCGACCCGGGCGCGGCGATCAGCGATGTGTCCAGCGCGGTGCAGGCGGTGGTGAATATCGATGGCCTGTCCGATTTTACGTCGGAGGCGGCGCGGGTGAACGAGGACGATCCGAAGAAGCCTGTGTCGGCGGCCGGGTACTGGTTCGGCGGACGGTATGCGGAGAAGGCGGCGTTGTGGCGCGAGGCGTCGCCGATCCAGTATGTGAATTCGAGCATGCCGCCGATGCTGTTCATCGGCAGCGCGCAGCCGCGCTTCGCGGTCGGCCGGGAGGAGATGGTTGAGAAGATGACGCAGCTGCGCGTGCCGAGCAAGGTGGTGCTGCTGCCGGATACGCCGCATTCGTTCTGGCTGTTCGATCCGTGGTTGCAGCCGACCGTGGATGTGACGGTGGCGTTTTTGAACGCGCAGATGCCGTCGCGGCAAGCGAAGCGGTTCTCGCGGAAGGCGGAGTAGTGGGGCCAGTCATTCACGCATACGCACTATCGAGGGAGGTCACTAATGCCTGTCTTCACGACGGATCAACTGATTCGCGAGGTTAGCGCTGTAGAGGGTTGCGCCGCGCCGAATCAAACGCTTTGGATCAGCGAGGCCGGAGAACTTACGCAGTTTGGCGCCTTCATTGAAGTCCTTCAGCCTGGCTGCAGGTCCTCGATCAAGCACTGGCACAGCTCGGAAGACGAGATGGTTTATGTGCTTGCCGGTGAAATCACCGTAATCGAGGGCACGTCCGAAACGCTCATGCATGCCGGTTGCGCCGCTACTTTCAAAGCCGGAGTGCAGGTCGGACACTATCGGGAGAATCGGAGCGCTTCTGAGACGCGTTGCCTGGTCGTCGGAACCCGCGCACCGGTCGATCAAATCACCTACCCGGAGCACGATCGGATTTGTTTGCGAGATCGATCGCTGCCGGACGACCTATGGACCGACTTTGCTGGCCAGCCCGCGTCCAGTCCGTACTAGCAGCGCTACCACGCGTTGATCGAGCGGTTGGTGAGAATGTGTGTATTTCCGTCGATAGTACAACTGTTATTGTGGCAACTTAGTCCATCAAATAAGCGATTCCATTGCTATGACTATTGCCAAGTACGTCTTGCCACTGCTCATGGCAGCCACGCTTATCCCCGTCGGCGCGTCCGCAAAGGACCCACAAAAGGTGGTCGTCAAGGGGAAGCGCGATCCAGCCACCGTTGTGATTAAAGGCGTGCGCGATCCGTCGGCATGGTTCCGGATCGAGAGTCAGCATATGATCGTCTATTCGGACGACGACCCGGATGAAGTCATCGAGCTGGTCAAGAATCTGGAACGGCTCGATTATCTGCTGCGCTTGTACCTTAAGCCCTTCATGCAGGGGCAAGAAACAATGCCCAAGCTGACGTTGTATTTCCAGGGGCGCGTGAGCTGGCCGCCCGAAATCGACGAAAATCCTGCTGCCGCCCTTGGCATGGTCAATAGCTGTGTATCTGCGACACAAGGGTTTCTTTACGGTGTGGGGAAGAGTTGGAAGCTGGATAACGCGTCGCTGCTCCACGCCGAAGACGATTACACGCTGATGCACAGCCTGTGGCTATATGCCGAAAATTTCTTGTATCGCCACACCCGCATTCGGGGGCCTGCGTGGTTCATAACAGGCTTCGCAGCGTATTTCGGCGGCGTGCGCTTTACCGATACGCAAATGGCGATAGGGCGCGATGCGGGTACCTCATACAATCTGTTGCAGAGTATCGACGACGGCCGGGAGAGAATACGTCTGTCGTTCGACGAAGTGCTACGTTATCAACCAACGGCCAAGCCTATCGCGGCCCAAAGTCCCGAGTACTTTGAACGATGGGAATTCATGGGCCGCTCCTTCAATCTCATGCACTACATGCTCTCGTCGGAGTCCAATCGAGACAAAATGGCGAAGTATCTAGAGGCAGTCAACGGCGGCAGCGATTCCGCCGATGCGTTCACAGACCTGTTCGGCCTTTCGGGTCGCGATCTCGACGTGGCAATGTGGCGATACCGGCAAGCGTCTTTGAACATCCTCCGGGTCGATGTGCCCACGCTGCCCAAGGCCCACATCGATTTGACCCGTTTGAGCCGTATCGAGGGCGAGTTCGTACTCGACAACGCCGTGCTGAAGACTTGCCCCAGGCCGCCCCAGGGCAAAAAGCTGCTGGCGCGTTTGAGGGGGACAGCAGCGAAGGCGCCCGCCGTCGATTTTGCCCAGATGACATTGAGCCGGGCCGAGATCGACTGGGGCGATCCGCGCGCGGCTCTCGAGTATCTGGCGCGGGCCGGCGAGAACGATCCCTACAATCCCGAGGTCCATTATCTGTCCGGGCTGGCATATGCGAGGCTGGCGGAAGGTACGGGCTCGAACAAGCAGGATTTGCTGGCGTCGGCACGGGCCAGCTTGTCCCAAGCCGCCGTCCTTGAGCCGGACGCGCCCGAGATATCGTATGCGCTGTTCCGCGTCGAGCTTCTCGGCGCGGCGCCGACCGAGAAAGACGTGGCCCGGGCGATCAATGTCTGGCGTCATGGTTACGACGTCCCTGCATTTACGCGCATGGCCGCGCTGGCCCACGCGTGGTTGGGCGAGGCCTCCGACTCCTATCAGGCATTTAATACGCTGGTAAGAGACGGACGGAATCCCGAGAACGCCGCTTGGGCGGCAACCTGGCTGGCCAGGTTGGAAAAGGGCGTGCCGCAGGATGAGTTGCTGACGGCGATGCGCGGGGAAAATCCGGCGCCTCACGGCTTCAAGTCATGGACGGTCGGCGACCGCTGAGCCTTTCACTTCGGCAACATGATATCCTTGCTCATAGGAACCAAGTAGCCGCGTTGGCGGCAACACGTAACAGCTAGGAAGGAAATAAGCATGACCGTTGGGAAAAAACCGGACGCTGCGCGGCTGGACAAAATTGTGGCGGACGCACGGCGTGCTGCCGACCAGCGCGAGCTGGGCTATCGCGAGCGCTCGCTGAAAATGTATCCGTGGGTGTGTGGGCGCTGCATGCGCGAATTCACGCATGCCAATGTGTCGCAACTTACTGTGCACCATCGTGACCACAATCACGACAACAATCCGCCTGATGGCAGCAACTGGGAACTGCTGTGCCTTTACTGCCACGATAACGAACACTCGCGTTATCTTGAGGCCGACCGGGGACTTAGTTTGAAATCGGCCGAGGTCGCGCCGGCAACGCATAATCCGTTTGCCTCATTGGCTGGTCTGATGAAAAAGAAAGAATAAAATTTGGCTGGTGCCACGGCGTAAATAGGTTGCTGTTCACCCCACAGACCTGATAGCAGCCGTAACTTTAGAGAGGCATCTTGCATGAGCGCCTACAACCTGATTTTTTCGAAGCGATGGCCTGCTTCCCAGGTCGACTCTCAACCGTATCGTTTCGCGGTTTTCGTAGGGTCTCTCATTGGGATAACGAGCGCCGTGTCAGGAACCGTTGTTGTCAGCCTGATGCTGATTCTATCTTCTCCTGAAGTTCTCGGGCCTTCGGCTGCGGCACATCTTTCCAGTCTTGGTCCTGTGGCTCTGTTTTTTTATGGGGTTTTGATATTCCCTTTCGGGGAAACCCTAATGGCTCAACTATTTCCTATAGAGCTGGCGAAACGCGTAGGCCTCAATGAAGTAGCTTGCATAATCCTCGGCGCGATTGTTTTTGGACTCGGTCATTATATAAATGGCGGAGTCGGCCATGGCATAGGGGCGTCAGTTGTAGGCGGTCTATTCAGTTTAAGCTATGTGATAATGCGGCCATGGGGGTACCTCCCGGCGTTCTGGGCATCGTACACAGCCCATTCGCTCAATAACATGTTGGGGTTGTATGCAGTACCGGTTATTTTCCCTAGTCTCGCTTGAGGTATGGCCGCACAGGCGAGAGCCGACCGTCATACGTGTCTCTACGGTATTTGGGCGGTCTGTGGCCTTTTGCGCGCGGCCCGTGTTTTGGATTGAGTTATTGTTTCACCAGCTCGACGCGGCGGTTTTTTTCGCGGCCGGCGTCGGCGTCGTTCGAGGCTACCGGCGAGTACGAGGCGACGCCTTTGGCGCTTAGGCGCTTGGCGTCGATCTTGTAGTCCGCTGCCAAGGCCTTGACCACCGATTCGGCGCGCTTTTGCGACAGCTCGACGTTGTGCGACAGCCCGCCCTGGTTGTCGGTATGGCCCACCACGTACACCTTTAGCTTGGCATCTTGCTGCAACAGCTTGGCCATCTCGGCCAGCGCCGCTTTCGAGTCCGGCTTGACGTCGGCCTTGTCGGTGTCGAAGTAGACGCCGTACACAGCGACCTTGCCCTCGGCGGCGATGCCTTTGGCCATATCTGCCGCGTTCAGGCTGGCGGAGACCTTGCCGCCCTCCATGGCCTTGGCTTCGACGATCTCCAGATACACGCCGCCGTTCTTGTCCTGCACCGGCGAGACCACGTACACGCCGACGTGGACCAGCGCGCCATCCGGCCGCGTACCCTTGGCGAGCAGGTAGCGGCTGTCGTTGCGGCCGTTGTTGAACGGCGACCAGTTCGCTTCCGGGCCCTTGATGAAGTTGTCGCCGACGCGCTTGTCCAGGAAGAACTGGCCGAAGTCGCCGCCGCAAGCTTCCTTGACGCAGCTAAAAAGCACCTTCAGCCCGGCCTTGTCGAGCGCGGCCTGGTAGTTGCGCATGACTTCCAGCGACGAGCGCTCTTTCGGATAGTTGTAGGCGATGCGGGTGTATTTGCCTTCGAGCTGCAACGCGCTTTCGAACGCGGCCTTGCCGTCCTTGTTGGCGATACGCTTGCCGGCCGGGAGCATGACTTCGTCGAATTCCTTGACGCCGTAACCGACCAGCTTGGAGCCTTCAAAGCGCGACAGCAAAGGGTGGTCCTGGGCGCCTTTGACCGTGTCCTGCGCCGGCATCTGGCCGTGGGCGAAGGGGGCAAGGGCGGCGATGCCGGTGAAAAGCGTGAAGGCGAGAAGTCGAGGCGTGCGCACGTGGGTCCCTTGTCAAGAATGAATGATCAGTCCGATTCTAGGGGTGAATTGCAATAAGATCAATATATCGATCCTACCGTGCGGCACGTCAGTCGGCGAAGTAGCGGTTGCGGCCGTTTTGCTTGGCGACGTACAGCCGGGCGTCGGCGGCGCGCACCACGGCGCTGGCGTCCTGGCTGTCGAGCGGCGGCACCGCTGTCGCCAGGCCCATGCTGATCGACACGTAGGGCGCCGTCGGCGAGGCCGCGTGCGCCAGATTGAGCTTGCGCACCACGTCGATGATGCGGCTGGCGACCACCTGCGTACCCTCGGCGCCTTCCTGCGGCAGCAACAGGATGAATTCCTCGCCGCCGTAGCGGGCCAGCAAATCCTGCGGCCGCGAGGCGCACCCCTTCATCGCCGCGCTGATTTGCTGCAGGCAGGCGTCGCCGGCCTGGTGACCGTAGTGGTCGTTGTAGAGCTTGAAGTGGTCGATGTCGATCATGATCACCGACAGCGGCAGGCCGGCGCGCGCGCAGCGGCGCCATTCGGCGTCGATGGTGTCGTTGAAGTGGCGGCGGTTGGCCACGCCGGTCAGGCCGTCGGTCAGGCTCAGCTCGCGCATGGCGTCGGCCTGGCGCTTGATGGTCAGCTGGCTGCGCACGCGCGCGCGCACCACGGCCACGTTGAACGGCTTGCTGATGAAGTCGACGGCGCCGGCCTCGAGCGCGCGGGTCTCGTCCTCGGGCTGGCTGAGGGCGGTGACGAAGATGATCGGGATGTCCTGCAACCGGGGCGAGGCGCGCAGCGCGCCGCAGACGGCGTAGCCGTCCATGCCGGGCATGACGGCGTCGAGCAGGATCAGGTCCGGTTGCTGGGCCAGCGCGATGTCGAGCGCCTTTTCGCCGTCGAGCGCGAACAGCACCTCATGTTCGTCGCGCAGCGCATGGTGCAGGATCTGGATGTTCTCCATGGCGTCGTCCACCACGAGGATGCGCCCATTCCTGGCCAGGTCGGTCCAACTCATGCACTTTCCTTTCGCTGCAACATATTCTCCACCAGTTTAGCCGCAGTGCTGAAATCAAGTGTTTCAACTGCTTCCGCCAAGGCGCCCGATTGCGCCGTCGCTGCGAGGGCGGGCCGCAGCTCCCGGAAGTGCTCCAAGGCCTTCAGGTTGTTATTCTGAAGCAAACTTTGCAGCTCCGCCAGCTTTTGCGGTAAATCGGACGCATCGGTGTTGCCAACCGGCATATCCTGGTTCGCCGCCGCCATCCCCCGTATCGAGGCGGTGACCACGTCCAGCGCGGTCGCCAGCTGGTCCAGCGCCGTGTCGAGCCCGCCACTGTCGGCCTCGCCGCCCTGGTGGAGGGCGGTTTCGACAAGCGCACTCAGCCGGGCGACATCGCCGGCGCCGAGGTTGGAGGCGACGCCGCGCAGCCGGTGCAGCGCCTGCGCCGCCTGCTGGGGCTGGCCGTCGGCCAGCAGCGCGCGCACCTCGTCCACTGTGCCGCCCTGGGATTGTTCGAAGCGGCGCAGCAGCGCCGCCAGCGCTCCGCGGTCGCCGCCAAGGCGGGCCAGCGCGGCGTCGACGTCGATGCCGGGCAGGGCGGTGTCGGGGCGGGCGGCCGTGGCGGGCGCCGGATCGGCCGTGACAGCCGTGGCCGGTGGCGATGGCGTCGCGCCGGCTGCCTCTACCCCGCCCGGCGCCGCCGATGGCACCAGGCCGGTGAGCACGGCGATCAGGTCCTCCACATCGATCGGCTTGGCGACGTGGGCGTCCATGCCGGCGGCCTGGGCGCGGCGGCGGTCGTCCTCCATGACGTTGGCGGTCATGGCCACCACCGGCAAGCTCAGGCCGGCCGCGCGCAACGCCGCCGTGGCGTCATAGCCGTTAAGCACCGGCATTTGCACATCCATCAGCACCACGTCGTAGCGGTCCGGTTCGGCCGTCAGCAAGTCCACCGCCAACTGGCCGTTGCTTCGCACGTCGACGGTGGCGCCGGCGTGCAGAAGGATGTACTGCGCCACTTCCTGGTTGATCTCGTTGTCCTCGACCAGCAGGATGCGCATGCCGGCCAGCCGGCCGTGCAGCGGCGAGGCCGCCTCCGTTCCATCCGCCGGGCCGCCGGCGTCGCCGCCCAGCAGCGCGGCGACGCGCGCCAGTAGCCGCGCCGGGGTGACCGGCTTGGACAGGATGCCCGCCAGCCCCAGGCTGCCTGCGTGCTGCGCCTCGGCCGCCGCCAGGTGTTCGGTGACCATCATCAGCACCGGCGGCAACGGCAGCGCCATGCTGGCGTGGATGTGCTGGAGCAGCGCCGGGCCGTCCATGCCGGGCATGTCGCGGTCGAGCAACAACAGGCCGTAGGGGCGCTCCATACGATGGCTCTCGTGCAGCATGGCCAGCGCCGCCGGGGCGTCGGCGGCGACGGCCGCGCTCCAGCCCAGGTGGGCGCAGGCCGCTTGCAGCGCGGCGCGCACGCTGGCGCTGTCGTCGACGATCAGCAGCGACAGCGCGGCCGCCGCCGCCGGGATAACCGGCGCCGCCGGCGCGGCCAGGCATTCGAACGGGCAGGAGAACAGGAACTCGGCGCCGTGGCCGGCCTCGCTGCGCACCTCGATCGCGCCGCCCATCATGTCGGCCAGCTGGCGGCAGATCGCCAGCCCCAGCCCGACGCCGCCGAACTTGCGGCTGGTGCTGCTGTCGGCCTGCGAGAAGGCGTCGAAGATGTGGGCCTGTTGCTCGGCGGGGATGCCGACGCCAGTGTCGCGCACGCGGAACTCGATCAGCAGCGCGCGCTCGTCCGGGCGCGCCGTGGCGGCCCGCCGCACCGACAGCACCACCTCGCCCTCGGCGGTGAACTTGATGGCGTTGCTCAGCAGATTGAGCAAGACCTGCTGCAGCCGCATCGGGTCGCCCGCCAGCTCGTTGGGCAGGCTGGGGTCGATCTCGAACACCAGCTCGACGCCCTTGTCGGATGCGCTGCCGCTGATGAGCACGCTGATGCTGTCGAGGATCTGTTCGAGCTGGAAGTTCGCGTGCTCGAGCGCGAGCTGGCCGGCCTCGACCCGCGAGAAGTCCAGTACGTCGTTCACCAGGCTCAGCAGCGACTGCGTGGCCAGCTGGATCTTGTCCAGGTAGCCGCGCTCGCGCGGCCCCAGCCCGGCCTCTTGCAGCAGCCGGGCCAGGCCGATGATGGCGTTCATCGGCGTGCGGATCTCGTGGCTCATATTGGCCAGGAACTCGCTCTTGGCGCGGCTGGCGGCCTCGGCGCGGTCGCGCGCGAGCACCAGTTCGACGTTCAGTTCCTGCAGGTGCAGCTCGGTTTCCTTCAGTTCGGTCACGTCCGACACCAGCACGAAAAAGCCGCGCACCTCGCCGTACTGGCCGATGTCGGGGATGTAGTTGACCCAGGTGTAGCTCAGCTGGCCGGAGGGCCAGGTCAGCTCGCTGGCGAAGCCCTGCGGCTCGCCCTGGAGCGCGGCCTGCACGTAGGGCGCGTTGTCGGCGTATTGCCGCTCGCCGAGCACGTCGGCCATGCGCGCGCCCATCATCTGCTCCAGGCTCAGCTGGTACCACTCGAGGAAGTAGCGGTTGGCGAACCGGCAGCACAGGCCGGCGTCCCAGTAGGCCACCATGCCGGGCAGGTTGTCGGTCACGGTGCGCACGAACTGTTCGCTTTCGCCCAGGCGCTCGATGGTGGCGCGCAGCGCCTCCTTGGCCTGCTTGCGCTCGGTGATGTCGAGCGAGATGCCCAGCACGTGGGTGGCCACGCCGTGCTCGTCGCGCAGCGCCACCTTGCGCGTGGTCAGGTAGCGCGTCTGGCCGCCGACGGTGGTGATGGGCTCCTCGGCGATCTCGGTGATCTCGCCGGGGGGCGAGGCCAGCACGCCGCGGTCGCCGGCGGCGTAGAGTTCGGCCTGCTCGGCCGGCACGAAATCGTAGTCGTTTTTGCCGATCAACGGCTCGCCGCTGGTGTGGCCGAGCAACAGGGCGCCGTAGCGGTTGAACATATCGTAGCGCAGATCGGAGGCACGCTTGAGGAAGATCATCGCCGGCATGTGCTCCACGACAGAGCTGAACAGCTGGCGCGACTGCAGCAGCTCGGCCGCCACGCGCTTCTGGTCGGTCACGTCCAGCAGCAGGCTGGTGATGGCGCTGATCTTGCCGTCCTGGTCGAACTGCGGGTAGTAGCTCAGCACCCAATGGGACAGTTGCTTGGGGTTGGCCGCCGTGTAGCCGGAGCGCTCGATGCCGGTCAGCGGCCGCCCCGTGTCGAGTACGGTGCGGTAGTCGGCCAGCACGCCTTGCCGCACGTTGGTGTCGGTGATCATGTCGCTGAGGTGGCGGCCCAGGTGGGCCACCACTTTTTGTCCGTTCAACGCCGCCATGTAGTCGTTGATGCGGATTACCCGCAGCTCGCTGTCGACATAGCTCAGGCCGACGGGGGCGGTGGCGTACAGTGTTTCAAGCTGGGCGCGCGACTTTTCCAGTTGCGAGGTGCGCTCGTCGACCAGCTTTTCCAGTTCGTGGCGGTGGGCCCGCAGGTCGCCCTCGAGCGCGTGGAAGGCGTCTGCCACCGCCTGCGCCTCGCGAAAACTCATCGGTTGCACGGTGAACGGCGCGCCGCTGGCCAGCGCCTCGGCCGGGCCGACCAGATCGCGCACCGAGCGCGCGATGCGTCCGCCGACGAACCACGCCAGCGAAAAGCCGGCCAGCAGCACCAGCCCCATGGCCAGCGAGATGGTGGTGACGGCGCGCAGCAGTTCCTCCAGCGCCTTGGCCTGCGGCGTGGCGATGGCGACGGTGGCGCCGCTGACGGGCGAGCGGCTGTAGCCCAGGTAGACCGGCGTGCCCTCGGTGTCCTCGGTCGCCAGCAGCGCGTCGGACGATTGCAGCAGCCGGGCGCGCAGGGTGGCGTCGGCCGGCTGGCCCAGCACCTGGCGCGGTCCGCCGGCCTGCGCCACGATGGTGCCGTCGCCGTCGTACAAGGTCATCGACTGGTGCGGCTGGATTTTCTCGTCGCGCAGGATGGCCGTCAGTCGGTCCGGCTTGAGCAGGACGGTCATGGCGTACGCCACGTGGGTGTCGATGAACACCGGCACGTCGACCGCCAGCAGCGCGCTGCCGGCGACGTAGATGATCGACAGCTGCGGGCGGGCGCTGTGGAACAGCGGCGCCAGCCGTTTGCTGTTGTTGACCTGGTTGAAGGTGTCCGGCAACGGCGCGCCGACGTGCATGGCCACGCCGCCGGTCTCGTCGCTCAATAAAAATTGCGATGCGGGAAATTGCGGCCCCAGCAGGCCACCGGCCTGGACCCGCAATCCGCCCTTGTCGATTTCGCGGATGCTGGGCGAGGTCGCCAGCGCCATGGCCGCGCCCTCGCTCTGGATCAGGTCGCGGTCGATGGCGGCGGCCACCATGCGCGCGGCCTGGCGGGTGTCCTCCATCAGGGTGGCGCGTTCGCGGCTGTAGAACTGCCGCACCACGGCGCCGAAGCCCACCGCCGCCGGCAACGCGCACGCCAGCACGAGCAGCGCGATCTGCGAGCGGATCGAAGGCAGGGGGGGACTGGGTTTTCTTTCTGGCACTGGCACTGGCACGTGGAGGGCTCCCGGCAACCGGTTGATATCAGGCTGGCAGGAGGATAGTAGCCGAGCCTGGCAGTTTCAGAAAGTGTTTTGTCCTGGACTGGAGGAGAATCCGCAGGCGGCGCGTGGCGGATTACGCTGCGCTAATCCGCCCTACGTGTCTCCAGGGTGAATCACATGTCCTTGGCCGCGCAATCAACTGACCACGAAGACACGTAGGGCGGATTAGCGCGAAGCGCGTAATCCGCCACCGAGCCGCCAATACAGCCACCTAAAAGAACAACGCGGTCCGCTGGATCACGCTGCCGTCGTTGGTGTACGGTCCGGTCGCGCGCACCGAGCCGGTGTTGAACTTGCCGTCATCGAGTTTGCTGTCGACCTGCTCGGCGAACGAATCGGGCAGATTGTCGAGCCGCACGCCGTTGCCGCCGCGTCCCCCGACCACGTCATTGTAGATGTACACCGCGCCGCCCTGGGCGCTGGTCATGAAATCAGTGGTGCCGTTGAACGAGCCGGTGATGAAGCCCGACAGCGCCAGATGCTGCGGCGCCAGTTGGTACTCGGCGATCTGGCCGTCGCCGTTGCCGTTGCCGGTGGCGCCGGGCGCATGGCTGGTGCCTTGCACATCGTCACCCGGCAGCGCGCGGAATTTGTCCTGGTAGGCGTTGACGGCGGCCGTCAGCGACGTCGATTGCTGAATGATATTCTTGACGCGGGCGCTGTCGATCAGGCCCTGTCCCTTCAACACGCCGCCCAGCAGCAGGCCGATGATGACGAGCACGATGGCGATTTCAACCAGGGTAAAGCCGCGTTGGCGCAGAGGGGGGGCAGGGGGCGTACGCATGGGGTGATTCCTTTCTTCAGTGCAGCAATTTGTTGATGCTATATTACAGCAAGGTTTATGGCTTGGGACCACCGTCCCGCAGGTTCGGAGCGTTTGATCGATTCAGTTGATCAAGCCGGTCCGATAAAAACTTCAGCTCGTGCGGATCGGTGATCAAACCGTCGCGCAACAGGCCGCCGATCAGCGCGCGGGCGCTGTCGAGTTCATTCATGTCTTCCAGGATGAACACTTCCATTTCGCGCGCCCACGCCGGGACTTGCGGACCGGTCGCGCGCAGCCGGATCGCCTGCGCGTAGCGGCGCGCCAGCGGCAGGTCGTGCAGCCGGTGCCTGGCCACCAGCGCCGCGTGCGCCAGCCATGGCCAGCGCCGGTTCGGGTCTTCGTCAAAGCGGGCATAAACGAATTCAAGCATGACGCGGGCGCGCGCCGGATCGGCGACCGCGCCATATACCTCGCTGGCCGCCAGCAACGGGTACTGGCCGCGCGGATCGAGCTCCAGCACGCGTTGCAGCCACAGGGCGACCTTGCCGTAGTCGAGATCGCGCCAGGCGATGCTCAGCCCGGCCTGCTCGTCGAAGCCTTGCACGTACAGCATGGTCAACTTGGACAACGCCACCGGCTCGCCTAGCGCCGCCAGCCGCAACGCCGCCAGCGACGGCGCCGGCGGCAAATCCCGCGCCCGCGCGCGCGGCGGCGCGGCGAGGGCCTGCCACAGTATTTGCAGCACCAGGGTCAACGCCAGCAGCGCGAGCACCGCGCGCGGCACCGCACTGAAAGGTTTGACGTGCGCGCGCATGCTCATATCCGCTTGCGGTAAAGATCGAACAAGCCGGCGGCGGCCATCAGCGCCACATAAATGACGGTCTGCGCGCCGATGGCAAGCAGGTCGGCGGCGCCGCCGTCGTGGTAGACCAGCCAGTCGCTGCGGGTAAACCGGTCCAGGTGCGGCAGCAGCAGCGCCACGCCGTCGATGGCGGTGGTCAGCGCCTGCTGGCCGGCGCTTTGCGCCGCGCTGGCGCCGTGGCCCAGCAACTGCAGCGTGCCGATGGCGCGCGCCAGCACATAAAAGGCGAAGGCGGCGGCCAGCGCCGGCAGTACCTGGCTCAGGGTCAGCATGCACAACAGGCTGAAGGCGGCGACGATCCAGCATTCGCACAGCAGCGACACGGCCCACAGCGCCGCCTGCGCCGGCGGCGCGAAAAACAGCGCCAGCGCGCCGAACAGCACGGCCGGCAGCACGGCCAGCGCGGCGAAGCCGGCCAGCTTGCCCAGCAGGTAGACGGCGCGCGGCATCGGCAGCGCCATCAGGAGTTCCAGTCCCTTGTCGTTGGCTTCGCGCACCATGCTGGTGACAACGAAGGTGGCGATCAAAAACACCGCCGCCAGCCGCAGCACCGCGCCCAGCAGCGCGGCCTGCAACTGGCGGCTTTCGGTCAGCGCCAACTCGTTCAGGAAGCCGCTGACGCCGACCGCGCCCAGCGCCATCACGAGCAGCAGCCACAGCAGCCGGTTGCGCAGCGCTTCGAGCAGGGTGTAGCGGGCGATGGTGAGGGCGGCCAGAGTGCGCATCACGGCAACTTTTGCGCCGCCACCATGCGGTTGTACAGGATGTTGGGCGAAATCCAGATGACGATATCGTCGAACTCGCCGCCGGCGCCGCGCGGATCGGTGCTGGCCGGACGGCTGATCAGCGCCACGCCCCCGCTTTGCAGATTGGTCTTTTCGTCGATATTGTTGCTGCCGGCGTCGAGGATGCGGGTGTTCTGGTCGCTGGTGCCGCCGTAGCCGTTGCGCCCGAACGACATGATGGCCGCCGGAATATCGTCGACGTCGGTGGACGGCACGAGGTCGCCGCCGCCGCTGGTACTGCGCGTGGCGATGGTGATGTCGCGCTTGGTCGTGAGCGTGAAGAAGGCGGTGCTGTCGGCGAACGCCGGCGTGACGCTGTAGGCCAATATCCGGCCCCAGCCGTCGAGCCGGCCCACGCCCAGGGTCGCCCATGGCAGGTAGCCGAAGCGCTTGTTACAGACCGCGCCGGAGCGGTCCTCGCGGCCGTCGGCGGCCGAGATGGCCGGGCAGGGCAGGTAGCCGTTGCGCAGGGCGTAGCCCATCAGCGCTTCCTTGGCCTCGTCCATGGCGCGCACCGTCTCGCTGACGCGGCGCTGTTCCAGTTGCGACGACAGCGGCGCCACCAGGCCGCCGATCATCAGGCCGACGACCAGCAGGACGATGGCGATTTCGACGATGGTAAAGCCGGATTGTCGGTGGCGTGAAGGCATGTAAGGGTAAGAAGTCATATTGGTCGATACCGGCGGGCGGTCAGCGCTTGGGCGCCGAGGCGCGCACGCGGTTGCGTATCATCGGCAGCGGCACCCAGCTGACCACGTTGCTGAAGCTGCCGCCGATGCTGCGCGGCTCGCCGGTGGCGGCGCGCGCCATGAAATCGTGCACGGCGACCTCGTTGGCCTGCTCGTCGAGGTTGTCCATTACGCCGCTTAGCTGCGGGATGCCGTCGACGCTCACGCCCAGATGCTTGCCGCTGGAATAAATGACCGCCGGCGCGCAGCGGTCGTCGGCGCGGCAATTGGCCGAGCCGGCGCGGTAAAACACGGTGCCGTCGTCGTTGCGGTCCAACACGGTCTTGTCGGCCTCCACCGTATCGTCGAGATTGCCGTTGGCAAAATCGCGCGACACGCTGTAGCGCAGCAGCTTGTTCCAGCCGTCGCCCGGCACCAGGCCCAGTGTTATCCACGGCAAAAAGCCGGTGCAATCGGCGTCGCTGGTGCAAGGACGGGGATTTTCGCGGCCATCGGTGGCCGACAGCGCCGGGCGCGGCAGTCGCCGGTGCAGGATGGCGTAGCCCAGCAGCGCCTCGCGCGCCTGCGCCAGCGACTCGCGCGTGAGCGCCTGCGGACGCAATTCGCCGGACGGCGGACTGAATAAACTCATCAACAGCGACGACGCCCCCAGGCCCAGTACGACCAGCAACAGCAGCAGCGCGGCGCCGCGCTGGCGTCGCGGCAAGGCCGGACGGCGCCGCCGGAACGGCTGAAGGCGCTCACGGTTCATTGATGTCCTTGACGCGGCCATCGGCCAGGTCGTAGCGCTGGCCCGGCCGCAGCAGAACTTTTTTGCCGGAGGGCAGGGTGACGGTCAGCGCCTTTTTGTTACGGTTGCTGAACTTGTTCTGCGGACCGCTTTGCGGGACATTGTTGAGCCATACGGTGCTGCGCCCGCTGCTGCTGCGCACGACTCCGTTCATCTCAAGCTGTTCCGGCGCGGGCGGAGCGGGTGGCGGCGCGTCGGGATCCAGGCCTTGCGTCCCGGCGGGCGGCATCATACCTGGCTGTGCGCTACCGGGCTGCGCGCCCTGCGCCCCTGGCGGCGGCATATTGCCCGGCACCCCGGGCGGCAAAAAGTAGTCGGACGGCGCCCCTGGCTGAACCTGAGCCCCCGCCGGCCCGTTGACGGTAGTAGAAATCACCTTGCCGCGATTGGCGTCCAGCGCCGACCGCTCAGCCGGCGTATTAAACAAGCGCCCCAAACCCGGATCGGCATAAGCGAAATGACACGCGGTCAATAAAATGAGCCCCGCGACGGCGACGTACCACGGAGACACGTAGGGCGGATTAGCGCAGCGTAATCCGCCAAGCGCCGCCTCCGGCCCATGATCAATGATCAAGCTCATGCCTTGCCCTTCCTACGCTCAGCCACGGGCGCCACCTTCGGCGCTGGCGCCATCGTAATCCAGTTCAGCGTGCAATCCGCGCCCAAGGTCGGACTTGCCGCCGCCCCCGGCGCCCCGGCCACTACCCCCAGCCGCTTGATCGAACAATCCTGCACCGCAAAGAAACTGCGCTCGCGCAAATCCCCAAGGAAATCGAACAAATCCATCTCGTGCAGCAACTCCATATGCAAGCGCATGCGGCTGCCCTGCAACTGGTACTCACCCAGATCCAGCGCCGACTCCAGCCTTACCGGCTGCTGCGGGTCGATCTCATAGCTCAGCGGCAGCAGCTTGCGCTGCTCCTGCGTCTGCCGGATCGCATCGACCCATTCCAGCCGCTTCTCCTCGCCGATCAGCCCGCGCTCGCGCAACTCGATATACCGTTGCTGGAAGTTACGGATATCGCGCTTTTCATTATCCACATGCGCATAACGCGAATAAGCAGCGTCGCGCACGCGCTGCACCCTTTGCAGCTCCGCGTCCGCGTCCTGCTGGCGCCAGCCGGTGACGAGCACGCAGGTCATGCCGATCGTGACCGCGGCGACGGCGGTCAGCACGGCCGTGCGGATCAGATCGAACTCGTTGATCCAGTAGGGCAGCGCGACCTTGGCGCGCGGCGGCTTTTTGCCGGTGACGGGATTGGTGCTCATGGCTGCCACACTAGGTTCAGGGAGAATTTGGCGCGCGTCTCGACCGCCTGCACGCCGGCCTTGCCGTTGAGCTTGACGGACGAGCGTGTGTCGAGCGGCGGCTTGTCGACCTCGACGATCAGGCGCGGATGGCTGGCCAGTTGCTGCGCGAACAGGTTCATCGTGTTGACGGCGTTGCGGTAGTCGTCCTGGTCGGTCATGATTTCCGCCTCCAGCAGCAGCGCCTGCGGCGGCCGCCCCGGTATGCCCGCCAGCAGCGACGACATCGGCGCCACCTGGCCGGCGCCGCCCATATCGGCCGCGCCACCCTGGACGCCGGCCTGGCCGCTGATCTGCGTGGCCGGCAGATTGACCTTCCAGTCCAGCTGCAACAGCCGGATCTGCGGCGATTGTTCGAGCGCGGCGCTGACGATGCCCATCAACTGTTGCGGCCCCGGCCCCTGCGTCACCAGCATGCGCTCGACATTGACGGCGGCCCGCATGTTGGCGGTGGTGGTCACGCGCGGCGGCATCGCGGCCATGACGGCGCCGTAGCGCTGGTCGTACGACGACGCCTCGGCGGCCAGCCGCGCGGTATCGTCACGCGCATCGCCCAGTTGCCACAGGTTGATGCCGGCCAGTACCGCGCAGCCGGCCGCCAGCACGCCGCTGAACAGATACAGGTTGACGCGCGCGCGCCACAGCTTGAAGTAGCGTTGCAACGGCCCCAGGGTGTAGTGGCTGGGCGGACGCGTGCGGGCCAGGAAGGCCAGCATCAGCGGATCGGTCAGCGTCAGGGCCAGGTCGGCGACGTCGCCGTTGTTGGGCCCGGTCTTGGTCTTGATGCCGAGCCGGTCGGTCACGCCCTCCAGCGGGATGAAGCGGAACGCCGTCTCGGCGCCTTCCTCGCATTGCGCTTCCAGCGCGGGAATGGCGGCGGCGGGGGCGATCACCGCCGTCTCCAGCACATTGCCGCGCGCCATCAGCCGCACGCTGGTCAGGAATTGCTGGGTCTTGCCGGTCTCGGTGCCGATGTTGACGGCGTCGCCGTCGCGGTCGATGGCCGGCGTCAGCCGCGAGAATTTCAACTGGCCGTTCTGGAAGTAGCTCTGGCGCCAGCCGGCCGACTGTTGCGTCACCAGCAGCAGGTGCTCGTCGCGCATGGCCAGCTTGCGCACCAGCGCCTCGCTCAGCAGGGTGGTCGAGTACAGGCCGGCCAGCGGTATTTTCAATTGTTCGAGCGCCTCGGCCCACGGCTGCACCGACGACGGGTTGGTCAGCGCCGACAGCAGCATGATGTCGTCGCGCCGGCCCAGCGCCTCGCGGCCCTGCACCTCGTGGTGGCGGAACGGCGTCTCGCGGTATTGCTGCAGCAGGCGCCGCTGCATCAGCTTGGCGCCGGCGCGGCCGCCCACGTGCGGCACGTGGACGCGCTGGAAGTCTTCCTCGATCAGGTCGGCCAGCAGGTAGACCGGCGCGTGGTTGCCATGGTCGATGTAGTCCATGAAATCGTCGATGCCGGCGCGGTCGTTGTTGAAGCGGACGCCGCCGGTCAAGCGTCCGTTGCGCCACTGGTAGGCGTGCAGCTGTTCGCTGCTGAGATAGAGTAGGTGTTTGCTCGTCACGGCAGCCTCAGGTTCTGATCTTGCTGATCGTGTCGTAAATCGGACCCATCACCGACAGCATGATCCAGCCGACCATCACGCCGAGGATCACGGTCATGGCCGGCTCTATCATCGCTTGCACCTTCTCGATCATCTCCTTGACTTCACGATTGTAGAAGTAGCTGACGTTGCGCAGCGCGCCGTCGAGCGCGCCGGTGGTTTCGCCGACCTTGAGCATGCGGATCACCAGCGGCGGGAAGATGCCGGTGTTCTGGAACGCTGCCGTGATGCCCTGGCCTTCGGAGATCAGCTGGCCGGCGCGGCGCAGGCCGGCCGCGATGACGCGGTTGCCGACGATGCCCTCGGACAGGCGGATGCATTCGAGGATGGTGATGCCGGAGCCGTACATCATCGCGAAGAAGGTGGCGAAGCGGGCCAGGATGATCTTGTGCAGCACCGGTCCGATCATCCAGATGCGCAGCTTGAAGCCGTCTGCGGCATAGCGCGCCTGCTCGCTGCGCGCCAGCCAGGCGCGGCCGACGAAGAAGGCGATCAGCGGCACCGCCACCAGGATGTACCAGTAATTGATGAAGATGTTGGAGACGAAAATCAGCGCCTTGGTGTGCAGCGGCAAGGTGTTGCCCATATTCTTGACGAAGGAGGTCAGCTGCGGCACCAGGTAGATCATCAGGAAGAAGGTGACGGCGGTGACGAACACGCCCACGGCGGCCGGGTACATGACGATTTTCTTCGTCTGCGAGGCCAGCTCGTCCTGCCACTTCAGGCTTTCCGACAGGTTCTTGAAGACCTCGGCCAGCTTGCCGCTCTGCTCACCGGCGGTGATCAGGCTGGTGAAGGTCAGGTCGAACACCTCCGGATAAGCGGCCAGCGCGGCCGACAATTGCTGGCCGCCCTCGATGTTCTCGATCAGGCCGGTGATCATCTCGCGGAAGCGCGGGTGGTCGATGCTCTCGCGCAGGTCGTTCAAGCCTTCGAGGATGGGCACGCCCGCGCCGGTCAGCTGCTCCATGTGGAAGCAGAAGTTGATCAGGTCGCGGCGGGTGATGACGCGCTTCAACGCCACGACCTTGGCGCGCGAAACGCGACAGTCGATCAGGTCCAGGCCCATGCGGTGCAGGCGCAGCTCCAGGTCCGGCTCGTTGGCGGCGTCCATGTTGCCGGGCGAGATCTGGCCGCCGGCGTCCATCGCGCGGTAGAAGTATTGGGGCATCAGGTGGCCAGCCTTTCGGTCAGGTCCACTACACGGCCGACTTCTTCAAGCGTGGTAACGCCTTCCAGCACGCGGCGCACGCCGTCGTCGATCAGGCTGTGGAAGCCGCTGTTGGCGGCCGCCGTCTTCAGTTCGCGCGACGAGGCGCGGCGCGCCACCATCTCGTCGAGCGCCGGTGTCATCTTCAGCAGTTCGATGATGGCGATGCGGCCCTTGTAGCCCTGGTGCGCACAGTGGTCGCAGCCGACCGCGCGGTACAAGGTTTGCGGTCCCGCCGTCTCTGGCAGGCCCAGCAGTCGGCGTTCGACATCGTCGGCGATATGCGGCTCGCGGCAAGCCGTGCACAGCTTGCGCACCAGCCGCTGGGCGATGATGCCGATGATGTTGCCGGCCATGATGTCCGGCACGACGCCGATGTCGAGCAGGCGCGGGATCGAGCCGATCGCCGAGTTGGTGTGCAGGGTCGAATACACCTGGTGGCCGGTCATGGCGGCCGAGAAGGCCATCTCGGCGGTTTCCTTGTCGCGAATCTCGCCGACCAGGATGATGTCCGGGTCTTGCCGCATCATCGAGCGGATGCCCTCGGCAAAGCCCATCTTGGCCGATTCGTTGACGGACGTTTGGCGGATCATGTTCATCGGATACTCGACCGGGTCTTCCAGCGTCATGATGTTGACGCTCTCGGTGTTGATGTGGTTCAGGATCGAATACAGGGTGGTGGTCTTGCCGGAGCCGGTCGGACCGGTCACCAGGATCACGCCGTCGGGGCGGGCGATCATCAGCTTCAGCAGGCTCAGTTCGGCCTCGCCCAGGCCCAGGCCGTCGAGCGGCACCAGGCCCTTCTGGCGGTCGAGCACGCGCAGCACGAAGTTCTCGCCGTGCGTGGTCGGCTGCGCCGAGGCGCGGAAATCGATCTGCCGGCCGGAGAACTTGATCGAGATGCGGCCGTCCTGCGGCGCGCGCGTCTCGGCGATGTTCATGTTCGACATGACCTTGAGGCGCACGGCCATCGCCGGCCAGTACGATTTGTGCAGGCTGCGGATCTGGCGCAGGATGCCGTCGATGCGGTAGCGGATGCGCAGGAACGATTGCTCAGGCTCGAAGTGGATGTCGGAAGCGCTGTTTTGCACGGCGTCGGCCAGGATGGCGTCCATCAGGCGCACCATCGGCTGGCTGTACTCGTCGGAGGTGGTGCCCAGGCTGGCGTAGTTGACCTCGCCCGTTTCGATCTCGTGCAGGATGCCGTCGATCGACAGCTCGAATCCATAGTATTGGTCGATGGCGCGCGAGATGTCCGATTCGTTCACCAGCAGCGGGCTGATGGTGATGCCCTTGACCAGCATCGCGCTGATCTGGTCGAGCGCGACGATGTTGCTGGTGTCGGACATGGCCAGGATCAGGTTGTCGGTCTGGCGCTCGTAGACGATGGGGAACACGCGGTAGCGCTTGGCCACTTCCTTGGGGATCAGCTTGAGGGCGATGGCGTCGACCACCAGGCTGGTGAGGTCGGCGCTTTGCTGGTTCAGGTTCTCCGACAGCGCCATGCGCACCGTGGCCTCGGTGACGAAGCCCAGCGTGATCAACAGTTTCCCCAACGGCTCGTTGCTGCGTTTTTGCTCGATCAGCGCGATGCGCAGCTGGTCTTCGCTGATGACGCCTTTCTGGATCAGCAGTTTGCCGAGCGGGAGTTTTGCTTGTTCTGCCATCGATAGTGGTTGGTGGTGTTCTTGTTGGGCGGCTTGCGCCGGCCGCCTGGTTGCCTTGTTGCCTTATTGCGCTGCCGGCGCGCCCAGCTCGTGCATGCGGATGCGTAGCGCGTTGCGGTCGAACGCGGCCGCCTTGTCCTGCGACAGCACCAGCGCGCGCTGATAATAGGTGAGCGCGAGCCGGCCCTGGTTCAGCCGGTCCAGGCCGATGGCGAGGTTGTAGGCGTAGTCCGGGTTGTCGGGCGAGGCGCTGTAGGCGCGGAAGAAGGTTTGCTGGGCGTCGGACCAGCGGTTCTGCTGCGCGTACAGGTTGCCGAGCGCGAACAGCGCCGGACCGGCCTCCGGATTGGTGGCCAGGATGGCCTTCAGGCGGCCTTCGTTCTGGGCGGCGTCGCCCGAACGCATGCTCACCAGGCCGGCGACGGCGGTGGAATCGTTCGGATCGAGTTCAAGCATGCGCAGGTAATACGACGCCGCTTGTGCGCCCTGGTTCTGGCGGGTATGCACCATCGCCAGGCCCAGCAGCGCATCGCGGCTGGTCGGTTCCTGGCGCAGCGCGGACTCGTATTGCTTTTGCGCGTTCGGCAGGTCGCCGTTGCTGAACGATTGGTAGGCGGTTTCCACGGCCGGCGCGATCTTGGCCGGCTGCACGGCGCGGGCGACGCGAATCTCGGCGTTGTTGTCCGGGGCGGCGACGGGCGGGAGTCTTTCCGCGCGCGGCGTGGACCCGGCGAGCTGGCTTTGGATCGCTTGCTGGGCGGCGGCCAGTTCCTGCTCGGTGCGGGCCAGGCGGCGCTCCAGGTCGTCGCGGCCGCCACGGTTGACGGACGGCGCCAGCATGGCGCTGCCGCTGGGGTCGGCCGCCATCGGATCGGCGAAACCGCCGGGCGCGCCGGTGGCGGCTTGGCCGGGTTGACCAGCGGAGGCGCCCGGCGAGGCGCCGATCACCTGCACCGGCGTGGCACCCGTGGCGCCCGGCGGCGGCATCGGCACCGGCGGCAGGCGCGAACCGGCGCCCGGTGCGACCACCGCTTGCCAATAGTAATAGCCGAAGCCGGCGACGATCAGCGCCAGGATCGAGAGCAGGCCGATCAGGCGCAGGCGTTCCGGGTCCATGCCGACCGGCTCGTTCGTCGTGGCGGCCGCCGCGCGGGCGCGGGCGGCGCCGCGCGGCTTGCCGGCGGCCTTGTCGCTGGATTGCGGTTTGGCCGAGGCCGGGGCCGAGGCTTTGGCGCCGGCCGTGGGCTCGGCGGCGGCGCTGGCGCCGTAGGTGTTCTGGGCATTGTTCTGCGCGGCGGCGCTAGCTGTGGCGGCGGCCGCGCTGGCGGATGAGATCGTGGCCGACGGCGGCACGTTCGGCTGTGCGCGCTGCTGCGGCGCCGCCGCCGGCGCGGGCGCCACCGGGGCGGACGGATCGGGCGTCAGGTCGAACGTCAGGCCGGCGTCCAGATGGTCGCTGGGCGGTGGCAACGGGCTGGGCGAGGGACGCGGCGTCAGGCTGGCCGCCGGCGCTTCGTGCGCCAGCGGTTCCAGGCTGAATTCGGCCATCGGCTCCAGGTCCAGACTGAGCTCGCGCTTGGCGGGCGGCACGGCGGCGTGCGGCGCCGGTTCGGGCGTGAGCGCCAGCACCGCGTCGAACTCCTCCGACGGCTTGTCCACCTCGTCCTCGACCGCCGAGCTTTGTTTGGCGCGCTCGGCCTTCTTTAGCGCCTGCATCAGTAAGCTCATGATCCGTTCCCGTTGGTGGTGGGGGCAGGGGGCGCTGTCGGCACCGGGTAGGGCTCGTTATCCGGTTTTTCGCCCGGCAGCAGGTAGCGGTAGTCCTTGTAGTCGCCGTTGACGCTGGCGTCCTTGACCACGATCGGGCGCATGAAGATCACCAGTTCGGTCTTGGTGCTTTTCTCGTTACGGTAGGAGAACAGGTCGCCGATAACCGGCACGCTGCCCAGCAGCGGCACGGAGTCCTTGGCGTTGTCGACCGAGTCCTGCATCAGGCCGCCCATGACGGCGATCTGGCCGCTCGGGATCTTCATCAGCGATTCCAGCTCGCGCGCCTGGATCACCGGCACGAAGCTCTGTACCCTGGCGTCGGCGAGGGCCGGATTCGGGTCCAGCACGGTGCCGACGATGCGGGTGATGGTCGGGCGCACGTTGACGGTGACGTCGTCGTTGTCGGCGATTTGCGGCGTCACGCTCATGACGAAGCCGACCGGCACCGTCTCCAGCTTGGACTCGTAGGTGGCCGGCGAGGTCGGCGTGCCGTTGATCCCGAGCACGGCCGGCGTGACCTTGATCGAGAAGAACACGTTGTTGTCGACCACCTTGAGCAGCGCGGTCTGGTTGTTCATCACGCTGATTTTCGGGCTCGACAGCACTTTGACCTTGCCGAACGATTCCAGCAGTTCGATGGTCGCGGCGATATTGCCCAAGCCGCTAAGCGGATTGTTGTACTTCAACAGGAAAATGCCGGGGCTGGTGCCCGGATTGACCCCGCTGGGCAGGTTGACGGTGCCGACCTGGCCTTGCGTCATGCCCAGGCGACCCGAGCGCGACAAGGTCGACCAGTT
The DNA here is from genome assembly GCA_024123915.1 of Oxalobacteraceae bacterium OTU3CAMAD1. Taxonomy (NCBI): domain Bacteria; kingdom Pseudomonadati; phylum Pseudomonadota; class Betaproteobacteria; order Burkholderiales; family Oxalobacteraceae; species Oxalobacteraceae bacterium OTU3CAMAD1. The sequence goes on along the minus strand of CP099650.1, from coordinate 4,813,710 downwards.
GATGCCCTGCTGATAATTATTATTGAGGCGGACCTCGATCACGGTCGCTTCGATCAGCACCTGGCGCTTGGCCGCGCCCAGCACGATATCGACGAACTCGCGGATTTTCTCGTGCTGGCGGCTGGTGGCGCGCACGGCGATCAGGCCGCCCTCGGCGTTGACGATGACCGAGTTGGGACGGTTGTTATTGTTGCGCGACTGGCCGAAGGCGCCGGTGTCGAACGCCGCCGGCGCCTGTTGTGCCTGGGCTTGCCCGCCCGGCTGCGTGCCGCCCGGCGTGTTTTGCTGCACGCCGGCCAGCGGATCGACCGGGTTGTCGCTGAGATTGGTGTTGCGCAGCATGTCGCGGATGTTCTTCTCCAGCGTGAACCAGAAATTATTGTCCGAGCGGTTGTTGACCACGGTCGTCGAGTTGTTGCTGCCGGCGCTGCTGCCGCTGTTGCTGTTCGACTGGTTGCCGCCGCTGCTGCTGCCGCTACTGGTTCCGCTCCCGCTCCCGCTTCCACTCGAACCGCTGGCCGCCGTTGTCGCGCCGACGGGGTTGGAGGCGCTCGAGCCGCCACCGCCGGTGGTCGAAATCTGCGTCGCGATGCTGACGCTGCTGCTGGTGCTGCGCGCGATGTTGACGTAGTCGATCTTGTAGTTGCGCCATTCCGGCGTGTCCGGCAGCACCGACAGGGTGCCATTGTTGATTTCATAACGCATGTCGACCTGGCGCTGGATGCGGCTCAGCAGCTGGGGCAGGGTCTGGTCCAGCGCGTTGAGCGTGACCATGCCCTCGATGCTGGGATGGACGTCCACGTTCAGGCCGGCGTCGCGCGCCAGCGCGAACAGCAGCGACTGCACCGGCACCTTGTGCACGGTGACGCTGTAGGTCTCGACCTTGGCGGTCGGCTTGGGCGGCGGCAGCACCGCGCTTTGCCGCACCGGCTCGGGGATCGACCCGCCCGGACGCGGCGCTTCGCTGACGTGGGTGGGCGAGGTCGGCAGGCTGCGCGTGGCGCAGGCGCCAAGTAACACACTGCAAGCCACGGGGACGATGGTCAAGGCTAGTTTATTCATTGTTTCTTCCGGCCCAGGGGGAACGCAGGATGTTGTGCATATGCAATATAGCTAGCATGATCTTACAAATTTGGTGCCACTGCAAGGACGCTCAAGCATATTGCTCCAATTAAAAGTCCCAGCAAACACCCGATTGCAACAGTGCGATTAAAGTAGCGACCCGGGCGCCGATTTAACAATGTGCCCGCGCGGCCCCGGCCGAACGGCGATTCGCTGATCGCTGCCCGCACGTGGCGCTTGTCGACCACGTCGGCGTCGTCGGCGAACGCGGCCAGCAGCGCCTTGTCGGCCAGGATGTTGATGCGGCGGACGATGCCCTCGGAGCTGTCGCCGATCATTTTGGCGGCGGCGGCGCTGAACACGGCCGGGCCGTCGTGGCCGGCCGCGCGCAGGCGGAAGTCCAGGAACTCGGCCACCAGCCCCGGTTCCATGGCCGGCACGTGGAAGCTGTGGGTGATGCGCTCGCGCAGCTGGCGCATGCTCGACAGTTCCAGGTGCTCGTCCAGCTCGGGCTGGCCGAACAGCACGATTTGCAGCAGCTTGCTGCGCGCCGTTTCCAGATTGGTCAGCAGGCGGATCGCCTCCAGGGTCTCGAGCGGCATCGCTTGCGCCTCCTCGACCAGCAGCACGACCTGCTGGCCCTGGCTGTGGCGCTCGATCAAATGCGCATGGAGGCCGCGCTGGACCTCGTCGACGCGGAAGCCCCGGGTCGGCAGGCCGAGTTCGGCAGCGATCGCGAACTGGACTTCGACCGGGTCCAGGTTCGGGTTGACCAGGTAGATGACCTCGATATGCGGCGGCAGCCGGCTCTCCAGCATGCGGCACAACATGGTCTTGCCGGCGCCGACTTCGCCGGTCACCTTGATGATGCCTTCGCCGTGGCAGACCGCATACAGCAACGCTTCGAGGATTTCGCCGCGCGTATTGCCGGAATAGAAAAAGGCCGGATTCGGCGTGATGCCGAACGGCGATTCGCGCAACTGGAAGTGGGATTGGTACATGCTGCTCACGCGATGCAGGTCAGGAACGCTTGTTCCAGGCTGTCCGTGCCGTATCGGTCGCGGCATTCGGCCGGCGTGCCGGCAAAGCGGATCTGGCCGTCGTGCAGGATGGCCATGCGGTCGCACAGCTCATCGACGTCGGCCAGCGCGTGCGAGGTCAGGAACAAGGTGCTGCCGGCGCGGTGCAGGCTGCGCAGTTGTTCTTTCAACAGCGCGCGGGCCTTCGGGTCCAGGCCGCTCATCGGCTCGTCCAGTATATAGAGGGGCTTGCGCGCGAGCAGGCAGGCGGCCAGTCCCAGCTTTTGCGTCATGCCTTTGGAATAGCCGCGCACGGTGCGCTTGAGCGCGTCCGGGTCCAGGTCGAGGGCGCGCATCATCGCGCCGACTTCGCCGGCGTCGTAGCGCAGGCCTTGCAGGGTCAGCAGATAGCGGATGAAGTCGGCGCCGGTCAGGTAATACGGCGGCGTGAAGCGTTCCGGCAGAAAGCCGAGCGGCTGGCGGCTGGCGGGGCGGTGGTGCGGCTGGCCGAAGATGTCGATGGCGCCGCCGTCGAGTGCGCAAAAATCGAGCACGCATTTGATCAGGCTGGTCTTGCCGGCGCCGTTGACGCCCACCAGGCCGAAGCATTCACCTGCTTGCAGTGCGAGATTCACGCCCCTCAGCACGCTGGTTTGGCCATAGCCTTGAACGACGTCTTGCAAGCGCAGGGCGGGTATGGTCATGAAAGGGAATAGTGGCCACAGGAAACGAACCACAACTGTAGCGCATTCGTGCGAAGAAAGCGACATCCTGTGCAGATAGGCGAGCTTGGCATTGGGGAAGTGGGGTAATCTGCACTAGAATGGCCGCAAGTTGTCGTGCGGCATCATGAGTAACCTGGAACCCCAAGCCACCCCGGGGTCGTACCCCTTAGGGTACGACCCCACGTCGCCGGGGTGCGGGTTGAACGGTTCAAATAGGTTTTTGAGAATCAGGAGCGGGTATGGCAAGGCCGGAGAAAGTCAGGCTGGGGGAAATTCTCGTACAGCAAAAGCTGCTGTCGGAAGAACAACTGGGGCTGGCGCTGGCCGAGCAAAAGCGCAGCGGGCGCAAGCTCGGCCGCGTGTTCATCGAGAACGGCTACGTCACCGAGGAGCAGATCGCCGGCGCCCTGGCGCGCCAGCTCAACATCCCGTACCTGAACCTGAAGTTCTTCAACGTCAATCCCGAGATCGTCCGCATGCTGCCGGAGACGCAGGCGCGCCGCTTCCGCGCGCTGGTGCTGGAAGACCGGCGCGGCGTGCTGCTGGTGGGCATGTCCGACCCGACCGACCTGTTCGCGTATGACGAGATCGCCCGCATCGTCAAACAAAACATCGAGCTGGCCGTCGTCAACGAGACCGAGGTGCTGGCCGTCATCGACCGCATCTACCGCCGCACCGAGGATATCTCCGACCTGGCGCGCGAGCTGGAACAAGACTTGGGCGACGTCTCGGTCGACTTCGGCGCGCTGGCGGCCGCCAATCCGAACCTGGAAGAGGCGCCCATCGTCAAGCTGCTGCAGTCGGTGTTCGACGACGCGGCGCAGGTGCGCGCCTCCGACATCCACATCGAACCGCAGGAAGGGCGGCTGCAGATCCGCTTCCGCATCGACGGCGTGCTGCACCTGCAGACCGAAACCGATATCAAGATCGCACCGTCGCTGGCGCTGCGCCTGAAGCTGATGTCCGACCTGGACATCTCGGAAAAGCGCCTGCCGCAGGACGGCCGCTTTGCCGTGCGCGTGCGCAACCAGCGCATCGACGTGCGTATCTCGACCATGCCGACCCAGTACGGCGAATCGGTCGTCATGCGTCTGCTGAGCCAGGGCGGCGCCCAGCTGCGGCTCGACGCCATCGGCATGCCGCGCGCGCTGGTGGAAAAGTTCCGCGCCATCATCCAGCGTCCGAACGGCCTGGTGCTGGTGACCGGGCCGACCGGTAGCGGCAAGACCACCACCTTGTATTGCGCGCTGTCGGAGCTCAATTCCGTCGAGAAGAAACTGATCACCGTCGAGGACCCGGTCGAATACCGGCTGGCCGGCATCAACCAGGTGCAGGTCAACGACAAGATCGACCTGAACTTCGCGCGCGTGCTGCGCTCGGCGCTGCGGCAAGACCCGGATATCGTGCTCGTCGGCGAGATGCGCGACCAGGAAACCGCGCAAATCGGCCTGCGCGCCGCCATGACCGGTCACTTGGTGTTGTCGACTTTGCACACCAACGACGCGATGAGCACGCCGCTGCGGCTGATGGACATGGGCGTGCCGCGTTACATGGTCGGCAGTTCCTTGCAGGCGGTGCTGGCCCAGCGGCTGGTGCGCATGATCTGCGAAAGCTGCACCACGCCGTACGAGCCGACGCCGACCGAGCGCGAGTGGCTGAGCATGGAACTGAACGACAAGGTGGACAAGGCGCGCTATTTCCACGGCAAGGGCTGCTCGCATTGCAACGGCATGGGTTATCGCGGCCGTACCGGCGTCTACGAGCTGCTGGAGATGACGCGGGCGGTGGTCGATGCCGCCAACGATCCCGATCCGGCCCACTTCCTGAAGGTGGCGGCCACGCAGATGGCCGGCGAAACCTTGCGCCGGCACGCGGTGCAGCTGGTGGTGCAGGGCCGCACGACGGTGTCGGAAGCGATGCGCATCAGTAACCAGACCGAGGATTGACGTGCCGTTCTTCGCCTACAAAGCCCGTAACGCGCGCGGCGAACTGATGCAAGGCGTGCTGGAAGGCCCGGACAGCGGCGCCATCGCCGATCAACTGTTCAACACCGGCGTGACGCCGATCGAGATCACCGTCACGCAAAAAGCCGTCGCCGCCAATGGCGAGAGCTGGCTGGCGCGGCTGCTGGAGAAGAAGGTCACGTCGATGGACGTGCAATTGTTCAGTCGCCAGTTATATACCTTGCTCAAGTCCGGCGTGCCGATCATGCGCGGACTGGCGGGCTTGCAGGAGTCGGCGGTCAGCAAGTCGTTCGGCAAGGTCATCAAGGATTTGCGCGAGTCGCTGGACTCGGGGCGCGAACTGTCGGCGGCCATGCGCCGGCATCCGGACGTGTTTTCGCCGTTCTACCTGTCGATGGTGCGGGTGGGCGAGATGACCGGGCGGCTGGAGGAAGTGTTCCTGCGCTTGTTCGACCATCTTGAGTTCGACCGCGACATGCGCGAGCGCGTCAAGACGGCCACCCGTTATCCGAGCTTCGTGTTGATGGCCATGGTGGCGGCGATGATTGTCGTCAATATGTTCGTGATACCGGCGTTTGTCGGCGTGTTCAAATCGCTGCATGCCGAGCTTCCGCTGATGACCCGGATACTGATAGGCACATCCAACTTCACCGTGCGCTACTGGCCGATGATGGCGGTGGCGGCCGTCGCCGGCGTGTGGGGCTTCCGCGCCTGGGTCGGCACGCAGCGCGGCCTGTATCAATGGGACAAGTTCAAACTGCAGATTCCGGTCGCCGGCAAGATCATCCTCAAGGCCACGATGGCGCGTTTCGCCCGCAGCTTTGCCTTGGCCAACCGCAGCGGCGTGCCGATCGTGCAAGGGTTGACGGTGGTGTCGCAGACGGTGGACAACGCCTACCTGTGCGCCCGCGTCGAGCAAATGCGTGACGGCGTCGAGCGCGGCGACAGCATTCTGCGGACCGCCGCCGCCGCCGGCGTGTTCACGCCGGTGGTGCTGCAAATGATCGCGGTGGGCGAGGAGAGCGGTTCGATCGACGATTTGATGGACGAGATCGCGCAGATGTACGAGCGCGAGGTCGATTACGAGCTCAAGACGCTGTCGGCGCAGATCGAGCCTATCCTCATTGTCTTCCTCGGGATGATGGTTTTGGTGCTGGCGCTGGGCATCTTCCTGCCGATTTGGGACTTGGGCAAAGCCGCCTTGCATAAGTGATGCCGGAAACGAGGCGTTAGTTGATTTTCTTACCAACATTTGTGACGCAGAAACAACGCGGCGCCAGTTTGCTGGAATTCGCGTTGATCGTCGTAATTGTGGGCATCTTGACCACGGTTTTGCTGCAACGAATTTGGCATTATCAGGGCGAGGCGAACGAGGCCGCCATGCGAATGACGGTGGCGAATGTGCGAACTGCCTTAGAAATTAAGGTTGCGCACGGGAAATTGCCCGGTGGAACGATAGATTTAACCATGTTGGCCGAACAAAATCCGTTTGATTGGCTGAAAGACAAGCCTGCCAATTATGTCGGCGAGTACTTTTCCCCTAGCGACGCCGACATCGGCGAAGGAAATTGGGCGTTTGATCGAAGTGATAAATCCGTGATTTTTTTGTTAAATATTAGCCGCGGATTTTTAGATGCTCCCACGAAACGTTTGAAATTCAAGGTAAAATTACTTCGCTTGCCCCATAGCCCCGCCAAGCCGTCAGGCGCACCAGAACCCCTCGGTGTGGCCTTTGAGCAAGTGAGAGACTGACGCAATCCGCGCCGTCTTTCTTCAACTTAATGGACGACTTGGAGAAGTGAAAATGAACAAGGCAGCGATGAGCGCATTCCGTAAACCAGCAGCGCAGTCGGGCTTCACGCTGATCGAATTGATCGTCGTGATTGTGATCCTCGGCATTCTGGCGGCGACCGCGTTGCCACGTTTTGCGAACTTGGGCGGTGATGCGCGAGTGGCAGCCTTGGGCGCCGCTCGGGGAGCGTTGGGAAGCACAGTTGCCATGGTTCACGGTCAATCACTGGTGCAACCTAATCAGGGAACCTTTACCAATGAGAGCATTATCGTTACCGTTGCCAATGGCTATCCCAATGGCGCGATCGAGACCGCGACAGCAGCCGGTTTGGTGGCTCCTGATTACACGGTCCTCCCAAGCGTTGCCGGAGCCGCAGCCACCGGGACAACGCCGGCAATTCCCGCCAATGGTTTTGTCGTCATTCCTGGCAGCGTGGCCGGTACTGCCCGTGCGGTGAACTGCTTCATCTCCTATACCGCCGCCGTAAATGCGAACACGCCCCCGGTTATTTCGGCTCTGCCTACGCAGAACAACTGCCAGTAATCGCTGTATTCCGGGGCGGCGGTGAAAACGTCAGTGTTGCGGCGCCGTTCAGATACTACCAGGGCTGGACGGCGACATGCTGGCTTCACGATGGTCGAACTGGTGGTTGTGATAATCGTCATTGGCATCCTCGGTGCCATCGGTGCGTCGCGGTTTTTTGATGGCGATACGTTCGCCGGGCGCGCCTATTCCGATCAGACCAAGTCCCTCATCCGTTACGCCCAGAAACTCGCCATCGCACAAAACCGGCGAGTCTTCGTCGTCGCGACGCCAGCGAGATTTGCCGTGTGTTTCACCTCAAACTGCAACGCCGCCGCTGCCCTGGCTTTCGCGCCCGGCGGCAGCAACAGCGGCAGCACCGCAACGCGCGCCGCCTGCACACTCGGCAACGTCTATGTCGCTAACTGGATGTGCGAAGGCACGCCCGCTAACATGGCCGTCGCCGGCACGCCAGCCAACGGCATTTTCTCTTTCGACCCTATGGGCCGTCCCTTAAACTACGATGTCGCGCTTAATGCATTCTCGAGCTTTGTCGGGCCATTGACGTTGACCTTCACCAGCGGCACTAGCGGCGGCAGCGTCTATCGGGTCACGGTGGTAGCAGAGACTGGCTATGTCTTCTAAACGCCAGCGTGGCCTCACCATCATCGAACTTGTGCTGTTCATGGTGATCATGGGCGTGGCCGCCGCCGGCATTATCGGCGTTCTGAACATCGGCACGAAGTCCAGCGCCGATCCGCTGCGTCGCAAGCAGGCGATGCTGATCGCCGAGGCCTACATGGAGGAAGTGCAATCGGCCGGCCTTACTTTTTGCGCGCCCACCGACGCCAACTACGGTGCGGCAACTACGCAAGACGGGTGCGCCACGCCTGGGGGAGTCGCGGCGTTTGGTCAGCGTCCGAACGGCGCGCGGCGTCCCTATGCCAGCGTCGCCGATTATGTGACGCAGCCTGGGACACCCCAGCCCAGCTTCGCCGATGCGAACGGCGTGGATCGGGATGTAAACGGCAGTGCGCTGGGCCTCGACGTCATGGGAAACAACTCGCTGGGGCCGATAACGACGACGGTCGAAGTCAACGTGCTGGGTCCAGCCGGCTCGCCAAACGGCAATGGCGCCCTCGGACCGAACGGACGCAACATCGTATCCGCGGCCAACAACCTTCAGGTATTGCGCATCACTATCGTCACAACATACGGCCCCGGCTTGACTATTCAGCTGGACGGCTACCGCACGCGGTACGCGCCGACCTACTAAGCCCATGAAAACCAGCCTTCGACATTTACGGAAGTTTGCGATTCACCAGCGCGGTTTCACGCTGGTGGAAGCGGTTGTCGTCATGGTCGTCACCGGCATTCTGGCTGGCATCATGGTGCTGTTCATTCGTCGACCAGTGCAGAACTATACCGACGCCGCCGCGCGTGCCGAGCTAAGCGACGCGGCCGACCTGGCGTTGCGCCGCATGGCCCGCGAACTGCGCACCGCGTTGCCCAACAGCGTGCGCCTGACGGTGAATAATGGTGTCTGGTGGTTGGAGTTTATTCCGACTATTTCCGGTGGCCAGTATCTGTCGGTCGAGGACAATACCGCCAACGGTACGCCGTTGAGCTTCATAGACCCTGTCGCATTGCCGTTCAATGTGATCGGGCCGATGCCTACACTCACTTTTTCGGGGGCGGCAAATAACTATATCGTCATCTATAACCTTGGTCCCGGCTTTGCCAATGTCGGTGCCGACGCCTATTCGCGCACCAATCTCGCGCGCGTTACTGCTGCCGGCCCCCGTACCATTTCTTATGAGCGGTATCTGGATGGTGACTCGGCTGGCAATGGCCGCAATCCGTTTGCGTCTCCCAATCCAAATACTTCGCCGGGCCAGCGGTTCCAAGTGGTCACGGAGCCGGTGACCTTTCGCTGCCAGGGGCTGGCGAACGGCAGGGGCACCTTGACGCGGTCCGTGGCGGCCAACTTTTTCGCTGCCCAGCCTACTCCCACTGCCGCCGCCGGCGATCTACTGGCCAACAACGTGGTCGCTTGCAATTTCTCCATCAACGGTTTCGGCAACCAGCAGGCCGCGCTGATAGGTTTGAATCTTGTGCTGGGCCGCCCCGATGTCAATGGCGGCAACGCCGTGGAAATCGTCACGCTGACGCATCAAATCCATGTGGACAATACGCCATGAAGCTGCGGATGATCCGAAAGTCGGGTGGCGTCGCGCTGGTGACGGCCATCTTTCTACTGGTGGTGCTCGCCGGGCTGGCGGTTGCCGTGGTGTCGCTGACGACCTCGCAGCAAGCCAGCGCGTCGCAGGACGAGCAGGGCGCGCGCGCGTATCAGGCGGCGCGGGCGGGTATGGAATGGGCGCTGTTTACAAGCTTGCAAACGGGGGGCGGATTGGCCGCAGATCCCCTCGGCTGTGGGCTAACACCGGCAATTGCGATTTCGTTTGGCTTGCCGGCCCCAACTTTGTCGGCCTTTACCGTAACCGTGACTTGTACAGCTCCCGCTGCCGGATACGGCAACCCAGCAGCCGGGCAGGCTGATCCGACCGCTAACGGCATCAGGATCACCGTCAGCGCCTGCAACCAGCCCGGCCCTAACGGTGCGTGCCCGAACAACGCCGTCCCCGGTCCCGACTATGTGCAACGAACGATCAATGCGCAGCTATAAAGAAACAAGCCACATGACAATGTGTGTGTTTTTGTGGCATTACTATTAATTTTTGGCAAACGAGCGGTGTAACTTGAATATAATCAACCAACTAGCGCGTAAACTTCGTGTGCTGGTAACCATTTAGGTCGCTGGTATGGGATTCCTCAAAAGAAGCAAAAAGAAGGATGGCTGGTTGACTGTCTCGTTCCACCGCGACGGCATCTGCGCTGGCCGCGTGCAGCGCGTGCGCGACGCCAAGGCGGTGGTCGAGCTTTCGTCGTTCTATCCGTCCAATGCCAGCCTGTCATCCGAATCGCTGGAAAAAGTGAGCAAGGATTTGAAGGCCGCCAATTTCCTTTTCGGCACGATGCTGAGCGGCGGCGAGTACCAGATGCTGACGGTCGACGCCCCCAACGTCCCACAGGATGAATTGAAAACGGCGGTGCGCTGGCGCTTGAAGGATATGCTCGATTTCCATGTCGACGACGCCACGATCGACGTGCTCGACATCCCTATCGACCCGAACGCGCCGTCGCGCGCCCATTCGATGTTCGCCATCGCCGCGCGCAACGCGCTGATCCAGGCGCGCCAGGGCCTGTTCGCCGAGGCGAAGATCGAACTGAACGTCATCGATATCCCGGAAATGGCGCAGCGGAATATTTCGGCGTTGCTGGAGACCGAGGGCCGGGGCCTGGCGATGCTGTCGTTCGACGGCGACGGCGGCCTGCTGACGATCACCTTCAAGGGCGAGCTGTACCTGTCGCGCCGCATCGACGTGACCTTGCCGCAGTTGCTGGAACCGGACACCGACAAGCAGCAGACCTGCTTCGACAAGATCACCCTTGAGCTGCAGCGCTCGCTGGATCACTTCGACCGCCAGTTCAACTACGTCAACGTGATCAAGCTGCTGCTGGCGCCGACCGGCGCGCAGGGCTTGCACGAGTATTTGGCGGCCAACCTGTACATGCCGGTCGAGGCGATGGGGCTCGAGGATGTGTTCGATCTGAGCAAGGCGCCGGCGCTGTTGGACGTCGAGCAGCAGCAGCGTTTCTTCCTGACCCTGGGCGCGGCCCTGCGTCACGAGGAGGTGGTGCTGTGAGCCAGCAGATCAACCTGTTCAACCCCATCTTCCTCAAGCAGAAGAAGGTGTTCACGGCGTTGCCGATGGCCGAGGCGCTGGGCGTCATCGTCGCCGGCGCGCTGCTGCTGACGTGGTACGCCGGCCAGCGCGTGGCCGATCTGGAACGCTCGGCGGCATCGGGCAAAACCTTGTTGGCCGACCGCGAGCGCCGCCTGGTGGAGGCCAACAAGCAGTTCGCGCCACGCCAGAAAAGCGCCACCATCGCGACCGAGGTCGCCCAGGCCGAATCGGAACTGAAGTCGCTGCAACAAGTGGAAGCGGTGCTGCGCGACGGCACGCTGGGCAACGCGGCTGGCTATGCGGAATATTTCCGCGCGTTTTCGCGGCAGAACGTCAGCGGGCTGTGGTTGACCGGCGTGTCCATCGTCGGCGCGGGCAACGATATCGGCGTCCAGGGACGCGCGATGCAGCCGACCTTGATACCGGCCTACATCGCTCGCTTGAAGTCGGAGCGGGTTATGCACGGCAAGAGTTTCGCCAGCCTCGATATTTCACGGCCGGACGCGCAACTGATGCCGGCCGCCGCGCCGCCTCCCGGGACCGGTGCAGCCGCTCCGACGGCCGCGCCAGCACCCGCCGCACCGGTGGCGACCACGGCGCCTTTCGTGCAATTCAGCCTGCAATCGACAGCCGTGGCGAGGGCCGAGCAATGAAGCAACCACTGCAACAGCAATGGCTGAAGCTGAGCACCAAGCTGGACGCGATGACCTTGCGCGAGCGGGCGATGGTGTTCGTGGCGGTGACGGCGGCGATCCTGTTCCTGATTTTTACGATGGCGGTCGAGCCGATGCTGGCGAAGCAAAAACTGCTGCTGGCGCAGATCAAACAGCAGCAAAACCAGATCGCCGGCATCGACCTGGAAATCACGGCCAAGGCGCAAGGCTTCAACCTCGACCCGGATGCCCAGGAGCGCGCCCGGTTGCTGGCGGCCCGTGCCGAGATCGACCGCATCAGCGCGGGCTTGCTGGCGGTGCAAAAAGGATTGGTGGCGCCGGAGAAGATCGCGCCGTTGCTGGAAAACCTGCTCAGCGGCCATGGGAAGTTGCGTTTGATGGCGATGAAAACCTTGCCGGTCACGGGCATGAACGAGAGCTTCGCCGCATCCGCGCCACCCGTTGCCGGCGGCGCCGCGCCGGTGGCCGCCCCGGCCCAGCCAAATCAGCCACCCCCGCCAGCCGCCGCGCAGAAGCCGCGCGAGCTGCTGTATCGGCACGGCGTGGAAATCGTCTTGCAGGGCAGCTACCTGGACATGATCAGCTACATGGCCGCGCTGGAGGCATTGCCGGTTCAACTGTTCTGGGGCAAGGCCAGCCTGGACGCGCAGCAGTACCCGAACTCGCGCCTGACCTTGACCTTATACACGCTGAGTCTGGACCAGAAATGGATGAAGCTATGAGCGCCGCCGTACAACGCGCTTGGTTGGCCGGGACGTTGTGGGCGCTGGTTCTGGCCGCGCCGACGCCGCAAGCGCAGACCCTTGCCGATCCGACCCAGCCGCCGCCGGAAGCGCGCCTGCTGGCGCCGGGTGCAGCCGATGCGCCGGTCGTCAGCGCCGGCCCGCGCTTGCAGTCGATCCTGATCGGCACGCGCGGGCGCGAGGTGGCGGTGATCGACGGCCAGACCTTGCGCAAGGGCGACAAGCTCAACGGCGCCGTGCTGGTGAACATCGGCAAGAACCAAGTGGTGTTGCAACGCGGACGGGAGAAACAGGTGCTGACCTTGTTCCCCGATACCGGAACGGGCGGCAAAACGCCCGTTCATCAACGTTAAACGAATGCATATGCAAAAAATACTGACCATCGCCATCCTGACGACGCTGCTGCTGAACGGCTGCTCGACGCCGCCCAAGCGCGATACCTACAACAAGATCAATGCCGAGGTCGAGACGGCGCTCAAGGCCAAGCCGCCGGCCGCCGCGCAGGCCGACGCCGTGGCGAGCGCCTTGCTGCCGCCGGTGTCGCAGCTGGCCGAGCAGTTGCCGAAGGCGCGCGCGGTGCTGGAGGAGCGCTTCAACGTGTCGTTCAACAACGTGCCGGTGCAGCAGTTCTTCAACTCCATCGTGGCCGGCACACGCTACAACATGCTGATCAATCCGGAGGTGACGGGCACCATCACCGCCAACCTGAAGGATGTCACCCTGGTCGAGGCGCTCGACGCGGTGCGCGAGCTGTACGGCTACGACTACAAGATCGACGGCACGCGCATCTACATCCGTCCGTTGACGATGCAGACCAAGATGTTCAAGGTCAATTACCTGACGGCGATCCGCAAGGGCGTGTCGAGCCTGCGCGTGTCGTCGACGTCGGTGGCGAGCGCCGGCACCAGCAACAGCGGGTCGCAAAACAATTCGGGCAACAACAATAACTCGAACAATAACAACGACAACTCGGGTAACAACGGTAACAATGGCAACAACTCCGGCGGCAACCAGAGCCAGCGGGACGCGGCCAATGTGCAAACCACATCCGGCAGCGATTTCTGGCTGGAGCTCAAGACGGCGCTGGAGGCGATCATCGAGCCTGGCAAGGAAGGCCGCAGCGTGACCATCAGCCCGCAGTCGGGCGTGATCGTGATCCGCGCCATGCCCGACGAGCTGCGCAACGTCGACCAGTACCTGCGCGCGACCCAGTTGTCGGTCGACCGCCAGGTGATCCTGGAGGCGAAGATCCTTGAGGTGGAGTTGAACAGCAACTTCCAGAGCGGCATCAACTGGGCCGCCTTCGGCAAGCTCAGCACGAATAGCCGCATCTCGGCCGGACTGGTACAACCGGGCTCATCGTTGACGCCGCTGGGCGTGAGCGCCACCGGTTCGCTGACCAGCTCCGGCCCCGCCGGCACCGTGGCCGTGCCGGGCGCGTCGCTCGGCGCCGTATCCGACGCGGTCGGCTCGCTATTCGGCCTGGCCTTCCAGACCAGCAATTTCGCGGCGCTGATTTCCTTCCTGGAAGGACAGGGCACCGTGCACGTCTTGTCGAGCCCGCGCATCGCGACCTTGAATAATCAGAAGGCGCTGCTCAAGATCGGCACCGACGAGTTCTTCGTCACCGGCATCAGCACCACGACGACGACCAGCGGCAACGGCAACGGCGTGACCACGCCGACGCTGACTTTGCAGCCGTTCTTCTCCGGCGTGGTGCTGGACGTGACGCCGCAGATCGACGATCACGGCAACATCATCTTGCATGTGCACCCGTCGGTGAGCCAGGTGTCGACCGTCAACAAGGGTGTGAATCTGGGCACCCTGGGTAACTTCAGCCTGCCGTTGGCGGCGTCGTCGACCTCCGAGATGGACAGCATGGTGCGCGGCCAGAACGGCCAGGTAGTGGCCATCGGCGGCTTGATGCGCCAGGCGACGACGTCCGACCGATCCGGCGTGCCGGGCGCGAGCGACATTCCCGTGGTCGGCGCGCTGTTCCGCGCCACCGGCGAGGTGATCCAGAAGCGCGAGCTGGTGGTGCTGATCAAGCCGACCATCGTCGAATCGAGCTCCGACTGGAACCAGGACCTGCTTGATAGCGGACGCCGCATCAAGGAGCTCGATCCGCGCCGCGCCAGGGAGCGCAATTGACCATGTACAGCAAACACTTCGGCCTGCGCGAGGCGCCGTTCAGCATCACGCCGGATACCAGCTACTTCTTCACCAGCCCGCACTCTCAGGAGGCGCTGAACACCTTGCTGGTGGCGGCCAAGAGCGGCGAGGGCTTCATCAAGATCACCGGCGAGGTCGGTACCGGCAAGACGCTGCTGTGCCGTAAGTTCATCGCCACGGTCGGGCCGGAATTCGTCACCGCCTATATTCCCAATCCCTACCTGGAGCCGCGCACCCTGATGCTGGCCCTGGCCGACGAGCTGGAGGTGACCCTGGCGCGCGATGTCGACCAGCACCAGATGCTCAAGTCGATCACGTTCCGCCTGATCGAACTGGCGCACGCCGGCAAGCAGGTCATGCTGTTGCTCGACGAGGCGCAGGCGATCCCGGTGGAGAGCCTGGAAGCGTTGCGGCTGCTGAGCAATCTGGAGACGGAAAAGCGCAAGCTGCTGCAAATCGTGCTGTTCGGCCAGCCGGAGCTGAACCAGCATTTGCAGGCCAACTCGATCCGCCAGCTGGCGCAGCGGATCACGTTTCACTACCACCTCGGCCCGCTGAGCCGGGACGACATCGAATACTATCTGGCGCACCGTCTGCGCGTGGCCGGTTACACGGGCGGGCGCTTGTTCAGCCGCGGCGCGATTGGCAAACTGTTCCGCGCCAGCGGCGGCATTCCGCGGCTGGTCAACATCATGGCCAACAAGTCGTTGATGCTGTGCTTTGGCGAGGGCAGGCAGCAGGTCACGCGCCGCCACGTCAACCTGGCCGCGCACGACACCAACGGCGTGGTTGGCGCGCGCGCCGGCGTGCGCTGGCCGTGGCTGGCCGCCGGCGTCAGCGTGCTGGTCGCGGCGTGCGGCTTGACGTGGGCGCTGACCAAATGAGCCTGATCAATAAAATGCTGCAGGATCTGGACAAGCGCGGCGGCGCCGGCGACGGCGCGATCCATTCCCAGGAATTGAAGGCGGTGCCGGCGCCGGAACGCGACCGCCGGCCGATGATGCTGGCCGGCGCGGGCATGGCGGCCACCGCCGTGCTGGCCGCCGGCGGCTGGTATGGTTGGCAGTACTGGCAGAGCCATCGCGCGCCGCCGGCGCCGGTGCCGAAAGTGGTGGTCAACCAGCGTCCTCCGGGCGCCGTCGCCGCGCCGCCCGTGGTCGAGACGGTCAAGCCGGCGGCGCCGGAACTGGCGGCGCCGGCCGCTGAGCCGTCCGCCGAACCGGTAGCCAAAGCCATCCAGCCGGCGCAACTTGACGGCTTGCCGGCCAAGTCCGTACCGGTCCGCGCGGCGGCACCGGCGGCCCCGTCGTCCGGCGCCGTGGCCGCAGCCGACGAAGCCATCGCGTCCAAGCCCCGTCGCCCGCTGTCCGACCACGAGGCGCACCGTCCCGTACGCAAGCCGGCCCAAACGGAAGGCGTGAGCCGGCGCGAGCTGACACCCAAGCTCGAATCCGACGGCGCCTACCGGCGCGCGCTGGTGGCCTTGCAGGAAGGCCGCCTGAGCGTGGCGATGGCCGATCTGGAGGGCGCGCTCGAGATCGATCCACGCAACGAGGCGGCGCGCCAAACCTACGTCAGCCTGCTGCTGGAAAACAAACGGGCCGACGAGGCGATTCGCCAGTTGCGCCTGTCCCTGGGCATCGATCCGCGCCAGCCGGGGCTGGCGATGGTGCTGGCGCGGCTGCAACTGGAACGCGGCGGGCCGGCGCTCGAAACACTGATGACAACCCTGCCGTACGCCGGCAACAGCGCCGACTACCTGGCCTTCCTGGCCGGTGTGCTGCAGCGCGAGCAGCGTCACGCCGAAGCGGCACGCTACTACCGCGCCGCGCTGCAACTGGCGCCGGGCAACGGCGTCTGGTGGATGGGCCTGGCCATTTCGCTGCAGGCCGACCAGCACCTGCCGGAGGCGCGCGAAGCCTATACGCGGGCGCGGGCGGCGCCCGGCATGACGCCGGAATTGCTGGCGTTCATCGACCGCAAGCTGGAACAGCTGGCGCGTTAATTGCCGTCGCTTACCGGGAGGTTTTAGCGCATTATAAATATGCCAATCATGATAATATAATTGCAATTCCCTGCAATCAATTATCGGATACCTCCCTCATGACGACTACGCTGGCATCGCACCTTAAGAAAAACCTGGTCCCTCTGTTGCTGACGCTCGCCGTCAGCCAGGCCTACGCGGCCGATATCGTCTACACCGGCGTTGATGGCGCATCCGGCCTGATCGGCGCGGCGCCCGGACAGCATGGCGGGGCCGGCGGCGCAGGCGGCCCGTTGGCGGCCGCGCTCGGACAGGCACAGGCGGCGCTGACGTTGACGCTGTACGGTGGCGCCGGTGGCGACGGCGGCGCCGGCGGCGCGCGTTCCGAGACTGTCTTTGCCGGCAACGGCGGCGCCGGCGGGTTCGGCGGATCGGCCAGCGGCGCCATCGCCACCAGCACCTCGGCGGCGTTCGACACGGTGGTGGCGGCGCTGGTCTATGGCGGCCGCGGCGGCACTGGCGGTGCGCCCGGCGGGCTGGCGGAAATGCTCGACAACGGCGAGATCTTCGGACCGTCCAATCCGATTTACGGCGCTTCCGGCGCCGGTGGCAATGGTGGCGCCGCCAGCAGTTCGGCCTCGGCGATCGTGGGCGGCGCCGCATCGGTCAACGTCACGGCACTGGCCGTCGGCGGCGCCGGTGGCAGCTTCGCCGGCCCGCAGGGCGTGTCCGGCGCCGGCGGGAGCGCCAACGCCACCGCCTACGGCCAATCGGACACCGGCAAAGTCCGCGTCCACGCCGAAGCCCGCGGCGGCGACGGTGGCCAGCCGACGGCTTTCCTCGGCAGCGGCGGCGGTCTTGCGGCAGACGTGG
Organism: Oxalobacteraceae bacterium OTU3CAMAD1; assembly: GCA_024123915.1. Classification (NCBI taxonomy): domain Bacteria; kingdom Pseudomonadati; phylum Pseudomonadota; class Betaproteobacteria; order Burkholderiales; family Oxalobacteraceae; species Oxalobacteraceae bacterium OTU3CAMAD1. Next base: position 4,796,368 of record CP099650.1, on the reverse strand, counting down.
AACAGATCAACGCGGTGGCGGGGCGCACGGGCGGCGACCTGACGTTGGTGCAGCGCGCCGTCGCCGGCCGCGCCGGCGCCAGTGGCGTCGCCGATCCTTATAACCCGGTGCCACCGGATGGCGTGCGCAGCGCCAACGCCCGCTCGGCGCTGACCTTGAGCGACGCCACGGCCGCCAGCGTGACGGCGCACGTGTCGGCGGTCGGCGGCGACGGCAGCCTGGCATTGAACTTCAGCTATGCCGGCGGCACCGGTACGGCGTTGCTGGACCTGACATCGAGCGCCGCCGGCGCCGTCGTCGACGGCACGGTCGAAGCCTTCGGCGGCATCGGCAGCAGCTACGTCGGCGGCGGCAACGGCGGCATGGCCGACGCGGTCGCCGTGCTGACCGGACTGGCCGACGTGCGCGGCAGCGTGGCGGCCTACGGTGGCAGCGGCGGTCCGTCCACGTTTGGCGGCAACGGCGGCGACGCGTCCGCCTCGTTGACGATCTCGGCGGGGGGCATGGCGCGCGGCAGCGCCTGGGCCACCGGCGGCCAGACGGGCGCCGAGAACAACTACTACCTGCCCAGTAACGGCCGGGCCCACGCGGTCGTCGTGCTGGTCGGCGCCGGTGCGCAGGGCGCCGCCACGGCCGAGGGCGGCAGCGCGACCAGCCGCCTGACCGCGCGCACCAGCGGCGCGCAGGGCGTCGATGTGAGCGCCAGCGCGCGCGGCTACGGCGACGCCGGCGTGGTGGTGGCATCCGGGGTCGGCCCGGGGGCCGCCGGCACGGCGAGTGTCAAGGCGCGGGTCGACGCGTCGAGCTACGATTCGACCGGCAGCGCGCCGGCCACCGCCATGCTCGACGTCATCGCCTCGGGCGACATCGACGGCGTCAGCCAAGCCCGCTCGGGCGACGCGCTGTGGGGCTGGTACGGTTCGCCGCCGTCTGTCGGGGCCGTCGCCAGCAGCGCGCGCGGTGTCACCGGCGGCAATCACTCGGTGGCGATCAGCGCCATCGCGCGCGCCGGCCAGACCGGCTTCATCGAGGGCATTCCGATTACCAGCGGCAGCGCCAGCGCCACCGCCTTCGGCCAGTCCGGCGGCGGCGTGGTCAACGTCTCGGCCGAGGCGCGCGCCAGCGGCGGCGCCCGGGTCTACCAATGGAACGCCTACGGCGCGGCGACCGCGTCGGCCACGGCGGTCAACCTCGCGCGCGGCGGTCGCGGCAGCGCCCGCGCCACCGCCTGGGGCGGCGACGCCCAGGCGCTGGCATCGGCCAGCGGCATCGGCGCCGGCGGCGCGGTGCGGGTGAGCGGCGCGGCCGGTCCGGTGTTGGGCGACTGGCCGGCCAGCACCCAGTTCAGCGTGACGAGCAGCGCGTCGGGCGCCAACTATTACGATGCGGACGGGTTCCGGCTGGCCGGCCACGGCGGCGCCGGGCAGGTGGTGGTGTCGAACGTTAGCGCCGGCCCGCACGCGGCCGGCGATATCGCCGGACTGGGGCCGGTCGTGACGGCGGCCATGACCTCGGTGGCCGGTGTCGGCATGCAGGCGTTCAGCTCCGACACGGCCGCGCTGGTGACGGACTGGTGGATGCCGGTGCCGGCACGGCTGACGGCCAGCGGCCAGTTCGGCTTCGACGGCGTCGCCGGCCAGCACCTGCTGCTCGGTTTCGTGTCGGCCACGTTCGCCGACGGCTTCGACACGCTGGAGCTGTCGATCACCAACAACGGCGTCGGCCTGTTCTCGCGGCTGTTCACCTCGGCCGACGACGCCATGCTGTTCTTCAACGACCATGTGCTCGACCTTGGCTTGTTCGGCGCCGGCGCGCAGGACGTGCGGGTGTCGTCGACCTACTCCTACTTCCAGCCGGGCGCGTTCGCCTTCAACTACGTGGTCGGCGCCGGCGCCGGCGTGTCGCCGGTGCCGGAACCGTCGAGCTGGCTGATGCTGGCGCTCGGCCTGGGCACCCTGGTGCTGGTCGCCCGCCGCCGTAACAAGATAATTTTGGCACGTTACAAATTTTACAATTAAAATAAGATAAGATGGTTTTCTTGGCAATATCATCGTGCTGGCGGTTACTGCCGTCCATATCTCTTAAAACACTACTTGGGGCCAGATTAATGAATACATCGAAGTCACGGACATCCTCGGTCAAACCTTCGCGCTACATCGCCGGCATTGCGCCGCTGCTGTTGTCGCTGGTGGTCAGCCAGGCGTATGCGCTCGACCGTACGGTCACCGGCGCCAACGGCGTGGTCGGCACGCCCGGTACCACCACGGCGCCCAACGGCGGCAAGGGTGGCGCGGCCCCCGACCTGACCGACACCTCCCTGAGCGCCGGCGCTTTCAACCGCTTGACCTTGACCGGCGGTAACGGTGGCATGGGCGGCACAGGCCTGCCGGGCGAGGTGCTCGATCCCGACAGCGACGATTGTCGTCTTTACGGTTATTGCCAGCGCGGCCCGGGCGGCATCGGCGGCAACGGCGGGGCCGGGGCGGCGGCGACCGGCCGCGTCAACGCGGCATCGTTGACCGGCGGCGCGACCGCCGAGGCCAACGTCTTCGGCGGCAACGGCGGCCTCGTGGGCGAGGGCGACCAGTATGCCTTCGGTATGGCCCCAACCTTGGGCCACGGCGGCGCCGGCGGCAACGCCTCCGGCGTTGCCAACGCCGTCTCCGTGTCCGGCGCGGTATCGGCCAAGGCCTACGCGACCGGCGGTAATGGCGGCGCCACGAATGTGATGTTCGGCGGCCGCGGCGGCGACGGCGGCAAAGCCACGGCCCGCGCATCGGCTTCCTCGGTCACCGGCAATGTGTCGGTGCTGGCGCAGGCGACCGGCGGCAATGGCGGCAGCGCCAACAACGTCTACGGACCGGCCGGCGCCGGCGCGGCCGTTTATCTGGAAAACATGGTGGCCGGCGCGACCCGTGGCGCGCTGTCCCTGCTGCAGCACGCGATAGGCGGCAACGGCGGCGAGGCGACTGGCGCCGGCGGTCCGCCGGACCTGCCGGCTTCGCCAACCAACAACGTCGGCGGCAATGCCGGATCGGTGCTCAGGCTCAGCGACAGCCAGGCCAGCGCGCTGAAGGGCACCGTGAGCGCCAAGGGCGGCAATGCCGGCGGGTTCACGGGTGTCGCCAGTCCGGCGGCCGGCAACGGCCGGGCCGAACTGTATCTGACGTCGACCCGCGCGGGCACCAATGTCGACGGCAGCGTCACGGCCATCGGCGGCGACATTGCCAACGGTATCAGCTTTGGCGGCGTGGGCGGCGACGCCGGCAGCGCCACCGCCATCGCCAGCCTGGCCGGCAAGGCGGCGGTGTCGGGAACGGCCGAGGCCCAGGGCGGCCAATACGGCGGCACGGTCGCCGCCAGCGCCACCAGCCTGTTGACGATCAACGCCGGCGGCCTGGCGACGGGCAGCGCGCGCGCGGTGGGCGGCCAGGCGGGCGGCTGGTTCCACAGCTGGGAATATCAGGACGGCGACGCCAGCGCCACGCTGGAACTGGTCGGCGCCGGCGCCAGCGGCAGCAGCTACGCGCGGGGCGGCAACGCCAACAGCAACGTGAACGTGGCCACCACCGGCGCGCGCGCGGTCAATGTGGAGTCCAGGGCCATCGCCGGCCTGGGCGATCCTTCCGCGCCGCGCGGCCACGAGGGCAACGCCAAGGCGAGCACCGTGGTCAACGCGGGTACGACGGGCGGACGGGCCGCCGTGACGGCCGGCGCCTACGCGTCCGGCAGCGGCGGCAGCCAAAACGCGCAAGCCAACCTGCTGATCAACACCGGCGGCAACATCACCGGCACCGCGCAGGCCCAAGGCGGCGTGTTCGAGTACATCTACACCGAAAGCGGCAGCTCCGAGGCCATCGCCCGTGGCGTCACCAGCGGCGCCCATTCGGTCACGCTGAACGCGCTTGCGAGCAGCGCGTTCGCGCCGGCATGGGGCAGCCAGAACGGCTATGGCAAGGCCACCGCCAACGCCTATGGCGCCTCCGGCAGCGGCACCGTCACCGTCGCGGCCCAGGCCCTCAGCGGCTACAACTACGTCCTCAGCCCGCGCCTGTCCTCGGCGCGCGCCACGGCGGAAACGTCGTTGCTGGGCGGCGTAAGCAACGCCAGCGCCCGCGCCAGCGGCGAGCAGATGGAAGCGGTCGCCACCGCGAACGCCATCGGCGCCAAAGGCACCCTGGTCGGCTTCACCGCCACCAGCACCGGCGGCTTCGCCCAGGGCGCTGCCGTGGCCTCCAACCGCTTCGACGCCGCCAGCTTCGCATTGAAACCTGGCAATGGTACGGCCGGCGACAACCAGCTGAACACCTATGCCGGCGCGGCCCCGGCCGATGGCGCCGCCCTCGGGTTGAGCGCGACCGCCGCCGCGGCGCTGACCGACCTGTACGGCACCGGCATGCACGGCGCCTCGGGCGGCATCGATCCGGAGCAGGCGTCCGCGCCCCACGGCGACAACATCAGCGAGTTCCAGTTCGTGTCGACGGTCGACCAGCATTTGCTGATCGCCTTCCTGGGCGCGGGCGGCACCGGTTTCGACTCGCTCGACCTGTCGATCAGCAGCCATGGCAACTTGCTGTTCAGCCAGTCGTTCACGTCGCTGAGCGACGCCAACCTGTTCTTCACCGACAAGGTGCTCGATCTGGGCTTGTTCGGCGCCGGCGCGCAGGACATCGTGGTGCGCTCGTCGCTGGCAGGCGCGGCGTATGGCTACGCGTTCAACTACGTGCTGGGTGGTGGCGTCGGCGGCTTGATCGGCGCCGGCAACCCGACGGGCGGCGTCGGCGTCTCGGCCGTTCCGGAAGAGTCGACCTGGATGATGATGATGATCGGCCTGAGCGGGCTGGTGATCGTGGCACGGCGCCGCAAGTCGGTCGCCGCGCGCGCGTGATTTAGCGCATCGCTGTCTTGTTGAATCAAGCGCTGAAGGTTAGCGCTGAAGTTTAGCGCTTCAGGCCGGCCCGTTGGGGCCGGCCTGTTTCACGTCTGCGTTACATGCCTTACAGGCTGGCCTGCGGGCCCCAGATCTGCTTCATGCTGAAGCGGATCGCGGCGTCGTCCTCGCTGAGCGCCTCGGCGATGGCGTGGCGGTCGCCGGCGGCGCGGCGTTGCTCGGCCGGCGGCAGCGCCGCGCCGGCCGCGTCGCGCAGGCAGTGCACGTGCAACTCGTCGCCGCCGGCCAGCCGGTGGCTGACGACGCCGATCTCGCCGGTGGCCAGGCGCACCAGGCAGCCGGGCGGGAAGTCGCCCAGTTCGCGCCGGAAGTGCTGCGCCAGCGCCGGATCGACCGGCGAACCCTTGTCGTCCATCAGATTGCGCAGCGCCTGGTCGGGCAGCACCGAACGCCGGTAGTTGCGCGCCGACACTTGCGCGCAGTAGCGGTCCGCCAGACTGAGCAGCTTGGCGTTGAAGGTCACCTGCGGACTGGCGATGCCGGCCGGGTAGCCGCTGCCCTCATCGTTTTCGTGGTGCAGCAGCACGCACGATATCCATTCGTCGTCCTCGATGCCGGCGCTCTTGAGCAGGTCGACGCTGTCCTCCGGATGGCGGCGCACGATGGCCATCTCTTCCTTGCTCAGGCTGTGCTTGTTCTGGAAACCCTCATGATGGCGCAGCATGCCGACGTTCATCGTCAGCGCGGCGGCCGTGACGGTCTGGGTATCGGCGTCGGTCTTGCCGAGGCTGCGCGACATGACGACGATGACCACCGCCGTCTCGATGCAATGGCGCACCGCGTAGCTGCCGGCGATCTGGCACAGGAAGATGCAGGCGAGCGCGATATCGGGATTGAGATCGACCGCGCGCACCACCTCGCGGGCAATGTCGCGCAGCTCGCTTTCCGCGTCGTGCTCGTTGCGCAGGTTTTGCAGCAGCCGTTCCAGCCGCCGGTTCGACACGTTGAGCTGGTGCAGCACCGACGGCGGCGCCGGCGTCTGCGCCAGGGTGGCGATGCCAGGCGGGTCCAGGTGTTTGGTATCGGCCATGATGGTTGTCCCCGATTTATACTTTGCCCAGCCGCTCCAACGCGAGCGCCAGGGTCTCATCTTTTTTGGCGAAGCAGAAGCGCACGATGCCGGACTCCTTGCCTTGCTGGTAGAACGCCGACACCGGTATCGCGGCGACCTTGATCTCGGTGGTCAGCCATTCGGCGAACTCCGCCTCGGTCTGGGTCGAGATCTTGTCGTAGCGCACGCACTGGAAATAAGTGCCGTCCGCCGGCAGCAATTCGAAGCGGCTGCCGGCCAGGCCGTCGCGGAACAGGTCGCGCTTGCGCTGGTAGAACGCCGGCAGAGTCAGGTATGGCGCGGGGTCTGCCATGTAGCTGGCCACGCCATGCTGCATCGGCGTGTTGACGCTGAAGACGTTGTACTGGTGCACCTTGCGGAACTCGGCCGTCAGTCCCGGCGGCGCCGCCACGTAGCCCAGCTTCCAGCCGGTGACGTGGTAGGTCTTGCCGAAGCTGGAGACGACGAAGGCGCGCGCGGCCAGCTCGGGGTGGCGGCACACGGATTCGTGGCGCTGGCCGTCGTAGACCATGTGTTCGTACACTTCGTCCGACAGGATCAGGATGTTGGTGCCGCGCACGATATCGGCCAGCGCGTGCATGTCGGCGCCGCGCAGCACGCTGCCGGTCGGGTTGTGCGGGGTGTTGATGACGATCAGCCGCGTCTTGCCGCTGACGGCGGCGGCCACCTTCGCCCACGGCACCGTGTAGCCGGCCGCGCCCATCTCCATCTGCACGCCGACGGCCACGCCGCCGGCAAGATGAATGGCCGGCACATAGCTGTCGTACACCGGCTCGATGACGATCACCTCGTCGCCCGGATGCACGCAGCACAGGATGGCCGTGGTCAGCGCCTGCGTGGCGCCGGCGGTGACGGTGATGTCGGTGTTGACGTCGTACTCGTGGCCGTACAGGGCCGCTATCTTGGCGACGATGGCGTTGCGCAATACCGGCGCGCCGCTCATCATCGGATACTGGTTGAAGTCGGCCAGCATGGCGTCGTTGACGGCTTGCAGCAGGCTGCGCTCGCACGAAAAATCGGGGAAGCCCTGGCCCAGGTTGACGGCGCCGGACTGCGCGGCCAGGGTCGACATGCGCGTGAAAACGGTGGTGCCGACGGCCGGCAGGCGGCTGGTCAACACCGGGGTCGAAGGCAAATCGTTATGGAGATCGTTGCGGCTATTCATGGCGGCTGGAGAGTGAACGGATGACCTATTCTAGCTCAGCGAGCGCGCTTTGGTGTTGCGTAAAAAATCTATCGTTCGAGCCGCCACGCCTCCGGCACCACGACCTTGAACATGCCGGCCTTGGCCAGCCGGCGCGCCAGTTTGAGCAGCGCCTTGTCCTTGGTGATGAGCACCTCGGCGCCGGCGTCGCGCGCCACTTCCAGGAACTTTTGATCGTCCTTGTCGGTGCAGACGGGCAGGCGAATGCCGGACTCGGCCGGCGCGACCACCTTGATCAGCGCGTCGAAGCGCGCCGCCGCCAGGGGCCGGCTGGCCTCGTCGAGCGGCAGGTGCGGATAGTGCAGCACGATGTTGTATTCGTCGCGGCAATCGGCGCGGGTGACGGCCTCGACGGCGCCGCTTTCCAGTGCGGCCAGCAGGTCGGCCCAGCGTGGATCGTGAAACACGAACAGGTCGAGACAGACGTTGGTGTCGATGACGATGCGGGCCGGTGCGGGATTTGTTGGAACAGGTATCATGTCGGAAGTTATTTACGTATGCTTATTTGAAATTGAGTTGAATCTTATGCTGATAGTGCTTTCGCCCGCCAAAAGTCTCGACCTGGAGACGCCCCCGACCACCAAGCTGCACTCCCAACCCGCTTTCCTCGACCACTCCGCGCAACTGATCGAGCGCCTGCGCGAGTTTTCGCCGGTGCAGATCGGCGAGCTGATGGATCTGTCCGACAACCTGTCGGCGCTCAACGTTGCCCGTTACGCATCGTGGACGCACGACACCGCCGAAGGCCGCCAGGCCGTCATGGCCTTCAACGGCGATGTCTACGGCGGGCTGGCGGCGCGCACCCTGACGCCCAAGCAGATGGACTACGCGCAAGCGCGCATCCGCATCCTGTCCGGGCTGTACGGCATGCTGCGTCCGCTGGACCTGATCCATCCGCACCGGCTCGAGATGGGCACGCGCCTGAGCAATCCGCGCGGCAAGAACCTGTACGACTTCTGGGGCGACACCATCACCAAGGCGCTCAACAAGACGGCCGGGGAGCAGGGCGCCGGGACCCTGGTCAACCTGGCGTCCGAGGAATATTTCAAGTCGGTCAAGCCCAAGCTGCTCGACATGCCGGTGATCACGCCGCAGTTCGAGGACTGGAAAAACGGCAAGTATAAAATCATTTCCTTCTATGCCAAACGTGCGCGGGGACTGATGGCGCGCTACGCCGCCGTCAAGGGCATCACCGATCCGCAAAAGCTGAAGAAATTCGATGTCGACGGTTATGCGTTCGACAAGAAGGATTCGACCGACGGCACGTGGATTTTCCGCCGCAAGGTTGCCGCGTAAAAAAGTGTAAAGGCGCCGGGCGGTAATAAAAAACCGGGATCGCATCCCGGTTTTATGTTAATTCCAGAGTTTCCACCAGTGACGTTCGGCTTTTTTGCCTTCGTCGAGGAACTTGCTGGTCGGGTAGTTCAGCTTGAACACGCGCATCGTGTCGTCGCGCAATTCCGTCATGCCCAGCTTGTCGTAGCTGCGGATCATGATGAACAGCGCCTCTTCGATCGCAGGCGAGTCGCGGTAGTCGCTCATGATGCCCATCGCCCGGTTGGCCGCAGCCAGGTAGGCGCCGCGACGGTAGTAGTAACGCGCCACGTGCACCTCGTACGACGCCATGGCGTTGGTCAGATAGCGCATGCGGTCCAGCGCGTCCGGGGTATACTTGCTGTTCGGGAACTTGTCCACGAGCTGCTTGAACGCCGCGTAGGCTTCGCGCGTGGCCTTCGGATCGCGCTCGGTCGTGTCCTGGGCGTAGATGAAGTTCAGGAAGCCGATCTGGTCGTTGAAGTTGATCAGCCCGCGCAGGTAGTACATGTAGTCGACGTTGTTGTGGTTCGGGTGCAGCTTGATGAAGCGCTCCACCGCCGCCAGCGCCTGTGCCTGGTCCTGCGCCTTGTAGTAGGCGTAGGCGATCTGCATCTGCGCCTGCTGGGCGTAGGTACCGAACGGATAGCTCGATTCGAGGCGCTCGTACAGCTGAATCGCGCGCTCGTAGTGGGCACCTTCCAGTTCTTCAGTCGCCTCCGAGTATAATTTCGAAGCTGTCCAACCTTTCGTCTCGTCGGCTTTCTCCGAGAAAATGCCGCAAGCGGACAAACTAAGCAGAACCAACGTTGCTGCGACTACCGATAATTTTTTTTGCATATGTTTTGCAAGAAGCTGTTTAACCAAAGTTTTACAATAGGCTGATTATAGCCGATGGGAATGCCGTGATATTAACTCCAAAGCCGAATTTGGCCGAATCCTCCACCACGCACGAGCACAACCGCCACTCCGACGCCGACCTGCCCGCAGAGCTCGAAGTCCAGGATGGCGACTACGGCGACGACGATGACGGCCTGGCTCCGATCGAACTGGAACTGACCCCGGAAGCGTGCGGCCAGCGCCTGGACAAGGTCATCTCCAAGCTGGTACCGCAGTTTTCACGCGGCCGCCTGCAAATGTGGATCGACGACGGCTTCGTCACGGTCGACGGCAAAGTGGCCAAAAGCAACAAGGACACGGTCTACGGTGACGAGAAGATCGTCATTCTGCCCCAACCGGCGCCGGAAGACGAGGCTTTTAAGCCGGAAGCGATGGAACTTAACATTGTTTATGAAGATGAGCACCTGATCGTCATCAATAAACCGGCAGGCCTGGTGGTCCATCCGGGCGCCGGCAACTGGTCCGGCACCTTGCTCAACGGCCTGCTGCACCACTGCCCGCAGCTGTCGGGCGTGCCGCGCGCCGGCATCGTCCACCGCCTCGACAAGGACACCAGCGGCCTGATGGTGGTGGGCAAGAACCTGCCGGCGCAGACCGATCTGGTGCGCCAACTGGCCGCGCGCACCGTCAAACGCGAGTATTTCGCTTTGGTGTGGGGCACGCCGCGCGTTAGCGGTACTATTGATGCGTCGATGGGACGCCACCCGAAGGACCGCATCAAGATGGCGGTCTCGAACAATTTCTCCGCCAAGCCGGCCATCACGCACTACGAGTTGCTGGCCAGCGGTGATCTGGACCGTCGCCCCGTCAGCCTGATGCAGTGCCGCCTGGAGACGGGCCGCACGCACCAGATTCGCGTCCACATGATGTCGATCGGCTTTTCGCTGGTTGGCGATGTGATGTATGGCAAGCAGCATCTGGCCAGTGTCTTCCCGCGTCAGGCCTTGCAGGCCCGCCGCCTGGGACTGGTTCATCCGGCCACGGGCGAGCAGTGCGAGTGGCTGGTGCCGCTTGCCGATGATTTTGCCGAGCTGATCGCCAAGGCCGGCATCGAGGAACCGGAACAAGTTTGAACGCTATCCATCAGCAATGGTTGATGCCGAAATGGCCGGGCCTGCCCGCCAATGTCGGCACCCTGTCGACCACCCGGCGCGGCGGCGTCAGCCCCGCGCCGTACGACGACGGCATGGGGCAGGGCGGCCTGAACCTGGGCACCCACGTCGGCGACCAGCCGCACAATGTCGCGCACAACCGGGAGCTTTTGCGCGCGCTGCTGCCGTCCGATCCTGCTTGGCTGAACCAGGTGCACGGCACGGCCGTGGTCGACCTGGCGGACCTTTCGCGGCAGCAGGTGCCCGAGGCCGACGCCAGCGTCACCAACGTGCCCGGCAAGGTGTGCGCCATCATGACGGCCGACTGTCTGCCGGTGCTGCTGTGCGATGCCGAAGGCAAGACCGTCGGCGCCGCCCATGGCGGCTGGCGCGGCCTGGCCTCCGGCGTGCTGGAAAACACGGTCGAATCGATGCGCGCGGCCGGCGCCGGCGAGTTGATGGCGTGGATGGGGCCGGCGATCGGCCAGTACCAGTTCGAGGTGGGACCGGACGTGATGCAGGCCTTCCTCAACGGTGCGCTGGACGACTCCGGCGTGCGCCACGTGACGGCGGCGTTCTCTCCCATCGAGGGCAAGCCGGGCAAGTATCTGGCCGACATCTACGCGCTGGCGCGCTATCTGCTGCACCGGGCCGGCGTGGCCCAGGTGCATGGCGGCGAGTATTGCACCGTCTCCAACTCGGGGCGGTTTTACTCGTATCGGCGCGACGGCGTGACCGGTCGCCAAGCCTCTTTGATCTGGCTCAAATGAAGCGACGCGGCGCGGGCTTAGTCTTCGCCCCTGGCTTCGGCCGCTTCGGCTGCTTTGGCTGCTTCGGCGTCGCTGGCCGCGCGCGCGTCCCGGGCCGCTTGTTCCTCGGCGCGGCGGCGCGCTTTGCGCTTGCCGGTGCCGGCGATATACGTCAATGTGCCCAGCGGCAGCACGCAATAGAACAAAAACGTTACAATTCCCGCAACGACGGTGGGCTCGGTGAGCGCCATCAGTCCCACGACGTAAATCCAAGCAATCGCAACGATCAGCATAAAGAGTTCAGCATAAAGAGTTCAGCATAGAGCAGTCCAGGTAAAGATATTTAAACTATTTTTAGGGAATCAAACATGAATGTGCCCGATCCTCAAGCCATTGCCAACGCCTGGATGTCGCAGATGAGCGACCCAGCCCAGTGGCAATCCTGGTTCAGCAAGCTCCCCGCCCCGGACGCCAATCCGCTGGCCGCCATCATGCAGGACGCCGGCGCCACCGTGCAACCGCAGGCCATGGAACAATTGAAGAACCAATATCTGGAAGACTTCGGCGCGTTGTGGCAGGACTTCTTGGCCGGCAAGACCCCGGCGCTGCAAGACCGCCGTTTCAGCTCGCCTGCCTGGCAGGGCAATCCGATGTCGTCGTTTAATGCGGCATCATACCTGCTCAACGCCAAATTCCTGACCGCGATGGTCGATACCGTCGAGACCAACCGCCATCAAAAACAAAAGATCCGCTTTGCCGTGCAGCAGCTCGTCGACGCCATGTCGCCGGCCAATTTCCTCGCCACCAATCCGGAAGCGCAAGAGAAGCTGATCGAAACCAAGGGCGAGAGCCTGACCAAGGGCCTGGCCAACATGCTGGCCGATATGAACAAGGGCCATATTTCGCTGTCCGACGAAAGCGCGTTCGAGGTCGGGCGCAACCTGGCGATGACGCCGGGCACGGTGATCTACGAGAACCCGCTGTTCCAGCTGATCCAGTACACGCCGACCACGGCCACTGTGCACCAGCGGCCGTTGCTGATGGTGCCGCCATGCATCAACAAGTTCTACATCCTCGACCTGCAGCCGGAGAACTCGCTGGTGCGTTACGCGGTCGAGCAGGGCAATACCGTGTTCATGATTTCCTGGGTCAACGCCGACAAGTCGATCGAAGGCACCACCTGGGACGATTACATCGAAAAGGGCGTGATCGAGGCGATCCGCGTGACGCGCGAGGTCAGCGGGCAGGACAAGTTGAACCTGTTCGGTTTCTGCATCGGCGGCACCCTGGTGTCGACGGCGCTGTCGGTGCTGGCCGCGCGCGGCGACAATCCGGCGGCCAGCCTTACCCTGCTGACGTCGCTGCTGGACTTCAGCGACACCGGCGTGCTCGACGTCTTTATCGACGAGACCCAGGTGTCGATGCGCGAGCAGCAAATCAAGGACGGCGGCTTGATGCTGGGCCGCGACCTGGCCAGTACCTTCTCCAGCCTGCGTCCTAATGACCTGGTGTGGAATTACGTGCAGTCGAACTATCTGAAGGGCAACGAGCCGCCGCCGTTCGACCTGCTGTACTGGAACTCGGACAGCACCAATTTGCCGGGGCCGATGTTCTGCTATTACCTGCGCAATATGTATCTGGAGAACCGCCTGCGCGAGCCCGGCAAGCTGACGGTGGGAGGCGCCACGGTCGACCTGTCCGCCATCGACGCGCCCGTGTTCGTCTACGGCTCGCGCGAGGATCACATCGTGCCGTGGACGTCGGCGTTCGGGTCGATGAACCTGCTCAACCCGGGCAAGCCCAAGGCCAACCGCTTCGTGCTGGGCGCCTCGGGCCACATCGCCGGCGTGATCAATTCGCCGGCCAAGAACAAGCGCAGCTACTGGACCAACGACAAGCCGGTCGGCCGCGCCGCCGCCAAGCCGCAGGATCCGGAAGCATGGTTCGCCGGCGCGACGGAAACGCCTGGCAGCTGGTGGCCGGAGTGGGCCGGCTTCCTCGCCGAGCACGGCGGCAAGGATGTCAAGCCCAAGGCCAAGCCGGGCAACGCCGATTACAAGGCCATCGAGCCGGCGCCCGGGCGTTACGTCAAGGTTAAGGGATAAGGTTTGGAGGGGAAGGGGCTTGCTTTCCAGCTTATAAAATTAGTTGCGTTGCAATAAAAGCCAAAAGTTATATCAGTTAGTGCAGGATATGCTTTTTCCCCTCTATAATAGGATGGTAGGTTAGTCGGAAAGCGGACCTCAAGTTCGCTTTTTTTTCGAATTGTTAGAGGACGCGCTGCGGCGCAATAAACGGACTTGTGATGAGTAGTGCGAAAAAAAATGCTGAACGCCTGATCAAGAAATACCCGAACCGCCGTCTGTATGACACGCAGACCAGTTCCTACATCACGCTGACGGACGTCAAGCAGCTGGTGCTGGACAACGAGGAATTCACGGTCGTCGATGCCAAGAGCAACGAGGACTTGAGCCGCAGCATTCTGCTGCAGATTATTCTGGAAGAAGAGGCGAGTGGCGCGCCGATGTTCTCCAGCGACGTGCTGGCCCAGATCATCCGCTTCTACGGCCACGCGATGCAGGGCATGATGGGTTCCTATCTGGAGAAGAACGTCCAGGCGTTCACCGACATCCAGCGTAAATTCACCGGCACCACGGTCGGCGGCCTGGAAGGCAAGCCCTTCAGCCCGGAGATGTGGACCCAGTTCATGAACGTCCAGGGCCCGATGATGCAGGGCATGATGAACAACTACATCGACCAGAGCAAGAGCTTGTTCGTGCAGATGCAGGAGCAGATGCAAAACCAGAGCAAGAATATCTTTGGGACGTTCCCGTTCGTGCCGGGCGTTCCGCCGACGACGGACAAAAAGTAATTTCGTTACGTTTACGGCCATCAGGCGGGTAACGTGGCGTCGCGGGCGGAGCGTGGCCGATTACGGCGTTCCGCCTAATCCGCCCTACGTGCCTCCACAGTTGGCTTGAGTCGATGATCCACTCCGGAGACACGTAGGGCGGATTAGCGCAGCGTAATCGGCCAGGCTCCGCCAACACCGTCACCACACCCCTCTGTAGCAAAGCTACAAAAATCCCAGATTCCCGTTGACACCCGAATTTCATCGGTAGTACTATCGACAATATAGTGTGGAAGCGCTTCCACTCATAATCAAAACAAAGGGAGTCGCCGTGGTATTGGAAGCATCCGTCACACTGGAACAAAGTTTTTCCCCGCCGGCCGACTCGGTCCTGTGGCGCAAGGATTTCCTGCTGGGCGCCGCCACCGCCGCCTACCAGATCGAAGGCGCCATCGCCGAAGACGGCCGCATCCCCTCGATCTGGGACACCTTCTCCGCCACACCGGGCAAGACCCTGGCAGGCGACACCGGCGACGTCGCCTGCGACCACTACCACCGCTGGCGATCGGACGTCGAACTGCTCGCCGACCTGAATGTCGACGCCTACCGCCTCTCGATCTCCTGGCCGCGCGTGATGACCCAAGACGGCCAACCCAACCCGAAAGGCATCGCCTTCTACCGCGACCTGCTGACGGCGCTGCGCGCCAAGGGCCTGAAAACCTGGGTCACCCTGTACCACTGGGATCTGCCGCAGCACCTGGAAGACAAGGGCGGCTGGGTCGACCGCGACACCGCCTACCGCTTCGCCGAATACGCCGACATGATCAGCCGCGAGCTGGCCGGCCTGGTGGACGCCTGGGCCACGCTCAACGAGCCATGGTGCTCGGCGATGCACGGCTACGGCACCGGCCACCACGCGCCCGGCAAGACCGACGTGGTATTCGCCACGCAGGCGATGCACCACCTGCTGCTCGGCCACGGGCTGGCGGTGGCGCACCTGCGGGCCAACGATCCGGGCGCGCAGGTGGGCATCGTCGCCAACGTCGGTCGCGGCACGACCACCGGAAGCGGCGCCGCCGACCAGCGCGCGGCCTGGCTGTTCGAACTTCAGCACAACAACTGGATACTCGATCCGCTGCTGAAAAAATCATATCCGTCGGCGTTGTGGGAGCTGTGGCCGGGCGCCCAGCCGATGACCCTGGACGGCGACATGGACATCATCGGCACGCCACTCGATTTCCTGGGTATTAACTACTACTTCCGCACCAATGTCGTCAGCGACGGCAAGCACGGTTACACGGAAGTGGACCTGGAAGGCGTGGAACGCACGCAGATGGGTTGGGAAGTGCATCCGGATGGCCTGCGCCACCTGCTGGAGGGCTTCCACCGCGAGTATACGAACCTGCCACCGATTTATATCACCGAGAACGGCATGGCCTCGGACGATAAAGTGGTGGACGGCGAAGTCGATGACCGCGGCCGCATCTCGTTCCTGAACCGTCACCTGGCGGCGGTCGACCAGGCGGTGAAGGCGGGCGTCGATGTCCGTGGTTACTTTATCTGGTCGTTGATGGACAATTTTGAATGGGCCTTCGGTTATGAGCGCCGATTCGGTATCATCCACGTGGATTACGCCACCCAGCAACGCACGCTGAAGCGCAGCGCGAAGCTGGTGGCGCAATTCCTGGCGTTGCGGGCGGCGGTGGATTGAGCGGCGCCCTGACCCGCAAGGCCGGGCGGGGTCGGACCCTGCGGGTCCGACCCCCTGCATGCCGCCGTGCGGGTTGAAACTAAAAAAATGGGCGCACGACGCCCACAGGAGACAGAATGAAGAAGGCGATAAAAATGGCCGGCGCCACCGCGCTTGCCCTGGCCGGATGCGGCGCGTTCGCGCAGGGCGTACCCGCAGCGGCACCGGCGGCCGGTGCGCCGCTCAAGGCCACCGTGATCCACTGGTGGACCTCCGGCGGCGAGTCGCAGGCCGTCAAGCAGTTCGCCGACGCCTATAACAAGGCCGGCGGCCAGTGGATCGACCAGGCGGTCGCCGGGGCCGAGCAGGCGCGAGCCACCACCATCAACCGCATCGTCGGCGGAAACGCGCCGACGGCCGCGCAGTTCAACACCTCCAGGCAGTTCCGCGATTTCGTCGAGCAGGGCTTGCTGAACAACGTCGACGACGTCGCCATCGCCGGCAAATGGGACCAGATCATGCCGGCCTCAATTCTTGCAGCGATCAAGATCGACGGCCATTTCTACGCCGCGCCGGTGGACATCCATATGCCGGCGTGGTTCTTCTACTCGAAGGCCGCCTATAAAAAAGCCGGCATCGCGGCCGAGCCGCAAACCTACGATGAGTTCCTCGCGCAACTGGCCAAGCTGAAGGCCGCCGGCCTGGTGCCACTGGCCTTCGGCGGCCAGGTGTGGCAGGAGAAGATCACTTTCGACGCCATCTTCGCGATGGTCGGCGGCGCCGACCTGTATCTGAAGGTGTACCGCGACCGCGACCAGAAGGCGGTGATGTCGCCCGCCTTCAAGCAGGTACTGGTCGATTTCAAGAAGCTCAAGGCCTTCGTCGATGCGGGATCGCCGGGCCGCAACTGGAACGACGCCACCGCCATGGTCGTCAGCGGCAAGGCCGGCGTGCAAATCATGGGCGACTGGGCCAAGGGCGAGTTTTCGTCGGCCAAGCAGGTCGCCGGCAAGGACTTCGGCTGCTTCCCGGGCTTCGGCCCCAAGGCGCCGTATATCGTCGCCGGCGACGCCTTCGTCTTCCCCAAGACCAGCAACGCCGCCACCATCAAGGCACAAAAGCTGCTGGCCACCGTGGTCACGTCGCCGGCGGCGCAGGTGGCCTTCAGCTCGCGCAAGGGCGCGATTCCGATCCGTGGCGACGTCGATGAATCGTCGCTCGACATCTGCGCGCGCCAGGGGCTGGCGATCATCCGAGACAAGAGCCGCCAGCTGCCAAACTCCGAAATGCTGGCCACGCCGGACACCACCGGCGCGCTGCAGGACGTGTTGACCAACTACTGGAACAAGAACCAGTCGGCCGACGATGCGCAAAAAGCCTTCGCCCGCGCGCTGAAGGACGAATAGGCCATGACCGCCGCCCTTGTAAAGAAACGCCAAAGCGTCTCGGTCGCCGCCTACATCGCGCTGATTCCGATGGCGTTGACGGTGCTGCTGGCCTACCTGGGCACGATGCTGTGGACGGCGCGCGTTTCCGTCAGCAGCTCGCGCACCTTCCCCAACAGCGATTTCGTCGGCGCCTCGCAGTACATCCGCCTGTTTAACAACGAGCGTTGGCTGCTGTCGCTGCAAAACGTCGTCGTCTACGGCGTGCTGTTCATCGCCGCCTGCCTGATCATCGGCTTCCTGCTGGCGGTGTTCATCGACCAGAAGGTGATGGCCGAGGGCGCGCTGCGTACCATCTTCCTGTATCCATACGCGATGTCGTTCGTGGCCACGGGCCTGATCTGGCAGTGGATACTCAATCCGGAACTGGGCATCCAGGAGGTGCTGCGCAAGCTGGGGTTCACGGAGGCGAAATTCGACTGGATCGTCGACCAGGACATGGCGATCTACACCATCGTCATCGCGACCGTGTGGCAGGCCTCGGGGCTGGTGATGGCGCTGATGCTGTCCGGCCTGCGCGGCATCGACGAGGAATTGTGGAAGGCCGCCCGCATCGACGGCATTCCGCGCTGGCGCGTGTATGTGAGCATCGTGCTGCCGATGCTGGGGCCATCGGTGTCCACCGCTTTCGTGCTGCTGTTCGTGATGGTGGTGAAGGTGTTCGACTCGGTTGTCGCCATGACGCAGGGCGGGCCCGGCACGGCCAGCGAGGTGCCGGCGAAGTTCATCATGGATTATCTGTTCGGCCGCGCCAATATCGGCTTGGCTTCCGCCGCATCAATCGTGCTGTTGGCCACCGTGCTCGCCATTGTCGCGCCGCTGTATTACGTGCGCAGCCGCCGCGCCGACAAGGGGATGTGATGGGATATGTCGTGAAACAGGAGAAGGCCGTCATCGCCGTGGCCGAGGCGCCGGGCATGGCCGCCAATGACAGCGGCGTCGCCACGGCGCCCGCGTCCGTGGCGGCCAGACGCAGGAAGCTGGCATGGACCCCGGCGCGCGCCGGGGTCTACGCATTCCTGATCGTGGCGGCGCTGTTCTTCCTGCTGCCCCTATATGTGATGCTGGTGACGTCGGTCAAGCCGATGGAGGAGATCCGACTCGGCACCTTGTTCGCGCTGCCGGTCAACCTCACGCTGGAACCGTGGGTGCAGGCCTGGCGGTCCGCCTGCACCGGTCTGGAATGCGAGGGCATACGCGGCGGTTTCTGGAACTCGGTCGCCATCGTGGTGCCGAGCACCATCCTGTCGATCGCGATCGGCGCCGTCAACGGCTACGCGCTGTCGTTCTGGCGCCCGCGCGGCGCCGGCGTGCTGTTCGCGATCCTGATGATGGGCGCCTTCATCCCGGTGCAGGTGATGGTGTATCCGCTGGTGCGGGTGCTGGCGGCGGTCGATCTGTTCAGCTCTTTGCCCGGCATCGTCTTGATCCACACGATCTTCGGCATGCCGGTCATGACGCTGCTGTTCCGTAATTACTACGCGGCGCTGCCGATGGAGTTGTTCAAGGCGGCGCGCATCGACGGCGGCGGCTTCTGGCGCATCTTCCTGCAACTGATGCTGCCGATGTCGACGCCGGTGATCGTGGTGGCCGTTATCATGCAGGTCACCGGTATCTGGAACGACTTCCTGCTTGGACTGGTGTTCGCCGGCTCGGAGCATCTGCCGATGACGGTCCAACTCAATAACATCATCAACACGACCACCGGCGAGCGGCTGTACAACGTCAACATGGCGGCGACCATATTGACTTCGGTCGTGCCGCTGGCGCTGTACTTTATTTCGGGCCGCTGGTTTGTGCGCGGTATCGCCTCCGGCGCGGTCAAGGGTTAAGAGCCAAGGGAATTTCATGTCTAATGTAGCGATACGCAATCTGCAAATTGAACTGGGCGGCACCAAGGTCATCGAATCGCTCAACCTCGACGTCAAGGCCGGCGAGTTCGTGGTGCTGCTCGGGCCTTCCGGTTGCGGCAAGTCGACGCTGTTGCACAGCATCGCGGGCTTGATCGACACCACCTCCGGCCAGATCGAAATTGGCGGCAAGGACATGACCTGGGCCGATCCCAAGGATCGCGGCATCGCGCTGGTGTTCCAGTCCTACGCGCTGTATCCGACCATGAACGTCGAGAACAATATGTCGTTCGGCCTGCGCATCAGCGGCACGCCCAAGGCGGAGATCGCGCGGCGGGTGTCGCGCGCCTCCGACATGCTGCAGCTCGGGCCTCTGCTCAAGCGCAAGCCGGCCAACCTGTCCGGCGGCCAGCGGCAGCGCGTGGCCATCGGCCGCGCCATCGTGCGCGAGGCCGACGTGATGCTGTTCGACGAGCCACTGTCCAATCTGGACGCCAAGCTGCGCACCGAGCTGCGGCGCGAACTCAAACAGCTGCACAAGCAGCTGGGCGCGACGATGATCTATGTGACCCACGACCAGGTCGAGGCGATGACCCTGGCGCAGCGCATGGCGGTGATGAAGGGCGGGGTGGTGCAGCAGTTCGACACGCCCGCCAACATCTACAACGAGCCGGCCAACCTGTTCGTCGCCACCTTCCTCGGTTCGCCCGGCATGAACCTGTTCCGGGGGCGGCTGGAGCAGCATGGCGGCCGCACCTTGTTCCGCAACGAGCACCTGGCCGTCGATGTGACGGACTATCCATTCGGCCAGCCGCCGGTCGGCACGCGCGACTGCGTGCTGGGCGTGCGGCCGGAGGACATCGATGTCGGCAACACAGACGGCGCCGAGACGGTTGTCGGCGCCAAGGTGTCGCTGGTGGAGGCCATGGGCGCGCACCGCGTGTTGTGGCTGGACTTCCACGGCACCCAGATCGCCGGCATCGTGCAGGACCAGCAGACGATCGATAGCGACAAGGACGTCGGCTTCTCGATCCGTACCAAACGACTTTCCCTGTTTGACGGAGCCAGCGAACAGCGGCTCTAAGACGGCAATCGCCGCGTAGCGCAGCGTAGTACTTCGGGCTAGGCCACTGCGGCATGGCCCGCCGCATCCCTGCGCGCTGCGGTGGAACCGGTTCCACTCGTGCGTATTCGCCGGCAGAGCGATGCACGGCCACTCAACCGATGGAAGAAGTGAGGAAGACGAAAATGAAGAAAACGATACTGGCGCTGAGCATCGCGCAAATAGCGCAACTGGCGCTGACCGGCGGCGCGGCGATGGCGCAGCAGGCCGCGTCCACGGCACAACCTGGGGCGGCCAACGGCGGCGATATGGAGAAAATCATCGTCACCGCGACCCGCCGCGACACCCTGGTGCAGGACACGCCGCTGGCCATCACCGCCTACACCCAGGACACGCTGGCCAACAACCAGGTCAAGGACTTGGCGTCGATGACGGCGATGGTGCCGAGCCTCGTCGTCGAACCGCACAGCGACTCGGGCGGCGTGCACGTGTACATGCGCGGGGTCGGCTCGGCCAACCACACGGAGCTGGGCGACCCGGCGGTGGCGTTCTATGTGGATGGCATCTACGTGGCGCGTCCGCAGGGCGCGACGGCGCTGATGTATGACCTGAGCCACGTCGAGGTGGCGCGCGGACCGCAAGGCACGCTCAATGGCCGCAATTCGACCGCCGGTGCCGTCAACCTTATCTCCGGCGCGCCAAATCCGAACAAGATGTTCGGCTCGGCCAGCATCACGGTGGGCGACTATCACCGCATCCAGACCCAGGGCATGATCAACATTCCGCTGAGCGACGATATCGCGCTGCGCATCGCCGCCATCCAGGACCGGCGCGACGGCTACGTCGATTTCCGCAAGGGCTCCAACGTGGCGCCGGGCACGCGCAAATACGGCGCCGGCGACCAGAAGGGCGCGCGCGCCTCGCTGCTGTGGCGCTTCACGCCGGACCTGAAGGCGACCTTCATCGCCGACTACTACAGCGACACCGGCGCCGGCAACATCTATCTGGCGGCAGAACCGGCGCCCGGGCAGGACCTGCGCTCCGCGCTGATCGACACCCCCGGCGCGCTCGATCAATCGATCATCACCGGCAAGGCCAAGGTGCAGTGGCGGCCGTTCGACGGCGTCGAGACGCAGTACCTGGGTTCCTGGAGCCGTTTGAAGCGCACCAACGCCAGCGACGCCGATGCCGGCTTCTACCCGGGCTTCAAGGCCGAGAACCGCACCGAATGGGGCCAGTTCGACAGCCTGTCGAACGAGCTGCAGGTGCGTTCCGATTCGGAGTCCGCGCTGCAATGGGTGGGCGGCCTGTTCTTCTTCAAGGAGAAGAACAAGATCCGCTTCGACATCGACCGCAGCCAGATTTCGCAGGCGATGCTGGAGCAGGACATCGCCAGCGGCAACGTGATTTTCGTGCAGCCGACCGTGGGCCAGTACGCGTCGGCCATGTCCTTCATTCAGGGCGACCGCCAGCTGCATTCGAAGGCCGCCTTCGCACAGGCCAGCTACGACATCGATCCGCTGTGGAAGCTGACCGCCGGCGCGCGTTACACCAAGGACCATAAGTACGATATCGGCGGCCAGAATTGGGCCTGTCCGAACTGGCCGGACAACCCGCCGCGCGGCACCGTCAACCTGACGCCGGGCCAGATCGCGCAATTGGTCACGCCGGGCACGGGTACCATCAACACCCACAACATCGGGCCGGGCGGGGTGGTCAACCAGTCCACCTGCGGCAACACCTACGGCGACAACACGGCCGACCTGGCGTACGGCCAAGCCACGTGGCTGGGCCGCGTGGAATACAAGGTCACCAAGGACATCCTGACCTTCGCCTCGGTGACGACCGGCTTCCATTCGCCGGCCATCGGCGACGGCGGCGCCACCACCAAGCCGGAAAAGCTGACCAGCTACGAGATCGGCTTCAAGTCCGACCTGTTCGACCGCAAGCTGACGCTTAACCTGGACGCGTTCTGGATGACCTACAAGGACAAGCTGGAATCGCAGGTGGTCAACAACACGCTGCAGAACTTCAACGCGGCCGGGGCCTCGGTCAAGGGCGTCGAGGCGGAGTGGAACTTCCGTCCGACCAGCGTCGATCGCTTCAGCGGCAACGCCACCTGGCTCAAGGCGCGCTACGACGACTTCCTGTCGTGCGACGTCGACGCCGCGCGCGCCAATGGCCAGTCCTGCGGCACCACCGCGCCCACCGTCAACGTCGGCGGCAGCGTGCTGAAACACGCGCCGACCTTCGCCACCACCTTGATGTACGAGCGCGATTTCGACATCGGCAAGGGACGCCTCACGCCGCGTGTGTCGGCCCACTACGAGACCGAGTCGTTCGTCGGTTCCGGCGCCTTCAACAACGATGTGCCGGGCCATCCCGGCGTCAAGCAGCAGCAGGCTTACACCACCCTGGATCTGAGCTTGCGCTTCGAGCCGCGCGACAAGGCTTACACGGCCGAGCTGTTCGTCAACAACGCCACCGACAAGGAAGTCAAATACGACGCGGTGGAAGTTTGCACCCAAGTCGGCGCGCCGTGCCAGCCAACGCAGCAAATCTGGGCGGCGTACTACAACAACCCGCGCACGATAGGCGCGCGGGTGTCGATGAAGTTCTAACGCAGGTGATTTAACACAGGGGAGTCTCCGTGGTCTTGGGCCGGCAGCGATGCCGGCCTTTTTTTGCGCTGTTACGCATCGTTACATAAAACTGTCCAACCGCCTGCCGTGGCAAGGGGTTTTCCTGAAGCATTTAACGTTTCCTTAACGACGGCTTCAGTAGACTCCGGGTTTTCCACTCCGAAGACCAGCGTGGCCTCCACAGAAACCCTTTCACCGCCTGGCGCCGCGCCGACGTTCCTGCCCTTCTCGCGACCGACGATCGACGAGGCCACCATCGCCGCCGTCGGCGAGGTACTGCGTTCCGGCTGGATCACCAGCGGCCCCAAAGTACGCGAGTTCGAGGAGCGCCTGTCCGCATATTTTGGCGGTCGGCCCGTATTGACCTTCAACTCCGGCACCTGCACCATGGAGATCGCCCTGCGCGTGGCCGGCGTCGGCCCCGGCGACGAAGTGATCACCACGCCGATCTCGTGGCCGGCCACCGCCAACGTCATCCTCGCCGTGGGCGCGACGCCGGTGTTCGCCGACATCGATCCGGCCACCCGCAACATCGATCTCGATCGACTTGAAGCCGCCATCACGCCGCGCACGCGCGCGCTGATCCCGGTGCATTTATCCGGCCTGCCGGTGGACATGGAGCGCCTGCACGCCATCGCCGCGCGCCATGGGCTGCGTGTGGTGGAGGACGCGGCGCAAGCCTTCGGCTCGACCTGGCATGGCAGGCGGATCGGCGCCTTCGGCGACCTGGTGTCGTTCAGTTTTCAAGCCAACAAAAACCTGACGACGGGCGAGGGCGGTTGCCTGGTGCTCAACGACGCCGCCGAGGCGGCGCTGGCCGCGAAGTACCGCTTGCAGGGCGTCATGCGCAGCGGCGTCGATGGCATCGATGTCGATGTCCTTGGCGGCAAATATAATATGAGCGACATCATGGCGGCCATCGGCCTGGGCCAGTTCGCCAACATTGAGGCCGTTACCGCGCACCGGCGCGCGCTGGCGCGCCATTACTTCGACAGCTTCGGCGACGGCTTCGAGGCGGCCACCGGCGCGCGCCTGCCGCTGGCCGATTTCGACCACAGTAATTGGCATCTGTTCCAGATCATCCTGCCGGACCGGGGACCGTCCACCCGCGCCGACTTCATGGAGGCGATGGCGCGGCGCGGGATCGGCACCGGCTTCCACTACGCGCCGATTCATTTATTCAGCCTGTATCGCGCGCGCGGCTTCGCCGAGGGGATGTTTCCGGTCGCCGAGCGGATCGGCCGCCTGACCGTGACCCTGCCGATGTTTTATGCGATGACGAGCGGCGATGTCGAACGCGTGGTCGCCGCCGTCAACGCGATCCTGGCCCGACCGGAGTTCGCCCGATGACGCCGGAGCGCTTGGCGGGCGGAGACGCGAGGCTGGACGAGGCGCTGGCACGGCAAACGCCGGCGCACGCCGCCGAGCCGTGGCACGAATCGAGGCTGCTGCATTGGCTGCTGCTGGCCGGCTTCATCCTGGCCACCTTATACGCGCTCGGTGTGCGCACCCTGGTGCCGCCCGACGAGGGCCGCTACGCGGAAATCGGACGCGAAATGTTCGCCAGCGGCGACTGGATCACCACCCGTTTGAACGGCATCAAGTACTTTGAGAAGCCCCCGCTGCAGGCATGGTTCAACGCGCTGACGTTCACCGCGTTCGGCCTGGGCGAATGGCAGGCCCGCTTGTGGACCGGCTTGTGCGGCATCCTCGGCGTGGTCATGACCGCCAGGGCCGGAAGCGTGGTGTTTTCGCGCCGCGTCGGCGTGTACGCGGGCCTGGTGCTGGCGTCGAGCCTGTTCTGGCTGGCGGCGGGCCAGATCAATTCGCTCGACATGAGCCTGGCCGGCATGATGACCCTGAGCCTGGCCAGCGTACTCATCGCCCAGCGCGACGCCGCCGGCGACGCCGAACGGCGCGCCTGGATGCTGGCCGCCTGGGCCGCCATGGCGCTGGCGGTGCTGGCCAAGGGACTGGTCGGCATCGTCCTGCCCGGCGCGGTGCTGGTGCTCTACAGCGTGGCTGCGCGCGACCTCGCCATCTGGCGCCGTCTGCACACCGGCAAAGGGTTGGTGGTGTTTTTCGCGATCGCCGCGCCGTGGTTCATCCTGGTCGGCCTGCGCAACCCGGAGCAGCCGCACTTTTTCTTCATCCACGAACATTTCGAGCGCTTCCTGACCACCGGCCATCGGCGCGAGGGCGCCTGGTGGTACTTCGTTCCGCTGCTGCTGCCGGGTGTGCTGCCTTGGCTGGGGCTGTTGCCCCAAGGTCTGGCGGCCGGTGTCAAACGCCGGCCGGGCCGGTTCCAGCCACGTTTGCTGCTGCTGATCTGGGTGGTGTTCATCTTCGTTTTTTTCAGCAGTTCGAGCTCCAAGCTGCCCGGCTACATCGTCCCGGTGTTCCCGGC
Source organism: Oxalobacteraceae bacterium OTU3CAMAD1 (assembly GCA_024123915.1). Lineage (NCBI taxonomy): Bacteria > Pseudomonadati > Pseudomonadota > Betaproteobacteria > Burkholderiales > Oxalobacteraceae > Oxalobacteraceae bacterium OTU3CAMAD1. The sequence continues at coordinate 4,771,139 of CP099650.1, read as the reverse complement.
GCTGGCGCTGCTCATGGCGGTCCATCTGGAGGCTGCGGGGCGCCGTTCGCTGCTGTGGGCGGCCGGCCTGCCAGCCCTGCTGGGGGCGCTGCTGCTGGTCGGCGTGGCGGTCGCCGTGGCAAAGGGACACGGCGGCGCCCAGTTGCGCGAATACCAGCCATGGCTGTTGTGCGCCGGCGCCATCCTGCTGGCCGGTGGCGCGGCCGCCTGGCGCGCCGCATGGACCTCGCGGCGCGACCTGGCGGTGTTGGCGATGGCCGTCGCGGGTTTCGTCGCTACCCATCTGGTCGTCGCCGGCTTCGAGGTCTATGGCAAGGAGCGCGCCGGCACCGGCGTGCTGCCGGCGATGCGCGCCGAGCTCACTCCGCAAACCAGGCTGTACTCGGTCGGCGGCTACGAGCAATCGCTGACCTTTTATCTTGAACGGCCGGTGACGCTGGTCGACTACGCCGACGAGTTCACGTTCGGCCTGGCGCAGGAGCCGGGACTGGCGCTGCGCCATGTCGATGATTTCGTCGCCCAATGGCGGCGCGACGCCACCGCCGACGTGCCGGCCATGGCCATCATCGGCCCGCTGCCGTATGCCGGGCTGCTGGCGCGCGGCGTGCCGATGCGCGTGGTGGCGCAAGACCGGCGCCGGCTAGTGATATCCAACCAGTTGTCGAAGGGAAGGCCATGAGTGTCTCCAGTGTTTTACCGTTGTCCGCCGGCGCGGCGGCGCGCCCCGAATTGTCGATCGTGATACCGGTGTATAACGAGCAAGAGGCTTTGCCGCGCCTGTTCGAACGCCTGTATCCGGCGCTCGACGCGCTCGGCAGCAGTTACGAGATCGTGTTCGTCAACGACGGCAGCCGCGACGCGTCGGTGGCGCTGCTGGCCGACCAGTTCCGCCGGCGTCCGGAAGTCACGCGGGTGGTGCTATTCAACGGCAATTACGGCCAGCATATGGCCATCCTGGCCGGCTTCCAGTCCTCGCGCGGGCAGATCATGGTCACGCTCGACGCCGACCTGCAAAACCCGCCCGAGGAAATCGGCAAGCTGGTCGACAAGATCCGCGAAGGACACGACTACGTCGGCTCGATCCGGCGCGTGCGCCGCGACACGGCCTGGCGCACCCTGGCGTCGAAGGCGATGAACCGTCTGCGCGAGCGCATCACGCACGTGCGCATCACCGACCAGGGCAATATGCTGCGCGCTTACGGCCGCAATCTCATCGACCTGATCAACCAGTGCGCCGAGGTCAATACCTTCGTGCCGGCGCTGGCCTACACCTTCTCGCGCAATCCGACCGAGGTGGTGGTCGAGCACGAGGAGCGCGCGGCCGGCGAATCCAAGTATTCGCTCTATAGCCTGATCCGGCTCAATTTCGACCTGGTGACCGGCTTCTCGCTGATTCCGCTGCAGATGTTTTCGATGCTGGGCATGGCGTTGTCCGGCGCGTCCGGCCTGCTGGTGCTCGGGCTGGTGGGGCGCCGCGTGCTGCTGGGGGCCGAAGCCGAAGGCGTGTTCACCCTGTTCGCGCTGGTGTTTTTTCTGATGGGGGTGATCCTGTTCGGCATTGGCCTGCTGGGCGAGTACATCGGCCGCATCTACCAGCAGGTGCGCGCGCGGCCGCGCTACGTGGTGCAAACGATTCTGCAGGAGCCTTCCGCGTTCGACGAGCAGCCGGCGGCGGACGCCGCGCCGCCGGAAAAGCGCGGGGTGGGGCGGTGACGGCGCGCGCCGTGGTGTTCGCCTACCACGAGGTCGGCGTGCGCTGCCTGCGGGTGCTGCTGGCCGGCGGCGTGGACGTCGCGCTCGTGGTTACGCACGACGACGATCCGGCCGAGAACATTTGGTACGGCTCGGTGCGGGCGGTGTGCCGCGAACACGGCATCGCTACCGCAGTACACGCCGATCCCGCCGATCCGGCGCTGCTGGCCGCCGTGCGCGCGGCCCGGCCGGATTTCCTGTTCAGTTTTTACTACCGCCATATGCTGCCGGCCGCCGTGCTGGCGGTGGCGCCGGCCTACAACATGCATGGCTCGCTGCTGCCGAAGTTTCGCGGCCGCGCGCCGGTCAACTGGGCCGTGCTGCATGGCGCCGACCGCACCGGCGCCACCTTGCACGAGATGACCGTCAAGCCTGACGCCGGCGCCATCGTGGCGCAGACGGCGGTGCCCATCCTGCCCGACGACACCGCGTTCGAAGTGTTCGCCAAGGTCACCGTGGCGGCCGAGCAGACTTTGTGGGGCGTGCTGCCGGCGCTGCTGGCGGGCGATGCGCCGCGCCGCCGCAACGACCTGCGGCAGGGCAGCTACTTCGGCGCGCGCACGGCGGCCGACGGCCGCATCGACTGGCGCGCCGACGCGCAAACCGTCTACAACCTGTACCGCGCTGTGGCGCCGCCTTATCCCGGCGCCCACACGGAGGTGGGCGGCGTGTGCCTGACACTGGCGCGGGCGCGCTTGCTGCCGGGAGGTCTAACGTCCGGTATGGCCTCCGGCCTGGCAGTGCTCGACGGCGGGATCGTCGGCGTGTGCGGCGACGGCCGCATGCTCGCCATCTCCTCCTTGCTGGACGGCGCGGCCGAAGTATCGCCACAACAGTTACAAACCATGCTGGCCAGTTCGGCGGCGCAGATCGACATCACCCGAGTAAAACCATGAAAAAAGTCCTCATCCTTGGCGTCAACGGCTTTATCGGCCATCACCTGTCCAAGCGCATCCTCGAAACCACCGACTGGGAGGTGTTCGGCATGGACATGCACACCGACCGCATCACGGCATTGCTGGAGAACCCGGCCTACAAGTCGCGCATGCATTTCTACGAGGGTGACATCACGATCAACAAGGAGTGGATCGAATACCACGTCAAGAAATGCGACGTGATCGTGCCGCTGGTGGCCATCGCCACGCCGTCGACGTACGTCAAGGAACCCTTGCGCGTGTTCGAACTCGATTTCGAGGCCAACCTGCCGATCGTGCGCTCGGCCGCCAAATACGGCAAGCACCTGGTGTTCCCGTCGACGTCGGAGGTGTACGGCATGTGTCACGACGAGGAATTCGATCCTGAACACTCCGAACTGGTGTGCGGCCCGATCAACAAGCCGCGCTGGATCTATTCCAACGCCAAGCAGCTGATGGACCGGGTGATCTGGGGCTACGGCATGGAGGGCCTGAACTTCACGCTGTTCCGGCCCTTCAACTGGATCGGCGCGGGACTCGATTCGATCCACACCGCCAAGGAGGGCTCGTCGCGGGTGGTGACGCAGTTCTTCGGCCACATCGTGCGCGGCGAGGCCATCTCGCTGGTCGACGGCGGCGCGCAGAAACGCGCCTTCACCTACATCGACGATGGCATCGACGCACTGGTGCGCATCATCGCCAACGTCGACGGCGTCGCCAGTGGAAAAATCTACAACATCGGCAATCCGGTCAACAATTATTCGATCCGGGAGCTGGCCCACATGATGATGGCGCTGGCCGCCGACTATCCGGAGTACGCGGAAGCGGCGCGGCGCGTGAAGATCGTCGAGACCACGTCCGGCGCCTACTACGGCGAGGGTTACCAGGACGTGCAGAACCGCGTGCCGAAGATCACCAACACCAGCGCGGACCTGGGCTGGAAGCCGGTCACCGGCATGGCCGACGCGCTGCGGCGCATCTTCGACGCCTATCGCGGCCAGGTCGCGCAGGCGCAGGCGTTGATCGACTGATGGCGGCCATTCCACCGCTGTTGACGCTCAAGATTGACGTCGACACTTATCGCGGCACCCGTCTGGGCGTGGGTAACCTGGTGCGTATGCTGCGCGCACACGGGGCCAAGGCCACCTTCCTGTTTTCGCTTGGCCCGGATCATACCGGCTGGGCGCTGCGGCGTGCGCTGCGACCCGGTTTTTTCAACAAGGTCGCGCGCACGTCGGTGGTGGAGCACTACGGCTTGAAGACGCTGATGTACGGCACCTTGCTGCCCGGTCCCGACATCGGCCGGCGCTGCGCGGCGCAGCTGCGCGCGGTGCGCGACGCCGGTTTCGAATGCGGCATCCACACCTGGGACCACGTGCGCTGGCAGGACAACGTGGCCGCGCGCGGCGCCGACTGGACGCGCGAGATGATGCGCAAGGCCGCGCGCCGCTATGTCGACGTGTTCGGCGTGGCCACGCGCACGCACGGCGCGGCCGGCTGGCAGATGAACGCCGCCGCCTTCGCCGAACACGAGGCGGCCGGCTACCGCTACGTCTCGGACGGGCGCGCGGCGCTGGACGACCGGGGCGCGCTGCGCGACCCGGCCAGCGGACCGCACCGGGTGGTGGACGGCGCCCGTTTGATCGACTGCGTCCAGTTGCCCACGACGCTGCCCACGCTCGACGAACTGCTCGGGCGCGCGATCGACGGCAGGACGATCACGGCGGACAACGTCGCGGCGCACCTGTTGTCGCTGACCGCAGGCGCCCCGCGCGACCATGTCTACACGCTGCACGCCGAATTGGAGGGACAAAAGCTGGCGCCGGTGTTCGAGCAGTTGCTGCTCGGCTGGCGCGCGCAGGGCTACCGGTTCGGCGCAATGGCCGACTACTACGAAAAAGTCCGGCACGGGCCGCTGCCGACGTCGCCGCTGGGCTGGGGCGAGCTGCCCGGACGGTCCGGGCGCGTGATCATGCAGGACGGGGCGCCGTAGCGTGGCCTTTCCTTCCGTTTATTTTGAGGAGTATCCAATGTCGCAATTTCTCGATTCGTTCCAACCAAGCGGGGCGCCGGCATGAAAATCACCATCATCGGAACGGGCTACGTCGGCCTGGTGACGGGCGCCTGCCTGGCCGAACTGGGCAACGATGTCGTCTGCCTGGACCTCGACGCGGGCAAGATCGCGCTGCTCAACGGCGGCGGCATGCCGATCCACGAACCGGGGCTGGAAGAGATCGTCGAACGCAACCGCGACGCCGGACGGCTGCACTTTAGTACCGACGTCGCCGCCGCCGTGGAGCACGGCGACTTGCAGTTCATCGCGGTAGGCACGCCGGGCGACGAGGACGGCGCCGCCGACCTGCGGCACGTGCTGGCCGCCGCGCGCGCGATCGGTCGCCACATGCGCGGCTTCAAGGTGGTGGTCGACAAGTCGACCGTGCCGGTCGGCACCGGCGAGCGCGTGGCCGCCGTGCTGCGCGAGGAGCTGGGCAGGCGCGCGTCCGATGCCGCTTTCTCGGTCGTCTCCAACCCCGAGTTCCTCAAGGAGGGCGCGGCGGTCGAGGATTTCATGCGGCCCGACCGCATCGTCATCGGCTGCGACGGCACGCCCGACGGCGAGCGCGCGCGTGACCTGCTGCGCGCGCTCTACAAGCCTTTCAACCGCAATCACGAACGCACCCACTGGATGGATGTGCGCTCGGCGGAGTTCACCAAATATGCCGCCAACGCCATGCTGGCCACGCGCATCTCGTTGATGAACGAACTGGCCAACCTGGCCGATTGCGTCGGCGTCGATATCGAGGCGGTGCGGCGCGGCATCGGCTCCGATCCGCGTATCGGCCACGGCTTCCTGTACGCCGGCGCCGGCTACGGCGGCTCGTGCTTTCCCAAGGACGTGCGGGCGCTCGCGCGCACCGCCGGGCGCTTCGGCCAGGAGCTGTTGATCCTGCGCGCGGTGGAGGCGGTCAATGAGCACCAGCAGCAGCTGCTGGGCCGCAAGATCCTCGGGTGCTACGGCGACGATCTGGACGGCATGCATTTCGCGGTGTGGGGACTGGCGTTCAAACCGAACACCGACGACATGCGGGAGGCGCCGGCGCGCGTGCTGCTGCGCCAGTTGCTGCGCGCGGGCGCGACCGTGGCCGTGTACGACCCGGTCGCGATGGCCGAGGCCGCGCGGACGTTGGCGCTGGATCTGCGCGCCGATGAACTGGCACGGGTACGCTTCGCCGCCGCGCCGCTCGACGCCCTGGCCGGCGCCGACGCGCTGGCGATCGTCACCGAGTGGAAGGCGTTTCGAAGCCCCGATTTCGGCAAGATCAAGGCGGCGCTGAAACAGCCGGTCATCTTCGATGGGCGCAATCTGTTCGAGCCGGAGGCGATGGACGCGTACGGATTCGAGTACCACGGCATCGGGCGCGGCTCCCGGCTCGCCAAGGTTCAGGCGCGGTTGGCGACCGAGCCGCGCTTCGACACGGTGACAGGAAAATCGCGCGCGATGGCGTGCTTGGTGCCGTAGCATTGATTGAGTAGCCAGCGCACGGCGTTCTGGGTCAGCTGCTGCATCGGTATGTGCACCGACGTCAAGCCGGGCGACGAGTATTCGGCCGAATAGTCGTCATCGTAGCCGACGATGGAGACCTCGTCCGGGACGTTGATGCCGGCGCGGTGGAAGGCCGCCATCGCGCCGACCGCCATCTCGTCGTTGGCGCAGAACAGGCCGGTGAACCGATGGCTTTCCTCGCCGGCGCGGCGCGCCTCGATCAGGCGACGCGTGGCGCTGAAACCGCCTTCACGGGAGAAATCCGATTCGATCAGTTGCACAGCGAAGCGCCCGATGCCATGGCGCTCCAGCTCTTCGAAGAAGCCCTCGATGCGGGCCTGGTTGTCCGAAGTGCCGGCCGGGCCGGAGATCACAGCCAGTTGGCGGTGCCCGGCGTCGAACAGGGTGCGCGCCGCCAGCGCGCCGCCGTGGCGGTGGTCGGGACAGAACGAGGCTTCCTCCAGCTGCGCGTTGTGGCGGTTGAGGAAAGCCAGCTTGGGATGCATTTTGCGCAACGCCAGCATGTCCTCGTCGTGCAGGTCGTGCCCCAGCACGACGATGCCGTCGCAATCGCGGCCGATCAGGAACTTGACCGCTTCGATCGCCTCGTCGCGCGGCGTGCCGTCGCCGCAGCCGGTGGCCACCACCACGTGGCGGCGCACGGCGCGCAGTTCGATGTCGGTCTGTTTGAGGATGGTGCCGTAGTACGCGCCGAAGAACGACGGCACGTAGATGCCGATGATGCCCAGCGACTGCGCAGACAGCGAGCGGCCGATGGAGGAGGGGCGAAAGTTGAGCTGCTCGATCGCCGCCTGGACCTTCTTCATCGACTCGGCGGACACCGGACCGGCGCCCGAAATGGCGCGCGATGCCGTCGACATGCCCACACCGGCCAGCATTGCGACGTCTTTCAGCGTTGCCACGTGTTCTCCCGAGCTTAGTCAATGTATATTGGTGAAGCGCTATCCTAGCATGATCTCCCTATGAGAATAGGGTATAATCGTCGATTGCTCGTAATTTTCATGGCGCATTTAGCAACCCCAGGCAACCTATCATGCAATCGCAACCACTCTCCCGCATCACCAAGCCCGCCGCCGCCAGCACCTCCGTGACGGGTGCCGCACCGAAGGTCGGCTTCGTCTCGCTCGGCTGCCCCAAGGCGCTGGTCGACTCCGAACAGATCCTCACCCAGCTGCGTGCCGAAGGCTACGAGACGGCCAAGTCGTATGATGGCGCCGATCTGGTGATCGTCAACACCTGCGGCTTCATCGACGCCGCCGTGCAGGAATCGCTCGACGCCATCGGCGAAGCGCTGGCCGAAAACGGCCGGGTGATCGTCACCGGCTGCCTGGGCGCGAAAAAAGACGCCGCCGGCGACGACATCATCATGAAGGTGCACCCGAAGGTGCTGGCCGTGACCGGCCCGCACGCGCTGGCCGAGGTGATGGACTCGGTCCACTTCCACCTGCCCAAGCCGCACGAGCCGTTCATCGACCTGGTGCCGGCGCAGGGCATCAAGCTGACGCCGAAGCACTACGCCTACCTGAAAATCTCGGAAGGCTGCAACCACCGCTGCAGCTTCTGCATCATCCCTTCGATGCGCGGCGACCTGGTGTCGCGTCCCATCGCGGACCTGATGCTGGAGGCGGAAAACCTGTTCAAGTCGGGCGTGAAGGAACTGCTGGTCATCTCGCAGGACACCTCGGCCTACGGCGTCGACGTCAAGTTCCGCACCGGCTTCTGGAACGGCCGTCCGCTCAAAACGCACATGACGCAACTGACCGAAGCGTTGGGCGAGCTGGCCAAGTCGTACGGCGCCTGGGTGCGTTTGCACTACGTCTATCCTTACCCGCACGTCGACCAGGTCATTCCGATGATGGGCGACGGCCATATCCTGCCTTACCTGGATATCCCGATGCAGCACGCGCATCCAGACGTGTTGAAGCGCATGAAGCGTCCGGCCAGCGGCGAGAAAAACCTCGACCGCATCCAGGCATGGCGCAAGATGAATCCGGACCTGACGATCCGCTCGACCTTCATCGCCGGCTTCCCGGGCGAGACCGACGCCGAATTCGAGTACCTGCTGGACTTCCTCAAGGAAGCGCAGATCGACCGCCTGGGGTGCTTCGCCTACTCGCCGGTCGAAGGCGCCACCGCCAACCAACTGGCCAACCCGGTGCCCGAAGAACTGCGCGAAGAGCGCCGTGGCCGCGTGATGCTGCTGCAGGAAGAGATTTCGAAGAACCGCCTGAAGGCCAAGGTCGGCAAGACGGTGCGCGTGTTGATCGATGAAGTCAACCGCAGTGGCGGCATCGGCCGCTCCAGCGCCGACGCGCCGGAAATCGACGGCGTCGTCTACGTCAAACCGCCGTACGAGCCACACAAGAAACTGGTGGTCGGCCAGTTCATCGACGTCAAGATCACCACCTCCGACGCCCACGACCTGTGGGGCGAGGCGCAGTAATCAGCATGAAGGCGGACCCGCTGTGGTCCGCCTTTTTTTTATTGAGCGTTAACCGCAACCCGGACGCCGGGGTCGGACCCCAAGGGGTCCGACCCCATTTGGCCGCAGTGCGGGTTGGCGGCACGCAGAAAGTTAGCTTACAACGATGGCCACAAAAAAATCCCCGCAAACGGCATTGATCCACTCCGACTACCAGGCGCCGGAAGGTTTCGCCGCGTTCCCCAGCGCGATCCATCACGCGTCGACGGTGCTGTTCGAGAATGTCGCCGCCATGCGCTCCGGCGACTGGAAAGAGAAGAACGCCTATACCTACGGCCTGCATGGCACGCCGACCACCTTCACCCTGGAGGCGCGGCTGGCTGAAATCGAAGACGGCACGCATTGCCTGCTGGCGCCGAGCGGCCTGGCGGCCATCGCGATGGTCGATTTCGCGCTGCTCAAGGCGGGCGACGATGTGCTGCTGCCCGATAACGTCTACAACCCGAATCGGGAACTGGGACGCTGGCTGTCGGCCGATTTCGGCATCACCGCGCGCTACTACGATCCGCTGATCGGCGCCGGCATCGCCGCGCTGATCCAGCCCAACACAAAGCTGATCTGGACCGAGGCGCCGGGATCGGTGTCGATGGAGGTGCCGGACCTGCCGGCCATTTGCGCGGCGGCGCATGCGCGCGGCGTGCTGGTCGCGCTGGACAATACCTGGTCGGCCGGCCTGGCGCTGCGCGGTTTCGACCTGGGCGTCGACATCATCATGCAGGCGCTGACCAAGTACCAGTCCGGCGGCTCGGATGTGCTGATGGGCGCCGTCATCACGCGCGACGCCGCGCTCAGCGAGCGTTTGAGCCTGGCGCACATGCGGCTCGGCATGGGCGTGGGCGCGGACGACGCCTATCTCGTGCTGCGCGGCCTGCCGACGATGCGCCTGCGCTTCGACGCCCACGACGCGGCCGCGCGCAAGCTGGCGGCGTGGCTGCAGGCGCGTCCCGAGATCACCAAGGTGCTGCATCCGGCCTTCACCGACTGCCCGGGCCATGACATCTGGAAGCGCGATTTCAGCGGAGCGGGCGGCTTGTTCTCGGTGTTGTTCGATCCTCGCTTCACGGAAGAACAGACCGACCGCTTCGTCGATGCGCTGGAACTGTTCAAGATCGGTTACAGCTGGGGCGGCGCCAACAGCCTGGTGATGCCGTATCGAATACAACACATGCGCAAGGACTGGAACGACCGGGGTATTCTTGTGCGCTTCAACGTCGGCCTCGAAGACGTCAACGATTTGATCGCGGATATCGAACGCGCGATGGGAGCAATGCTGTGAGCCGTTTTTGGAGTGACATCGTTCATGAACTGACGCCGTACACGCCGGGCGAGCAGGTTCGCATGCCCAACCTGATTAAATTGAACACCAACGAGAATCCCTACGGTCCGTCGCCAAAGGCGGTGGCGGCGATGCAGGCGGCCGTGGGCGACTCGCTGCGGCTGTATTCCGATCCCGCCAGCACGGCGGTCAAGGATGCCGTGGCCAAGCGCTTCGGCATGACGCGCGCGCACGTCTTCGTCGGCAACAGCTCGGACGAGGTGCTGGCGCATACCTTCCACGCGCTGCTCAAGCACGACAAGCCGCTGCTTTGCCCGGACATCAGCTACAGTTTTTATCCGACCTATTGCAGCCTGTACGGCATCGAAGCGCGCCAGGTGCCGCTGAACGCGCAATTCCAGATCGACGTCGCCGACTACGCGCAGCCGTGCGGCGCGATCATCATCGCCAATCCGAACGCGCCGACCGGCATCGCGTTGCCGCTGGACCGGATCGATGCGCTGCTGGCCGCGCATCCGGACCAGGTGGTCGTGATCGACGAAGCCTATGTGGACTTCGGCGCCGACAGCGCGATCGCGCTGCTGGACCGCTACGACAATCTGCTGGTGGTGCAGACCTTGTCCAAATCCCGTTCGCTGGCGGGGCTGCGGGTCGGCTTCGCGGTCGGCCATCCGGACCTGATCGCCGGGCTTGAGCGGGTGAAGAACAGTTTTAACTGTTATCCGCTGGGCCAGGTGGCGCAGGCCGGCGCGGTGGCGGCGATCGAGGACACCGCGTATATGGAGCAGACGTCGCAAGCCATCATCGCCACGCGCGCCTGGTTGACGGCGCGCATGGTGGAGCTGGGGTTCGAGGTGCTGCCGTCGCATGCCAACTTCGTCTTCGCCCGTCATCCGGGACACGACGGCGCGGCCATCGCGGCGGCGCTGCGCGAGCGGGCCATCCTGGTGCGGCATTTTAAACAGCCGCGCATCGACCAGTTCCTGCGGATTTCAATCGGCACCGACGAGGAGTGTGCGGCGCTGATTGATGCGTTAAAAGCGATAGTTTTCTAAATCACGTAGGGCGGATTAGCGAAGCGTAATCGGCCACGCGTGCGCCGTCGGCGGCGCATCGATGGCCGATTACGGCGTTCCGCCTAATCCGCCCTACGTAAATACCGGGTCAAAGTTTGGACAAGCGCGCACGCAAGCCCCTTTTGACCTCGATCATTGTTATACTGTGTTTTTATACAGCATCGACAGATCGAGGCAAGCATGGAGTTGACGGATAAGCTGGAGATCCTGGCCGATGCGGCCAAGTACGACGCCTCCTGCGCCAGCAGCGGGGCGCCGAAGCGCAACTCGATCGGCAAGGATGGTTTCGGCGCGACCACCGGCATGGGCATCTGCCACAGCTATACGCCGGATGGTCGCTGCGTGTCGCTGCTGAAGGTTCTGCTGACCAATTACTGTCTGTACGACTGCCAGTACTGCGTCAACCGCCGCACCTCGAACGTGCCGCGTGCCCGTTTCACGGTCGCCGAGGTGGTCAAACTGACCACCGATTTCTACCTTCGCAATTACATCGACGGGCTGTTTCTCAGTTCCGGCATCATCCAGTCGGCCGACTACACTATGGAACAGTTGGTGCAGGTGGCGCGCGAACTGCGCGAGGTGCACCAGTTTCGCGGCTATATCCATCTGAAGACCATCCCGGACGCCGACCCGGCGTTGATCGCCGCGGCCGGCCGCTATGCCGACCGCTTGAGCGTCAATATCGAGCTGCCGACGCAGGACAGTGTGCAGAAGCTGGCGCCGGAAAAAAGCGTTCACACGATCAAGCTGGCGATGGGTTCCATCCGCCGCAAGCTCGATGAAAAGGCCGAGGAGCCGAAGTCGCCGCGCTTCGCGCCGGCCGGGCAAAGCACGCAGATGATCGTCGGCGCCGACGCCAGCGACGACCAGCAGATATTGACCACGGCCGAGACGCTGTACGGCAGCTACAAGCTCAAACGCGTGTACTACTCGGCCTTCAGCCCGATTCCGCAAAGCCCGAAAAGCGTGCCGTTGGCGCCGCCGCCGATGCTGCGCGAGCATCGTTTGTACCAGGCCGATTTCCTGCTGCGCAGTTACGGCTTCCAGGTCAAGGAGCTGCTGCCGGCGACCGGCAACCTGGCGCTCGACATCGATCCCAAGCTGGCGTGGGCGCTCGAGCATCGCGAGCATTTTCCGATGGACTTGAACCGCGCGGAGCCGCATATGATCGCGCGCATCCCGGGCATCGGCTTGCGCAACGCGCAGCGGCTGATCGATCTGCGGCGGCTGCGGCAAATCCGCTACGCCGATCTGTCGCGGCTGCGCTGCAGTATGAAGAAGATTTCGCCCTTTATCATCACGGCCGACTATTTTCCGTCCAACGACGCCGGCCCGTCCGAGCACCTGCGCCGCGCCATGGCCGACGCGCCCCAGCAGATGAATTTGTGGCCGGAGTTGCAGGCGGCATGATGCGGCGGGTGGTCCGGTCGTTCGACGAGTGGCGCGACGCGGCACGCGAGCTAATCGCGCGCCACGTCGCGCCTGAATTCGTAGAATGGTTATCGCAGCCCGGGGGTGGTGATTTATTCTCCACCGCACCGGTGGATGAGGATTGCATGCCGCCAACCCGCATGGCCGGGCGGGGTCGTACCCCGGAAGGGGTACGACCCCTAAGCGGTGGCACTTGCGTTCCGGCAAAGGTAGACGGGGTCAAGCTGACAAGTCCCCTTCGGCTGCCGCGCCAGTTGATGGAGCTACTCGTCAGCGCAGCCTGTTTCAGCGCCCCGGACCGCTGGTCCTTTCTGCACAAGGTGGTGTGGCGCTGGCACCTGGGCGAGCGCGATGTGATCTCGCCGGCCGATCCGGATGGCGCGCGGCTGCACGGGATGGTCAAGGCTGTTCATCGGGAGGAGCATGACATGCACGCATACGTACGTTTTCGCGAGCGCAAGGAGGAGGATGGCGCGCCGCGCTTTGTCGCCTGGTTCGAACCCACCCACGAGGTGCTGCCGCAGGTCGCGCGGCATTTCGCCCGGCGCATGGGCAACGTCACGTGGATGATCGCCACGCCGGCAGCCGCCGTGCTGTGGGACGGCGAGCACCTGCACGAGGCGCCGTCGCTGATGCGCAGCGCCGCCGATATCGAGGACGCCGGCGAGGCCTTGTGGCTGACATACTACCGCAGCATCTTCAACCCGGCGCGCCTGAACGCCGATCTGCTGCGCAGCCATATCCCGTCGCGTTTCTGGAAGAATCTGCCTGAAGGGGCGATCGTGCCGGCGATGGTCAGCGCGGCGGCCAATGGCGAGCGGCGCACCGGCCAGACCGGCGCCGTGGGCCGGCGCGGCGGCGCGACCACGATCCCGATCGCGCCGGAACGCGCGCAACCGCAGCGCGAGCAGCCGACCACGCTCGACCAATGCCGCCGCTGCGACCTGTGGGAAAACGCCACGCAGGCGGTGCCCGGTGTCGGGCCCAAGCGGGCGCGCATCATGCTGGTCGGCGAGCAGCCGGGCGACCAGGAGGATTTGCAGGGCTTGCCGTTCGTCGGCCCGGCCGGGGCGGTGCTGGAAAAAGCCATGGCGCAGGCTGGCATGGAGCGCGACAGTATCTACCTGACCAACGCGGTCAAACACTTCAAATGGGAGCTGCGCGGCAAACGCCGCCTGCACAAGACGCCGGCGCAAAAGGAAATCTCCGCTTGCCATCTGTGGCTGGAGGAAGAGCTGGCGCGCGTGCGCCCGGAGGTGGTGGTGGCGCTCGGCAGCACGGCGCTGAAGTCGGTGCTGCAGGACGGCAGCGTAACGATGAAGTCGGTGATGGACGCGCCGGTTCAGCACGACGGCCGTTGGGTGGTGACGGTGTACCATCCGTCGTATGTGCTGCGCGCGCCGGACGAGGCCACGCGCAAGCAGGCCTACGAGGTGATCGTCGAAGGCCTGCGGCAGGCGAAGCGCCTGCTGGAAGACTAGATCGGCGCCGCCGAGTTTTCGTTCAGGCGGATGAAGCCGATGATCAGACGGTAGGCTTTCCAGACCCAGGCGCCGATCAAAACCAGCCAGGCGATCGGAATACCGATGATGGTGACCATGAGCAGCCACCCAAAGGCCATCCAGACCGCGTACCACCAGAACGAGCGGATCATCCACGTGTGGTGACTGTGCACGAAGGTGCCCTCGGTGCCCGGACGTTGCACGTAGTTAATGATCAGCGGGATCACGGAGAACAAGCCCAGCGAAAAGACGAAGCTCACGGCATGGACCACGTAGAGCCACCATGCGGTGGTCTTAGCGGAGCCGACCCGGCTATCCAGAACCAATTCCTGCGACATGGTATTTCCTTTAAAGTTGATGTATCTGATACAGAGTATAGCAACGTGATTTCGGCTTGGGCGTAGAAATTACGTGAAAAGTCCCGGCGAAGCCGGCAAACGTGCGGCGCCGCACACTTGCCGGCCGGTGTCCCGGGGGTTACAGGGGCCGTACCGGGATGCAGATATCGCACACCATCCGGCCGTTTTGAGGATTGGTCACGGTGTCTTGCCTGAACATTTCGAAGCATGGCCGGTCGTCGCATTGCAGGCCGCTTTCGGGCAGCCAGTTGCGCGTGAGCCAAGTCCAGGCGTCGGCGATGCCGGTCGGCGGGCCTTCGAAGCGGGCAACGGCGTACCGGCCGCCGGGCAGGGTGGCGATGTCGGCCGAGCCTGCGGCGGCGAAGTTGTCCGGCACCACAACACAGGCGTCGTAACGGCACTTGTCGGGCGGCGTGATGCTGGGATCGTCGAGGCCGACACCGTAGCAGGTCTGCTGTCCCATGCCGTGCGACTGTATCCATGGCGCAACCGTGGCACGCCAGAACGTGCCGATGCCGGGCCCGTATGGGCCGATGTAGCGATGGTAGGCCACACGCGCGGCGGGCAGGTCGATGACGTTCACGTTCATCTGCGAGTTCATGTGGAAATCTCCTTGGTCGTTGCTGGAGACGTCATCGTCGTCGATGCGGCCTTGCGGTGTCTGATCGAACTTGCGGAGGACCTGATCCAGATTGCTGTCCGCAGGGCCGCCGCCGGTCGGCAGCGCCTGCGCCGCCAGGCGTTGGCGCGTGTCCACGCGCCATTCGGTCGGCGTGCAGCCGAACTTGAGCTTGAAGGCGCGCGAGAACGCTTCGCCCGAGCCGAAGCCGGTGGCCAGCGCCGTTTCCAGCACCGATACGGCCGGCTTGCAGCTGAGCTGAAAGGCCGCCTTCTCCAGCCGCCGGCGGCGCGCGTAGTCGCCCAGGGTTTCGCCCATCCACGCGGCGAACACGCGGTGAAAATGGTAGGGCGAGAAGTTCGCCACCTCGGCCAGATGCCGCAGGTCGAGCGGCTGGTCCAAGTGTTGGTCAATATAGTTGAGCACGCGGTTCATGCGCCGCGTGTATTCGGCGCGCGGCGAGGGAGGGGAAGTGTTGGTCATATGTTAATTATAGCAATGCGATGGCATTCCCTTCGCGGCTGGCGTAAAGTAGCCGCTTCTGTGGTTTTTTCCGAGTGTCGTCATGAGTAAAGCTGTTTCGGTGCTGTTCGTTTGCATGGGTAATATCTGCCGTTCGCCCACGGCGGAAGGCGTGTTCCGTCATCGCGTGGAGGCCGCCGGCCTGGGCGGGCGGTTCGTCATCGACTCCGCCGGCACCCACGGCTACCACGTCGGCGAACCGCCGGACACGCGCTCGATGGAGTTCGCCGCCAAGCGCGGCTACGACTTGTCGGCCCAGCGGTCGCGCAAGGTGGCGGCTGCGGATTTCGAGGCCTTCGACCATGTGCTGGCGATGGACCACGACAATCTGCGCTTGCTGGAGGCGGCCTGCCCGCCGCAACACCGGCATAAACTGGGGCTGTTCATGGCGCACGCCAGCCGCAGCGGATCGGATGTCGTCCCCGATCCCTACTACGGCGGCGGGCGCGGTTTCGATCTGGTGCTCGACTATATCGAGGACGCCTCGGACGGCCTGATCGCACTGCTGCGGGCGAAGTAGCATGGCGGTGCTGACCGGCGACGGCCTTTGTCTGCGTCCGCTGCTGCTGGCGGACGCGCCGGCGTTGACGCGGGCCGCGCTGGAATCGGTGGCGACCGTCGGCGTCTGGCTGCCGTGGTGCGACGCTTCCTTCAAGCTCGAAGACGCCGAGCACTGGGTGCAAACCTGCGACGCCGATCGCGCCGAGGGCAGCGCCTTCAGCGTGGGGATCTTCGACGCCGATGGCGGCGATTACCTCGGCGGCATCGGCATCAACCATATCAATCGCGAACATGATTTTGCCAACCTGGGTTTCTGGGTGCGGCAATCGCGCCAGGGCGAGAGGATCGCGCCGCGCGCGGCGCGCCTGATGGCCGCCTATGGTTTCTCCAAACTTGGCCTGACACGGCTGGAGATCGTCGCCGCCGAGCAAAATGAGCGCAGCCGCAAGGTGGCCGAGAAGGCAGGCGCGCGCTTCGAAGGCATCCTGCACAACCGCCTGGTCATACGCGGCGTGGCGATACCGGCGGCGATGTATTCGTTGCTGCCGGCGTGATGTCGGTTAAATCCCACGCCGATGTGGGCCGCGCTCCGATTTGACGCCCGGCCTGTCCGTTGGATACTGTCACCATGAATGCGATCAGCCCCGGCGGCCCATTTTCCTGCGATGTCCTGATTGTCGGCGGCGGCCCTGGCGGGCTTCAGGCCGCGATCTACCTGCGTCGCTTCCAGCGTAACGTCGTGATTATCGATAAGGGCCACAGCCGCCTGTCGCTGATCCCGGTCACGCACAACTACGGCGGCTTCCCGGAAGGCATACCGGGACACCAGTTGCAGCAGCGTTTGCGCGATCAACTGGCGCGCTACGATACCCACGTGACCTCGGGCGAGGTGACCCGCCTCGCGAACGATGGTGAGGGCTTTGCCGCCGATTTCAACGACACGCGGGTGCACGCGCGCATGGTGATCCTGGCCACCGGCGTGGCCGACGCCGGCCTGCCAATAGAAAACTGGCGCGAGGCGGTGCGCAGCGGCGCTGTGCGTCTATGTCCCGTTTGCGATGGCTACGACGTGTTGGACAAGAAGATCGCGGTGATCACGTCGCCCGCCAATCCGGTCGGCCATGCTGTTTTCATGCGGACCTTCTCGGCCGATGTGACGTTGTTCGAGCGAGACGACGCCACGCCGCTGGACGCCGAGCAGCGTATTCGCCTGCAGCAGGCGGGCGTGCGCTATGTGCAGGCGCCGGTCAAAGGGGTGGGTATGACGGCGCGGATGACGCCCGTGCTGCACACCGGCGACGGCGCCGAGCATCACTTCGATGTTCTGTATCCGATGCTGGGCGAGGCGGCGCGCTCGGAGCTGGCGACGGCATTGGGCGCGCAAATGGAGCCGGAATGCGGCGAGTTGCTGGTCGATGAATATCAGCGCACCAGCGTGCCGGGGCTGTACGCGGTCGGCGACGTGGTCAAGGGATTGAACCAGATTAGCGTGGCGATGGGGCAGGGCGCGGTGGCGGCGACCAACATCCACGCTAATTTGGCACCGCATTGGCGCGCCGCCCCGGGGGATGCCGGGGCGGCGTGCCAACAGTCAGGTTAACAGGGGCAGGATGCCGTCCAGGCCGACGAAGTTGAGCGCGACGTTGGCTTGCTCGCGCACCACCGGCTTGGCGCGGAACGCCACCGACATGCCCGAGATGCCCATCATTTTCAGGTCGTTGGCGCCGTCGCCCATAACGATCGCCTGCGACGGCGTGATGCCCAGTTCCGCGCAGACGCGTTCCACGGTGCGCTTCTTTTCCTCGGCGTCTACGATGGTGCCGAGTACTTTGCCGGTCAGCCTGCCGTCGGCCACTTCCAGTTCGTTGGCGTTGGTGTAGTCGAGGCCCAGGCGCGTTTTCAGGCGTTCGGTGAAGAAGGTGAAACCGCCCGACACCAGCAACGTTTTCAGGCCGGCCTGCCGCACCGTCGCGAGCATGTTTTCCGCGCCAGGCGACAATTGCAGCCGTTCGTCGTAGACGCGCTCCAGCGCCGACGCGTCCAGCCCTTCGAGCAGCGCGACGCGGCGCTTGAGGCTTTCGGCGAAATCGAGTTCGCCGCGCATGGCCGCCTCGGTGATCTCGGACACTTGCGGCTTTAAACCCTGCATGTCGGCGATTTCGTCGATGCACTCGATGGTGATCAACGTCGAATCCATATCCATGGCGACCAGTTTGAAGTCGCTCATCTTGTGCATGCCGATCGAGTACGTGGCGTCGAGTTGCGCTGCCTGGGCGGCCACCTCGATGGTCTGGCGCAGCGCCGGCGAAAAGGTGATGCCTTCGCAGCGCAGCGCGCGCTCGTTGATCCAGGTGACGGTTTTCGGTGCGGTGAGGGCGGCGATGCGTTCGAGTCGGGCTTTACAATCGTCGAGCCCCTGTAAAACCAGGTTCATGGTGTCTTTTGCGTTTTTCATAAAATTTAGCGTTGTTTGGGCTAATGCATCAAAGGTACGATGCCTGCCTCAGGCGGTCAACTGTTTGATGGCGCCTTTGATCTGAGCCACGCGCGCGGCGAGATCCGGCATGTTGGCGGTGATCTTGAGTTTGTCCTGGCCATTGAGCTTGATCTGGCGGTTTTTTTGTATCAGCTCGATGATGCGCATTGGATCGATCGGCGGCTTGGCCATGAACTGCAGGGTGGCCGCCTCGCCATGCGCGTCGATCTTGATGATGCCCACCGTCTTGGCGGCGATGCGCAGGCGGTGCGTTTCGATCAGCGCCTTGACGGCGTCCGGCAGCTTGCCGAAGCGGTCGATCATCTCTTCCTGCATGTCGTCGATCTTCTCCTGCACGTTACAGTTGGCCATGCGCTTATAAATGGACAAGCGTTCGTGCACGTCGCCACAGAAGCCGGCCGGCAGCAGCGCCGGCACGTGCAGGTTGATCTCGGTGGTGGTGGCCAGCGGCGCGGCCAGGTCGGGCTCCTTGCCGGCCTTGAGCGAGCGCACCGCTTCGTTGAGCATGTCCGAATACAGCTGGAAGCCGATCTCGGTCATCTCGCCGGACTGGCTGTCGCCCAGCACCTCGCCGGCGCCGCGGATCTCCAAGTCGTGCATCGCAAGATAGAAGCCGCTGCCCAGTTCTTCCATCTGCTGGATGGCGTCGAGGCGGCGCTGCGCCTGTTTGGTCAGCGACTGCACGTCCGTCACCAGCAGGTAGGCGTACGCCTGGTGGTGCGAACGGCCCACGCGCCCGCGCAGTTGGTGCAGCTGCGCCAGGCCGAACTTGTCGGCGCGGTGCATGATGATGGTGTTCGCGGTCGGCACGTCGATACCGGTTTCGATAATCGTGGTGCACAGCAGGATGTTGAAGCGCTGGGCCACGAAGTCGCGCATGACCTTTTCCAGGTCGCGTTCGTGCATCTGGCCGTGGGCGACGGCGATGCGGGCCTCCGGCAGCAGTTCGGTGAGCATCGCCATGCGGTTCTGGATGGTCTCGACCTCGTTGTGCAGGAAGTACACCTGGCCGCCGCGTTTCAGTTCGCGCAGGCAGGCTTCGCGGATGATCGACTCGCCCTCGCTGCGCACGAAGGTCTTGATCGCCAGCCGCTTTTGCGGCGCCGTGGCGATGACCGAGAAGTCGCGCAGGCCTTCGAGCGCCATGCCCAGGGTGCGCGGAATCGGCGTCGCGGTCAGGGTCAGCACGTCGACCTCGGCGCGCAAGGACTTGAGCGCCTCCTTCTGACGCACGCCGAAGCGGTGCTCCTCGTCGATGATGACCAGGCCCAGTCGGGTGAACTTGACGTCGTCCGACAGCAGCTTGTGGGTGCCGATGACGATGTCCAGCGTGCCGTCGGCCATGCCCTTGATCGCCTGCGTGATCTCCTTGCCGGTGCGGAAGCGCGACATTTCGGCGATGCGCACCGGCCAGTCGGCGAAGCGGTCGGCGAAGGTTTGCGCGTGCTGTTCCGCCAGCAGCGTGGTCGGCGCCAGGATGGCGACCTGCCGGCCGCCCATGACGGCGATGAAGGCGGCGCGCAGGGCGACCTCGGTCTTGCCGAAGCCGACGTCGCCGCACACCAGCCGGTCCATCGGCTTGCCCGACGTCATATCCTTGATGACGTTGTTGATCGCTTCCTGCTGGTCCGGCGTTTCGTCGAAGCCGAAGCTGTCGGCGAAGCGCTCGTAGTCGTGCGCGGAATATTCGAACGCGTGGCCTTCGCGCAGCGCGCGGCGGGCGTACAGGTTCAATAGCTCGGCGGCGGTGTCGCGCACCTGCTCGGCGGCCTTGCGCTTGGCCTTTTCCCATTGGCCCGAGCCGAGCGAATGCAGCGGCGCGTCCTCCGGCGAGGCGCCGGAGTAGCGCGAGATCACGTGCAGCTGCGACACCGGCACATACAGCTTGGTGTCCTTGGCGTATTCCAGGTGCAGGAATTCGGTTTCGCCTTCGCCCAGGTCCATGCTGGTCAGGCCCATGTAGCGCCCGATGCCGTGGTTGATGTGGACCACCGGATCGCCGATTTTCAGCTCCGACAGGTCGCGCACCATCGACTCGACCTGGGTGACGGCTTCCTGCTTCTTCTTGCCGACGCGGCGGCCCGAGCCCGCATACAGCTCGGTCTCGGTGATGAAGATCAAATTCTCGTTCGGCGTCGACAGCTCGAAGCCGGCGTGCAACGGCGCCACGCCCAGGGCCAGTTTGGCGTCCGAGGTGGCGAAGCCCTCGAAGCCCTCGACGGGCGTCAACGCCAGGTCGTATTCGGTGAAGTACTGCTGCAGCGTTTCGCGGCGGCCGTTCGATTCGGCGCAAATCATCACGCGGCGGCCCGCTTGCAGCAGGTAGGCGCGCAGGTTGGTCAGCGGGTCGTCGCTGTGGCGGTTGACGGCGATGTTGGGCACCGGCGCCGACAGCTCGGAGGCGCCGCTGTCCGCATCTTTGGAGATCGCCAGCCGCGCATATGGCTTGGCCAGGGTGAAGAACTGCTCGTCCGACAGGAACAGTGCCTCCGGCGACAGGATCGGGCGTTCGCGGTCGGCCTTCAGGAAACGGTAGCGCGAGCCGGTGTCGGTCCAGAAGCGCTTGATGGCGGCGTCGATGTCGCCCACCAGTGCCAGCGCGGCGCCTTGCGGCAGGTAGTCGAACAAGGTGGCCGTGTCTTCGAAAAACAGCGGCAGATAATATTCGATGCCGGCCGAGGCGATGCCGCTGCTGATGTCCTTGTAGACCACCGAGCGCGAAGGATCGCCCTCGAACTGTTCGCGCCAGCGGCTGCGGAAGGTGGTGCGCGCCGCTTCGTCCATCGGGAACTCGCGGCCCGGCAGCAGGCGCACCTCGTTGACCGGGTACAGCGAGCGCTGGGTGTCGGCGTCGAAGGTGCGGATGGTTTCGATGGTGTCGCCGAACAGGTCGAGGCGGTACGGCAGCGCCGATCCCATCGGGAACAGGTCGATCAGGCCGCCGCGCACCGAGTATTCGCCGGGCGACATCACCTGCGTCACGTGGGTGTAGCCGGCCAGGGTCAGTTGCGACTTGAGGCGCCCCTCGTCGAGCGACTCGCCTTTTTTGAAGAAGAAGGTGTACCCCGCCAGGAACGACGGCGGCGCCATGCGCACCAGCGCCGTGGTGGCCGGCACCAGCATCACGTCGCACTGGCCGCTGGAGATTTCGTGCAAGGTGGCCAGGCGCTCGGACACCAGGTCCTGGTGCGGCGAGAAGGCGTCGTAGGGCAGCGTTTCCCAGTCCGGCAGCAGGTGGCAGCGCAGCTTGTCGCCGCCGAACCATGGAATCTCGTCGAGCAGGCGTTGGGCGTCGCTGGCGTTGGCGACGATCACGGCCAGCATCTGGCCCTGCGACTTCAGTTCGAGCGCGGTGAGCGCGAGCGCGTAGGCATCCGACGAGCCGTGCAAGGTGGGCAGGGCGAAGCGGTTACCTGGTTTGGGAATCGATTTGGCTAAGACTAAGGGCACAATAGGGGCGACGCAGATTTAACGGTTACGGGTGGTTAGTCAACGGTCAGAGGGCGCCGCCGTGGCAACGCCGATGCCGACATTATAGACGATGCGTCGCAGGGCGGTGGGGCGCTCGACTGAGCGCAAGCCCCCAACCCGCACCCAATGGGGTCGGACCCCGCTGGGGTCCGACCCCGGCATGCCGCCGTGCGGGTTCAAGCCGGGATCAGCGGCCGGTTGGCCACGCCGAACGGCACGTGCACCATCGGGATGTTACCGCCGACCGACTTCAAATGACTAAGCTGGTCGTCGAAGAAGATGTGCGGCTTGAAGATGGCCAGCACCCGCGATTTCTCCATACCGCCCAGAAAAAACGTCTCGTTGGCGGACACGCCCCAGCTTTTGAGCGTGGTGACGACGCGCTCGTGCGAGGGCGCGCTGCGCGCCGTGATGATGGCGATGCGCAGGATCTTTTTGTAGCCCGGGTCGCGCCGCTGCGCGCGCTCCTCCAGCCGCTGCATCAGCGACAGCTTCTGGAACAGGTCGGCCAGCGGCCCTGGCTGGTGCGGGATCGCCACCCGTTCGCGTTCGTGGGCGTGGAATTCGTCGACGTCGTTGTTGCGCTTGAAGACGGTTTCGGATTCGTCGTCGGCGATCACGCCGTCGAAGTCGAAGGCCACGCGCAGCTCGGTGTCGTCATCGTCGTCCTCGGTGCGCGAGGGCAGCACCAGGCCAGCTGGATAATTGGCATCGAGCGCGTTGCGCACGTCTTCCTCGTTGGCGCTAAGAAACAGTGAGGTATTGAAGGCGGGCAGGTAGGTGTATGGGGACTTGCCGGTGACGAAGCAGGCGCGCGAGATGTCGAGGTTATAGTGGGCGATCGAATTCATCACGCGCAGGCCGGTTTCGGGCGAGTTGCGCGATAGCAGCACCACCTCGACCGGCGACGATTGCGCGTAGTGCTTGTTGATGCCGAGGAAGCGGCGGATGAACGGAAAAGCCACACCCTTGCCCAGTATCACGTCGATATGCTGCTCCTGATACTTTCGGTATTCCTCGGCGCCGCCTTCCAGGTAGATCTTGTGGGATTCGGTCAGGTCGAACAGCGCGCTGGACGCGATGCCGATGACCAGTTTGTGCTCAATTGGGTAAGCCATGGTTACAGTGGAAAGGTTGCTGTGCCGGGTTGCTAGAACTGCCACTCTACCCGATTCATGCGGTCAACGGCGGACCTATCAGAAATTTCATCGCAGCAACTGTCGATTGGTTCTATACTGCGCTGTTTTTGACCAACCCGCGCTCATCGCGGACATCCGGCGTGCTCCATCTCGAAACCCTGTTACTGGTTCACTTGTGCGTGACCCTGCTGACCACGGCGCTCGTGGCCGCGTCCGCGAACTACGCGGACAGCCCGCCCGAACTGCGCTGGTGGGCGGTGGGCAATGTCTGCGTGTCGGCGGGCGTGGTCATGACCCTGGTGGAGACCTTGCCGCCGTTGCTCACCAGCGTCGCCGGCTACGGCATCGTCGCCTTCGGGCTGGCGTTGGTGCTGCGCGGCCTGCGTGTGTATGGCGCTGCCACCTTGTCGTGGCCGATGATCGCGGTGATCACCGGCATCGCGCTGCTGGTTCCTTGTTACTACACCCTGGTCGAGCCCAGCCGTGGCGCGCGGCTGGTGTTCAGCGGTTTCTATTTCGGCGTGCTCAATTTGTGGTGCGCCGCCGCCATCGCGCGGCATGGCGGATGGCGCCGCAACGGAACAGGCACTTGCATCGGCGTGACCGGGTTCATCGCGCTCGGGGGCGCGCTGCTGCTGCGCGGCACGCGCATGCTGCTCGATACCGATTTGTCCGATCCGGCCAACGCGCTGATGATGGGCGTGACGGCATTGGTGATTCCGCTGGCGCAAATCTGCATCTCGTTCGGGCTCATCGTGATGGTGATGTGGCGCTACGCCGAGCGCCTGCGCAGGCTGTCGACGCTTGACACCTTGACCGGCACGCTCAACCGCGCCGGCCTGGAGTTGCAGGGCAAGCGGGTGGGGCTGCGGGCCCAGCGCGGCGGACGCAGCCTGGCGGTGGTGATGATCGACGTCGATCATTTCAAGGCGATCAACGATAGCCATGGCCATCTGGTTGGCGACGAGGTGTTGCGCCATCTGTCGGCATTGCTGAGGCTGGAGTTGCGTCCGCACGACGTGCTGGCGCGCTTCGGCGGCGAGGAGTTCGTTCTGGTGCTGGACGATTTGAACCTGCCCGACGCGTTGCGGCTGGCCGAGCGTTTGCGGGCCGGCATCGAGCAGACCGTGGCGTCGATGGGCGATGTGACGGTGCGTTTCACCGCCAGCCTTGGCGTGGCGTGCTCGGACCAGCATGGTTACGACCTGATTCGGCTGATTTCGGCTGGGGACGCGGCCCTGTATGCGGCCAAGCGGGCGGGGCGGAACTGCGTGACCGCCGGTTAACTTGTCGCGCTGATGCGCCGGTTGCGATTGTTCCCGGCGCGCCACACTGTGTGCGATAACTGTTGACGTGCAATCCGCCGACCCGCATATTGTGTGTGATTCGAACAATAAGCAAGCCACCTCGTGGCGTAGCGGTACAGTGAAGCAGCCCCCGTGGCTGCTTTTTTTTGTCTGATGCGCCTCAATCGAAGCGCGGGTAGCGTGTGTTAACTTGGTCGTTCCGCCCGCCCAACGAGGAGCGATCATGCCTGCCAACAACGACGAAAATCCGATTGAAAACGCGTCCCGTGGCGCCTATGATGGACGTGTCGAAGTACGTCTCGCAGTGGTCGAGAAACGCATGTCGGCGGTGGAGGTGGATGTGGCGGTGATACGAACCAGCTTTGCGACAAAAGAGGACGTTGCTTCATTGCGCAATGAGATCCATGCATCCACGGAGCGGATCATGGGGTTGCTCCACGAGCAGAAGCTGGAATTCAACATCGCGCTGGCCAAGCAGCGCGAGGAATTCAAGGACGCGTTGGTCGAGCAGCGGATTGAACTATATAAAATGCACGCGTCCTACATGTGGAAACTGTACGGCTTCGCCACGCTGCTGATGACCGGCGTCTACTTCATCGCCCGCTACGTCGATTGAGCAGCTATCACAACGCGCTGACGATGATGGTCACGCGGCGGTTCTGCGCGCGCCCGGCCTCGGTGGCGTTGTCGTCGATCGGTCGCGCGTCGCCGTAGCCGACGCGGCGGATATTACTTTCCTTGAAACCCGCCGTGACGAAGACTTGCGCGGCCGCCGCCGCGCGGCGCTCCGACAGCGCCTTGTTGTAGGCTGCTGCGCCCCGGTTGTCGGTGTGGCCTTCGACATCGAGCTCGCTGACGCCGACCGACAACAGCACGGCGGCCGTGGCGGCGATGTCCTTCATTCCCTCGTCGGTCAGCTTGTCGCTGTCGAAGCCGAACGTGACGCGTGCGCCGACCTCGCCGCCGCCGTCGGTGCTCAGGCTTTTTTCCCAGCCGCGCGTGGTCGGCTTGAAGCCCAGCGACTGCAGCGCCGCCTGGCGCGCACTGATGACGGGCGCGGCCGGCTCAACCGGTTTGGGGGTGGCGCAGGCGCCCAGCAGGCCGGCGGCGAGCGCCACGGCCACGAGGTTGAACAGGGTTGCCGAAGCCCGGCGGTGGAATGCGGTCATGGTGTCGATTAATCTATAACTTGTGGTTGAAAAAGTGCGTCGCTGCCGCGCGCGCGGCTTTTGGCCACGTACATGGCCGAGTCCGCCGAGCTGACCAGGGCGTCGATGCTGTCGCCGTGGTCCGGGTAGATGGCGCCGCCGATGGTCACGCCCAGCGGCAGGATCTGGCCGTCTTCCAGCCTTAGCGGCTGCAGCAACGATTGCCGGATGCGCGAGATCGACGACAGCACGTCGTTCGAGTGGCCGATGGGATACAGCAGCACGACGAACTCGTCGCCGCCCTGGCGCGCCACGAAGTCCGTTTCCCGCACCGAGGCGCGCAGACGCTGCGCCAGCGTTTCGAGCAGGACGTCGCCGACGGCGTGACCCATCGAATCGTTGACCTGCTTGAAGCGATCCATGTCGATGAACAGCACGGCGGCGCGTTCGTCCATGCTGCGGCAGCGCGCCAGCATCTCGCGCAGGTGCTCGACCAGATAGCGGCGGTTGGGCAGGCCGGTCAGGCCGTCATGCAGGCTGGTATGGCGCAGGCGCAGGTTGGCGCTGCTCAGTTCCTCATGGCGCTCGGCGATTTCGTGCTGGTGCGATTGCAGCTCCGTCAGCAGGTGGTTGAAATCCTCGGCCAGCGTATTGATTTCCACCACCGTGCCGATGTCGGCCCGCGAGTCGAAGCGGCGGTGTTCGCGCAACTCCTTGGTCAGGCGCACCAGCGCGGATACCGGTTCGACGATCAGCCGCGCCAGCCGGTGCGACCACCACCACGCCGCCACCGTGCTCAGTGCCAGCGACGACAGTACCGCCGCCAGCAGGCCGGCCAGCGAATTGAGCAGGACGCGGCCGTCGGAACTGAGGCGCACCTCGCCCAGCGGCCGCGCGCCGGCGGCGACAGGGGCCGACACCGACATCGGCAGCAGCCACGCGGCGACCCGGCGCGCCAGCGCGTCGTGCTGGCCGGCCGGCGGACGGCGGTAGTGCAGCAGCACGTCGCCGCGCCGGTCCAGCACCTCGACCGTGGCCAGTTGCTCGCTGTCGGCCAGCGGTTTGACCAGCTCCATCAGGGCGTCGGTGTCCTTGAAACGCAGCGCCGGCTCGCCGGCGTAGGCCAGCGAGCGCGCCGCCAGCGACAGCGCATGGGTGGCCTGCTGCTGCAGGCTATACAGCGCCACGCCGCCCATCAGGGCGGTCGCGCAGCCCAGCGCCACCAGCACGCTGCGCCATTGGCCGCGCCGCACCAGCGCGGCAATGCTTTGCGGTGCCGGCGTCATCGCGCCGCTCCGTCGCGCACACCCAGCTGCAACATGCGCGGATTGAGGCGCAGGCCGCTGAAGGCGATGGCGTCGAGGTTGGCGCGAAAGCGCAGTCCCTTCGCCCCGTCAATGAGGCAGATCTGGCCGGAGTAGGAACAAAAATTCTCGCCCCGGCCCAGGGTCAGGATGGGGCGTTTATTCAATTTTAACAACAGTCCTTGCTGGGTGGCCGTGGGCATGTCCGGGAACAGCACCGCCTGGCAGCCGAACAGCTCGGCGGCCAGCGCCGGCTCCATGCGGCGCATGGCGACTTTGAGCGGCGGCGCCGGCGTCATGGCGGCGAAGGACGCGGCCAGCGCGGCGGCGCCGGCGTCGTTGTCGCCCAGGCACAGCGTGATCGGTTCGGGCGCGCCCGGCCAGCGGGTGTATTGGACGATGCCCAGCACCAGATCGGCCAGCTCGTCGACGTTGGCGGTGTTCTGCGCCAGCGCCGGCCCCGGCAGTTGAGGCAGCACCGCCGACATGACCGCGATCAAGAGGCGACGGACGGGAAGGGGGCGGAGGAGTTGCAAGGAGGCCGGATCGTCGGGGTGGAGTGAAGGTGGAATTTTGCTGTTATTGTGTCCGAAAAACAAGTGAAATATGGGTAGAGCAGCAATTTGTAGGGAGGGGGCGCGGGAGGCCTGTGCTAAGATGAACGAATACGTTATTAATAAAACCACATCAGAGACTATCTTGCGGGCACAATTCGACTTGGAACAATTCCAGAGCATGACGCCGCTCGACGGCGTCAACATCTGGTCTTATCTGCTGGACCGCAATGCCGAGCGCATCACGGTAAAGCGCCGCAAGCCGGCGCTGGAAAACCTCGAACGGATCTTCAACGCCACCTTCAAGCTGGCCAACGAGGTCGGTTTCCGCGCGATGAACCTGCGCGACCTGTGCCACGAGACGGGCCTGTCGATGGGCGGCCTGTATGGCTATATCAGCAACAAGGATCAACTGGCGGAGATGATCGAGGACGTGGTGCGCCACGCGACCCACGAGATGCCGCGCCTGTTCGACGACCTGGTCGAGCCGCTCGACAAGCTCGAGGCGCTGATCCGCGCGTCGATCTACGTGTCAGAGATCTTGCAGCCGTGGTTTTATTTCGTCTTCATGGATTCGCGGGTGCTGCAGGCGCAGCACCGGCACACCGCCAAGGCGTCGGAGCTGTACGTGCAGTCGCTGTTCGCCGACGTCATCGCGCGCATTCCCGGCCGTCCGCCGGGCAGCGCGGACCTGGTCGCGGCCCACATCATGGCCACCTTCCAGGACTGGTACGTCAAGCGCTGGAAGTACCGCGCAGCCAATGTCACCCCCGACATGTTCGCCGACAGCGCCGTGCGGATGATGCGCGGCTATCTGTCGGCCTGACCTGCCGTATCGCCGGGCCTATTGGCCGCGCGGCGGCGGCGCTGGCACCGGCACCGGCACCGGCGCGATGTTCTCCGCGCCCGTCGACATCGGCACCATGTTCTCGGCGCCTGGGGGCGTTTCCTCGATATCCAGCGTGGTGCGCGCCGCGTCGCCGGTGAATTCGTCGTACAGCCACTCGCCGCTGACCTGGGTCATGCCCGCCGGGACCGGGCGGTCCTGCGCCGGACGGTCCTTCATCGCCACCTTCATGTAATCGATCCAGATCGGCAGCGCCACAGTCGCGCCGAACTCCTTGCCGCCCAACGATTTCGAATCGTCGTAACCCATCCACGATACCGCCACGATGCCGCCGCCGTAGCCGGCGAACCAGCCATCGACCGCTTCGCTGGAGGTGCCGGTCTTGCCGGCCATGTCGTGACGGCCCAGGCGCGCCACCGCGCCGCCGGTGCCGGTACGCGTGACTTCGCGCATCATGCTGTCGGTGACGAAGGCGTTGCGCGGATCGATCACGCGGGCGTCGTCGGGCAGGGTGGTGCGCGGCTTGGTTTCGCTGATGATCTTGCCCTCGCCGTCGACGATTTTGGCGATCAGGTACGGTTCGACCGCGTAGCCGCCATTGGCGAACACCGAGTAGGCGCCGGCCATCTGCGCCGGCGTGACCGAGCCGGTACCCAGCGCCATGGTCAGGTTCTTCGGATGCTTGGCCAGGTCGAAACCGAACTTGCCCAGGTAGTTGTGCGCGTAAGGCACCGTGATCGAGCGCAGGATGCGCACCGACACCACGTTCTTGGACTCGGCCAGCGCGTAGCGCATGGTGATCGGGCCGTCGAATTTGCCGTCGTCGTTGCGTGGGCTCCACGGCTCGTTGCCCGTTTCGGCGCTGGTCAGTTCGAGCGGCGCGTCGTTCAGCAGCGTGGCCGGAGAAAAGCCTTTTTCCAGCGACGCCGAATAGACGAACGGCTTGATCGCGGAACCGGGCTGGCGCCACGCCTGCGTGACGTGGTTGAACTTCTGCAGGTTGTAATCGAAGCCGCCCACCAGGGCGTGGTAGCCGCCGCTGACGGCGTCGATGGACACGAAAGCCGCCGCCACCAGCGGCACCTGCGAGATCGACCAGGCGCTCTTATTGCCCTGCATGATGCGGATCACCGCGCCGGGACGCAGGCGCACGGCGTCCTTGGCCTTGTCGGTGAGGGCGTTGGCGGCCAGGCGCAGGCCGTCGCCGGTGATGGTGATTTCCTCGCCGGCGGGGTTCTGCACCTTGACCGACTTCGGACCCGCCTCCAGCACGACGGCCGGAATCAGGCGGTCGCTGCTCGGGCGCTTCTGCAGCGCTTCCTCGATGGCGTCGTCGCGTTCCTCTTCGTCGGCCGGCAAGGTGATGAAGGCCTCCGGGCCGCGATAGCCGTGGCGCTGGTCGTAGTTGAGCACATTGCGGCGCACCGATTCATAGGCCGCGTCCTGGTCCGCCTTGAGAATGGTGGTGTAGACGCTGATGCCCTTGGTGTACGAGTCTTCCTTGAACTGGGCGTAGACGGCCTGGCGCGCGAGTTCGGCCACGTATTCGGCGTGGGTGTCGAACTGCTGGCCGCGGGTACTCACGCGCAAGGTCTGGTGCAGCGCCTTCTGGTACTGGTCCTCGGTGATGTATTCGAGGTCGCGCATCGACGTGAGCACCACGCGCTGGCGTTGTTTGGCGCGTTTCGGATTGACCGCCGGGTTGTGGCGGGCCGGATTTTGCGGCAGGCCGGCCAGCATGGCCATTTCTGCAACATCGAGGTCCTTGAGCGATTTGCCGAAGTAGGTCTGCGCCGCGCTGCCAAAGCCATACGAGCGCTGGCCCAGGTAGATCTGGTTCATGTACAGTTCCAGGATCTCGTCCTTGCTCAGCGCCGCCTCGATCTTCAGGGCCAGCATGACCTCGTTGAGCTTGCGGCCGTAGAATTTGTCGCGAGTGAGGAAGAAGTTCCGCGCCACCTGCATGGTGATGGTGGAGCCGCCCTGGCGGCGGGACCCGCCACCGACATTGGCGCGCGCGGCGCCCAGCGCGCGGCGCCAGTCGATGCCATTATGATCATAGAAACGCTTGTCCTCGATGGCCAGCACCGCTTTCTTCATCAGTTCCGGCATGTCCTTGATCGGCACGAAATCGCGGTGTTCCTCGCCGAATTCGCCGATCAGGGCGTTATCGGCGGTGTAGATGCGCAGCGGGATCTTGGGCCGGTAGTCGGTCACGGCGTCGAGCGCGGGCAGATTGGGGGCCACGATCAGCAACAGGTAGGCCAGCAGCAGGCCGCCGGCGATCAGGGCGGCCGCGCCGGCGACGATAAAACCTCGGATGGCGTTACGGCGGGTCATCCATTTGGGCAGTGCGGTAGGGGAAGCGGTCAAAGCTTGATCTCATGAGGTAACTGTTGGCCCGATTATAGACCATCAAATTTGCGCTCCGAATTTGATCTCCCTTAACGGAACGTGGCTTTTTTGGGTGGAATGGGTGTCGTACCCTATGAGGAATGGCAAATTTCACGTAACGTAGAGTAACTTAGAGGGTATCTCGTTAATTTGGCTATACAACCGGGGAAGACATGGCGGAACCGCAGCACACACTCGATTGCGATGTCCTGATAGTGGGCGGCGGCATCAATGGCGCCGGCATCGCGCGCGACGCGGCGGGGCGGGGACTTTCGGTGGTCTTGTGCGAGAAGGACGACCTGGCGTCGCATACTTCGTCGGCGTCGACGAAGCTGATACACGGCGGCCTGCGTTATCTGGAATACTACGAATTCAACCTGGTGCGCAAGGCGCTGATCGAGCGCGAAACGCTGCTGCGCGCCGCCCCGCACATCATGTGGCCAATGCGTTTCGTGATGCCGCATGCGAAAGGACAGCGTCCGGCGCTGTTGATCCGGGCGGGCTTGATGCTCTACGACCTGCTGGCCAAGCGCGAGCTGCTGCCCGCGTCGTCCGGCGTCAACCTGCGCTGCCACGCGGCCGGCAAGCCGCTCAAACCGGAGTTCCAGCGCGGGTTTATCTATTCGGATGGCTGGGTGGACGACTCGCGGCTGGTGGTGCTGAACGCCATCGACGCCTGCGAGAAGGGCGCCACCATCCTGACGCAGGCGGTGTGTAATTCGCTGGTGCGCAAGGCGGCCGACTGGGAGGCGACCCTGTACAAGCCCAGTTGCGGCAATATCCGCGTCAACGCCCGCTACGTGGTCAACGCCGCCGGCCCCTGGACCGCCGACCTGCTGCACGCGGCGCTGCCCAAGGAGGGCGGCGGCAACCTGCGCCTGATCAAGGGCAGCCATATCGTCGTCAAGCGCATCTTCGAGCATGACAATGCCTATATCTTCCAGCATCCGGACGGGCGGATCGTCTTCGCCATTCCGTATGAGCGCGATTTCACGCTGATCGGCACCACCGACCTCGATTACCACGGCGACGCCAACCAGGTCGCCATCGGCGAGGACGAAATCGCGTATCTGTGCGAGTTGGCCAGCCAGTATTTCGTCAAGCCTATCGTGCCGGCCGATGTGGTGTGGACCTACTCGGGCGTGCGGCCGTTGGTGGAGGATGGCGCCGACGCCAAGGCCGTCACGCGCGATTACCGGCTGGAGGTCGATAGCGACGGGCCGCCGATGCTCAGTGTTTTCGGCGGCAAGATCACCACCTTCCGCAAGCTGGCCGAGGAGGCGGTCGATTTGATCGCCAAGTCGCTGGATAACCGCCACGGCGGATGGACGCACAACGCCTGCCTGCCGGGAGGGGACGTGTACGGCGCCGAGCCGCAGAACAAATCGGTGCTGCAATTCGACGCGTGGGTGCGCTCCATGCAGGCGCGCTATGCGTGGCTGCCGCCGCTGCTGGTGCTGCGCTATGCGCGCGCGTATGGCACGCGGATTCATACGCTGCTGTGCGATCGCAACGATGTGGCGGACATGGGCGAGCAGATCGCGCCGGGGTTGTTCGCGACGGAGGTCGAATACCTGCGCCGTTACGAGTGGGCGCGCACGGCACAGGATATTCTATGGCGGCGCTCGAAACTCGGTTTGCATCTGCCGGCGGATACCGCCGACAAGTTGCAGGACTGGTTGAACGCCAATCCCATGCAGCGCACCTGATCATGTATGCGTCGCTGGCGGCGCATACATGGCCGATTACGCTTCGCTAATCCGCCCTACGTGATTTAGAGCTACGCTTAGTCATTCATAGGCACCCAGGCGGCGTTGCTCCTCAACGGTGAAACTCTGGTCGCGCAGTTGTTTTAAGGCGGCGTCCTTTTGCTGTGCGGGTTGCGCCGTCAACGCCGCGCGCTGAGTTTGATAGGCGCCGATGCGGGCTTTCCACGCCGCCTCGTCGCGGTCGACGTCGGCCAAACGGGCGGCTGCCTCCGGCGAGAACGCCGCCGCGCGCACGCTGTAGATTTCATTGTCGCCCGCGCCGCCGGCCCGCAGCCGCGCCACCGAT
Organism: Oxalobacteraceae bacterium OTU3CAMAD1; assembly: GCA_024123915.1. Lineage (NCBI taxonomy): Bacteria > Pseudomonadati > Pseudomonadota > Betaproteobacteria > Burkholderiales > Oxalobacteraceae > Oxalobacteraceae bacterium OTU3CAMAD1. Next base: position 4,738,424 of record CP099650.1, on the reverse strand, counting down.
TCCTCCAGCCTTATGATTCTGGCCGGCGCCTCGCGCTCCTCGCGCAACGCCGCCGGCACGCGCCGGTCCAGCTCCGCCACTTTGGCCTGTTTCTGCTCCGCGCTCAAGGTCTTGTCGACAGCCACCTCCAGCCGCGCCACCGCGTCGTCGTCCGCGATATCGGTCGCGCCGAACAGACCCGCGCTTTGCTCCGGCGTGAAATACGTCGAACGCAAACCGCGCATCGCCGCCAGCCGCGCGCGCGCCGATTGCGCCACGTTGCCCGACGGCGCCAGCGTCGCTTCGATGCCCGCCAGCGCCTGTTTGTAGGCGAGGTAACTTGATAGCAGCTGTTTGGCCTGCCGCGCCGGCCCTGGCTTGAGGCGTCGATCGAGCTCCCGTTCGATCTCTGTTCGGATCGCGTCCAGGTCCTTCTCGCCCAGCCCCGCCAGATAGTAGTCGAACAAATGCCCGAGTTCCGCGTCGACCACCAACTGGTCGCCGGCCAGCGTCTTGACGTCGCCGTCCGGGCGCGTGCCTTCCATCGACGGCACGAACGCGAGGTGGCCGGGGCCCGGGCCGGAACCGTTTTCGCTGATTTGCACCGGCGGCGCCTCTGCGCCCCGGCTGAAATACAGCGCGCAGCCGGCCAGCAGCAGGGCGGCCAGCCCGGCTCTCTTCACGTTCGTGTGCATGCCGCGCTCCTAGAGGCCCAGGCCCTGCAGGCGGTTGGCCTGCTGGCGGAACACCGTCACCGGACTGGTTTCGAACAGGCTGACGAGGCCGGCCGTCTGGTTGATCTCGTCGAGGTGGTTCATCGCGTAGTCGTCGCGGATCACGCGGCCAAGATGGCTGGAGCAGCTGCCGACCAAGCCATCGTTCTTCTCGCCGTTAAAGGCCAACGCGGTCAGCGCCAGCGGCGCATCGAGCGGATCAAGCAGATTGGTGATCTGTTTGCCGCCGCTCCATGAGAAGTAGTAGACGCCGCGCGCCTGGTAGGCGCCTTCGCCGCAGGCCGACAACGGCACGCCTTCCGGATGGCGGCTGTTGAACGCGAGCGAGCCGGCCGTGGTGAGCGACATCATGGCCGCTGTGGCGTCCTGCGGCTTGCCGGTGTTATTGGAGACGAGGCTCATCAGCTCCGCGACCGCGCCCAGCACCACAGTGCTGGCGCCGGGAGCATTACCCATCAGCACGTCGGCCACCACCGAGCCCTTGTTCACGCCGCCCACGCTGGTCACGGAGGCCACCAGGTCCGGCCTGACCGAGGCGACGTAGCGCGCCGTCGGGCCGCCGTGGCTATGGCCGATCAGATTGACCTTGGCGGCGCCGGTCACCGCCAGGATTTGCTTGACCTGGGTGAGCATCTGCTCACCGCGCACCTCGGTGCTGTTGGCGGCCGAGACGGTTGTCACATACACATTGGCGCCGCCGCTGCGCAAGGCGGAGGTGACGCCGTAAAAGTACTCAAGGGGGCCGACGCTTTCGAAGCCCAAAAAGCCGTGCACCAGCACGATGGGGTACTTGGTCTGCGTGTAGCCGGCCGCCCAGGACGGCGCGGGCAGGGCGGTGATGGCGATAAGGGCGATTGATACGTATTTCCAGAAGTGATTCTTCATTTTGTCTCCGTTTGTTATTTTTTAGGAAATGAGAAGCTGTGGCCGGCGCCATGATCGAAAACAAAGCAAGCGCTCGGTAATGGAATGTAGCACCGTTATTCGGGGAAAGCATGACGCGGCGCAATAACGTGGTAAAAACGATGAAGAGCAAAAAAAATGCCGCCCGGTGTTACCTGGGCGGCATCGCGCTCCGTGGCGGGAGCGGGTTAAAGGGGCGTGCGGCTTATTTCACGCCGTGCATCAGCTTTTGAATCAGCGGCGCGATCAGGAACAGCAGCACGCCGCCGGCCATCAGCGAGTAGAAGCCGAAGGTGTACCCGGACAGCGCCGACGTCACCGACATGCCGCTTTCGCCGGACACCGCCGACGCGAAGATGCCCGACAGGTTGTTGCCGATACCGGTCGACAGGAACCAGCCGCCCATGCCCAGGCCGACCAGGCGCGTAGGCGCCAGCTTGGTCACCATGGAGAGGCCGATCGGCGACAGGCACAGCTCACCGATCGATTGCAGCACGTAGACCATGAACAGGGTCCAGAACGGGATCTTGTTGTCGATATCGACCAGCATCGACAGCGCGTACATCAGCAGGCCGAAGGCGGCGCCGTTGAACAGCAGGCCCAGACCGAACTTGCGCGGAATCGACGGGTTCTTGTTGCGCATGGCGACCCAGATAAAGGCGATCAGCGGCGCGAAGGCGATAATCGCCAGCGAGTTCACGGTCTGGAACCAGGCCACCGGGAAGGTCCAGTTGAACATTTCGCGGTCGACGATTTTCTCGGCCAGGAAGGTGAACGAGCTGCCCGCCTGTTCGAAGAACATCCAGAACATGATATTGAAGAAGAAGATCAGCAGCATGGCGATGACGCGGTCGCGCGCGACCTTGCCGTTTTTGATGCCTTCGACCATCAGCATGACCGCCAGCAGGATGAACAGCACCGTCAGCACGGCCTGCAGGCTCTTGGCGCCTGCCGCGAGCAGCATGTAGACCACCGGGATCACGCACAGCGAGCCGATGATCACATACAGCAGGCGTTTCGGATCGCTGGTTTGCGCATCTGGCGCGCCGATGCCCTGCAGGTTGCGGCGGCCGATGAAGAACCACACCAGGCTAATCAGCATGCCGGCGCCGGCCGAAATGAACACCACTTTGTAAGCGGGCATGCCGTTGGTGCCGAAGATCGCCGTGGCGAGCCACTCGGTCAATACCGGGGCGACCATCGCGCCGGCGTTGATGCCCATGTAGAAAATGGTGAAGCCCGAGTCGCGGCGGGTGTCGCCGGTCGAATACAGCTTACCGACCATGGTCGAGATGTTCGGCTTGAACATGCCGTTGCCGACGATGATGGTGGCCAGGCCGAACTTGAACACCGTCTCGTCGGGGAAGGCGATCATGAACAGGCCGGCGGCCATGAAGGCCGCGCCGACCAGGATGGAACGCTGGTATCCCAGCACGCGGTCGGCGACATAGCCGCCGAACAGCGCGGCGGCGTAGACCAGCGCGAGGTAGGAGCCGTAGACCAGATTGGCGGCCGATTCGCCGGACGAATCGCCGTTATAGAATTGTGCGACGACGTAGAGCACGAGCGCCCAACGGATGCCGTAGAAAGCGAAACGCTCCCAGAATTCGGTCATGAACAACATCCAGAGCGGGGCGGGGTGGCCCATGATCTGTTTGAACTCGGGAATAGCGACTTCCGTGTTGGTGGTGGTAGCACCGCTCATGCGGCTTCTCCTAATTTATGATCGATGAAAAGTGTCTCCAGCCCCCTTGTGGGGGGCCAAATTGGGCGCCATTTTAATCTACAAACGCGGCGTGACGCACTTTTTGTAGCGCTCGCTGCAAGATCGTGACATTTGTGATAATAAATCCCGAAACGGCGAAGTTTATATGCGGCGCACAATCTCCGCCCCCACAGATTGCCGAGTTGTCGTATATTGGCATTGCAGGCCTACTACGTGACATCGAATCTGAATAAGGATTTACGCAACATGGAACATGACGTTATCGATACTTTGATTTCGCCCGAAGGACAGCTGGAGATCCTTTCGAAGGCGGAAGTGAACAAGCTGCTCGACACTAGCCAGGGCGGCCTATATAACGTCTTCCGCAACTGCGCACTGGCCGTGCTCAATTGCGGCAGCACCATCGACGATGGCAAGGAGCTGCTGGAGCGTTACGAGTCCTTCTCGATCAGCATCGTGCAGCGCGAGCGCGGCATCAAGCTCGATATCAAGGGCGCGCCGGCGATCGCCTTCGTCGACGGCAAAATGATCAAGGGCATTCACGAACACCTGTTCGCGGTGCTGCGCGATATCGTCTTCGTCAGCAACGAGGTGACCGATACGCAGAAGTTCGACATGAACCGCACCGAGGACATCACCGACGCGGTCTTCCACATCCTGCGCAACGCCGGCGTCCTCAAGCCGATGCTCAATCCGAACCTGGTGGTGTGCTGGGGCGGACACTCGATCAACCGCGCCGAGTATAACTATTCGAAGGAAGTGGGCTATCAAATGGGCCTGCGCGACCTGGACATCTGCACCGGCTGCGGCCCGGGCGCGATGAAAGGCCCCATGAAGGGCGCCACCATCGGCCATGCAAAACAGCGCCTGTCCCACGGCCGCTACCTGGGCATCACGGAGCCGGGCATCATCGCCGCCGAATCGCCGAACCCGATCGTCAATGAACTGGTGATCATGCCGGACATCGAAAAGCGCCTGGAGGCGTTTGTGCGCACGGGTCACGGCATCGTCGTGTTCCCGGGCGGCGCCGGCACCGCCGAGGAGATACTCTACATCCTGGGCATCCTGCTGCATCCCGATAACGCGGAGATTCCATTCCCGCTGGTGTTCACCGGACCGGAGACGTCGCGAGAGTACTTCGTGCAGATCAACCAGTTCATCCTCGATACCTTGGGGCCGGAGGCGCAGCAGCGCTACAAGATCATCATCGACGATCCGGAACTGGTGGCGCGCGAGATGCAGGCCGGGATCAAGCAGGTGCGCGAGTTCCGCAAGAGCCGCAGCGACGCCTATTACTACAACTGGGGTCTGAAGATCGACCGCGAGTTCCAGAAGCCGTTCGCGCCGACGCACGAGAACATGCGCAATCTGAGTCTGCACAAGAACCAGGAAGTGCATCTGCTGGCAGCGAATCTGCGCCGGGCGTTTTCGGGTGTGGTCGCGGGTAACGTCAAGGACGAAGGCATCCGCGCGATCGAAAAGTTCGGCCACTTCGAGATCCACGGCGACAAGGAGATCATGGGGCCGATGGACGCGCTGCTGGCGTCATTCGTCGAGCAAAGCCGGATGAAGTTGGCGGGCAAGGCTTACACGCCGTGCTATCGCGTGATCCAGTAAACCCAACAGCTTGCGCGCGTGATGTCGCGTGTGCCTGGTGGTGGGGTCGTACCCCGTACGGGGTACGACCCCTTTTACGGTTCGGGGTTCTTCACGCCGGCCAATCCCGTTGGCCGCGCCCCTCCATTTCGCGATCGATATAGAACGCGGCGCTGACCAGGGCGAGATGCGTGAACCCCTGCGGGAAATTGCCGGTCAACTTGGCGCGCTCGTCGAATTCCTCCGCGTACAACTGCAGGTGATTCGCGTACTTGAGCAGCTTTTCGAAGATCATCCGTGCCTCGTCCATCCGCCCGGCGCGCGCCAGGCATTCCACATACCAGAACGAACACGCCGAGAACGCGCCTTCCTTGCCCGGCAGGCCGTCGTCGCGCTTGTAGCGATAGACCATGCCGTCATCGGTAAGCCGCTTGCCGATCGCGTCCAGTGTCGCCAGCCAGCGCGGATCGGTGGCGCCGACGAATCGCACCAAAGGCATCAACAACAACGCCGCGTCCAAGTCCTTCCCGCCGCGCTCCTCGACGAAATGCCCGAGCTTCTCGTTCCAGAAATTGGACCAGATGTCGTCGTGGATCGCGTTGCGCACTTTGATCCAGCGCGTGAACGGCGCCGCCAGCGAGCGTTTGCTGGCCAGCCGTATCGCCCGGTCGATCGCCACCCAGCACATCAAGCGCGAGTGCAGGTGATGGCTTGGCGGGCCGCGCACCTCCCAAATCCCAGCGTCGGCCTCGTTCCAGTGTCGGCACACATAGTCGATCACTCGGCACGCACCCAGCCAGCGGTCGTGCGAAATCGCTTCGCCGTACTTGTTACTGAGGTAGATCGAGTCCATCAACTCGCCGTAGATATCGAGCTGCAGTTGGGTGACGGCGTCGTTGCCGATGCGGACCGGCGCCGCGCCGCCATAGCCGGACAGGTGATCCAGCGACCTCTCCGGCGCGATCTCTCCGCCGTCGAGCGCATACATCACCTGCAGCTGCCCGCCTTTGCTGGAGTGGAGCGCGCGGTCGCCCAGCCAGCGGTAGAAGTCCTTGGCTTCGTTGTGATAGCCGAGCCGCATCAACGCGTAGATCGAGAACGACGAGTCGCGTATCCACGCGGCGCGGTAGTCCCAGTTGCGCACACCGCCTTTGGCCTCCGGCAGCGCGAAGGTCGCTGCGGCGGCGATGGAACCATGGCGGCGCGAGGTCAATAGCTTGAGCACCAGCGCCGAGCGGGTGACGGCGTCACGCCAGCGGCCCTTGTACGTCGATTGCGCCGCCCACGCGCGCCAGCGGACGATGGTGGCGTCGATCAGCTGGCCGATTAGGTCGGCGTCGGCCAGGTCTTCATCCGGCTCGTCGAGCATGAAGGTCACGCTCTGGCCGGCGCGCAGCACCACGTTGGCGCTGGCCTCGCCGTCGCCCTTGACGAAATCGGCGTCGCCGCTCAGGCGAATCGATGGATTGCCTTTGCCCGAAAAGATCACGCTTCCCTTTTTGATCGCGACCGACGGCACCACGCGCGCGTAGTCGTAGCGCGGCGCGCAGCGCATGCGGATGGTGACCGTGCCACGGGTGGCGGTCACGCGCCGCACCAGCCGGGTAGGGGCCTCGCCGACGTCGGCCGTGTCGATCATCAGGTCTGTGATTTCGGCGCTGGCATCGCTGCCCATCCAGCGGGTCAGCAGTACGTTGGTGTCGGGCAGGTACATTTGCACGATGCGCGGATCGTCGATCTCCGGCGTCAGTTCGAACACGCCGCCTTTTTCCGCATCGAGCAGCGCGGCGAAGATGCTGGGACTGTCGAGGTTCGGCCAGCACATGTAGTCGATGGCGCCGTCACAGGCCACCAGCGCGATGGTGCCAAGGTTGCCGATCACGCCGTGGTCGGCGATGTCACGTTCGGCGCGTTCCCTGGTTTTTGGTTTGACTTTGGCGGCCGATTTGCCCTTGGCGCCGGCGGCCATCAGCCGTTGTCCTCGAAGCCCGGGTACAGCGACATGCCGCCGTCGACGAACAGCGTGCTGCCGACCACGTAGTCCGCCAGGTCGGAGGCCAGGAACAGCGCCGCGTTGGCGACATCCTCCGGCTTGCCCACGCGGCCATACGGGATCAGTTTAAGCAGTTCCGGGCTGCCGCCGCCGGCGGTCACCTCGGCGTTGATCGGAGTCTTGATGGCGCCCGGCGCGATGGCGTTGATGCGGATTTTTTCGGGCGCCACTTCCTGCGCCATCGTCTCCATCAACAGGTGCACGCCGCCCTTGGATGCCGCGTAGTTGACATGGCCGGCCCACGGTATGCGCTGGTGGACTGAACTCATGCAGATGATCTTGCCGAGCGCACGGGAGACCTCGCGCTGGCCCTGTTTTCGGAACAGGCGCACCGCCTCGCGCATGCACAGGAACTGGCCGGTCAGGTTGGTTTTCAGGACGCCTTCCCATTGGGCCAAGGTCATGTCGGCGCTGGGCGCGTCGTCCTGGCGGCCGGAGTTGGCCACGACGATATCGACGGCGCCGAAGCGCTTGACGGCGGCGTCGAACAGGGCCAGCACGTCCGGCTCCTCGCCGACGTCCGCCTGCACCGCGATGGCCTGTCCGCCGTCTGCGGCGATCAGGGCGACCACTTCGTCGGCCTGGTCCTTGTGGCTGTGATAGTTGACGACGACGTTGGCGCCGGCCTTGGCGAATGCCAGCGCGATGCCGCGTCCAAGTCCGGAATTGGCGCCGGTGACGACGGCGGTCTGGTTTTGCAGCGTGAGGTGCATGATGGGCTCCTTGCGACGATATTGGCCCATTCTAGGCCTGCCCGGCAATTTCTGCCGCGCGCCTATCATTTAGTAACGCTCCCACCGCACGTAATGGCGCAAAACCCGCCGGCTTTTAGCGATACGCGTGTGTTACCTTTTAGGGGTCGTACCCGTGGGGTACGACCCCGCCCGGCAGTGCGGGTTTCGCAAGCGTGCAGGCGAAAAAAAACCGCCCGGAGGCGGTTTTTGCGGAGCGATTACTCTTCGCGGCGCAGGTGCGGGAACAGCAGCACGTCGCGGATGTTCGGCGAGTCGGTGATGATCATCATCAAGCGATCGATGCCGATGCCGCAACCGCCGGCCGGCGGCATGCCGTATTCCAGCGCGCGGATGTAGTCGGCGTCATAGAACATCGCCTCTTCATCGCCGGCGTCCTTGGCGGCCACCTGGGCCAGGAAGCGGGCCGACTGGTCTTCGGCGTCGTTCAACTCCGAGAAGCCGTTGGCGATCTCGCGGCCAACCATGAACAACTCGAAGCGCTCGGTGATGCCCGCTTCCGTGTCGGAGGCGCGCGCCAGCGGCGATACTTCGGCCGGGTAGTCGATGATGAAGGTCGGTTCCCACAGCTGCGCTTCGGCGGTTTCTTCGAACAGCGCCAGTTGCAGCGCGCCCAGGCCGGCGGTGGCGAACGGCTTGACGCCGAATTTCAACAGTTCCTTCTTGATGAACTCAGCGTCCTTCAGCTGCTCCGGCGTGTAGCCCGGCGCGTACTTGTTGATCGCTTCGACGATGGTCAGGCGGTGGAAGGCCTTGGCCAAGTCCAGTTCCTTGCCGCCGTAGGTCAGGGTGGCGGTGCCGTGGGCGTCGATGGCGGCCTGGCGAATGATCTCCTCGGTGAAGTTCATGATCCACTTGTAGTCGGTGTAGGCCGCGTAGAACTCCATCATCGTGAATTCAGGATTGTGACGGATCGACACGCCTTCGTTACGGAAGTTGCGGTTGATCTCGAACACGCGGTCGAAGCCGCCCACCACCAGGCGCTTCAGGTACAGCTCCGGCGCGATACGCAGGAACATCTGCATGTCCAGCGCGTTGTGGTGGGTGATGAATGGCTTGGCCGCCGCGCCGCCCGGAATGGCGTGCAACATCGGCGTTTCCACCTCCATGAATTCGTTCTTTTCCATAAAGCGGCGCATCGACGAAATCGCGGCGGTGCGCGCCTTGAAGGTGCGGCGCGTTTCCTCGTTCATGATCAGATCGACGTAGCGCTGGCGGTACTTGGTTTCCTGGTCGGCCAGGCCGTGGAATTTGTCCGGCAGCGGACGCAGCGACTTGGTGATCAGACGCAGTTCGCTGACCTTGATGGTCAGTTCATCGGTCTTGGTCTTGAACAGCGTGCCGACCACGCCCAGGATGTCGCCCAGGTCGTAGTGGTGCAGCGCGGCCATCGCGGCTTCGCCGGTCAGGTCCAGTGTCGCGTAGATCTGGATGCGGCCATCGGCCTTGGCGCCGGACGAATCCTGCAAGGTGGCGAAAGCGGCCTTCTTGCCGGCTTCGCGCTTGAGCATCATGCGGCCTGCCAGGACGACGGAGACCGGATTGGCTTCCAGCTCTTCGCGCGACTTCTCGCCGTATTGGGCGTGCAGGTCGGCCGCCTTGTGCTCGGGTTTGAAGTCGTTCGGGAAGGCGATACCCTGTTCGCGCAGCGCGGCCAGCTTGGCGCGGCGCTCGGCGATGATCTTGTTTTCGTCGGGCGGCGTGGCCGATCCTGCTTGTTCTTGAAGATCCGTAGTCATGGTCTGTTTCTAGGTTGAGGTGATGATTAGTTGGTGGCCGCAGTGTCCACATACGGCTCGGAGGCGAACAGCGCCTCGATATCGAGCTCGCTGAAGTCGCGCGCCACGGCGATGACGTTGTCGTATTCGGCGAAGGCTTCGGCCGGCAGGGTGGTGGTGAGCACCACCGCGCGCATGCCGGCGCGGCGGGCCGCCTCCACGCCCAGCGGCGCGTCCTCGAAGACGATGCTGTTGGCGGGCAGGGCGCCTGCGCGCTCGGCGGCCAGCAGGAACACGTCCGGATTCGGTTTGCCGCGCGCGACATCGGCCGCGCCGGCGATGGCGTCGAACTGCTTGCGCAGATCCAGGCCGTCGAGCGTGAAGGCGATGTTCTCGTTCGGCGCGGCGGTGGCCACGGCCAGCTTGATGCCGGCGCTTTTGGCGCTGGCGATAAACAGGTCGAAACCCTTGGTCACGGCCAGGTGCGGCGCGTACAGATCGCGGTACAGCGATTCCTTCTCAAAATCGAGCGCCGCGCTTTCTTCCTTGGTCAGGTGGTTGCCCAGGTAGGTGCGCATGATTTCATGGCCCTGGCGGCCGGCCGTGTCACGGAAAAACGCATCCGGGTCCAGCGTGTGGCCGCGACGCTCGAAGAAGGCCAGCCACGATTTGGTGTGGAAGGCCATGTTGTCGACGATGGTGCCGTCCATATCGAAGATGAACGCGCGCGATGATGATAATGTCATTGATGTCATTAAATTCAAACGCCTTGTTTGAGCGAAGCAGAGATGAAGTCGTCCAGGTCGCCGTCCAGCACGCCCTTGGTGTTACCGGTCTCGAAGTTGGTGCGCAAATCCTTGATGCGCGACTGATCGAGCACGTAGGAACGGATCTGATGACCCCAGCCGACGTCGGTCTTGGAGTCTTCCAGTTTCTGCTGCTCGCTCATGCGCTTGCGCAGCTCCATCTCGTACAGCTTCGCCTTCAGCATTTCCATCGCCTCGGCCTTGTTGCGGTGCTGCGAGCGGTCGTTCTGGCACTGCACCACGATACCGGAAGGGCCGTGCGTCAGACGGACGGCGGAATCGGTCTTGTTAATGTGCTGACCACCGGCGCCGGACGCGCGGTAGGTGTCGATGCGCAGGTCGGCCGGATTGATCTCGATATCGATCGAGTCATCCACTTCCGGATAGACGAACAAGGACGTGAACGACGTGTGGCGGCCGTTGGCCGAGTCGAACGGCGATTTGCGCACCAGGCGGTGCACGCCGGTCTCGGTGCGCAGGAAGCCATAGGCGTAGTCGCCTTCGACCTTGATGGTGGCGGTCTTGATGCCGGCCACCTCGCCGTCGGACTGCTCCATGATTTCGACCTTGAAGCCTTTGCGTTCCGAATAGCGCAGGTACTGGCGCAGCAGCATCGAGGCCCAGTCCTGGGCTTCGGTGCCGCCGGCGCCGGCCTGGATATCGATGAAGCAGTTGTTCGGGTCCATCGGATTGTTGAACATCCGGCGGAACTCCATGCCTTCGATGACCTTGCGCACGTCCTCGGCGTCGGCGATCAGCGCTTCGAGCGTGTCGTCGTCGCCTTCCTCCTTGGCCATGGCGAACAGGTCGCTCATGTCTTTGAGGTCGGTGTCGGCCTTGGTCAGCGCGCTGACGATCGCCTCCAGCGACTTTTTCTCTTTACCGAGATCCTGGGCCTTTTTCGGGTCGTTCCAGACCGTCGGGTCTTCCAGTTCTTCGTTTACTTGTTCGAGTTTCTCTGACTTTTTATCGAAGTCAAAGATACCTCCGTAGTTCGGCTTCGCGCGTGGTCAGATCGGCGAGCAGGGCGGAGAGGGCGTTGATGCGTTCGGCTTCCATGTTTTCTTCTTTTCTAGGCTGAAATCAAACCTTGGATTATACCGGATGAGGGGTGTTGCCGGGCGCCTGTCTGTCCGCGTCCCGGAAAAGCGCCTCGTAAAATGCTTGTGGGCACGGCTCTTGCATGCCGGCAGTCGAGGTCAAGTTGTAAAATACTGACATTTCAGTCACAGGCAGTATAAAATATGCACCCATTCGGTGGCTTTTGTTGACGTAAGGAAATGCAGTCCGCGTCCCGCTTTGCATCCGAATTCCGGCCCAAAACACTGCCAGTCCAACCATTGACATCTATGCGCGCGTCCCTCGTCCTGCCCATTTTGCTGACCGGCTGCGCCAGCCTGCCGCATTCCGGCTCGACGCCGGCGGGCACCGAGGCGACTTTGGCGCTGCTGGAGACGACGGACCTGCACGCGAACGTGCTCGGTTACGATTACTACAAGCTCAAGGCCGATCCATCGATAGGGCTGGAGCGCACCGCCACCTTGATCAAGCAGGCGCGCGCCGAATTCCCCAACAACCTGCTGCTCGATAACGGCGACGCCCTGCAAGGCACGGCGCTGGCCGACTATCAGGCGCTGGTCTCTCCGGTCGGCTGCGACCAGCCGCCGGCGATCTACAAGGCCATGAATCTGCTGGGCGTCGACGGCGCCGGCATCGGCAACCACGAATTCAATTACGGCCTGGCGTACCTGAACCAGGTCACCGGCAGCCATTTCGATGTCGACGGTGTCGCCGCCGACGCGCCGCGCTGCGCCGGTCCCGCCTTCCCGATCGTGCTGGCCAATATCTACAGCGCCCGCACCAAACAGCCGTTGTTCGCGCCGTACAGCATCCTCACGCGCCAAATCGCCGCCACAGGCCCGGACGGCAAACCGGTGACCGCCACCATCAAGGTCGGCATCATCGGCTTCGCGCCGCCGGGCATCCTGTCGTGGGACCAGCATTGGCTGGAAGGTAAAGTCTATGCCGAAGGCGTGCGCGAAACGGCGCTGAAGTACATTCCGCAAATGCGCGCGCAGGGCGCCGATCTGGTGGTGGCGATCTCGCACGGCGGCCTTGATGGCGCGCCGTACACGCCGGAGATGGAAAACGCCAATTACTACCTGGCGCAGGTGCCGGGCGTCGACGCGATGCTGATCGGCCATGCGCACCAGCAGTTCCCCGACGCGGCCAGCACCGCCGATTCGTTCAATCTGCCCGGCGTGGACAAGGCGGCGGGTACCGTGCAAGGCGTGCCGGCCGTGATGGCCAGCCTGTGGGGCAAGCATCTGGGCGTGATCGGCCTGCGGTTGAAGTATGACGGCAAGGCCTGGATCGTCGATAAGACCCGCACCACGGTCGAAGCGCGCGGCACGCGCAACGCCGACCGCAGCTACGTCGCCGCCGATCCGGCGGTCGGCGCGCTGATCGCCGCCGAGCACGAGGCCACCATCCGTTACGTGAAGGCGCCGATCGGGACCAGCGACTTCCGCATGTCGTCCTATTTCGCCGATGTCGGCGACGTCAGCGCCATCGAGCTGGTGAACCAGGCGCAGACCGATTATGTGGTGAACTACGTCAAGGCCAGCATGCCAAAGTACGCGGGCTTGCCGGTGCTGTCGATGGCGTCGCCGTTCAAGGCCGGCGCGGCGGGCGTGGGCGACTACACCGACGTCAAGGCGGGCGGCGTGGCGCTTAACAACGCGGCCGACCTGTATCTGTATCCGAACGCGCTGCACGCGGTGAAGCTGGACGGCGCGGGACTCAAAGCATGGCTGGAGAAAGCCGCCGAGCGCTTCAACCGCATCGATCCCGCCAGCGGCGCGCAGCAGGAGCTGGTCAATTCCTCGTTCTCGAGCTTTAACTTCGACATGCTGACCAGCGCCGATGTCAGTTACCGGATCGACGTGACCAAGCCGGCCGGCCAGCGCATCGTCGCGCTGCACTATAAAGGTGCGCCGGTCGCACCGTCGCAGGAATTCCTGGTCGCGACCAACAACTACCGCGCCAGCGGCGGCGGCAATTTCCCCGGCCTCGATGGCGGCAAGACGGTAATCTCGGCGCCGGACAGCAGCCGCGATGTGCTGATCTCTTATATCAAGCAGGTCAAGACCCTGACCCGCGCGCGCAACGGGTCGACGCGCAGCTGGCGTTTCGTCCCGGTGGCGACCAATGGAGCGGTGGTGTTCCACGCGCCGCCGAATATGATCGAATTGGCGAGGGAGGCCGGCGTGACGTCGGTCTCGCAGATTAAACCGGATGATGGCGGCGGCAAGGGCTTTGCCCTGTACGCCATCGACTTGTCGAAATGAGCGGAGGACCCATGGTGCCTGTCATGCGAAAAATTTGTGCTGTCCTGACTTTGCTGGTGGCGGGCGCGGGCCCGGCGTGCGCCGCTCCGGTCGACGAGGCGCGGTCGTACCTGCGCGGCGGCCAGGGCGCCGGTGTCGACCTGTCGAAGGCGTTCTCGCTGTTCTCCGGCGCGGCCAAGGCCGGCGATCCGCAAGCCGCTTATTATCTTGGCATGATGTACCAGAACGGCATGTCCGTCCCGCGCGACGCCAAGGCCGCCGCGCACTGGCTGCAGTTCGCCGCCAACCGCCAGATGCCGGCGGCGATGTTCGCGCTGGCGAATCTGTATCTGAGTGGCGATGGCGTCAAACGCGACGAGCAGGCCGCGCGCCGTCTGATCGAAAAGGCCGCCGATCTCGAGTATCCGGACGCGGTGATGGCGATGGCCATCGGCCTGCGCGACGGCTCCATGGGCTTCGAGCGTAACGAAGCGCTGGCCGAGACCCAGATGCGGTTCGCCAACCGCGCCTTGAAGCAGAAGTCTACCGGCGGCATGTAGCATCCGGCGGTGCGGCCTGTCTATCGCTTTTCGCCGTCACCTTCTTCCCATCCTTCCTTACTGCTTGCTTACACGCGGCGTGCCCCGCGCATCGCGGCGCGCGTGCTGCAATGCCGCACATGTATCTGTTGCTGGCCCCCGTTGTCTCCCCTACAATGCCTCATCGATGGGGGCAACTTTCCAGCCCGTTTTCCAGCGTACGACTACTATAAAAACGTTGTAACAGGAGATGACAAATGGATTTCAAACTGAATTTGCTGGCCGCTGCATTGGTACTCGGTTTCTCTTCTTCCGCCATGGCGGCGGACCCCATCAAGATCGGCGTGGCCGGTCCGTTCACCGGCGGCTCGGCGCCGATGGGCGTCTCCATGCGCGACGGCGTCAAGCTGGCCGTGGCCGACATCAACGCCAAGGGCGGGGTGCTGGGCCGCCAGTTGCAGATCGTCGAGCGTGACGACGAAGCCAAACCGGAACGCGGCGTGCAGATCGCCCAGGAACTGATCAACAAGGAGAAGGTGGTCGCCACCGTCGGCTACATCAACACCGGTGTGGCGCTGGCGTCGCAGCGCTTCTACCAGGAAGCCAAGATCCCGGTCATGAACAACGTCGCCACCGGCTCGATCATCACCAAGCAGTTCGCCGACAAGCCCGAGAACTACATCTTCCGCAACGCCGCCAACGATCAAATCCAGTCGCAGATGATCATTCAGGAGGCGGTCGACAACCGCAAGTTCAAGAAGGTCGCCATCCTGGCCGACTCCACCAACTACGGCCAGCTGGGCCGCGAGGATCTGGAGAAGGCGCTCGATAAAAAGGGCATGAAGGCCGTCGCCACCGAAAAATACAATATCAAGGACGTCGACATGACGGCCCAGCTGCTCAAGGCCAAGCAGGCCGGCGCCGAAGTGGTGCTCACCTACGGCATCGGCCCGGAGCTGGCGCAGATCGCCAACGGCATGGAAAAGCTGAACTGGAAAGTACCGATGATCGGCAGCTGGACGCTGTCGATGGGGAACTTCATCGACAACGCCGGCAAGAACGGCAACGGCACCCGCATGCCGCAAACCTTCATCCAGGAGGCCACCACGCCCAAGCGCAAAGCCTTCATCGACGCCTACGTGAAGGCCTACAATCCACCGGGCGGGCGCATGCCGTCGCCGGTGTCGGCCGCCCAGGGCTACGATTCGATCTTCCTGCTGGCCGCCGCCATCAAGCAGGCCAATTCCACCGAAGGACCCAAGATCAAGGCCGCGCTGGAAAACCTCAACGAGAAGATCGACGGCGTCGTCACGTCGTACAGCAAGCCATTCAGCAAGGATAACCACGAGGCCATCACCGCCGACATCACCGTCTTCGGTGAGGTCAAGGACGGCAAAGTCATTCCGGTCAAGTGAGGTAATTAAGGCGACGCATCGTCACCGGCCAGTCTTGAGCGTTCAAGGCTGGCCTTTTTCTCGTGTTCTCACCGTGGTGGACATCATGGAAATCCTGTTACAACTCGTCTTCAGCGGCATCGCGCTCGGCATGATCTATGCCGTCATCGCGTTCGGCTACCAGCTCACGTTCGCCACCTCCGGCACGCTCAACTTCGGCCAGGGTGAATCGCTGATGCTCGGCGCGCTGGTCGGCCTTAGCCTGGTCGGCACCATCCACGGCGGTCCTTATATGAGTTATCTGCTGATGATCCCCCTGGTGATCATCTTCGGCGCCCTGCAAGGCATGTTCGTCGAATGGATAGGCGTGCGGCCGGCAATCAAGATCAAGTCGGAATTCGGCTGGATCATGTCGACCATCGCGCTGGCCATCATCTTCAAGAACGTCGCGGAGAACATCTGGGGCAAGGACGACCTCACGTTCCCGTCGCCGCTCAGCTCCACACCGTTCCAGATCTTCGGCGCCAACGTGCAGCCGATGCAGGTGGCGGTGATCGTCGGCGCGCTGGCCATCATGGCGGCGGTCGAAATCTTCAACCGCAAATCGATCTACGGCAAAGCCGTCGTCGCCACCTCCAACGACCGCGACGCGGCCGGGCTGATGGGCATCAACACCAGCATGGTGATCACCTTCTCGTACGCGCTGTCGTCGGCCACCGCCGCCTTCGCCGGCGTGCTGGTGGCGCCGCTGACCCTGACCGGCGCCACCATGGGCGCCTCGCTCGGCCTCAAGGCCTTCGCCGTCGCCATCATCGGCGGGCTGACCTCCGGTGTCGGCGCCATCGTCGGCGGCCTCCTGTTGGGTATCACGGAAACGACGGCCGGCTACTACATCTCGACCGGCTACAAGGACGTGCCGGGATTGCTGCTGCTGCTCCTTGTACTCGCGATCAAGCCGTCCGGCCTGTTCGGCAAAGCCGCCATTAAAAAGGTCTGACCCATGAACAAGACGATCGTCGCGGCAAGCGTGGTGGGTCTGGCGGTGCTGGCGCTGTATCCGGTGCTGATCCCCAACCCGTACTACATCCATCTGTTTGAAACCATTTTGATTTACGCGATCCTGCTGTTCGGGCTCGATATCGTGGTCGGCTACACCGGGCAGGTGTCGCTCGGCCACGCCGGCTTGTTCGGCATCGGCTCCTATGTCACCGGGGTGCTGGTGTTCAAACTGGGCGCGCCGTTCTGGATCGCGATTCCCGCCAGCGTGCTGGGAGCGGCGCTGTTCGGCGCCGTGCTGGCGCTGCCGGCCTTGCGCGTGACGGGACCTTATCTGGCGATGGTGACGCTGGCCTTCGGCACCATCATCCAGATCCTGATCAACGAGATGACCTTCCTGACCGAAGGGCCCATGGGACTAAAGCTGTCCAAGCCTGAGATCTTCGGCCACAAGCTGGATGAAGTCGAGTATTACTACATGTGCGCCGCGCTGATGGTGGTCTCGCTGATCGTCGTGCACCGGATATTGAAGTCCAACCTTGGCCGCGCCTTCGAAGCGCTGCGCGACAGCCCGATCGCCTCGGACTGCATGGGCGTTTCGGTCTACCGCTACAAGGTCTACGCCTTCATCATCAGCGCCGGATTCGCAGGGCTGGCGGGCAGCCTGTACGCGTACTCGGAGGAGTACATCTCGCCCAATACCTACAACTTCGAACTGACCATCCTGTTCCTGCTGGCCGTGATCATGGGCGGCCGCAAGACCCGCTCGGGGGCGCTGATCGGCGCGCTGATCGTCGTCATGCTGCCCAGCCTTTTGGCGGACATCGAATTGTTCCGCAAGATCGCCGTCATCGCCGCCGTGCTGGGGGTGATCGGTTCGGCGTTCATGCTGGCGAAGAAGCGTGCCACCCTGCGCGGCGTGCTGGTGCCGCTGGTGGCGACGATCGGCATGGCCGCCTTCTCGTTCAAACTGGAGAACATCGTCGACTGGCGCCTGACCATCTTCGGCTTGATGACGCTGTTCGTCGTCTACTATCTGCAGGACGGCATCGTCGGCTTCCTCAAAAGCTTGCTGGGCAGGGGAGCGGTGCACGCCAAGGCGGTGGAGGCCAGCGGCGCGGAAGCGTTCGCGCGCGCCAAGGGCGGCAACGCCGGCGAAACGCTGCTCGACGTGAATCAGATCCTGATGCAGTTCGGCGGCCTCAAAGCGCTCAACCAGGTCGACATGCATGTGATCCAGGGCTCGGTGCACGGCTTGATCGGCCCCAATGGCTCGGGCAAGAGCACGATGATGAACGTGCTGACCGGGATCTACAAGCCGACCGCCGGGCAGGTGAAGTTCTCCGGCGCGGTGATCTCGGGCCGCACGCCGTCGCAGATCGCACTGGGCGGGGTCGCGCGCACCTTCCAGAACGTGCAGCTGTTCGGCGAGATGACGGCCACCGAGAACGTGCTGGTAGGGCTGCACAACACCTTCAAGTCGAATGTGCTGGATGTGATGCTGCAAACGCCGCGCTACAAGCGCGAGGAGCGCGCCGCGCGCGACCGCGCCGCCAGCATATTGGAGTTTGTCGGCCTGACGCCGATGGCCAACGAGGAAGCGCGCAACCTCCCTTACGGCAAACAGCGGCTGCTGGAGATCGGCCGCGCGCTCGGACTCAGTCCGCGCCTGCTGCTGCTGGACGAACCGGCCGCCGGCCTGACCGCGCCGGACATCAAGGAGCTGATGGCGATCATCCGCAAGATCCGCGACCACGGCATCACCATCATTCTGATCGAGCACCACATGGACGTGGTGATGGCGCTGTCCGACACCGTCACGGTGCTGGACTTCGGCCAGAAGATCGCCGAGGGCGCGCCGGCGGCGGTGCAAAGCGATCCGAAAGTGATCGAGGCCTACCTGGGCGGCAGCAGCGAAGAACACGGCGGCACGGCGGCGCCGGCGGCACCGGTCGTACACTAATCGAGGACAGACATGCTATCGATCTCCAATCTGCACGCCGCCTACGGCAAAGTCGAAGTCCTGCACGGCATCTCGCTGGACGTCCCCAAGGGCAAGCTGGTGACCCTGATCGGCTCCAACGGCGCCGGCAAAACCACCACCATGCGCGCCATCTCCGGCATGATCAAACCGAAGGGCGGCAAGGTCACGCTGGACGGCAAGGACATCACCGGTTTCGACTCGCACCGGATCGCCCGCGCCGGCCTGGCGCATTCGCCGGAGGGGCGGCGCGTGTTCGCCTCGATGACGGTGACGGACAACCTGCTGCTCGGCGCCTTCCCTCGCTTCACCGGCGCCCGGCCCAAGGGCTTCATCAAACATGACCTGGAAAAGGCGCTGGAGCTGTTCCCGCGCCTGAAGGAGCGGCAAGGGCAGCTGGCCGGCACCCTGTCCGGCGGCGAGCAGCAAATGCTGGCGATGGCGCGCGCCATCATGCTCAACCCGGACGTGGTGCTGCTCGACGAGCCGTCGATGGGATTGGCGCCGATATTGGTCGAGGAGGTCTTCCGCATCATTATGCGGCTGAAGTCCGAGGGCGTGACGATGCTGCTGGTCGAGCAATTCGCCGCCGCCGCGCTGAACGTGGCCGACTACGGCTACGTGCTGGAAAACGGCAGCATCTCCGTCCACGGCCCGGCCGAGAGCCTGAAAACGGATCCCAAGGTGATCGCTGCCTACCTCGGCGGCGGCCACTAACCCCCGGGGTCAGGTCCGACATTCGGACACGAGCTGATCGGTCCGAGCGCGTTCACCGCTCTGCTCACTGTCTTCGACGAAACACCGAAGTGGGCGGCGATCTGTTCCATCGTGTAAGCGGTGCAGTGGTAGGCGTGCGCCATGGCCTCATCCCGGTCTGGATAGCGCACCTGATATTCCTCCAGGGATAGGCTCACGGCGCGGCGCTGTGTTTTGGCGATGGCGGGAAATTTCTCGTGCGGCGTGGTATTCGAAGGCTCGGCCACGAAGGCGTCGTCGCCAAGCAGCAATTGATGCCTGATGTTTTTAAGCGGGCTCTCGCAGCCAATTCCTTCCATGACGAAGCGGAGATACGCTTCCACCGCCGACGCCCGCTCCGTTCCAAACTGCCGCAATGTGGCGGCCGTGTCGAGCCAGGCGCGGGCCGGGACGGTTCCCATGACGCAAGCGTGACTGCTCCACCGCCAGGCATCCGGGGACGTCACGAAGCCTGCGCGCACCGGATTCAACACCACGTATCGCGTCAGTTCCAGTAGATATCTCTCGCGCTGCACCAAAATCGCTTTGTAGCGACCTTGAAACAGGTGCCCGACAAGTCCGTGACGACGATTGAAATATTGCGAGTACAAGCCGTTGAGATGCCGCATGCCGCATGACAGATTGCCATCGGCCGTTTCCAGGATCAGATGGTAGTGGTTTGTCATTTGACAAAATCCCAGGATCGAGAAGTTGTAGCGGGCACACACGAGATCGAGGATCGACATCCACCGCGCGCGGTCGAGATCGTCCAGAAAGATCGCGGTCTTTCGGTCACCCCTGGACGTTACATGATAGAGGGCGCCTGCAAATTCTAGTCGGAGAGGTCGGGTCATCCCCTGATGTTAGCTTTTTCGCCAAACATCGAGCTGTGCGGTCTCAATTTGGTTCAATTTTGTCCGAATGTCGGACCTGACCCCGGGGTTTTGTTCTTAACTGTTAATTACATTTCGGGCTGGTTATAATATCAATTAATGTTATGTGAGAATTGGTGAGAATTAAAATTATAATATACAATTATATTTGTACTAACTAAAATATATCTGTATCATGCAACATTTTTGGTTGCCCTATGGAAATTGCGTCTATATAATTCGCAATTAATGATTCTACAGGGCAACAAATGAAGCCGTTTTTCCAGCTGTCATGCGGCATATTTGTGCTGTGCAGCATGACCCCATCCCGCGCCCAGTCGCCGACCGATCTAGCCGCGCAGCAATTGCAGCGCCAGCAGCAGCGCGAGCGTGCGCAGTCGGAACAGGCCGAGGAAAAGCGGCCGGACGTGCGTCTGCCGCGCGCGCCCGCAGTGACCGGCGCCACCTATCCCGCCGACGAAAAGCCGTGCTTTCCCATCCGCGAGATCACGCTGTCAGGCGAGGGCGCGGCCCGGTTCGCTTGGGCGCTCAAAGCGGCGGACGATGCGGTCGGCCGCTGCCTGGGCAGCGCCGGCATTAACACCGTCATCGGCAAGGTGCAGAACGCGCTCGTCGCGGCCGGCTATGTGACCACCCGGGTGCTGGCCGCGCCACAGGATTTGCTGGGCGGCCGGTTGCAATTGCTGGTGGTGCCCGGCCGCATCCGCGCCATCCGTTTTGCCGCGCCAGCCGATAAGGCGGGACCGTCGTGGCGCAACGCCGTGCCCGCTTCGCCGGGTGACATCCTCAACCTGCGCGACATCGAACAGGCGCTGGAAAACTTCAAGCGGGTGCCGACCGCCGAGGCGGACATCGATATCGTTCCCGGCGACCTGCCCGGCGAGAGCGATCTGCTGATCAAGTGGCGCCAGGCACTCCCGGTGCGCTTGAGCCTGTCGGCGGACGACAGCGGCGGCAAGTCCACCGGCAAGTACCAGGGCGGCGCCACCGTGTCGCTGGACAACGTACTCGGCTGGCATGAGCTGATGTATTTCAGCGCCAACCGCGACCTGCCGGCCGGAGGCGCCGAATCGGAGCATGGCACCCGCAACTACGCGCTGCATTATTCGATGCCGGCCGGTTACTGGCTGCTGTCGCTCAATGCCAGCCACTACCGTTACTACCAGTCCATCGCCGGCGCCAATCAGAACTACATCTACAGCGGCACCAGCGGCAATGTCGACCTGAAGGCCGCCCGCGTGCTGTACCGCGACGCCGCGCGCAAGACCACGGCGGCGCTGCGCCTGTATCAGCGCCGCAGCAACAACTTCATTGACGATACCGAAGTGCAGGTGCAACGGCGCCAGATGGGCGGCTACGAGCTGAGCCTGTCGCACAAGGAGTTCGTCGGCGAGGCCACGCTCGACGGCGCGCTGACCTACAAGCGCGGCACGCATATGTTCGGCACCCTGGCGGCGCCGGAGGAGGAGTTCGGCGACGGTACCGCGCGCCCGGCCATCGTCAGCGCCGACGCCAGCTTCACGCAGCCGTTCGCGCTGGGCGCGGCCAAGCTGCAATACCAGGCCAGCTGGCGCGGCCAGTGGGCGCGCGACCGCCTGATTCCGCAGGACCGTTTCGCCATCGGCGGACGGTACACCGTGCGCGGCTTCGACGGCGAGAGCAGCTTGTCGGCCGACCGCGGCTGGCTGCTGCGCAACGAATTGAGCTGGTCGGTCAACGGCCGGAACCAGCTTTACCTCGGCCTCGATCACGGCGAGGTCGGCGGCGAGCGCGCCGCTTTGCTGGCCGGCACCAGCCTGACCGGCGGCGGCCTGGGCTGGCGCAGCCAGCTTGGCGGCGCCCAGATCGATGTCTTCATCGGGCGGCCGATCCGCAAGCCCGAGCGTTTTCGCACCGCCTCAAACACCGGCGGCTTCAGTTTGAACTACCAGTATTAACCGCAAGCGCCGGCCCGAACCCCGCCGGCAGAAAGAACCGTCATGAACAAGCTGTGCTATCGCATCGTCTTCAACAAACGCCGTGGTCTTTTGATGGCCGTCCAGGAAAACGCCAGCAGCCAGGGCAAGGGGCGTGGCCAGAGCGGCGCGGCATCGAGCGGCGGCGCCCGGCCCGGCCCGATGACGACGCGCGTGCGCGGCATGACCCTGGCGCTGCTCGGGGTGATGGGCGGTTCGGCGGCGATGATGCAGATGGCGGCGGCGCAGATCGTCGCGGACCCCAACGCGCCCGGCCGGCAGCAGGCCACGGTGTTGAACACGGCCAACGGCGTGTTGCAGGTCAACGTGCAGACGCCGAGCGCGGCCGGCGTGTCGCGCAACGTTTACAACCGCTTCGACGTGCCCAAGAGCGGCGCCGTGCTGAACAATTCGCGCGCGGCGGTGCAAAGCCAGCTGGGCGGCTGGATCGATGGCAATCCGTGGCTGGCGCAGGGCACGGCGCGCGTGATCCTGAACGAGGTCAATTCCAATAATCCGAGCCAGCTGCGCGGTTACATGGAAGTGGCCGGCAACCGCGCCGAACTGGTGATCGCCAATCCGGCGGGCATCGTGGTCGATGGCGCCGGCTTCATCAACGTCAGCCGGGCGACCTTGACCACCGGTACGCCGCTGATGAACGCGGCCGATGGCGGCCTCAACGGCTATTCCGTGCAGCGCGGCCTGATCAGCCTTGAGGGCAGCGGACTCGACGCCCGCCTGACCGACTACACGGCCTTGATCGCGCGCTCGGTGCAGTTGAACGCCGGCGTGTGGGCGCAGCAGCTGGAGGTGACGACTGGCGTCAACGAGGTGGCCCTGTCCACCGACGCCACCGGCGCGGTCACCACCACGCTGGCGCCCGGCGCCGGTGGCGGCGAGGCGCCGCGCTACGGCGTCGACACCGCACTGCTGGGCGGTATGTATGCCAACAAGATCACCTTGATCGGCACCGAGGCCGGCGTCGGCGTGCGCAACGCCGGCAGCATCGGCGCGGCCGCCGGCGAGCTGGTCGTGACCAGCGCCGGGCGGCTGGAAAACGCCGGCAGCCTCAGCGCCAGCAAGGCACTGCAGCTGAGCGCGCGCGGCGGTGTCGTCAACAGCGGCAAGGTGTATGGCGAGGCCGATGTCACCCTGGCCGGCGCGGACGCGATCGACAACAGCGGCACCGTCTTCGCGGCCGGCGCACTGGCGCTCGATACGCCGGCGGCCGTTTCCAACAGCGGTACGCTGAGCGGCCAGACCGGCGTGCGGCTGGCGGCCAACACGCTGACGAATCGTGGCACGCTCAGCAGCGATGCCCGGGCCGCGCTGTCGTTGCAAGGCGATATCGACAATAGTAGTGGACTTGTCCAGGCGCAGAGCGTAGCGCTGAGCAGCGCCGCCGGCGGCCTGGTCAACCAGTCCGGCAAGATTGTGCAGAGCGGGGCGGCACGGCTGGACATCGCTGCCGCGTTGCTGGACAACAGCGGCGGCGGCCAGGTGGGGGCGGCGCCAGCCGCCGCTGACGGGTCCTCTGGCCCGGTGCCTGGTAACGGCGGCGTCGACAGCGGCGCGGGCGGCGGCAATACCGGCAATCCAGCCAATGGCGCGGGCGCCGGCGGCGATGCCGGGACCGCGACCCCAGCACCGACGCCAACCACCAACACACCCGTAACCCCCGTGGCGCCAGCGCCGGTGCCGGACGGCTACCTGCGGATCGCCGGCGCCATCGCCAACCGCGCGGGCCAGATCATGTCCGGCGGCGACATCGGCGTTGCCGTCACCGCGCTGAACAACGCCGGCGGCCGCTTGAACCTGTCGTCGCTGGACGTCGACGGCGGCGCCTTCAGCAACAACGCCGGCCAATTGAGCGTACTCAACGATTTCCGCCTGCGCACCGGCGCGTTCGACAACCATGGCGGCAAGATTGTCGTCGGCGGCAATTTCACCGGCCGCTCGCTGGGCTTCGACAATGACGGCGGCCTGTTGTCGGCCGGCGCCAACCTGGCGCTGAACAGCGGCGCCATCAGCAACGTCGGCGGCAAGATCGTCGCGGCCGGCCGCGTCGCGCTCAACGCCGACGGCGCCGTCGCCAACCAGAATGGTTACATCCAGGCGTCCACCGGACTGGCTTTGACGGCCAGCGGCAAGCTCGACAACCGCGCCGGGGTGCTGGAAACCATCGCCGGCACGGCCACCATGGCGGTCGCGGCCAGTGATATCGACAACAGCAAAGGCCGCATCGCCAACGCGGGCGCCGGCGCGACCAGCGTCACCAGCAGCACCAATGTGCTCAACAGCGGTGTCATCGGCGCCAACGGCGCGCTGCTGCTGGCCGCGCAGACCGTGCGCAACGATGGCACGGTGCAGTCGGCCACCAGCATGGAACTGGCCATCCAGCGGCAGCTGGACAACAGCGGCGACATCAGCAGCGGTGGCAAGCTCGACTTCACCGAGGACGCGGCCACGCTGAACAACTCCGGCCGCATCGCCGCCGGCGACGACCTCACGGTCGCGGTGGCGCACGCCAATAACGCCGCCGGCCAGATCGGCACGGCGGCCGGTTCCGGCGCCGACGTCTCGCTGAGCGCGCAGGACATCGGCAATCGCGGCGGCAAGGTGATCGCCGATCGCCACCTCGACGTCACCGCCGGAAAAGGTGGCCTCGACAACTCTTCCGGCCTGATGTTGGCCGAGCGCGACGCCGCCATCACGGTGGCCGGCACGCTGCTCAACCAGAGCGGCGCGATCGAGGCCGCCGGCATGTTCAGCAAGCTGAGCGTGCAGGCCGGCGCCATCCGCAATACCGCGGGCCGCATCGTCAACGTCGGCCTGGGCGACACCGACATCAACGCCTCCAGCAGCATCGTCAGCAGTGGCCTGATCGCGGGCAACGGACAGGTGGAGATGAGCGCGCCGGTCATTGAGAACAGCGGCACGATGACCAGCGGCAGCGACTTGCGCGTTGCGGTGACCCGGGAATTGACCAACTATGGCTTGATCAATGGCGGCGCCAAGTTGGCGCTCCAGGGCGGGACGGCGCAGGTCATCAACTACGGCCAGGTTAGCGCGGCCGACGGCATGGTGGTGGTGGCGGACGGCCTCGTCAACCGGGGCTTGATCACGACCACCGGCACCCTCGTGCCCCAGATGTCATTATTGGGCGGCACCTTGGACAACGGCGGCGGGAAAATCATCGCCAGCGGCAGCGCCAGCTTGAACTTTACCGGCACAATCAACAACAATCTCGGCACCATGCAGGCCGGTTGGGAGATGCAGATCGGCGCCGGTGGCGCGCTGGACAACACCGGCGGCGTGATCGAAGTACTCGGCGCGCTCGGGAAACTGGACGTCAGCGCGCTGTCGATCGACAATACCGTCGGCCGCATCGTCAACGTCGGCGGCGGCGACACCAACGTCGCCGCCGCCACGAGTGTCTTCAACAGCGGTCTGATCGCCGGCAACGGCGCGTTGACCCTGAACGCGCAAACCCTCGACAACACTACCACCGGCGCTGTGACGTCGGGCCTGGACATGACGTTGGGCGTGAGCGACCGCCTGCAAAACGACGGCGCCATCCAAAGCAACGGCACGCTGGCCTTCAGCCGCGTGACGGCAGAATTGGTGAACACCGGACTCGTCAGCGCCAACGGCGACCTGCTGATCAAGGCCGGGCGGCTGAACAACGACGACGGCGACATCGCCACGGCGGCCAAGTCGGACGCCAACCTCACCATCGAGAGCGACAGCCTGAGCAACCAGCGCGGCCGCATCCTGTCGGACGGCGCCGGCGACATCGCCGTCAGCGGCGCGGCCGACAACCAGCACGGCGTGGTGCAGACCCGGCGCGACCTGGCACTGGGCGCCGGCGCCTTGCTCGACAACCGCAACGGCATCATCGAGACCTTGGCGGCCACCAGCGCGATGCACATCGGCGGCGGCGCCATCGATAACACCGACGGCCGCATCGTCAGCGCCGGCAACGGCGATTCAAGCGTGACCTCGGCATCGTATATCCAGAACAACAACCTGATCGCCGCCAACGGCAGCCTGAGCGTGTCCTCGCTGACCCTGGCCAACAACGCCGGCGGCGCCGTCTCCTCCGGCGCCGCGCTGCAACTGGCCGTGCGCGACAAACTCGACAACAACGGCATCATCAGCAGCGTCGGCGCCATGACCTCGACCCTGGCGACCGCCACCCTGACCAACGCCGCGCGCATCGTCGCCGGCGGTGAAATGCAGCTCGCCGCCGGCGTGCTGAACAACGATGGCGGCCAGATCGCCACGCTGAAACAGTCACAGGCGGACGTCGGCATCACGGCCGCCGCCGTCTCCAATCGTGGCGGCCTGATCCAAGCCGACCGCAACGCCATCTTCACGCTCACCGGCGCGCTGAACAACGCCCAGGGTGTGATCCAGGCGGTGCAGGACCTGCGAGTCAGCGCGGGCGGTGCCATCAATAACACCGCCGGCGTGCTGGAAGCGATCAGCGCCGGCAGCGTCATGCAGGTGCAGGCCGGCGCGATCGACAACACCGGCGGCCGCATCGTCAACGTCGGCACCGGCGACACCCATGTCGGCGCCGATGCCTTGCTGCTGAATGGCGGCCTGGTGGCCGGCAGCGGCAAGCTGGACGTCACCGCCGACACTTTGCGCAACACGGCCGGCGCGACCGTCTTCTCCGGCGGCGACATGACCCTGGGCGTGACGCGCGAGCTGCAAAATCTTGGCGCGATCAACAGCACCGGCACGCTGGATTCCACCGAGGTGACGGCGGCGGTTCAGAATAGCGGCACCATCATCTCCGGCGGCAAGGCGACCTTGAGCGCGGGCGCGTTCGACAACAATGGCGGCCAACTGGCGACGGTAAAAGGTTCCGGCAGCGATATCGCGCTGACCAGCGGCAGCCTGAGCAACCGCGACGGCGCCATCCTCGCCGACCACAGCGCGCAGCTCGCCGTGGCGGGCACGGCCGACAACACGCGCGGCACCATCCAGGCCAGGCAGGACATGGGGCTTGACGTGGGCGGCGTGCTCAACAATACGAGCGGCGTCATCGAAGCGATCGGCAGCGACAGCACCTTCAGCCTGGGCGCCGGCGCGATCGACAACACCGGCGGGCGCATCGTCAACGTCGGCACCAATGACACGTCGGTCTCCGCGCAGAACGGCATCGTCAACAGCGGCCTGATCGCCGGTAACGGCGATGTGAACCTGGTCGCCAATACCTTGCAGAACCAGGCCGGCGGCAATATCGTGTCCGGCGTCAACCTGGACATGGCGGTCGCGCAGCAGCTCGACAATCGTGGCACCATCAGCAGCGGCGGCACGCTCGACTTCAGCCGCGCCACCGCCGTGGTTAACAACCGGGGGCAGATCGTCTCGGCGGGTCAGGCGCACATCGCGGCCGGCGTGCTGAACAACGACGGCGGCCAGATCGCGACCCTGAACAACAGCGGCGCCGATATCCTGATCGACAGCCAGAGCATGAGCAACCAGGGCGGCAGCGTGCTGGCCAATGGCAGCGCCTTGCTCGACGTTACCGGCACCGTCAACAACACGGGCGGCACCATCCAGGCCCTGCGCACGCTCGACCTGTCGGCCGGCGGCCTGCTGAGCAACTCCGGCGGCGTGATCGAAACGGCCAGCGCGGCCAGCGTGTTCACGATCAGCGCCGGGGCCATCAACAACGGCAGCGGCCGCCTGGTCAACGTGGGTGGCGGGCTGACCTCGATCAGCGCCGTCGGCGCCATCACCAGCAACGGCATGATCGCCGGCAATGGCGATCTGATCCTGTCGGCGCGGACGGCGCAGAACGGCGCCGGCGGCACGGTCGCCGCCGGCGGCGACCTGACCCTGGCGGTGACGCAGCAGATGCAGAACATGGGGACGGTCAGCAGCGCCGGCACCCTGGAGTTCATGCAATGGGGTGCCAGCTTCAGCAACAGCGGGCAAATGATCTCCGGCGGCCGGGCCACCTTCAACGCGGCCAGCTTCAGCAACGACGGCGGGCAGATCGCCACGGCCGGCGCTTCCGGCGCCGACATCGAGGTCGATGCCGACGCCATCAGCAATCGTGGCGGCAAGATCCTGGCCAGCGGCGACGCCGATTTGACCAGCGGCGGCAGGTTCGATAACAGCGCAGGCAAGGTACAGGCGGGCGGCGACGTCGACATCGGCGCGACGGGGACGCTGGACAATACCGGCGGCGCCATCGAGGCCGGCGGCGCGGCCAGCAAGCTGGAGATCAAGGCAGGCGCGATCGACAGCACGGCGGGGCGTATCGTCAACGTCGGCACCGGGGACACCAATCTGGTCAGCGACAGCAGCATCGTCAACAGCGGCGTGCTGGCGGGTAACGGCGACCTCAATCTGAGCGCCAAGACCTTGACCAACAACACCGGCGGCGCCATCGGCGCCGGCAACAATCTGTTGCTGAAGGTCACCGAGCAACTGGACAACCACGCCGACATCACCAGCACCGGCACACTGGTGTTCGACCAATCCGCCGCCAATCTGAACAACAACGGCAAGATCGTCGCCGGCGACAAGGCCACGTTCGTGGCCAATGCCATCGTCAACGACGGCGGCCAGATCGCCACCGCCAAGGACAGCGGCGCCGAGCTGACGGTCACCGGCAAGAGCTTGAGCAATGTCGGCGGACAGATCTTGTCGGACGGCAAGGCGGTACTGGCCATCGACGGCGCGCTGACGAACACGCAGGGCACGCTGCACGCGGGCGGCGACCTGGAGATCAAGGCGACCGGCGCCCTGGGCAACGACGCCGGCGTCATCGAAGCGATCGGCGCGGCATCGGTCTTGACCTTGTCGGCGCAATCCATCGACAACGGCAGCGGCAAGATCATCAACATCGGCAGCGGCGACGCCACCATCACCAGCCTGGGCGTGATCGGCAACAACGGCACCATCGCCGGCAACGGCAACCTGGTGATCAAATCGACGACCTTGACCAGCGGCATCAACGGCAATATCGCCACCAGCAAGAACCTCGACCTGCAGGTGACGCAGCAACTGGACAACCAGGGCAAGATCAACAGCGCGGGCACGCTGACCTTCAACCAGGCCGCCGCCACCTTGAACAACAGCGGCTCCATCGTCTCGGCCGGCAACGCATTGATCGTCGCCAATGTCGTCAAGAACGACGGCGGCAATCTGGGAACGGCGACAGGCTCGCAAGGCGACCTGAATCTGACCACGAACCAGCTCAGCAACGAAGGCGGCCACATCACCACCGGCCGCGACCTGATCGTCGTCACGCACACGATGACGGGCAACGGCGAGCTGCAGGGCGGACGCGACCTGGCGCTGACGATGGATGGCGACTACACGCAAGGCAACGGCACGCAGCAGTTCCACTCGAACCGCGACCTGAGCCTGACGGTGACGGGCAACATCACCAACAACGCCACCTTTGAAGCGGTGCGCAACCTCACGCTGAGCGGCAACGCGGTCACCAACAATGCCGGCGCCGTGATTCAGGCGCAGGGCGTGGCGATCAAGGCTGCGGGCGACCTGAACAACGACGGCGAGATCAACGGCGAGACCGCGCTCGACATCGTCAGCGGCGGCACGGTCACCAACAACAACGCCATCGTCGGCGGCGATTTGACGATGACCGCGCAAAATCTCAATAACACGACGGCGACGTCGCTGGTGGGCGCGACCAATTCGATGATCCTGGGCGTGTCCGGGACGGTGAACAACACCGGCGGGGCGACCATCTACAGTTCCGGCAGCCTGGCCATCGTGGGCGCGTTGACGGGCGGGCAGACGGCCGTGGTCAATAATATTTCGTCAACCATCGAAGCGGCTGGCGATCTGGTGCTGAACGCGGGTACGCTGAACAACATTCGTGAGAACGTTTCGCTGGTCAAGGTGCAGACGGTCGACGAAACCAAGCAGATGCAGTTGCCCGAGTGGTATCACAACGGCGACAACCACAAGAATTTCGACCCGAACTCCGCCAACTATTTCCCGCACGAGGTGTACTTCGTCAATCCCGACGATATTATTGAGAACGCCACCTTTGTAGCGCCGGACGGCAATACCTACGGCCGCGCCGTGATACGTACGCACGCCAACGATTCGGCCTTCGTCGCCGGCGGAAGCGGTTTGTACAGCGCCTACGGCGCCAAGGCCCGTATATCGATGAGCGATGGCACACGCGAGCTGTTCTATCTGTACAGCTCCGACAACCAGGCCAATCCGGACCAGGGCGGCCCGCAGAGCAACGCCTACCAATATGTCGATCACGTCACCAGCTGGACCGATTCAGGGCCGACGTTCTCCAACCAGTATGGCAGTTGTGCCGCGAACT
The DNA here is from genome assembly GCA_024123915.1 of Oxalobacteraceae bacterium OTU3CAMAD1. Classification (NCBI taxonomy): domain Bacteria; kingdom Pseudomonadati; phylum Pseudomonadota; class Betaproteobacteria; order Burkholderiales; family Oxalobacteraceae; species Oxalobacteraceae bacterium OTU3CAMAD1. The sequence continues at coordinate 4,707,997 of CP099650.1, read as the reverse complement.
GCGTGCGCTTCGTGACCCAGCCGAATTACTACGATCCGACCACCATCATCAACCGCGAAAAGATACGGTCGCTGAAGTCCGAGGCCGGCAAACTGGAGCAATCGCGGGTGGCGCACCACGTGGCGATTGAAGATCAGATCTCCCCAACATCCGGTGCGTTGGCGCAGATTCTGTCCGGCGGCAATATGCACATGACCGTCGGCCAGTCGTTGATGAATCAGTACGGCAATATCATCGCCAACGGTGGCCTGGTCATCGACGGCGGCGCGGCCATCGTCAACGAAGGCGCCACGCTGTACCGTGCCCACACCTTCGACGGTACGTGGCGGACCTATGACGGCGATGTGACCGCCTACACCATGCCGACCTTGAACGAGGTGATCGGCACAGCGGCCGGCACGATCTCCGGCGGCAAAGGCGTTAGCATCACCGGACGCAGCTTCACCAACGTCGACGTCACCGCCGGCACGGCCGGCAACATCCTCGACAGCGTCAACGTCGTCGCCACCGGCAACAACATCGCCACCGCCGCCAGCCACGCCTCCGGCAGCGGCGGCAGCGGCGGCAACGCCTACGGACAGGTCGGTGGCAGCGGCGTCGGCAACCATGCCTCGGTCGGCGGCCTGAACGGCGCGAGCGGCTTGGTCAACAACGCCCTCGCCAACGGCCAGGCAGGCGCCAGCGGCACGGGCAACAACGCCCAAACCATGCTGGACACGAACGGCAGCGGTCTGGTCAACAATGCGGGCGATGCCAGCAGCGCCAACGGCAGCGGCGTCACCGGTGGCGCACGCGGCGCGGACCGCGTCAACGGCAGCGGCGCCAATGGCGGCGCGCTGGGCGACCTTACCACCGGGCGCGGCGCCGGGCAGACGCAGGGCGCCTCGCAAGTCGGCGGCAACGCCAACGCGGTCAAGGTCTCGCCCAATGGCTTGTCCACCATCAATCCAGATGCCAACGGCAGCTATGTGTTCGAAACCCGCTCGCAATTCGCCAACCACGGCAACTGGGTCAGCAGCGATTACCTGCTCAACCAGCTGGCGATGGACCCGTCGACCACCCAGAAACGCCTGGGCGACGGCTTCTACGAGCAAAAAATGGTGCGTGACCAGTTGATCGAGCTGACCGGCCGCGCGCCGGCCACCGGCGAGAGCGACGATAGCCGCTACAAGGCGCTGTTGACTAGCGGCGTCAGCTTCGCCCAGCAATTCAACCTGCGTCCCGGCATCGCGCTGACGGCCGATCAGATCAGCCATCTGACCAGTGACATCGTCTGGATGGAAACCGAAACCGTCATGCTGCCCGATGGCACCGTCGAGAAGGTGCTGGTTCCGAAGGTCTATCTGGCGCACGCCGGCAACGACGCCGTCAAACCTAGCGGCGCGCTCGTCACCGGCGCAGGCGTCAAGATCGACACCACGGACAGCATCGTCAACCGGGGCGGCCTGATCGACGGCGGCAACGGTCGTACTGTGCTGATCGCGGGGCAGGACATCGTCAACCAGGGCGGCTCCATCAAGGGCGGCGACGTCGGCTTGAAGGCCGAGCGCGACGTTATCAACCAATCGCTCAGCGTCAAGCAGGAGTATGCCAGCGTCAACACAAGCGGCAGCTACACGTCGCTGTCGAACCAGACCAGCATCACGGCCACGGGCGCGCTCGGCATCTCGGCCGGACGCGACGTCACCGACACCGGCGGCACCATTGTCGCCGCCAGCGCCGTCATCCAGGCAGGGCGCGACATCGCCTTCAACGCCATCCAGACCGGCAGCGCCTATGTCGCCGACGTCAACGGCAACCGGCAGAACGACAGCAGCATCACCAACAAGGTCGGCCAGATAAGCACCACCGGCGACCTGTCGCTCAAGGCGGGGCAGGACATCAAGCTGAGCGGCACGCAAGTGAATCTGGGCGCCACCGGCAACGGTACGATGGTGGCAGGGCGCGATATTTCCATCGCCGCGGTCGTCGACGAGGTCAAGACGCACCAGGAAAATGATCCGAAAAGCAAGAGCTACGACAAGATCATCCACGAAGACCAAACCGTCGTTGGCGCCACGGTTGCCGCAGGCGGCAACCTGACGATCAAGGCGGGCGACGCCGGCGCCGGTGGGCTGGCCATCGCCGGCAGCAACATCGCCGGCGGCGGCGACGTGTCGCTGGCGGCAAGCGGCGACGTCAGTATCACCCAGGTACAGGAAAACCACCTGTCCGACGTGGCCTTCCACCGCGAATCGAAGAGCACTTTCAAGAAGAGCAGCGACACGACGGCCGACTACAGCAGCGTGAGCAATGTGATCGGCGGCAACGTCAGCGGTGGCTCGGTCTCGGTCAAATCGGGCAATGACATCGTCATCGGCGGCAGCCAGCTGACGGCGGAGAACGCCTTGACCTTGAACGCCGGGCGCGACCTGCTGGTGTCGAGCGCCGCGCAGACGGGCAGCGAGAACCACAGTGCCGAACACAAGAAGAGCGGTTTCTCGCTCGACATCACCGAAGGCGTCGGCTACACCAAGAGCCAGGATAACAAGACCGGCAGCAGCAACACGGTCACGCAGGTGGGCAGCGTGCTCAGCGGCGGCAGCGTGAGCGCGACCAGCGGTCGCGACACCATCATCACCGGCAGCACGGTGGTGGCCGACAAGGACATCGTCATCGACGCCAAGCGCGACCTGAGCATCGTCAGCGCCGAGAACAGCGTCGACAGCGAATCGGCCAGCAGCAGCAAGAAATCCGGCTCTATAGGAACGCGCTTCCAGGCGGCGGTGGGCACCGTCAAGACCACCAACGACGGCACGGCCGAGAGCGTGACGCAGGTGGGCAGCCAGATCGCCAGCCTTAGCGGCAATGTGACGTTGAAGGCGGGCGGGCAGTACACGCAGACGTCGAGCAATGTCGCCTCACCTACCGGTGACATCAGCATTGTCGCGAAGGATGTGTTGATCTCAGGTGCGACGAATATCAACGACAGCACAGACCACTCGACCTATAGCAAGACCGCGATCGGCGGCACTGTTACGGTCCCGATCGTTGAGGCGGCCAAGGGCGTAAGTGGCATGGTCAAGGCAGCGCAGGGCGTCGGCGACAGCCGCATGCAGGCGTTAGCTGCGCTGACCGCGGCTGGCGCGGTGTCAGGCATGTCGAGCTCGCTGGCCGCCATCAAGGATGGTGGTCTTCGGGTGAGTATTAGCTTGGGGAATTCGAAGAGCGAAAACAATGTGGTGAGGACCAGCGAGACGGCTGTCGGCTCCACAATTATCGCGGGGGGTAACGTCAGTATTAAGGCTACCGGGGGCGGTACTGACAGCAATCTGACAGCCATTGGTAGCGACATCAAGGCGGGCGGGGATGTGTCGCTATCTGCGGACAACGATGTCAATCTGTTGGCTGCGGAAAATACGGTCAGCCAGCATAGCACTAATAAGTCCAGTGGCGCGAGCATTGGCATCGGTTTTGGCATTGGAGGCGCGTCAAACGGCTTCACCATCGACCTTGCCGTTAGTCAGGCGCGCGGCAAGGCTGATGGCGATGATATCGGCTACACCAACTCGCACGTCAACGCGGGCAAAAAGGTAACGGTGACTAGCGGCGGCGATACCACCTTGAAAGGTGGCGTAATCTCGGGCGACAGCGTGGTGGCTCAGATTGGTGGAGACCTCAATATCGAAAGCCTGCAGGACAGTAGCAAGTTTGACAGTAAGCAAAGCAGTTCCGGCTTGAACGCTAGTCTTTGTATTCCTCCGTTCTGCTATGGTGTAAGTACCGTGGGTGGCAATATCGGAAAATCGAAGGTCAACGGCGATTTCCTCTCCGTGCTGGAACAAAGCGGTATTAAGTCTGGCGCGGGTGGTTTCCAGGTGACGGTCGCCGGCAATACCGACCTCAAGGGCGGCGTGCTGAGTAGTAGCCAGGTAGCGGTTGATCTGGATAAAAATACTTTGACGACGGGAAGTCTGACCGCCAGCGACCTGCAGAATAAGGATACGTATAGTGCTAGCGGCTACTCGTTCTCTGGTTCTTACAGCACCAAGCTTGGAGACCAGAGCTCTTTGCCAGATAATTTAACCGAGGCGCAAAAGAAGGCGGCCAGCGCAGATGGCAAAGCCGGGGTTAGTTCCGGGGTCGGCAGCGCCAGTGGCAGTCAGGGGAGCACAACTTTCAGCGGCATCAGCGCCGGCGCGATTACGATCACCAATGGCGCGCAGCAGTTCGCTTTGACCGGACAGGATGCAGTTGGAGTTGTCGCTGGCATCGCGCGCGGTGTTACTGCTGAAAACAGTGTGGGAAACACCGGCGCGCTGACTCAAGCATGGGACGGACAGAAGCTGATGGAGGAGATGAAATCGCAGGTTGCGATTACCCAGGCGGCCAGTTCCCTTGCTACTTCTGTCGTGAGTAGCTATGTTGATGGCAAGAGAACCGCGCTGCAAGAGCAAGTCAAAAACGCTACGGGTGCTGATAAGGTTCAGCTTCAAGAACAGCTCAATGACCTCTTCACGCAAGAGAAGGTGATGAATGTGCTGATTGGCGCGGTCACAGGCAACGCGGGCTCGGCGCTGACTAAGGAAGGGTTGTCGGCTGCGGCGAATACGATGCGCCAATTGATGGTTGAGGATTCAGGGAAATTTGCTGGTATCACTGATGGCAAGACGGAATTCGATAATTTGACTGGCCCTAGCGATGGTGTGCGAGGGGACGGTCAAAAAGTTGGGGGCACGCGTGTGGATTTGGATCTGATTTGTGGGGCCAGCAATGAGCGCTGCATGACCTTGCAGGGGCCAGACGGCAAAGCTGTTTTGGATGCCGCTGGCCGGACTCAACTCCTGCTTAATGCGCAAGGACAAGTTCAGTTTGACGAGAAAACGGTCGGAATGTCACTTTCAGCGTTTATGAATACCGAGGAGGGGAAAAAAGCTGCTGGTCCGACAGGTGGTGTTCAGGGTATGGTGGGAACTCTGTTTGGGAAAGCCTATGCACCAGGAAGTTGGCAGGATCAGCTTATCGAGACTTTTTCGGGTAGCCATGATTATATAGGCGGAAAGGCCAGCGGCTTATATGACGAGGAAGGGAACATATCGAGGGGAATGTCCCCCACGGTGCGTACCACTTACGATACCTGGGCTGCGGTAGCAATTCCGGTTGCGTCGCCATTCGCAGCAGCGGAACTCCTTCCTCCCGAGGTTTGGCGCGCAATTTCTGTGTTTATAGGTGCATTAAAATGAAGATGAATGTTTATGTGATCCTGTTGGTCCTTTCTCTCACCGGCGGCTGTTCCAGTGGTTTTGGGTTTGTTCCAATGAATTTGGAACCGGTCAAAGCGACCTTGGAATATTGGGAGAAGCCAGGCATGACGAGTGAAAGCCGTTTGGTAGAGAGTGCGCAATGCGGCGGAGGTTATACCCTTCATACTGGCTTTCGCCCGGAAACTATCAGGGCAGCTCAACGTGAAGGGGAAACTGAGCGCGATACCGATTTCCGTCTATTTCACGATTGGCAGCGTTGTATGCTTAAGAAGGGGTATCGCTCTACACAGCAGTGTTATGACAACGAAATTTCCAGAGCGATGCCGTCTTGTGGGGCGCCGTAGTTCTGGGCCTTGAACTGCCCGCTCCCCCAGAGTTTGCAATGTGGACAAAAATTCGACATCTGAGGAAGTTGTTAAGAAGGCGATGTTGGCATGTGGTTATCCTAATGCTGGAGGATTTTCCGGAGTTCGCTCTACAATTCAGGAGCATGCTCGTGCTCAGCAATGCATGGTTAAGTCGGGCTTTCGCCATAAAGACGGCTCCCCGGGTATTTGCTCCTTGCCAAATATTCTAGATCTAAAGGAATGTCAGTAGGGGTGTGTTCTTAATTTAGTTGTGTCTTTTGAAAATAACTCATATTTAAAACCAGATGAAGAATAAAAGCCGGCTTGCAGCAATTTTTGGATTCGCAGTTTTAAGCTTCGGTTGTGTTAGTAAACCATTTCAACCACCACCCCAAGATTTTGAGATGTTGATAAAAGTGGGGAGCTCTGAGGATGATGTTAAGCTAGCCATGTTGGCCTGCGGCTACCCGAATGTTGGAGGTTTTTCCGGCGTACGCGCGACAGTGGAGGAGAAGGCTCGCGCTGAGCAATGTATGTTTCGTCAGGGATTTCGATACAAAGACGGTTGGGGTGGGACATGCTCACTTAAAGATTATTACCGGACTATGGAAGAGTGTAAACAGTAACTCTTTTAAAACGAGGATTGTTGTTCAATAGGGCTGTCAGTGGTCCTGAACCTCCTGCCAACAATGAGAACCAAATTTCTGGATTATGACGTTGTAAAAGCAGCGCGCTCTTTAGAAGAAAATATCACGAAGGGAATGCTTGGCGCTGTATTAATGGTTTTTGAATCTGAAGACTCTCGATATGAAGTTGAGTTCATTGATTGTGATGGAGAGTCGCTTGATGTTTGGACCGTTGATGAGAGAGATTTAGAACTTCTTAAACGAGGTGGATGAGGCATCCGGGATATCGCGTCATTAACTCTACGAAGAGACTATCCGAATGGATGTTAAAGACCTTTTGAAAAATCCGATGTTTGATCATGATAGTAATGTTGAAGTTACTGGATGGCTTGTGGATAGGGGAGACGGCTTGTTTATTTTGGGCGATCATCTTCCCGAGGATTTCGATTTTCCATATAGGTTGAAAATAGCAAACCAGAACATGATGTATCAAATATTACGTATGGTTCCTAGTTTAGGTGGTGGGCGTTCTTTGCTATTTTATAAAGTTCGGGCCATGGGTAAATTAAAGTGCGAACCGTTGGAAATTTTTGTGGAAGATTTGTTTATTCAAGAAGGACGAACATCTGGGGATTTTATGTTGGTGAAGTTTGACGAAAAATTGACTACTGGGTTTGTTCGTGATTTTGGAAACTACAATTTTGGCAAAATCAAGGGGCCGATGGGGGGCTGGTTAGAGGATTGAAATTATCGCTGGAATCAACTTGTTTGACCTCGTCATCACCCTTGTAGGACTAAAGCATCAATGTGATTGGTAGCGGCAGCGAGTTGCGTACCGGGCGGAGGGGCAGGTCTGCGTTGCCGTACACGCAACTGCATTAGACTAGCTACTTGCATCTCGGAAGATCAGATATGCCCTGCGCTTGAACTCGTGTCTTGATGTCAGATTTGACGGCGCCCCAAAATTGTAAGGTGTTTTATGGAGGTGTATTTTAGCTGGGAGTCGATAAATGGCGAGGTCGAGCCAGTTTGCCGCTCCGATAATGAAACCGAAGGTGTCATCGATATCGTTGGGTGTTTATTAATGGACGATGGAGGGCTCGGTTACGCCAAGTCTGTTTCTTGGTTGGATGAAGGGCTGCGCGCGGTCGCTGCTGTTAAGTCAGGCGAAGCAGACAGTCAAGATTGGTCGAGAGAGACTTGGGGAGCATACCTGTGTGGCGAGAAGGCTGAAATTTACTCGTTAGAGGATGAAAGTTTCAAGAGGGATATTGACATCGATCGCTTTCAAAGAATTTTGGGAGCGTGGCGCAATTTTGTCGTAGCGGTGCCAAGATTGGGATCTCGTACTGAAATCTTCGAATATTAGTTAATTTGTAGCCTTCTTCGATCATGGGTGCGGAATTTGGTATGAACAGGGTGCTCGACTCAACTGAGAGCGGCTAGTTGTGTTGAAAAGGTGGAGTTGACGGATACTATCCCCGAAGGCTTGACGATTGAGCTGCCGTTGTCGAAGCAAGGCGAGAAGGTGGTCAAGATCAGCGGCGGCTGCCTCCCTGAAAGCAAGGACGGTGCTGAGGTCGCACTGGTTTGTAATTTCTTCTGGGGCAAGCACCAGATCGTAAAAGACGTTCGATTCCAGTTTCGACTGAGCCGGGCAGGGCGTGCGGCGAGCTTGGTTTCTTAAAAAAAGGAATTCCGCAATGAAGACAGTCAGTTTTCCATCAGGCCGCGCAGTGCCAGTACTCGGCCAAGGCACCTGGAATATGGGCGAAGACCCGTCCCGCAAGGGCGATGAGGTCCGCGCGCTGCAAATGGGCCTCGATCTTGGCATGACGTTGATCGACACCGCCGAAATGTACGGCGAGGGTGGCGCGGAGTTGGTCGTCGGCGAGGCGATCGCCAGCCGCCGGTCCGAGGTCTACCTGGTCACCAAAGTCTATCCGCACAACGCCAACCTGGAAGGCACGCAGGCGGCCTGCGAGCGTAGTCTCAAACGGTTGAAGGTCGATTGCATCGATCTCTATCTGCTGCATTGGCCCGGATGCTTCGCGCTGGACGAGACCTTCGACGCTTTCGAGGCACTGAAGAAGGCCGGTAAGATCAAGGAGTACGGCGTCAGTAACTTCGACCTGGAGGGCATGCAGGACGCCGTCGATTGCGGCGCCGTGGCCACCGACCAGGTTCTCTACAACTTGATGAAGCGCGGGATCGAGTTCGATCTGCTGCCGTGGTGCCGCCAGCAGGGCTTGCCGGTGATGGCCTATTCGCCGCTGGAATCGACCGGCCGTGAACAAGCCGCGCTGTTTGGCAATCCCGGCCTGGTTGCCGTGGCCGAGGCGCATGGCGTCACGCCCGCGCAGGTCGCGTTGGCGTGGGTGCTGCACCAAGAGGGAGTGATCGCCATCCCCAAGGCCGTCGATCCTGTACACTTGCGCGCTAATCGCGCCGCCGCCGATATCCGCCTCTCTGCGGAAGACCTGGCGGCGCTGGACCGAGCGTTTCCACCGCCGCGCCGTCGCCGTGCGCTGGATATGCGTTAAATGACGAATTACTTATGCTAAACCGAATCAAACAATTCTTCGCTGCGAAAGACATTAGTAACCACATCCTGCTTAACGCCTACTGCACGGTGGCCGACGCGCCCAAGCTCGATTTCGCGCATATGCTGAACGCGCGACGCGATTTGTCCGATCCTGAATTGCAGCCGCATCTCAATGGTTTCATGAACTTCGTGGCGGACGCCGGCCAGGGCAACATGACGCGCGTGCGCTACCACGCGATTCGCCACATCCAGCGCGTGCGCCAGCACGTCAGCCTGGCCGTGGAGGAGGGTGAGATGGCTCGTTTCTCCGCGTGGGCGAAGGCGGCCAACGCCATCGTGTTCATGGCCGATGGCAGCGTGCGCGATCCGCTGGGACGCATTCTTTTGCCGGCTTCCGGCGACGATGGCGATCCGCACGCTGTGGTGCCGTACCCGCCGCAGGCCTGGGAGCGCAAGGCGCGCAGCGACGAGCTGCTCGCCGCCCGCAAGGTCACCGTCCCGGCGGATCTGCCGCCGCTGGTGTCCGAGCCGGAACTGCGTTTGCGCGCGCCAGAGGATGTGCTGCGAAGGATGCTGGCCTTGTTCGTGGTGGCGATACGCGCCGAGTCTTTGAACGGCGAGACGCCGATTACGGCCGCCGATCTTCAACAGCGCTTTCCGCCGGCGTTTGCCGGTTTGACGGACGCGGAGCGTGCATTCCTGGCGCAGGAGGCGCCAACGCAGCAGGAAATCACGCAATTCCTGTGGCGCTACGAGGCCATCCTGGTGTTGCAGTGGGCCTTGGGGCTGCAGGATGCGTTGCCGTTCGCGGACGCGATCTGTGATGTGTCGTCGATCTCCCGCACCGCCATCGAGCGCGGGACCGAAGGCTTGCGCAAGCAGCCGGCAATGCGGTCGGCGACGGAGATTTTGGACGCGCTGGATTTGCACTATCGTCAGCATTGGGCCACTCGCCAGGCGCTGTTGAAGAAGTACCCGGCACCGGCGGGCTTGAACGATGGCGTGCTGCAGGAGCGCCATCACGCGTTGAACTGGCTGGTTCGATTCGAAGACCGTGATTGGGACGAAGTCGATACGCCCACATAACGGCTGTCTCGCCTGCGCGCCACGTCTGCTAGGATAGACGTTTTGCAAACGGATAGAGGCGCGGGATGATTTACAGGCACCGGCTGGCACTGCTGGCCACCACGACCGCGATGGCGGCACTCTGCGTACCGGCGCGGGCGGCGGTGGAACGTATCGAAGTGATCGAGCGCACGCCGTTCGCGGCGGGGATGACTTTCGGCGACGCCGGTGCGTATGAAAAGATACGCGGCGTCGCTTACTACGCGTTGGATCCCAAGTCGAAGTCCAACGCCGTTATCGTGGATTTGAAGCGTGCACCCCGCGATGCGCGCGGCCGAGTGGTTTTCTCCAGCGAGTTCGTACTGCTGCGCCCAATCGGAACCAAGCCTTCCAGTTTGATTTATGACGTCAACAACCGTGGCGGCATCGCGATCATGGGGCAGGTCAATGGCCGCAGCCCGGTCAACAACGATCCCACCACAGCCGCCGACGCGGGTGACGGTTTCCTGATGCGCCATGGTTACTCGCTGCTGTTCTCCGCCTGGACGTGGGACGTGGCGCCGCAGGCTGCCGGCGCGCGTCCGCTGGTGTTTGCGCCGCCGGTTGCCAAGGGTATCAAGGGCAAGGTGCAAAATGAATTCACCGTCAACGCACCGATCGATATCGCGGTCTACGCGGGCCAGCGTGGCCTTACCTACGAACCGGCCAAGCCTGGCGATCCCAAAGCGCAGTTGACCCAACGGGCGCGTCCCGCCGATAAGCGTAAGCCCATCCCGCGCAGCAGCTGGAGTTTCGTGGCGCCGGAGAAGAAGGGCGGGCCCGGCCGCGTGCAGTTGGACGGCGGCTTCAAGCCCGATACCATTTATGAATTGACGTACGTGGCGAAAGACCCTTACGTCACCGGAGCGGGGCTGGCTGGCATACGCGATCTGCTGGCCTACTTCCGTGATACACCGTTTGAGGGCGCGCCCGTGCCCAAGGCTGTGCTCATGTTTGGCATCAGTCAGTCCGGCCGCCTGATCGGCCGGATGCTGCACGATGGTCTGAATGTGGACGAATCCGGGCGGTTGGCTTTCAGCGGCGCGTACCTCCAAGTGCCTGGCGCCGGCGGTTCGGCGGGGTTTAATAGCCGCTTCGTACAGCCTACGCGTCACCCGTCGATGATGGAGGAGCATGAGTATCCGGCGGATGCCTTCCCGTTCACCACGGCGCCGTCGCGCGATCCTGTTAGCGGCAAAACGGCGTCCACCCTTGATCGGGCGCGGGACAAGCAGGGGAATTTGCCGAAGCTGATTTACGCGAACACATCGACCGAGTACTGGAATCGCGGCGCTTCGCTGATCACCACCACCACGGATGGTGCGCGCGACGTGGCGCCGGCGGACAATGTGCGGGTCTACGGCTTCATGGGCGCGCAGCATTATGTCGGCCGTTCGCGTGTGCGCGCGCCGTTCACGGCTTGCGTCTCCACCAGCAATCACTATTTGCCTATGCGGGCGTTGATCGTGGGGCTGGAGCAGTGGGTGGTCGACGGCAAGCAGCCGCCGGAGAGCGCTTATCCGCAACTGGCCGACGGTTCGCTGACGACGGTTGCTGATTATCGTGCGATCTTCCCCAAGGGCTTGGGGTTGATACCGCCGGAGCAGAATCTGCGCGAGCCGAGGTTGATCGGTGGCGGGGTGCCGGTTAAACGTGGCGATGAATACGAGACGCGCGTGCCGACGCCGGATGCCGATGGCAATGACCGGGGCGGGGTGCGGTTGGTGGAGTTGCAGGCGCCTTTGGGGACCCATACGGGGTGGAATTTGCGGGCGCCGGAGACGGGGTTTGCTTGGGCTACGTCGCGTTTCGATGGGAGTTTTGTGCCGTTTGCGAGGACGGAGGCGGAGCGGGTTGCGGCTGGGGATCCTCGGCCTAGTTTGGAGGTGCGGTATCCGACGCGGGGTGATTTTGTGGCGGCTGTGCAGGCGGCGGCGGAGCGGCAGGTGGCGGCTGGGTTGTTGCTGCCGGAGGATGTGGCGAGGACGCTGGCGGAGAATGTGGGGTTGTATGATCGGATATTGGCGCGTGATCCTTCGGATCAGGGGTGCGGGTATTTGTTTGCGGAGGCACGTAGGGCGGATTAGCGTAGCGTAATCGGCCATCGATGCGCCGCCGACGGCGCGTACATGGCCGATTACGGCGTTCCGCCTAATCCGCCCTACGTGTCTCTGTGGAAGTGAATCGCGTCCCGTAGCACTTGCTGCATATGCTGGTCATGCTTCGCTTGGTCTTCGTCCGCGCTGTTTGTGGGCGCTGCCTTGCCGTCGCGGCGCTGGCTCAGCTCTTCCAGCGCTTGCGTGAGATAGGCTTCTTCGTTGCCGAACCACTCTAACGAGACTTTCTCACCCAGCATGCGGTGGCGCAGTTGCTCCCGCTGCCGCTGCCAGCCGATCAGGCGATTGAGGTCGGGCGTGGCGCCGAAATTTTGCGCCGCCAGCAGTTGGTCGTGCGCGCTCAAATACGCGTTGTAGCTGGTCGCAAGCTGTCCCGCTTCGCGCGCCGCGTTGGCGGGCAGGTGGCGATTCAGGTAGTCCAGTAGTGCCTGAAGACCTCCCTTGTCGCCGCCTCCGAGCAAATAGGAATCCATCACTTTACGCAGCGCGCTGTCGGCGATCAGCTCCTGATTGTCGGTCAGCGCGATATCCGACGATATAACACCGGGCCCGCGGAGCGGCGATGCACCGCGAGACGGCGCGGCGCCCGCTACCACAGGCGCCGCCATCGTCGGCGAAGGTATGGGTGCGGTGGCCGGTTCGTCGTCCGGCCAGCGCGCCCACATGAGCGCTGTGGCGCCGAGGATGCCGCCGGCGGCTGCCGCCAGCATCACCGGCCAGCGTTTTTTCTCCGCCTGGTACGTCATCAGAAGGTCGGCCAGCCGTTGGTGAAGAACAGGTCGCTGATGAACAGTACGCCGTTGTAGTTGTTCTGGCTGTCGAGACGATGGCGCACCATCGCGCCGTTGCTGATCGATTCGCCGCCCGGTGCGATGAAGCGCGCGCCACCCGAGTCGAGCACGGTGCCGCCGCCGTTGCGCATGTCGACGCCATTCTTGTCGACATACGGCCCGGTGATGCTGGTGGAGCGGCCGTAGGAGATGTGATAGGTGCTGTTGGCGCCCGCGCAGCAGGTGCCTTTGGAGACGAACAGGTAGTAGTACGAGCCGTTGGCGATGATGAACGGGTTTTCTATGCCGGCGGCGTCATCGGCCAGACGGTATTTGGTGCCTATGGGTTTGAGTGTGTTGGCGTCCACCCGCGTCAGGAAGATCCCATCCCAGAAGGAGCCGTAGCTTAGCCATGGCTGCCCCGATTTGTCGACCACGAAGTTGGGATCGATCGCGTTGAAGTTGTCGCCCGGTGCGGACGTGATGACGACACCCTTGTCCGTCCAGTTACCTTGGGCGATGCTGCTCGCAGTGGCCAGCCCGATCGCCGATTTCTGGTTGCCGAACGTGGACACCGCGTAGTACATGATCGCCTTGCCGTTCCACACATGAATGTCCGGTGCCCACACGGTTTTGCTGTTGCCGTTGTACTGGCCCCACCACGACAGGCCGCCGCCGAAGATGCTGACGCCTTGCGTCCACGCGCGGCCATCTGGGGAGTATTTGACGCCGATGCCGGTGTCGCTGGTCTCGGTGATCCACCAGGTATTGCCTTCCTTGTAGACGCTTGGGTCGTGTGTGACGACCGCGCCGGTCAGCGTCCATGTGGTGGCGCCGGCGTTGAAGGATGAGGCCAGCGTCAGGCAGCCGACGGCCGCCCACTTTTTCAGGTGCGTGAATTTACTCATGTTTGTCTCCGTTTTTATTGGTGTGTGCAGCCAGCCCATGCTGTGCCACACACCGGTGCCCGTCTAATGACTTTTTTCACATGGTTGATATTCCGATCTGTATCGCGACTACATATATATATGTAGTCGCCTTACATATCCGACGCCACCATAGGAGAAAATAATTCAGATTCCAGTTGATGTTTACTGTAGTTCTGCTACATTTTGTGTGGGAGACAGTATTTCCCTAAACATAACGATAAGGACACATGATGATCAATTCGACACAACGCAGTCTGATGAAATCCCTTTGCGCCGCAGGTTTGTTGAGCGCACTGATGGCGGTGCCGGCGCATGCCGCACTCAACGCGCCCGATACCTCGGTGCAGATGTTCCGCTGGAAGTGGAACGACATCGCCAAGGAGTGCACCAACTGGCTCGGTCCCCAAGGTTACGGCGCGGTGCAGGTGTCGCCGCCGACGGCGGCGGCCAGCCTCGGTACATGGTGGGATGTCTACCAGCCGGTCAACTTCAATTCGCTCAAGAGTAATATGGGCACGGAGGCCGAGTTCCAGGCCATGGTCAACACCTGCCACGCGGCCAAGGTGCGCATCTATGTCGACGTGGTGGTGAACCACGTGGCGGCGGGCGCCGGCACCGCGACCGACGGTTCGACCTGGAATTCGACGTCGCTGACGTATCCCTTCTTCAGCGGCAGCGATTTCCATCCGGCTTGCGATATCGCCGGCGGCGACTACGGCTCGCCCGGTAATCGCAATAATGTGATGTTCTGCCGCCTGAGCGGCCTGCCGGATCTGAAGACGGAAGGCGCGTACGTGCAAGGCCAGGTGAAAACCTATCTGAACAAATTGGTCGCCATGGGCGTGGACGGTTTGCGCTTTGACGCGGCCAAGCATATGCAGCCGTCCGATATCCAGGCCATCATGAGCGGCGTGACACAGACCACCACCTCCGGCGAGCCGCTGTGGGTGACGCAGGAGGTTATCCCGGACAGCAACGTGGTGAGATCGAGCTACTTCGCGGGCGGCACGCTGAACGAGTTCCAGTACACCTACGCGATCAAGGCCGTGTTCCGCAACGAGAATGGCGCCAACCTGTCGCAGATCCGCACCATCATGGGCACACCGGGTAATTGGGGCGGCACCTGGGGTTTCATCCCGAGCGAGAAGGCGACGGTGTTCGTCAACAACTGGGACACCGAGCGTAACAACAGCTCACTGGTGGCAAGCAATTACGTCTCCGGTTCGCCCAACGATACGCAAGGCACCAAGCGCTACGACCTGGCCAATATCTTCATGCTGGCGTGGCCTTACGGCGCGGCGCAGCTGCACTCTGGCTTCCGCTTCACCAGCTACGATCAGGGCCCGCCGAGCGCCAGTCCGTTCGACGCCAGCGGCGCGCCGCTGATCAACCAGCAGTGGGACTTCAT
This sequence comes from Oxalobacteraceae bacterium OTU3CAMAD1, assembly GCA_024123915.1. Lineage (NCBI taxonomy): Bacteria > Pseudomonadati > Pseudomonadota > Betaproteobacteria > Burkholderiales > Oxalobacteraceae > Oxalobacteraceae bacterium OTU3CAMAD1. The sequence continues at coordinate 4,692,908 of CP099650.1, read as the reverse complement.
CCACCGCTGGAGCGATATCTCGAACATGGTTGCCTTCCGCGCGGTGACGTCAGGTCAGGGCGTCGACAACTTCACCAACGGCACCGGCAACCAGATCGCCTTCGGCCGTGGCGCGAAGGGCTATGTCGCGATCAATAACGACAGCGCGACGTGGAACGCGTCGCTACAAACGCAGCTGCCTGCGGGGACCTATTGCAACGTCGTGCATGGGCAGTTGAACGCCGCAGGCACCGCCTGCACCAGCGACAGCGTGACCGTCGGCACCAATGGCGTGATCAGCGTGAGCATTCCCGGCAATGGGGGTTCGGTCGTGCCAGCGGTAGCGCTGCATATCAACCAGAAGGTGGGCAGTAGCGGTGGCGGTGGAGGCGGGACGTGCACCACGGTGCCGGTGACCTTCCGCGTGGCGAACGCGAACACGGTGGTCGGGCAGAACGTTTATGTGGTCGGTAACCGCGCGGAGCTGGGTAACTGGGTGCAGGGTACAAGCAACCAGTTGACGATCGAAGGCAGCGGCGCCAACGTGCCGTGGTCGCGCACCTTCCAGCTGCCACCGGCGACCGCCATCCAGTACAAGTTCATGAAGTACGGCGTGAGCACGGTGTGGGAGAGTAATCAGTCCACCGCCAGCGGCAATCGTGAAGCCACCACACCGGCGTGCGGCGGGACGCTGACCCTGGACGCGGGCAGCTTCAAGTTCTAATCTAGGCGGGGACTTAGTGCACGCTGGCTGGAACCGCTTTTTCCTGCTGCACGAGGATGAACGGGCTGACGACGACCGCCCACAGTTCGGCGTTGGCTTCCAGCCAGCCTTGCGCCTGCTCGTCGCTCACGCGCGCGAGCAGGCCGGCGTTCATCCATTGGCTGATGTTGACCTTGTCGTCGTGCGAGATGCGCACGGCGACATCGACCAGGTCGAGCGAGTTGGCGATCCACACCACGTTGCCGGCGGCGAAATGCTTGAGCAGTTCGGTCCATGGCATGCGCGCGGTCTCGCGGTTCACTTTGAGGCGCAGTTCAGTGTCGTTTTCAGGTTTGGTTTGCATGGTAAAAATGAGTCAGATAATGTCGATGGTCGGTTCCGGGCTGCCTTGCCATGTCAGGCGATAGGCGGCGCCTTTGCGCACGTTGCCCACCAAGGCGGGGCGGAAGCAGGCCAGGTTGGTGCCGCTCGGACGCCGCACGCTGGGGTAGATGATGCCGAGCGAGCCGCCGTCGAGCAGGCGTTCGGCCAGTGTCTGCGATTCGATGTAGCTGGCCGGCGACAGGCAGGCGTCGTAGCGCGGCTGGCCGCGCAGGTCGTGGAAGGTGGCGGTGAAGTCGGCCAGCATGCATTGATACTGCACGCTGTCGTCGAAGCGGTTGATTTCCGCGTATTCCACCGCCTTGTGAAAGCTCACCTCCGCCAGCGCGGTTTCCACGTCGAAGGCGCAGTACCAGGCGCCGCGCCGGCCGTCGTTGAAGCGGCTGCCCTGCGGATGCGCGTAGGTGAAGGCTGCGTTTACGATGCGGAAGTTCGGCACGCCGAACACCAGTTCATCGACGTTGATGCCGGCCGAGCCGCCGTTTTGCGTGCGCAGCCGCGCGTTGGTGGCGTTGTCAAGGTCGAACAGGTCGCGCAGCATGTCGTCGCTGTCGGCCAGCGGCGACAGCACGGAATCCTCCAGGTCGGCGAACCGGGATGGCAGCAAACGGCAAGTGTCGAACTGGCGCAGCGTGGTAAGGGGTGGAATCAGGCTGACCGGCACTTACAATCCTCCGCGGCGCGCATCTAATAATTGACGCACGGTTTGCATCGCCAGCAGGCCGCCGCCCAGCATGTACGCCAGCGGCGTGCGGCCTTCAAAAATCTGGTTGTTGTTGGGTAGGTTGACCCATTCGTCGGCGAGCTTGTCGCCGTAGATGATGTGCAGCGCCTTGTAGATGCCCAGCAGGTAGGAAATGCGGGTGATACAGTCCACCTCCAGCGTGCGTTCCGGGTTCTTTTTCCATTCGTACAGGGCGCTGCTCGACAGCCCGCCCAGCAGCTGGCGGGCGTCCTCGTCGCGCACATGCCACGTGGCGGCGAGCTTGAAAAAGCCCTTGAGGGCCGACTTCGATAACCGCTCGCGCTCGGCCTTGGCGTTCAGGTCCACCAAGGCGGTTGGCTCGAAGCGGCTGCGAGGGTAAGCATAGGTCAGATTCATAGATCCTCCGTTAATGGAGTACTTATACTCCTTTTTCGGATGAATAGCAATCGGGGAGTGAATCTGGCCGCGCTTGGCGCCTCAGGCCGGCTCTGCGTGCTCCACCAGGAGTTGTACTTTTGTTACGCCGTTGTACTCGTTGGCGTCCAGGCGGAAGGCGACTTTGGCCCGTTCGCCCAGCGAGTCGACGTGGCCGAACCAGATGGCGTCGTAGCGGGCGCCGTTCTTCTCTAGCAACAGTTTGAGGTGGCGCTCTTTTAATATGCGCTGGCTGACCACGCGGAACTCGTCGCAGAACACCGGCGGCGCGAAGCCCTGGCCCCACACCTGGCCGGCCATCAGGTCGATGAAGGCGGTGGTGTAGTAGGCGTCCTCCAGCGGGCCGTCGGTTTCGACGATGCGCTCCAGCTGCTGTTTGCTCAGCCACGCGCGGCCGACTTCCTCGAAGGCGGCGGCGAAGGCGTCGAAGGCTTCGGCGCGCAGGGTCAGCCCGGCCGCCATCGCGTGGCCGCCGAACTTGTCGATCAGGCTGGGGGCCTTTTTGTAGACCAGGTCGAGCGCGTCGCGCAGGTGGAAGCCGGGGATCGAACGGCCCGACCCCTTGATCCAGCCGTCGGCGCCGGGCGCGAAGGTGATCGTCGGCCGGAAGAACTTTTCCTTGAGCCGCGAGGCGACGATGCCAATCACGCCCTGGTGCCACGATTCGTCGAACACGCAGATGGTGCTGCTGTTGGCCGGTTCGAAGGTGTCGAGGTGCAGCAGTGCGGTGTCCTGCATCTCGGCCTCGATCTCGCGCCGTTTCAGGTTGATCTCGTTGAGCCGCTGCGCCAGTTCCCAGGCGCGGCCCTCGTCGTCGGTGATCAGGCATTCGATCCCGAGCGACATGTCTTCCAGGCGGCCGGCGGCGTTCAGGCGCGGGCCGAGCGCGAAACCGAGGTCGAACGGGCTGGCGGTGCGCGGCTCGCGTCCGGCCACGCGGAACAGCGCGGCCACGCCGGCGTGCATGCGGCCGGCGCGCATGCGTTTGAGCCCTTGCGCCACCAGGATGCGGTTGTTCGGGTCCAGCCGCACCACGTCGGCGACGGTGCCCAGCGCCACCAGGTCGAGCAGGTTGTCCAGCTTGGGCTGCGGCTGCGTCTCGTAGGCGCCGCGCTTGCGGAATTCGGCGCGGAGCGCCAGCAGCACGTAGAACACTACGCCGACGCCGGCGATATGCTTGCTGGGGAAGCCGCATTCGGGCTGGTTCGGGTTGACGATCACGCGCGCGGCGGGCAGGGTATCGGCCGGCAGGTGGTGGTCGGTGATCACCACCTCGATGCCGCGCCGGTTGGCCTCGGCCACGCCGTCGATGCTGGCGATGCCGTTGTCCACCGTGATGATGATGTCGGGCCGCTTCTCGCGTGCCGTCAGTTCCACGATCTCCGGCGTCAGGCCATAGCCGTATTCGAAGCGGTTGGGGACGATGAAGTCGATGTTGGCGCCCATGGCGCGCAGGCCGCGCAGCGCGACCGCGCAGGCGGTGGCGCCGTCGCAGTCGTAGTCGGCCACGATGACCATGCGTTTGCCGGCGGCGATGGCGTCGGCCAGGAAGACGGCGGCGGCGCCGATGTGCAGCAGGCCCGATGGCGGGATCATCGCCGCCAGCTCGCTCGACAAATCCTTGATGTCGGTCAGGCCGCGCGCCGCGTACAGGCGCGCCAGCACCGGATGGATGCCTCCCTGGCGCAGCATTTCGGATTCGCGGTAAGGGCAGGGACGGGTGGCGATACGGGTCATGTGCGGACGGTACTCAATAAAGTGTTCAGGTTTTGCTTGCGCCAGAATTTGCGCTGGGCCAGTTTGGTGCTCGAGACGGTCATCCAGCTGTGACGGTGGCTGATCACCAGGGTGACGCGATCGACGCGGCCCTCCTTAAGCGCCGCCAGCAGCGGCGCGAACCACTCCTGTTCCAGGCGCTGCACGCGTGCCAGCCAGTCGGCCCAGTCGCCGGTTTGCGCCGATGGAATCAACTCCGCCAGCACGGCAGTGACGGCGCCGCCTTCATTGCCCGCATCGGCGATCAGCCGCGCGGCCTCCGGCGCGCGCCGCCCGGGGGCGGCCAGCGCCTGCATCCATGACGGCGCGCCGGCGCTGGCCACCCACAGCGGCAGCGCCGCCGGGGTCACGGGTCCCGAACCGCCCCACAGCCAGAACGAATTGACCTGCTGCAGGCCGCGTTCATGGCGTGCTTCGTTGACGGGGTGTTCGTGCCACAGCATCTGGATCTCGTTTTGCAGCTTGCGGTAGTCGCGCGCGCGGTCGCCCTCCGGCACCCAGTCGCTGATGTACTGGGTAGTGGCGGCGTCCGGCGACGCCGTGCGCAGGCCGGACCAGTCGTCCGCGCGGGCGAACCACAACCCCGGCGTGGCGTACAGCAGCGGCTTGCCCAGTTCCTCGAAGTAGGGACGGGCGAGGTCGTACAGGCTGCGCGATTCGTCTTCGGTCAACTGCAGGGCGCGCGGGTCCGACAGCAGCGAGTGGGTGCGCGAGATCTGGATATTGGCCGGCTGGACGACGAACCAGTGGCCGCTGGCCGCCGCTGCCGCCAGCTCCGGACCGCAGCCGCGCATGGCGGCGGTGGCCACGGGGGCGCCGGTGTCCGGATGGTCGGGCGCCGGCGCCAGGCCGAGGGCGTGGCTCAGCCACGCCTCATGCGGCAGCACGCGGCTGTTGTTGTCGAAAGTGTTGGTGTTGACATCGCTGTGGCGCGATATTAGCGCCGCCAGTGCGGGTGTTTGCAGGGCGCGGATCAGATCGCGCGCCATCTCCGGTGGGGGCAGCGCGTAAGGCAGAACAAGGGTGATTTCAGTCATTCCGAGATTGTAGGGCATTGCGGCGGGGACCGAAAAAATCTTTCCAGCAAAATGCGGATAGACTTGTCAAGTTAAAAACACAACATTCCAGAAAGATATTGAAAATAAAATCACTAACATGGATAAAAATCAATTGTCCAAAATCAAATCTGTATGTAATATGAGCAACTTAGATGATTTGCAGGCATCACTTAGCGTCCGTGAATGCCTCCGCGTGCCGCGCCGCTGACCACCTCGACCACGTGACAGCAGCCGTTCAGCTCCCCCAATTTTTAGAAGAATACGAAGGCTTTACGACATGAGTTCGATCAACCTTGCTACCTCTATTCACATTTGCGAAGATACCGAAGGTAATTTCGATGTGCGTGACATTCTTGCCGCTGCCGGTTACACCGCCGGCACCGCGATCAACGTGAGCGCCATGTACGTGGTCCTGCCGGACGGCACCACGTCGACCAAGAACACCGCGCTCTTCGGCAAGGTCGATGCAGACACCATTTATATCCGTCCTGGCCAGTGGCACGCCGATTACAACGGCCAGTTCACTACGGTCGAGTTCGTGGTGGACCAAGGCGCCGGCAACACCGTGACGATGACGATGCAAGTGATCGTCGATCCGGTCAACGACGCGCCCACTGCCGCCAACAAAACCTTCAATCTGGACAACGGCAACGCCGTCGTGCTGTCGCAAGCCGACTTCGGCTTCGTCGACGCGGTCGAGCACGACGCCTTCCAGTCCGTCATCGTCACGTCGCTGCCGACCGCCGGAAAACTGACGCTCAACGGCGTGGCCGTCGCCGCCAACACCGAGGTGTCGGCCGCCGACATCGCCGCCGGCAAGCTCGCCTTCGAGCCGAGCCAGAGCGCCTCGGGCAGCTTCGACATCGGCTTCAAGGTGCGCGACGCGGGCGGCCTGGTTGGCTGCAACGCCGCCGACACGAGCGCCACGCCAAACTACCTGACCTTCAAAGTGCCGCCGGCGCATCTGGGCGACTTCGTCTGGGAAGACGGCAACGGCAACGGCGTCCAGGACGCCGGCGAGGCGGGCATCGGCAATGTCGTGGTCGAACTCAAGGACGGCGCCGGTAAAGTGGTCGCCAGCACCACCACCGACATCACCGGCCAGTACCACTTCGACGTCGACGCCGGCACCTACTCGGTGTCGGTGAAGGCGCCGGCAGGCTTTAAACCTGTCGGCCAGGACCAGGGCGGCGACGACGCCACCGATAGCGACATCGATGCCAGCGGCAACACCGGCGCGATCGCGCTGGCGCCGGGCGAGACCAACAACAAGGCCGACGCCGGCCTGTACCGCGCCGCCTCGCTGGGCGATACCGTCTGGTACGACACCAACCGCAACGGCAGCCAGGACGCCGGCGAGGCGGGTGTGGCCGGCGTGCGCGTCACCCTGCTCGACGCCGCCGGCAACCCGGTCGGCGCGGCGGTCACCACCGACGCCAGCGGCCACTACCAGTTCAGCGACCTCAAGCCGGGCAGCTACAGCGTGCAGTTCGACAAAGCCAGCCTGCCGGCCCACCACTTGTTCACCACGCAAGGCCAGGGCGGCGATACCAGCGCCGATTCCAACGCCGACGCCACCACCGGCCGCACCGCGCCGGTGACGCTGGCCTCTGGCGAGAGCAACCTGACCGTGGACGCCGGCATTGTCGCCGAGCGCGCCACCCTGGGCGACCGCGTGTGGGAAGACAGCAATGGCAACGGCGTGCAGGACGCCGGCGAAGCTGGCCTGGTCGGCGTCAGCGTCGAGCTGCGCGACGCCAACGGCAACGTGGTCGCGACCACCACCACCGGCGCAGACGGCAACTACAGCTTCACTGTTGACGCCGGCCAATACAAGATCGCCGTCACCGCGCCGGCCGGCATGACCGTCACCGGCCAGAACGCCGGCGGCAACGCCGCCGCCGACAGCGATATCGACGCCGCCGGCCAGAGCGGCCTGGTCACGCTGACCCCGGGCCAGGTCGACAACACCATCGACGCCGGCCTGTACCGCGCTGCCTCGCTGGGCGATCGCGTCTGGCTCGATGCCAACCGCAACGGCGTGCAGGATGCCGGCGAAGCGGGCGTGGCCGGTGTCAAGGTCACCTTGCTGGATGCCAGCGGCAACCCGGTCGGCGCCAGCGCCACCACCGACGCCAACGGCGTCTACGGCTTCACCAACCTCAAGCCTGGCACCTACAGCGTGCAGTTCGACAAGGCCACCTTGCCCGCCGGCCACACCTTTACCACCGCCGACCAGGGCGGCAGCGACGCGGCCGACTCCGACGCCAACGCCACCACCGGCAAGAGCGCGCAGGTGACGCTGGTCTCGGGCGCCAACAACGCCGACCTCGACGCCGGCGTGGTCGTGCTCCAGGCCAAGCTGGGCGACACCGTGTGGGAAGACAAAAACGCCAACGGCGTGCAGGACAGCGGCGAGGCGGGCATCGGCAACGTGACCGTCGAGCTCAAGGACGCCAACGGCAAAGTGGTGCAAACCACCAGTACCGACGCGGCCGGCCGCTACAACTTCACCGCCGATCCGGGCAGCTACACGGTGTCGGTCAAGGCGCCGGCCGGCTACCAGTTCACCGGCAAGGACGCCGGCGCGGACGACGCCAAGGACAGCGATGTCGACGCCACCGGCCAGACCGGCGCCATCACCCTGAACGCGGGCGAGGTAAACAACACCGTCGATGCCGGCCTGTACAAAAACGCCAGCGTAGGCGACCGCGTCTGGTTCGATACCAACAAGAACGGCGTGCAGGACAGCGGCGAAGCGGGCGTGTGCAATGTCAAGGTCAGCCTGTTCGACGCCGACGGCAAGCAGGTCGGCGCCAGCGTCTTGACCGACGCCAACGGCAACTATCAGTTCAGCAACCTCAAGCCGGGCAGCTACAGCGTCGTGTTCGACAAGGCGAGCCTGCCTGAAAACATGACCTTCACCACCGCCAACCAGGGCGGCAACGACGCCACCGACTCCGACGTCAGTGCCGCCGGCAAGTCGCACACCTTCACGCTGACGTCCGGCCAGGTCGACAAGACCGTCGATGCCGGCGTGTTGGCGGCCGCCACCATCGGCGACCGCGTCTGGATTGACGGCAACGGCAACGGCTTGCAGGACAGCGGCGAAAGCGGCAAATCCGGCGTAACCGTCGAGTTGCGCGACACCGCCGGCAAGGTCCTCAAGACCACCACCACGGACGATAGCGGCAACTACAAGTTCAGCGTCGAGGCGGGCACCTACTCGGTTGCCATCAAAACCCCGACCGGCTACACCGTCACCACGCAGAAGGTCGGCAGCAACAACGCCATCGACAGCGACGCCAACGCCAGCGGCAACCTGGGCAGCGTGACGGTGACCGCCGGCCAGAACGTCACCACCATGGACGCGGGCATTTATCAGAAGGGCAGCATCGGCGACAAGGTCTGGTACGACACCAACGGCGACGGCATCCAGCAAAGCGGCGAAGCCGGCGCCAAGGGCGTGGCCGTAACCTTGTTCAACGAGAAAAACGTCGCGGTCGGCACCACCGCCACCGACGCCAATGGCCTGTATTCGTTCAACGACCTCGGTCCGGGCAAGTATTCGGTCAAGTTCGGGGCGGTGGACGGCTATTTGTTCACCAAGCAAAACCAGGGCGGCAATGACAGCCTGGACTCCGACGTCGACAGCGCAGGCAAGACCGCGCAGATCACGCTGGCCTCTGGTGCCAACGACAAGACCCATGACGCCGGCCTGGTCAAGGCCGCCAGCATTGGCGATACGGTCTGGGAAGACGCCAACTACAACGGCGTGCAGGATGCGGGTGAGAAGGGTGTCGATGGCGTCACCGTCAAACTGTACGACGCCAACAACGTGCTCAAGGAGACCGTGGTCACCGCCAATGGCGGCAAGTACCTGTTCAACGGCCTGCAAGCGGGCAACTACAAGGTGGAAGTAACCAAGGGCGCCGGCTGGTTCTTCACCAAGGCCGACGCCGGTGACTACACCGTCGATTCGGACGTCACCACGGTCAACGGCAACAGCGGCCGCACCGACACCATCAGCCTGGATGCCGGCGAACAGCTGCGCACGGTCGACGCCGGCATCTACCGCAAGGCCAGCGTCGGCGACAAGGTCTGGCGCGACGGCAACCACAACGGTGTGCAGGATAGCGGCGAGGAGGGCATCGGCGGCATCAGCGTATCGCTGTACGACACCGCCAACAACAAGCTGGGCACCGTCAAGACGGATAGCAACGGCAACTACAAGTTTGCCGATTTGACTCCTGGCAAGTATTACCTGGTGTTCGACAAGTCCAACGTGATTTTCAAGAACATCAACATGAACGACTGGAAGTGGGGCGTCAAGAACACCGGCAGCAACGACGCCATTGATTCCGACGTCAACGGCGACATGGTCAACAAAGTCAACGTCACCAAGACCGACACCATTACCCTGAGCTCGGGCGAGAACGATATGAGCTGGGACGCCGGCATCACGCCGATCGCGATCGATCTGAACGGCGACGGCATCCACACTATCGCCCGTGGCGACATGCAGGGGAGCTTCGACCTGCTGGGCACGGGCAAGGCGATCCAGTCGGGCTGGTTGTCCAAGGGCGACGGCTTCCTGGCCATCGACAGCAACGGCAATGGCAGCATCGACAACGTCGGCGAATTGTTCGGTGGCACCGCCAAGGGCTCGGGCTTCGCCAAGCTGGCCAGCTACGACAGCAACGGCGACGGCGTAGTCAACGCCTCGGACGCGCAATTCGCTAGCCTGCTGATCTGGCAGGACGCCAACAGCGACGGCAAAACCGACGCGGGCGAACTGGTGTCGCTGGCGGCCGCCGGTGTGACCGGCCTGAACGTCGGCTACACCGAACTGCCGTTCCTCGACGCCAACAACAATCTGCACCTGGAGCGTAGCAGCGTGACCATGAGCAACGGCAAAACGGCAGACATGACCGACGTCTACTTCAACGTGGCCGCGTCCGACGCGGCCGCCGCCGGCCTGACCCTGCCAACCATGGCCGACCTGATGGCCGACGGCACGCAGCCGGTCCAGTTGGTCGCGCAGTGCCACGCGGAATTCGCATACGTCTAAGTTTCCTCAAGAACAAGCAAACATTTATCACTCTTATAGAAAAATTATCATGAAAATCAAATTCAACGCCATCCACGCCGCTGTTTTCGCTGTCACCGTCGCCTTGTCGGGTGCGTCGTTCGCCGCCGACACCTACAATTCGAAGCCAATCGTCGGTGCGGGCGGACTGGTGGCCAACTTCGACGGCCAGAACTTCAACGGCACGCCTTTCGTCGGCATCCCGGTGATCGAGTTGACCAACACCGACAGCATCAAGGATAGCTTCCTGGCCTTCTGCATCCAGCCGATGGTCGATCTGCAGCAAAAGACCGTCTACACCGCCACCCAGGCCGCAGTGAAAGACAGCGTCAAGGCGCTGTACGAAACGTCGTACGCCAGCGCCATGCACGACACCACCACGCAAAAGGCTTTCCAGCTGGCGCTGTGGGAATTGGTCGCCGATGACGGCAATATGTATGCGCAGAACGGCACGCAGTACTTCATCGACGGCGCCGACGATAGCGCCGACGCCGCCGCGACGATGCTGGACAAGGCGTCCAAGCACACGATGCTGATCAATATGTACGACTACACGACCTTCACCGGCACGGGCAGCAATGGTCTGGCGTCGCAGCAACTGCTGGGCGTGGCCATGGCCGCACCGGTGCCGGAAGCGAGCACCTGGGCCATGCTGGGTCTGGGCCTGGGCATGATCGGCTTCATGGGCCGCCGCAAGTCGTCGGGCCAGGACCAAAAGTTCGCCTGATAGCCTGACCGTCGCGTCGCCGCCCTCTGGTGGCGCGACGATTTGTCGGTGCCAGTGCGGCGTTTCACCCATGAAATGCTATTTGTATGGCAAACTTCGGGCTCACTTCAGTTGATCGCCCAGTTAGCCCATGAGTATAGTCAAGAATTTGCCGTTCGAATGGCTGGTCGGCCTGCGCTACACGCGCGCCGGCAAGCGTAGCGGTCGCAATAGTTTCATCTCCTTCATTTCCCTGATTTCGATGGCCGGCATCGGCCTGGGCACGGCCGCGCTGATCGTGGTGCTGTCCGTCATGAATGGCTTCGAAAAGGAAGTAACCACCCGCATGCTGTCGGTGCTGGCGCACGTCGAGGTGTTCGACATGCGCGGCTCCATGCCGGACTGGGAGGAGCGCGCCCGCCAGGCCGCCGCCAACCCCGAGGTGCGCGCCGCCGCGCCCTTCGTCGAGACCGAGGGCATGCTGATTCGCGACGACATTTTGCGCCCGTCGGTGGTGCGCGGCGTGCTGCCGTCGGCCGAGAAGAACGTTTCCGAGGTGGCCGAGCGCATGCGCGAGGGTAGCCTGGACTCGCTCACACCGGGTCAATTCAACATCGTGCTGGGCGCCGAGCTGGCCAGGGCGCTGAAAGTCAAGGTCGGCCAGACCGTGACCCTGGCGCGGGCCCAGGGGCCGGGGTCGGGCGGCGCCATGCAGCCGCGCGTGCGTTCGCTGACCGTGACCGGCATCTTCGAGGTCGGCCACAACCAGTTCGACTCCGGTCTTGCGCTCATCAATATCAGCGATGCCGAGCAGTTGGCGGGGGTTGCCGCGCCGTCCGGCCTGCGCCTGCGCCTGGCCGACATGCAGCGCGCGCCCGAGGTGGCGCGTCAATTGAAGCAGTCGATGCCGGGCGATTTGTTCATGCGCGACTGGACCAGCGCCAACTCGACCTGGTTTGCCGCCGTGAAAAGCCAGAAGAACATGATGTTCATCATCCTGACCATGATTATCGCGGTCGCGGCCTTCAACCTGGTCGCCACTCTGGTCATGACGGTGACCGACAAGCAAGCCGACATCGCCATCCTGCGCACCCTGGGCGCCTCGCCGGCGTCGATCATGAAGATTTTTATGATCCAGGGCGGGCTGACCGGGGTGCTGGGAACCGGCTTCGGCATCGCGCTGGGTTCGGTGCTGGCGGTCAACGTCCACATCATCGTGCCGTTCATCGAAGGCTTGTTCGGGATGCATTTCCTGTCCAAGGACATTTATCTGATCAGCTCGGTGCCTTCGGACCTGCGCCTGTCCGATGTCACCAACATCGGCGTGATCTCGGTGCTGCTGGCGTTCGTGGCGACGATCTATCCGAGCTGGCGCGGCGCCCGCGTGAAGCCGGCGCAAGCGCTGCGCTATGAGTGAGGCGGGTCGACGCAGGCTGTGTGCCTCGCCGCACGCATCTAACACCATTTATATGGCAAACTGCTGACTTTGCCGATTATGTCCGCTGGAACACATGAGTATCATTAAGAATCTACCGTTTGAATGGCTGGTCGGCCTGCGCTACACGCGCGCCGGCAAGCGCAGCGGGCGTAACAGCTTTATCTCGTTTATTTCCCTGATTTCGATGGCCGGCATCGGCCTGGGCGTGGCCGCGCTGATTGTGGTGCTGTCCGTGATGAACGGCTTCCAGAAGGACGTGACCGGGCGCATGCTGTCGGTGCTGGCCCACGTGGAGGTGTTCGACGCGCGCGGCTCGATGCCGAACTGGCAGGCCGAAGCCGCCGAGGCCCGCAAGAATCCCGAGGTGATCGGCACCGCACCGTTCGCCGAGACGCAGGGCATGCTGGTACGCGACGATATCCTGCGTCCTGCCATCATCCGCGGCGTGCTGCCGGAGCAGGAGCCGAACGTCTCCGACGTCGCCAGGCAGACCCGCAGGGGCAGTTTCAACGCGCTGCAGCCGGGCGCCTACAACATCGTGCTCGGGATCGAACTGGCGCGCGCGCTGCGCGTCAATCTGGGCGAGAAGGTGACCCTGGCGCTGGCCCAGGGCCAGGCCACGCCCGCCGGCGTGCTGCCGCGCATGCGCTCCTTCAATGTGGTCGGCATCTTCGAGGCGGGCCACAACGAGTTCGATTCCGCGCTCGCCTTCGTGCACCTGACCGACGCCGAAAAGCTGCTGCGCCTGGACGCGCCGGCCGGTCTGCGCCTGCGCCTGTCCGACATGAACCGCGCCCCGCAAGTGGCGCTGGACCTCAAGCGCACGATGTCCGGCGACCTGACCATGCGCGACTGGTCCAAGCTCAATGCCAACTGGTTCGCCGCCGTCCAGACCGAAAAGCGCATGATGTTTATCATCCTGACCTTGATTATCGCGGTCGCCGCCTTCAACCTCGTGTCGACGCTGGTGATGACGGTGACCGACAAGCAGGCCGACATCGCCATTCTGCGCACCCTGGGCGCCTCGCCGCGATCGATCATGAAGATCTTCATGATCCAGGGCGCGCTGGTCGGCATTCTCGGCACCATTCTGGGCGTAGCCGGCGGTGTGCTGGTGGCGCTCAATATCGACGTCATCGTGCCGTTTATCGAACATTTATTAGGAGTGCAGTTCTTGTCCAAGGATATTTACTACATCAGCGTCGTGCCGTCGGACCTGCGCTGGCCGGACGTTTTCAAGATCGGCGGCGTGGCCGTGGTACTGGCGTTCGTCGCCACGATCTACCCAAGCTGGTGGGCCGCCCGCGTCAAACCTGCGGAGGCATTGCGCTATGAGTGATCCAATGACCAACTCCACGACCAACCTGGAACCGGTGGTCCTGTCCTGCCGCAACCTGGGCAAGACCTTCACGCAGGGCAGCTACTCGGTCAAGGTGCTGGCCGGGATCGACATCGACGTGCGGCGTGGCGAACGTGTCGCCATCGTCGGCGCCTCCGGCTCGGGCAAATCGACGCTGCTGCATCTGCTGGGCGGCCTCGATACGCCGACCACGGGCAGCGTGACCTTGCTGGGCAAGGACTTCGCCAGCCTCAATGAGTCGGCGCGCGGCGATCTGCGCAACGCTTCGCTGGGCTTCGTCTACCAGTTCCATCACCTGCTGCCGGAGTTCTCCGCGCTGGATAATGTCGGCATGCCGCTGATGATACGGCGCGTCAAACGCAGCGACGCGACCAGCGCCGCGCAGCAAATCCTCGCCCGCGTGAATCTGGCCAAGCGCGTCACCCACGTGCCGGGCGAATTGTCCGGTGGCGAACGTCAGCGTGTGGCGCTGGCGCGCGCGCTGGTCACGCAGCCCGCCTGCGTGCTGGCCGATGAACCGACCGGCAACCTCGATCACGCCACCGCGCAGCAGATTTTCGACCTGATGCTGGAGCTGTCGCGCACCCTGGGCACGGCATTCGTCATCGTCACCCACGACATCGAACTGGCGCGCCGCTGCGACCGCGTGCTGCGCCTGACCGACGAAGGCTTGAAACCCTACCAGGACTGACATCATGTGGATCGACACCCACTGCCACCTCGACGCGCACGAATTCGGCGGCGAATCCGCCGAACAGGCGCGGAAGGCGAGGGTGCAGGGCGTCGGCATGATCGTGATCCCGGCGGTGGAAACGGCCAACTTCTCCATCGTCGCCGATTTGGCGGCCAGCGTGGACAATGGCTGCTATGCGCTCGGCATCCACCCGATCTATGTTCCGAACGCGAAGGAAGACGACTTGCGGGTGCTGCGCGAGCGGGTCGAGGCGGCCCTGGCCGACCCGCGCTTCGTCGCACTGGGCGAGATCGGCCTGGACTTCTTCATTCCCATGTTGACCGAACCGGCGATGCGCGAGAAGCAGATCTTCTTCTTCCGCGAGCAGCTCAAGATCGCCCGCGACTTCGAGCTGCCGGTGCTGATGCATGTGCGCCGCTCGCAGGACGTGGTGCTCAAGCACGCGCGCCAGATCCGGCCCGCCGGCGGCATCGCGCACGCCTTCAACGGCAGCTTCCAGCAGGCGCAGGGCTATATCGACCTGGGATTCAAGCTCGGTTTCGGCGGCGCCATGACGTTTACCCGCGCCTTGCAGATACGCCGCATGGCCACCGAGCTGCCGCTGGAGGCGATCGTGCTGGAGACCGATGCGCCGGACATTTCGCCCAGCTGGATCCATCCGGGGCGCAACAGCCCCGATCAAATCCCCCGGATCGGCGCCGTGCTGGCCGAGTTGCGCGGCATTAGCGTGGAGGAGGTCGCGTTGGCGACCACGGCCAATGCCAAGGCAGCGTTGTCGCGGATGATAGTTTCTTAGGTGATAATTGATTTTGTGACATTTGGATAGAATTATTGATGAGTTGACAGTGCATAATCGCCAATATTTGCCTGTACCAACCCACGGAAATCCATATGAAACCAGACGTTCGCCTCGCCGCCGCCCTCCTGTTTATCCCCGCGATGTGCTTCGCCGACACCAGCACGGTGTCGGAGCGCCAGATTGATGTGCCCAAGTGCAATAGTCCTGCGGCCAAGGTCGTCTTCACCGAATTCAAATGCAAATCCGCCGACTGCTCGTCGGGCGCCGGCCAGCAGGACCCGCGCCAGTACCGCTGGTGGGAGCGTTCGGGCACCGTGGCGCAGCCGAGTTACACCGGCGTGGGCACCGGCATGACCGAGATGCTGGCCACCGCGCTGACGCAGACCGGCTGCTTCGACGTGCAGGAGCGCGCCGAAATGGAAGAGATCAACAAGGAGCTGGCGCTGATTGGCAAAAAGGTCGAAGCCGAGGCGGCCGATTACATGATCACCGGCTCGATCACGTCGCTGGGCTTCGAGCAAAGCTCGACCGGCCTGGGCGGTCTGAGCTTCCTCAAGGGCCCGCTGAGCATGCTGGCCGGCGCGGTCGACTACAAGAAGTCCAAGGTCCACATGAACATGGATATCCGCGTGGTGGACGTGCGCCGCGCCAAGATCATCGCCTCCAAGACCTTCCAGGCCAACAACGAGAAGACCGGCTTCGGCGTCTCGGCGATGGGCTGGGGCGGCGGCACGGGGCTGGGCGGCAACCACGCCAGCATCAGCGGCTCGCCGCTGGAAGAGGTGGCGCGCGACCTGCTGGTGAAATCGACGTCGTTCCTGACCGAGACCATCGCCGCGAAAAACATCGCCGAACGTATCGCGGTGAAGGCGACCGACGTTTCGCCGAAATAAGCGTCACCTTTTCTTCGGCCCGTATCGACCGCCGGCAGGGTTGTCCCTGCTGGCGTTTTTTTGTCTACAGAAATTTTTACATTGATGCGGATCAAAGGCTGGATCGCTGAATTCGACGGTCTGCGGAAGCTTGCATAGTATCGCTGTGTCGGTCGGACGGGCTGGCCGAACGCTCCAATGCGAGGGCGACGCACTGGCGGAGTGGCGATGCGATTGGCGATAATCGGCTTTGCGGCGGGAGCGGCGTCCTTGCAAACGCAAGCGGTGCTGCCTGACGTCCCGGTCATTGCTTGGGCTGCGGGGATTTTGTCTGTCTGGCTGGCGTTGTGGCAGATGGTGGTCAAGCGCAAATTTCCTACGGATTGGGGGTTCCGCTATCAGACTTTGCGCGCGATGCACGCTTTGCTGGTTGGCGCCATCGTCGGCTTTTATTGGGCTGCTTGGCTGGCACACGGGGCGCTGTCATCGCAACTGGCGAGCGCGCATGAGGGGCGGGATTTTACGGTAATTGGCACCGTGGATAATTTACCCTATCGTTTCGCCCAGGGCGTTCGGTTCAATTTCGCCGTGGAGGGCGTGCTGGATGGGCTGAATGGCGCGCAGACGACGGTGGCCGGGCCGGCTCCGGTTCCGCCACGTATCGCGCTGTCCTGGTACGCAGGCTTTCGCGATCAGATCACGCAAATCGGCAACGTGCAGCCGGGCGAACGCTGGCAACTCACGGTTCGCCTGCAGCGGCCACACGGCAACGCCAACGAATATGGTTTCGATTACGAGGCGTGGTTGCTGGAGCAGGGCGTACGTGCGACCGGTTACGTGCGGCCGAATCACGCCAATCGGCGCCTGGACAGCTTTGTCTTCAGCGCCCGCAACGTCATCGAGCATTGTCGCGCGGCGCTCCGGGCGCGGATTCTGGCGGCGCTTCCCGATAAACCTTACGCCGGCGTGATCGTCGCATTGGTCGTTGGCGACCAGCGCGGGATCGATCAAGCGGATTGGAAGGTTTTCACCAATACCGGTATCGGTCATCTCGTCAGCATCAGTGGATTGCACATCACCATGGTGGCGGGGTTGTTCGCGCTGATCGCCTTCTCATTGTGGCGGCACTCGTTTTTCACCCGCGCGCAATTGCCGTTGATGATGCCGGCGCAAAAAGTCGCGGCGCTGGTCGGCGCGACGGTCGCGTTGTTCTATGTGCTGCTCGCCGGCTTCGGCGTGCCGGCCCAGCGTACCTTGTATATGTTGATCGTTGTCGCCGTCGCGCTGTGGCTAAACCGGATCGCCAACGTGTCGCATGTGCTGTGCACAGCGCTCGGAGTTGTGGTGCTACTTGACCCGTGGGCAGTACTATGGCCGGGATTTTGGCTGTCGTTCGGCGCGGTGGCCGTCATCCTGTATTCCACCGTCGGCCGTACCACGCTGCGTCCAGCCAGGCTAGCCGCCGGCGTCGACGATCCACCGCAGAACGCCCAGCCCGCGTTGACGATTGGTCACCGATGCTGGCAGGCCTTGCGCGTTGGCGCCCACACCCAGTACGCCGTCACGCTTGGACTCGTGCCGCTGACGATGCTGCTGTTCGCGCAGGTGTCCGTCATCAGTCCTTTGGCGAACGCGGTGGCGATCCCGTTGATTAGTCTTGTCGTCACGCCGCTGGCGCTGGTGGGCAGCATGCTGCCGATGTCATTGGCGGCCTGGGTCCTCGGTCTGGCGCATCTGCTGGTCGAGTGGCTGACCATTTGCCTGCAATGGTTCAGCGGCCTGCGTTACGCGGTCTGGCGCGCTCCGACTCCGCCTTTGTGGCTGTTTTGTTGGGCGATGTTCGGGACCCTGTGGCTGCTCGCGCCACGCGGATGGCCGGCGCGCTGGCTTGGCTTGGCGACCTGGATACCGTTGCTGGCGGCCGAACCATCGCACCCGCAACCAGGTCGCATGACAGTGACCGCTTTCGATGTGGGGCAGGGCATGGCGCTGCTGATTGAAACCAGCCATCACCGTTTGCTTTACGATACCGGTCCAAGCTACGGCACCGAAATCGACGCCGGCAACCGCGTCATCCTGCCGTATTTGCGAGCACGCGGCATCGCCTCGCTGGACGGCATGATTGTCAGTCACAGCGACGTCGATCACTCGGGCGGCGCCTTGTCGGTGCTCGATGGCTTACCGGTCAAGTGGGTGCTTGGATCGCTGCAGCCCAATCATCCGATAGTGGCGTCGGCGCGGCGGCATGTGCAGTGCGCCGCCGGACAGGCTTGGACGTGGGATGACGTGCGCTTCGAGATACTCCATCCGCTGGCTGCCAGCTACGCCGACCTGACTCTTAAGCCAAACGCGCGGGGCTGCACCCTGAAGATTACCGTCGGCGGCAAAGCGATGCTGCTGGCCGGCGATATCGAGGCCTTGCAAGAGTCGCAACTTGTGTCGCGCGACCGCGAACGGCTGCGTGCCGACGTCCTGCTGGTGCCACATCATGGCAGTGGCACCAGTTCGACCCTGGATTTTTTGACGGCGGTGAACCCGCAGGCCGCCGTGTTCCAGGTCGGCTACCGCAATCGCTACCAACATCCCAAAAAAGAGGTCTACGAGCGCTATGGAGAGCTGAACATCCAGCGCTTGCGGAACGACCAATCGGGCGCTTTAACACTCAATTTCGGCCAGACCATCGACATAGCCAGCTATCGGGAGACGCACGCCCGCTACTGGTACGGCCGCTGAATTAGAGCCTTCCCACCAGCCGCTGGGCGGAACTGCCGTTACAATTGGTCGACAATAACCATACGGAGACCGCTTGTGAGCAAGCCCAAGCTGCATTTCGCCCATGCCAACAGCTATCCGGCGGGCGTGTACCGCCAGTTCTTCGAGAGGCTGAGCGAGCAATTCGACATCCAGGCGCTCGATATGCACGCGCATAACCCAAGCTATCCGGTCACCGACTGCTGGCCGCGTCTTGTGGACGAATACATCGCCGAACTGACCGCGCGTTATTCGGAACCCGTGATCCTTGTGGGGCATTCCCTGGGTGGCATGCTTAGTTTACTGGTCGCCCATGCGCGGCCGGACCTGGTGCGCTGCGTCGTCATGCTCGACGCGCCGGTGGTCGCCGGCTGGCGCGCGCTGGTCTGGCGGACCATCAAACTGGTTGGCAAGGCGTACGACGTCCCGCCGGCCAAATTCTCTAAACGCCGTCGGAATGTGTGGCCAAGCGCCGCCGCCGCGTATGAGCACTTCGCCGGCAAGGATATCTTCGCGGCTTGGGCGCCCGGCGTGCTGACCGATTACATCGACAATGGCATGAAACCGCACCCGGAAGGCGTCCAGTTGCGCTACACGCGGGAGATCGAGACGGCGGTCTACGCCACCTTGCCGCATCATTTGCCGAAAATCGTGCGCGGGCGCTTTCCGGTGCCGATCGGTTTCATCGGCGGCACCGATTCGTGGGAAACCAGCCAATCCGGCCACAAACATACGCAAGCGTTGGTGGGCCGCCACTTCCGGTTGATCCCCGGCGGCCATCTGTTCCCGATGGAGACGCCGGCGGCGGCGGCCGACGCCACGGCCGACATGATCGCTGGTCTGCTGGACGAACAATCCACCGCCGACGGCGCTAAAAAAGTTCTTAAATACGGGGCTTTCGCGTAAAATCTCGTCCATTCGGCGCGGTAGCGCCCCCCGGCAATTTTAGGAATACCTTGCGATGACGATTAAAAGCGATAAATGGATACGCCGCATGGCGGAGCAGCATGGGATGATCGAGCCGTTCTTCCCGGACCAGGTGCGCGAGCAGGATGGCCGCAAAGTCATCTCCTACGGCACCTCGTCGTACGGCTACGATATCCGCTGCGCCGACGAATTCAAAATCTTCACGAACATTAACAGCACCATCGTCGATCCGAAGAACTTCGATTCGAACTCCTTCGTCGACGTCAAGAGCGATGTCTGCATCATCCCGCCGAACTCCTTCGCGCTGGCCCGCACGATGGAGTATTTCCGTATTCCGCGCAGCGTGCTGACCGTCTGCCTGGGTAAATCGACCTACGCGCGTTGCGGCATCATCGTCAACGTGACGCCGTTCGAGCCGGAATGGGAAGGCTATGTGACCCTGGAATTCTCCAACACCACGCCGCTGCCAGCGAAGATTTATGCCGGCGAGGGCTGCGCCCAGGTGCTGTTCTTCGAGAGCGATGAGGTGTGCGAGGTGTCGTACAAGGACCGCAACGGTAAATATCAGGGCCAGCGCGGCGTGACTTTGCCGAAAGCCTAAGGGCGTTCGGTCACGTGATGAAATCGATAATCTTTTGCACGAGCTATATCAGAGACGCCCACGCCTGGGAGACTCGCTATCAGCGCTGGCTCGATTATTATCAGGATTTCCCGCTGGATGTGGTCAAAAGGCTCATGATCGACGATGGGTCGCCGTACCTGCCGCCGGCTGAAATCATCAAAACGGTATCCAATGCCGCTCCGCTGGCATCGTTAGACGACAAGAATTTAATCATTCGATTCGACGATAACCTGGGGCGGCAGAGTATCAAGGACTATCCCGGTTGGTGGCGCAGCTTTCTTCACTCGGTGGAGGTGGCCAGGGAACTGGGCGTCGATAAAATCATCCATATCGAGTCGGATGCGTATATCTTGAGTCCACGCCTGCGCGATTTCCTCGATCAGACCAGCACCGGCTGGCACGTTCTGTGGACGCAGCATAACAATTTCCCTGAAACGGCGATCCAGGTGATTTGCCGCGATCAGTTCGAGATCTTCGAAGACTTCAAACAGAAGAATCCGACCTTGCATTTCCCCGATATGGCCGAGCATATGCTGCCGTTCACGGCGGTGAACAAGGAATTCAAGGGAGACCGTTATAGCGAGCTCAAGCGAAATCGCGGGATCTTTAAGTCCAAGAAATTCAATTTCATCCCCATGTTTAAATGGGATTTCTTTACGGTGCAAGTTCCAGCGGACGCGGATTTCGTCACGCAAGGCGTGAGCGGCCAGCATCTGGAATTCCGGCGCAACGGATAAGCCGCTTACAGCTTCAGTTTACAGCTTCCGTTCACAGCTTCACCGGCAGGATCATCTCCACACACAAGCCACCACCCGCACGGTTGGTGGCTTTTATACTTCCGCCGTGCGCTTCGATCACGTGCTGGGCTATCGCCAGACCCAGTCCGTGGCCTTCGGTACCCGCATTGGCGGACCGGAAGAATGGCTGGAAGATGGTTTCCAAGTCGGCCGGCGCCACGCCCGGTCCCCGGTCTAGCACGCGGATGCATAGCTGGCGCGCATCGGGGAGCGCGCGCACTTGCAGCTGCACTTCGCCACCTTCTGCGCTGTGTTTAATGGCGTTGCGGACCACGTTTTCGATCGCGCGCCCCAGCAAATCGGCCTGGCCGACCACCAGCACATCGGCATCGCCTTCGTGCACCACAGTGCGTTGCTGGCTGGCCGCCTCGTAAATGGCGTCGTCGGCGATTTGCTCCAGCAGATCGGCCATGCTGATTTCTTCCTGACTGGCCTTGATCGCGCCGGCCTCCAGGCGCGCCAACGTCAGCAGCTCGCCCACCAGTTTGTCCATGCGGACGCTCTCGCGTTCGATACGCTCCATCGACGCGGCGATTTTATCCGGCTGCTGGTGCGCCAGGCCGATGGCCGCCTGCAGCCGCGCCAGCGGCGAGCGCAGTTCGTGCGACACGTCGTGCAGCAGGCGTGTCTGGCCGTCGATCAGATTGCGCAGGCGCGCCGTCATGCGGTCGAAGTCGCGACCGAGGTCGTTCAGTTCCGTGAGGCTTTTGCCGGATGCGCTGACGAAGCGCGGCGCCAGGTCGCCGCCGGCGGCGGCATCGAACGCCGCCCGCAAGGCGCGGATCGGCCGCGAGAAATACCACGCCAGTATCACGGAGAACAGCAGGCTGGCGAAGATCGCGGCGACGATCGGCACCCACGGCTTGAGCGGTTCGAATCGTGGCCCCATCGGCCCGCGCGGGCCTTGCATGCCCGGCGCGCCATTGGCGCCGTTGCCGCCCTGCGCCTGGCCGGAAGGCGGATTGCCGGGGGGCGCGCCATCGGGCGGCGGACCACCAAGCCCACCAAAACCGCCGGCCATGCGCCGGTCCTCAAACAGCATCTGCTGGCTTTTCAAACCGGCGAGCAGCTGCCGCGATTCGCTGTCGAAGCCGCGCTGGCGCTCGGCCCACGGCAGGAACAGCATATAGCGATTGCCTTGCGGGTCGTACACCTGGCGCACCACGCGGCGCTTGCCGTCGTCCTTGAGCAGGGCGCGTGACTCGCGCAGCATGGACGGGCTGACGATACGGCCCAGCATTTCGCGGCCTTCGTCGTCGACCGCGTACACACGCCGCCTGTCCATATTTTCGAGCATGCGCCGTAGGGCGTTGGTGCCGCCGTATTCCAGGGTGGCGGCCGCTGCGTTGATGGCGATTTCCGCCGGTGGGCTGGTGTCGATGTCGGCCGGCGCGGCCTTTTGCTGGCTGCGGTCCTTGAGCCAAATGCCGCCGAGGACGCCCACGGTCGCCGTCATCTGTGCCAGCAGTATGCACACGAAGAACTTCCAGAACAGACGGCCCACGGGCTACTCCTTGATCAGCTGGTAGCCAAGGCGGTAGACCGTTTGCAGGCAGGAGCGGCCGTCGGCGATGGTGCCGAGTTTGTGGCGCAGGCTGCTCAGGTGGACATCGATGTTGCGGTCGAAGCGCGCCAGCGGGCGGCCCAGGCCCTGTTCGGACAGCGTGTTCTTGCTGACGGGCCGGCCGGCGTTGCGGGCCAGGACCTCTAGCAGATTGAATTCGGTACTGGTCAGTTCCAGCTTGGCGCCGGCCCAGGCGGCGCGGCGCTGCTCCGGCCACATGGTGAGCTGGCCGACGTTGAGGGCGGCGGGCGTGCCATTGTCGGTGGGCGCGCTTTGCGCCCGGCGCAGGATGGCGCGGATGCGGGCCGTCAGTTCGCGTGGCGTGCAGGGTTTGGTGACGTAGTCGTCGGCGCCCAGTTCCAGGCCGACGATGCGGTCGGTGTCGTCGCCGCGGCCGGTGAGCATCAGAATGGGCAGCTGGCTATTAGTGCGGATGCGGCGCAGCGTTTCCAGTCCGTTCATGCGCGGCATCATGACGTCGAGGATGGCGATGGAGTACGTGCCGGTGGCCGCTTCGGCGGTGCCGGCTTCGCCGTCGTGCACGGCTTTGACGTCGAAGCCTTCCTGCTCCAGATACTCCTGGAACATGCCCACCAGCTCGATGTCGTCGTCGATCAACAGTACTTTGCTCTTCATTGCCGCGCAATTCTTTGTATAAGGATCATCAATCATACCAGCGCGAGAGTTCCCGCCAGTCTACTTTTACGTCGATTTACAACGGCTTGCACGGGCGCAATTCCGATGGCAAAGCCGGCTTTACGTCGATTTACGTTGTCCTTACGCTACTTAACATATGGCAACTAGAAAATGAAGTCTTCCAGTCGAGAAAGGAAGGGTTTGCATGAAAACTAACAAACTAAGCGTGCAGAAGTTGTTGCTTGCCATGGCGGTGGCGCTGCCATTGTTCGCTGTGGCCGGCGCCAGCGGCGCCAACGAGGTGGACGATCATTCTCCGGGCATGCCGCCGGGCGGGCCGGGCAGCGCCGGTCCCGACAACGGTTCGCGCCTGCATGGCGGCATGCCGCCGTTCGGCGGACCGTTCATGGTCGGACGCCCGTTGTTCTTGCGCGGCGTCGAGTTGAGCGAGGCGCAGGACGACAAGGTCTTTGCGATCCTGCATGAGGAAAAGCCGTATCTGCGCGAGCAGGGCAAGGCGGCGGCCAAGGCGCAGGAAGCGCTGCGCGAGCTCGCCGACGCCGACAAGTACGACGACGCCAAAGCCGCGTCGCTGGCGCAGGCGGCCGCGACCGCTATGGCCAATATTTCGTTGCAGCGTGCGCGCACCGAGCAAAAGCTGTTGGCGGTGCTGACGCCCGAGCAGCGCAAAAAGCTCGATCGAGACAGGGACAGGGACAGCGGGGACAAGCCGCGCCGTTCGCGTTCCTAGATTTAAAGCAGTACCACCGAACCACCCCGGCCATCGCGGGGTGGCGGTTCAATCACTAAAAAAGGGGAGCAAGCATGGAACATCATGACGATAGCGAACACAGTCTGGCGGCCGATCTGACCGCGATGCTTAATCTAAACAGCGACCGTCGCCAGACGCTGCGCTGGCTGTTGGCAGGCGCTTCGGCGCTGCCGATCATGGGTTGCGGCGGCGGCGACAGCGCCACCGGTACCACCAGTACTACCGCGACGACGACGCCGGCCACCACGACGACGACCACTACGACGACGCCCACCACCGCCGGCTCGTGCTCGGTGATACCGGAGGAAACCGGCGGCCCGTATCCGGCCGACGGCACCAACAGTAATTCGAGCGGCGTGGTTAATGTGCTGACGCAATCGGGCGTCGTGCGCAGTGATATCCGCAGCAGCTTCAACGGTCCGACGGGTGTGGCGGCCGGCGTGCCGCTGACCATCAAGCTACAGATCGTCAACACCAACGGCAGTTGCGCGTCGCTCGATGGGTTCGCGGTGTATCTGTGGCACTGCGACCGCGACGGTAATTATTCGTTGTATTCGAGTGGGGTGACGGCGCAGAACTATCTGCGCGGCGTGCAGGCGACGGATAGCAGTGGCACTGTGTCGTTCACGACGATCTTCCCCGGCTGCTATTCGGGACGCGTGCCGCATGTGCACTTCGAGGTATATCGGTCGCTGTCGGCGGCGACCAGCGCGGCCAACCGCATCAAGACGTCGCAATTCAGCTTCCCGGTGGCGACCTGCAATGAGGTGTACGCCACGACCGGCTACAGCGCCAGCGTGCGCAATATGGCCGCGATCAGCCTGGCGACCGACAACGTGTTCAGCGATGGATACTCGCTGCAAATGACCACGGTAACGGGGAATGCGACCGATGGCTATGTCGCGACGTTGACGGTGGGTGTAGCCGGTTAAGGCGGAGGTATCGTGGAGACACGTAGGGCGGATTAGGCGGAACGCCGTAATCGGCCATGTATGCGCCGTCGAGACGCATGCATGGCCGATTACGCTACGCTAATCCGCCCTACGTGGATCCGTGGCGAAGTAGGCCGTGGCGAAGCAAGCATTAGCGGCCGCCCATCGCGTCGCGGATCTTTTGGTCGGTCTTGTACTGGCTGAGCGCATACACCGCCCAGATCGCCGCTGGCAGCCAGCCGATCAGGGTGATTTGCAGGATCAGGCAAATGATGCCCGCGAACGGACGCCCAATCGTGAAGAAGGTCAGCCACGGAAGGATCAGGGCAATAAGAAGGCGCATGTGTGTCTTGTCTCTCTATCTGATGACGGGGGCGTGCCGGCGGCACGCCCAAACCCGCAATCTATCATATCGTTAGCATACCGGCCGGACCATCCCGGCCACGCCATTAAGCGTCCAGCTTGACGCAATCGACGAAGTAACCACGCTTGCCGTCGACCTCGCGCTTGACCAGGCCGTGCACGTCCGTCTCGAAGCCCGGGAAGCGCTCGTTGAAGTCGCGCGCGAAGCGCAGGTAGTCGACGATGGTCTTGTTGAAGCGCTCGCCAGGAATCAGCAGCGGAATGCCCGGTGGGTACGGCGTCAGCAGGATCGACGTGATGCGGCCTTCCAGCTCCTCGATCGCCACGCGCTCGATTTCGCGGTGTGCCATTTTGGCGAACGCGTCCGACGGCTTCATCGCCGGGATCATGTCCGACAGGTACATCTCGGTCGTCAGGCGCGCGACGTCGTAGGCCTTGTAGAAATCGTGGATCTGCTGGCACAGGTCGCGCAGGCCCATTTTTTCGTAGGTCGGGTTGGCGGCCGCGAATTCCGGCAGGATGCGCCACATCGGCTGGTTCTTGTCGTAGTCGTCCTTGAACTGCTGCAACGCGGTCAGCAGCGTGTTCCAGCGGCCCTTGGTGATGCCGATGGTGAACATGATGAAGAACGAGTACAGGCCGCACTTCTCGATGATCACGCCGTGCTCGGCAAGATACTTGGTGACGATCGACGCCGGAATGCCGCTGTCGGCGAACTGGCCGTCGAGCGACAGGCCCGGGTTGACGATGGTCGCCTTGATCGGGTCGAGCATGTTGAAGTTCGGCGCCAAGTTGCCGAAGCCGTGCCAGTCGTCCTCTGCGCGGATGACCCAGTCTTCGCGCGAGCCGATGCCTTCTTCGGCGAAGTTCTGCGGACCCCACACCTGGAACCACCAGTCCTTGCCCCATTCCTGATCGATCTTCTGCATCGCGCGGCGGAAGTCCAGCGCTTCCAGGATCGATTCCTCGACCAGCGCGGTGCCGCCCGGCGCTTCCATCATGGCGGCGGCGACGTCGCACGAGGCGATGATCGAGTATTGCGGCGACGTCGACGTGTGCATCAGGTACGCCTCGTTGAAAGCGTCGCGGTCCAGCTTGACGGTTTCCGATTCGCGCACCAGCACCTGCGAGGCCTGCGACAGGCCGGCGAGCAGCTTGTGGGTCGACTGCGTCGAGAAGATCATCGATTCTTTCGCGCGCGGACGGTCCTTGCCGATCGCGTGCATATCTTTGTAGAAATCGTGGAAGGTGGCGTGCGGCAGCCATGCTTCGTCGAAGTGCAGCGTGTCGATTTTGCCGTCCAGCAGTTCGCGCAGGGTTTCGACGTTGTAGACCACGCCGTCGTAAGTCGACTGCGTGATGGTCAGGATGCGTGGCTTCTTGTTCTTGGCTTCGCGGGCGAAAGGATTCGCCTCGATCTTGCGCTGGATGCTTTCCATCGAGAACTCTTCCAGCGGAATCGGACCGATGATGCCCAGGTGGTTACGCGTCGGCATCAGGAACACCGGAATCGCGCCGCACATGATGATCGAGTGCAGGATCGACTTGTGGCAGTTGCGGTCGACGACGACGATGTCGCCCGGCGCCACGGTCGAGTGCCAGACCATCTTGTTCGAGGTCGACGTGCCGTTGGTGACGAAGTAGCAGTGGTCGGCGTTGAAGATGCGCGCGGCGTTGCGCTCGGACGCGGCCACCGGGCCGGTGTGGTCGAGCAGCTGGCCGAGTTCCTCGACGGCGTTGCAGACGTCGGCGCGCAGCATGTTCTCGCCGAAGAACTGGTGGAACATCTGGCCGATCGGCGACTTCAGGAAGGCCACGCCGCCCGAGTGGCCGGGGCAGTGCCACGAGTACGAACCGTCGTTGGCGTAGTGCACCAGGGCGCGGAAGAACGGCGGCGACAGGCCGTCCAGGTAGGACTTGGCTTCGCGGATGATGTGGCGGGCGACGAATTCCGGCGTGTCCTCGAACATGTGGATGAAGCCGTGCAGCTCGCGCAGGATGTCGTTGGGGATGTGGCGCGAGGTGCGGGTTTCACCGTACAGGTAGATCGGAATGTCGGCGTTCTTGTAGCGGATTTCTTCGACGAAGGCGCGCAGCGATTTGAGCGCGGTGTCGGTCTCTTCGACCGAACCGGCGCCGAATTCCTCGTCATCGATCGACAGCACGAAGGCCGACGCGCGCGATTGCTGCTGGGCGAACTGGGACAGGTCGCCGTAGCTGGTCACGCCCACCACTTCCATGCCTTCTTTTTCCATTGCATCGGCGAGGGCGCGAATGCCCAGGCCGGACGTGTTCTCGGAACGGAAATCCTCGTCGATGATGACGATGGGGAAACGAAATTTCATGCATGTCTCCAAAAAAGCAAGCCGCCCCTGACAAATGTGAAGGGGCGGACAGGGCGCGACACTATTGCTAGGAATCGCAGAAAAAAAATAAGAACGGGATTCTCGCAGAAATGCGCCCGCTGCGGGAAAAAAATATCATATAGAAAAAATGACCAAACCGCGCAGTAGAGTGCCTCAGCGGTGTGACGGGCGTATTACAGCGCCAGGCGGCGCCTAGTCACCACGGAAACACGTAGGGCGGATTAGGCGGAATGCCGTAATCGGCCATAGCTCCGCCAGCGGCCCCGATGTCAGTGAAGCCAGGCAAAGACTCCGAATGCGATCCCGACCCCAGCCACGCCATACGCCAGCCCCATCATCCATTTCTTACGGGTGAGCAGCGTAATAGCCGCCAACGAAATAGCGATTTGCTCAGCCGTGGTCGCCAGCGCCCACTGATGATGATGGTGCATGGCCTCATCCGACTTGTGATTCCACTCCTTCGACGATTCCTCCCATTTCTCGGCTTCCTTGCGGATATCGTCCTTTTCGGCCTTGTAGCGGGCGACCTCGGCCTCATATTTCTTAGGATCGACCCCGGGCAGGGTCATGGCCAGCTCGGCCAGATTCTGCTTGCTGGACTTGGCCTGGTAGTAATTCCAGCTATTGGCGGCCTGCGTCTTGTCGATCGCGGCGTTGTTCTTGAACATGGCCGCGTCGTTCTGCGTCGCCCCGCCCAGATAGCCGAACGCGGCGCCGACGGTTGCCAGAATGGCCGTCATGACGGCAATATTGTTCGAAAAGCCATCGTTTCCGTGGGCTGCGTGTTCCACCGCGTGATCGTGCGGTCCGTGGACGTGAAAACCTTGGCCTGACATGGTTGCTTGAATCCTTGAAGAGTAAAGTTAGACTTTGCGGCGATAGGTGACAAACGCGTACGGCAAGCCGGACGTTTCGGAGGTGTGCTGCTCGCGGGCGGTCTCTTCCCACACCGCGTGGTCGATTGCGGGAAAGAAGGCGTCGCAGTCGAAAGTCTGGCCGACCTCGGTGACGATCAAACGGTCGGTTTGGGCCATCGACTGCTTGTAGATCTCGGCGCCGCCGATGACATAGCCTTCGGCGCCGGCCAGCAGCCCGATGGCGGCGTCGACCG
This sequence comes from Oxalobacteraceae bacterium OTU3CAMAD1, assembly GCA_024123915.1. Lineage (NCBI taxonomy): Bacteria > Pseudomonadati > Pseudomonadota > Betaproteobacteria > Burkholderiales > Oxalobacteraceae > Oxalobacteraceae bacterium OTU3CAMAD1. Next base: position 4,664,050 of record CP099650.1, on the reverse strand, counting down.
AGTCCACCGCCTCGACGCCGTCATGGCGCCAGTCCGCGTTGCGGGTGATGACGATGTTGCGGCGGTTGGGCAGCGGACGGCCGATCGAATCGAAGGTTTTGCGGCCCATGATGATCGGATGGCCGGTGGTCAGGCGCTTGAAATGGGCCAGATCTTCCGGTAATTTCCACGGCAAGGTGTTGTTGATGCCGATGCCGCCTTGCTGGTCGGTGGCGACGATGATGGTCAGTGTGCTCATGGATACTCTGTAAGGTTGGGTGAGAATTCCCGGTGGCTGGTATTATCGTTGAAATTGCGGTCCGCTTCCATGACCGTTGAGTAATTTGCCAGAGCGAGTAGCAAGCGCGAACGCTGGCGCGAACACCCTATGAATCCGGCCTTTTGGCCATACCGAGTACCTATGACGAATTTCGAAAAAACCGGCAGCCGTTCCATCCCGTCCCTGCAAGCGACCGTTGAAGAATATATCGAGCCGCGCAGCGGCGCGCGCCACATCCATCTGGCCAGCGACCAGCAGGAGCTGGTGTTCCTGGTCGGCTTCCCGACGGTGCCGGACGTCAGCGACGGCCGTGCCCACATACTGGAACACCTGTCGCTGTGCGGCTCCGAGCGTTATCCCGTTCGCGATCCGTTTTTCTCGATGCTGCGCCGCTCCACCGCCACTTTCATGAACGCGTTCACGTACGCCGACCGCACCGTCTACCCGTTCGCCAGCACCGACCGCAAGGACTTTTTCAACCTGCTCGACGTGTATCTGGATGCGACCTTCTTCCCGAATCTGGACTACCTGAACTTCCTGCAGGAGGGCTGGCGCCATGTCCTCAAGGACGGAAAACTGGCCTACCAGGGCGTGGTGTTCAACGAAATGAAGGGCGCCTTCAACGATCCTATGCGCGCGCTGTACAGCGGCATCGAAGGCACGCTGCTCAAGGGGACGACCTATGAGGTGGAATCCGGCGGCGATCCGCTGGTGATCCCGGAGCTGACGCACGAGATGCTCAAGGAATTCCACGCCAGTCATTACCATCCGTCGCAAGCGGTGTTCATGACGGCGGGCGCCATCAGCGCCGAAGAAATCCAGGAGCAGATCGAGCTGCGCGTGCTGTCCAAATTGCCGGCCTCCGCGCAGGAGCGCATGCTGCCGCAGTTGGCGGAATATTGGACCGCGCCCCGTGTCAACGAAGTGCGCATTCCGTCGCAGCAAGCCAAGGCCGACGAATACGGCCTGCAGTTTTCGTGGTTGCTGGGCGAATCGACCGATCCGATGGCGTATTACAACGCCTACCTGCTTGACTCCGGCCTGCTGGGCGACGCCTCGTCGCCGCTGATGAAGGCCATGGAATCGGCCGGTTACGGTCGTCCATCGCGCCTGAACGGCCACGACGACGGCCCGCGCCAGCTGATTTTCCACGTTGGCATGGAAGGCTTGACCGAACCGCAGATCGAAAAAGCGCGCGTGCGCATCTGGTCCGCGCTGGAGCGGGCGGCGAAGCAGGGCGTGCCGACCGACGCGCTGCAGGCCGCGTTGCGCGACATCCGCTACAGCCAGCGCGACACCGCCAACTCCCACATGCCGAACGCCTTGAGCCGCCTGCTGCACGCGCTGCCGGTGGCGATGCGCGGCGGCGACGTGTTCGATGCGCTCGACGGCGAAGCACACCTGGCCAAGCTGGAAGAAGCGATCCAGGACCCGGACTACTTCAAGTCGCTGGTGCGCTCGCTGCTGGAAAGCCCGACGCGCCTGACCACCAGCGTGATCCCGGACGCCACTTACTTCACGGAGCGCGACGCGCTGGAAGAGGCGCAACTGGCCGTGCGCAATGCCGCGCTGACCGATCACGAACGCGCCCGCATCGAAGCCGAAACGGCCGCGCTGGACAAGCACCAGCAACTGCCATCCAATTCCGAGGTGCTGCCGCGCATCCGTCCGTCGGACGTCAGCGTCCACCCGGCGCCGGCGCTGCCTTTGCCCGCGCCGTTGGCCGGGCAGGGTGGCCGTGTGCTGCCGTTCACCATCGCCTCCAACGGCTTGTCGTACGCGCGCGTGAACTACGACGTATCGCATTTCGACGCGGCCGACTGGCCGTGGCTGCGCCTCTACGCCGATGTGGTCACCGAGATCGGTGTCGGCGACATGGATTACGAGGACGCCGACGCTTGGCGCCAGCTGATGGCGCCATCGTTCGACGTCGGCCTGGATGCGACCCAGCAGCCTGGCGGCGCGTTGAGCATCGAGCTGTGGTTCGGCGCCAGCGGCCTGCGCGAGGATCACGAGGGCATCGCGGAACTGATTTCGCGCACCCTGTCCGAGACGCGCTTCGATGAATACGAGCGCCTTGCCTTCCTGATCGACAGCGAAGCGCAGGACCGTTTGACCGGCTTGGCGCAGGCGGGCAACCGCTACGCCATGCTGGCGGCGACCGCGCCGCTGTCGCCGCTGCGCCGTTTCGACGACGTGGTTGGCGGCGCGGCTTCGCTGCCGTTCTACGCCAAGCTGCTGGAGCAGAGCAAAACGGAGGAGGGCATCGCCACGATCGCCCGGCGTCTGAGCGCGCTGCACAGCCGCGTGACGGGCGTAACGCCGATCATGCTGTCGGCCGGTTCCGGCGACGACAGCACCGATCTGGCGCGCATGGTCAAGCTGCCGGCGTCGCAAGCGGAAGCGCCGGGTGTTTCGGCGGCGCCGGAGAGTTTGCCGTTGGCGGATGCGGCGCTGCATGCGGTTAGCCAGATCAATCATTGCGTGGTGGCCTGGCGCGCGCCGATGGTGCACGAAGCCGGTGCGGCGGCGCTGGCCGTGGCTGCGGAGCTGATGACCAACCAATTGCTGCATGCGGCCTTGCGCGAGAAGGGCGGAGCGTATGGCGGCAGCGCGGGATATGGCGGCGGCAGCGGTACGTTTGTGATGGCGTCCTACCGCGATCCGCGTCTGGCCGAGACCTATGCCGACTTCGGCGTGGCGATCGATCAGATGCTGGAGAACGACTTCTCGCAGGAGGAATTGGAAGAGGCGATCATTTGCGTGATCAAGGGCTTGGACAAGCCGAATTCGCCGCACGAGCAGGTCACGCACGCGTGGAGTCTGTACCGTCGCGGGATCAGCGAGGAATTGCGTCAGCAGTTCCGTACCGGTGTGCTGAATTGCACGCTGGACGATATCCGCGTCGCGGTGCGCACGTGGATCAAGGATGGCCAGGCCAGTCGCGCCGCGTTCGTCGGCGATCTGTCGCAGGACTTGTCGGGATTGAAGACGGTGGATCTGGTGGAGTTGGCCAACGCCGCTTAAATGGACTTGGCGACTTACGCTAACGTGAATTACTTCTGAAACACGTAGGGCGGATTAGGCGGAACGCCGTAATCGGCCATGCATGCGTCAACGTGGCGCATGCATGGCCGATTACGCTTCGCTAATCCGCCCTACGTGGTTTAGACGACATTAGGCTTTGTTGCCGCCGCCTTGGTGGAAGGCCAGCATATGCCGCGCCAACGCCTCTGGCGCCTCCAGCGGGATCATATGCCCGGTATCGCCCTCCAGCATCTGCAGACTGGCGTTGGGGAAGCGCGCAGCCATCTGCCGCAGATGCTCCGGCGGTACCAGATTGTCCTCTTCCGCGCCGACGATCAGCACCGGAAAACTCAACTCCGCCAACCGGTCCATCAAATCCGGCCTGTCGATGGTCGTGGCGAACTGCGTCAACAGCACGTCCTTGCCAAGATCCAGCGCCATCTGCTGGATCGGCCCGACAATCGCCTCATCGTCCACATGCGACGGATGCAGCAATTCGCGCAGCCGCTGCCGCGACATCCCCGCATACGCATTCCGCTCCAACATGGCCACGATGCGCTCGCGCGCCAGCACCTCCGCCGGTTTCAGCCCCTTGGCCGAATTAGCGATCAGTACCAACGACTTCACCCGCTCGGGATGCGCGACCGCGTGCTCGATCGCCAGATAGGCACCGAGCGAAAACGCCACCAGGTTGGCCGCCGGCGCGCTGTGCGTGGCGATCAGCTCTTGCATCTGCAGCCGCGTGCGAGCCTGGTGCAGCGGTACGAAATTGAAATCGAACGCATCGCCCAACAACGGCGTCAGCCTGGACCACATCCGCTCGTCGCACAACGTGCCCGGAATGAAGTCCAGCCGCGTCATACCGCCATCGGCGCCGTGATCGGCGCGTGGTGCTGATAGCCTTCCAGCGAAAAGTCGGACGGTTCGATCTTCTCCAGCCATTCCGGCTCGTACTTGCCGGTCTTGGCGAAGTCCGGCACGCGATCGGAAATCCGCAACTGCGGCGCGGCGAACGGCGTGCGGGTCAGCTGCTCCTTGACCATATCCATGTGGTTCTCATAGATATGCGCATCGCCGATGAAATAACTGAACCAGCGCGGCGTGTAGCCGGTCAGGCGGCCAACCAGATGCATCAGCGCCGCGCCTTCGGCCAGGTTGAACGGCGTACCCAGACCGAGGTCGTTCGAGCGCACATAGAGGCACATCGATAGCTCGCGCGTAGTCGGATTCGGGATGAATTGATACAGCAAATGGCAGGCCGGCAGGGCGACCGCGTCCAGCACCGCCGGATTCCAGCCGTGGAAAAGGATGCGGCGGCTGCCCGGATTGTTCACGATCGTGTCGAGGCATTCGCGCAGTTGATCGATCGATTTGTGCAGCAGGACCTTGGGCACGCCGGCGTCGTCGAATTGGGAGATCAGACGGAAGCCGTTTTTCTGGGCGTCGGCGATTTGCGCCGGCTGATCGAGGTCGATCAGCTTGAAGCCTGGCCACTGGCGCCATTGCACACCGTAGACCGGGCCAAGGTCGTCTTCACCGAGGCGATAGGGATTGTCCAGCCATTGCTTGTTTTCGTTGGCGTTCTGGTCCCAGACCTTGCAGCCCAGCGCGCGGAAGTCGGCGGCGCTGCGGGACGCGCGCAGGAAGGCGCACAGTTCTCCGACCACGGATTTGAAGGCCAGGCGCTTGGTCGTCACGGCGGGAAAGCCGTCGTTGAGCAGGTCGAAACGCATCATCGCGCCAGGCACGCTGAGGGTGCGGATGCCGGTGCGGTTGTCTTGCCAGCTGCCGGTGTCGAGGACGGTCTGGATCAGTTCCTGGTATTGCTGCATATGTTCTCCAACGTGCACGTTGCGGCTCTAAAGTCGGCTATTTTATCAGAGGCACGTAGGGCGGATTAGGCGGAACGCCGTAATCGGCCATGCATGCGTTGTCGGCGGCTTATACATGGCCGATTACGCTTCGCTAATCCGCCCTACGTGTCTCCGTGGCGACTCGTCAGCTGTCTGTCCAGGCGTGCGACGACCGCTTTCATCGCCGGATCGGCTGCCAGATTATTGAGCTGGTACGGGTCGGTGCGGACGTCGTAAAGCTCCGCCGCCGGACGCTTGGCGGTCGCCAAGTCCAGCAGCCGGTCCATGGGGGGATTGCCCCGGCCGACGATCATCGCCGTCTTGGTCGGGCTTGGGGCGATGCCGGCGAAGGCCGAGCTGATATCGCTGTCCAGTTGCGCTGGCGTGACGGCCTGCTGGGCGGGCATTCCGGCCGGCCAGCGGTCCGGGTGCAGGTTCCGAATGTAGAGATATTGAGGTGTTCTGATCGCGCGGGCAGGATAGCTTTCACTGCCGGTTAGCACAAAGGCCTGCCCGTTGGCTGCCGCTCGCTTGGCCGCGCCGGCTACGTCAAGGATGGTTGTCGCCAGATCGGCGCTGCTGACGAGGGCTTTCGATACGCGCCCGCCGCCGATTCCGCCGGGGTACATGACGACCAGTGGCACGTGGGTGCCGGCGTCGTAAAGCGTTCCTGCGCCGCGAGGGAAGGGCCAGCCGCCTTTGCCGGTCATGACAACCAGGGTATTGGACAACTGACCGGCGCGTTGCAGCCGGTCGATCAGCAAGCCCGCTTCGTGGTCGAAACGCTCGATCTCCGAACGGTAGGCGGCGATATCGCCACGCACCGCCGGCGTGTCGGGCAGGTAGGGCGGGACGGTGAGGTTTGCGGTATCGAAGGTCGCTGTTGAGCGGCGGTGTGGACTTTTCGATTCAAGGCAGAACAAAAGAGGCTTGCCAGCAGCCCGCTTGGCGAGGAAAGCGCCGAAATCCTCATCGGCGACGGCGTAGCCACTCTTTCTGAGCAGGTCAACGTAGGGGAGTTGCGTGCCCCGCGATGCGATGAAGGCATTTTCGAAACTGACGCCGTCGCGCTGGAGGCGGGCGAATGTCGGCATGCGCATGCCAAGCTTGTCCACCGACTCCGAGCCTTGCCAACTCCAGCCGTCGGCGACCAGCAGCAGAATATTGGGACGTTGCGTGGACTTGGCGCCGGTTGGAGCAGCAAGCGCCAAGCCCAGATTACTCAGTAACGCGCCGCCAAGCGCCATCGATGTCCGCGTGATTGCCTGGCGGCGGGTTATCTTTTTGCGCATACGTGTCCGGTCCTCTTAGCGGCTGCCCGACTTGGGCTTGCGGCCGCCCGGTTGCGCGGTCACTTTGCCGGCCGCGCGGGCGAGCGATTTGGCGCCACGTCCGCCGGTGACGACAACAGCGCCTTTCGGCGCCGCCGGCTTGCCGCCACCGCCGTATATGCGGCCCGTGCCGGCCTTGCCGCCAGCGGAGCGCGCACCGCCGGCTCCCTTGCCGCCCGCCGGCACGGGTGGTGTCCACGTGCCGAGCGAGGCGTCGCCGCCGGCCGGACGCGCGGTCGCTTTTCCGGCCGCCGTTCCGCTGGCAGCCTTGCCCGCCGCCGAGCCGCCAGCCGGGCCGGTGAACGGCCGCTTTTTCTTGGCCGGCGCTTCGGCCGCCGCCTTCTTCGCCAGGGCCGCCGCCACGCCTTTCGGGCCGGTTTCCGGCACGCGGTGATCGGCCTCGAAGCCCGGTTCCTCTTCGCGCCGGATCACTTGGCCGGTCAGGGTTTCGATCGCCTTCAGGATCTCGACTTCGTCCGCGCATACCAGCGATACAGCTTCGCCTTCCATGCCCGCGCGGCCGGTGCGGCCGATGCGGTGGATATAGTCCTCCGCCACGGTCGGCAAATCGAAGTTGACCACCTGCGGCAGCGCTTCGATATCCAGGCCGCGCGCGGCGACGTCGGTCGCCACCAGCAGCTGGACTTCGGCTTGTTTAAAGCGCGCCAACGCCTTCAGGCGCGCCGGCTGGGTCTTGTCGCCGTGGATGGAGTCGGCCGAGATGCCGTGCTCCTGCAAGGTCTTGACCAGCGTTTCGACACCTTTGCGCGTTTTGACGAACACCAGTACCTGGCCCCACTGAAGCTTCTTCAGGAGATGCAGCAGCAGCTCCGGCTTGCGGCGCTTGTCGGTCGGGATCAGCCATTGCTTGACGCTTTTGGTGGCGGTGTTACTGGCGCTGACCTGGATCGATACCGGGTCCTTCAACATGCCTTTGGCAAGTTTGCGGATCTCGTCGGAGAACGTGGCCGAGAACAGCAAGGTCTGGCGCTTCTTCGGCAGGGCCGCCAGCAGGATGTCCAGATCGCGCTCGAAGCCCAGGTCCAGCATGCGGTCCGCCTCGTCCAGTACCAACGTTTGCAGCATCGTGAAGCTGATCGCGCCCTGATCGTGCAGGTCCTTCAGGCGGCCGGGCGTCGCCACCAGCACGTCCAGGCCTTTGCGCAGCTTGGTGATCTGCGGCTCGATCGGCACGCCGCCGTAGGCCACGGCGGAGCGCAGCGGCAGATTGCCGCCGTAGGTGCGGAAGCTTTCGTAGACCTGCTCGGCCAGTTCGCGCGTCGGCACCAGCACCAGGCAGCGCACCGCTTTAGGCGCGGTCACGCCGTCCATGGTCAGCCGTTGCAGGATGGGCAGCGCGAAGCCGGCCGTCTTGCCGGTGCCGGTTTGGGCGGCGGCCATCAGGTCGCGCCCCGCCAGGACGACGGGAATGGCTTGCTTTTGAACGGGCGTCGGCTGTTTGTAGCCCAGGGTGTCCAGCGTGCGCTGGATTGGATCGATCAGGCCGAGTGCTTGGAAGGTCATTGTATGTGCAGTAAAACGAAAAGAGGGCGCAGTGTAGCCGGTTGTCCCGGCTTGTGCGAAATTAGTTGGCCAGTGCGGCGGACCACAGCGATAGTATCTCGCGCACGCGGTCGTCCGGCATGTTGAGCAGGTTGTCGCCGATGTACAGCTCCACCGAGCTGCGGTCCTGCAGCGCTCCGTGGCTGGCGCCATTGAACAGCCATACGCTATGCCGCTCGGCGATCAGGTTGCGGATGTTCAGCGCGCGGTCGCGGCTTACCGGCAGATGCAGATGCAGCATGCTGGCTTGCGGACGCGCCGGATTGGGCGTCAGCAGCGGATAGTCGCGCAGCGTCTCGTAGAGCCACAGCGTGCGGCGGAAGTAATCCGGCATCGCCGCCAGCCGCGCATCGAACTGCATCGCGGCGGCCACCACGTACGGCGTGCGCTGGTAGACATTGCCGCCCTGGCGGCGGTACCACTCCTGCGCCTTGGCGACGAACCGGGAGGAGCCAAGCAGCATGGCGCCGCCCAGGCCGCCTATGCCTTTATAGAGCGACACGTAGACCGTGTCGAAACCGGCCGCGATCTCGCTGGCCGGCCGTCCGTAAGCGGCGGCGGTTTCCCACAGGCGGGCGCCATCCAGGTGCAAATGAATGGCCTGCTCGCGGCAATAGGTCTTGATGGCTGTGAGATCTTCCCAGTCGGGGCATTGGCCGCCAATCTCGCGCATCGGCAGTTCCAGCGTGGCCGCGCCCAATTTGTCCGGGATGCCCTTGAGTTCTTCGAGCGTCCATGGACGGTTCTGGTCCCCGATCTGCAAGGCGTGGAAGTGGTCGAACAGCTGATGGTTGCCGCGTTCATGGCGCAAGATGTGCGACGTCGGGTGCAGCGCCACCAGCTTGCTGCCTCGTTCCTCGCAGGCGATGCGCAGCGCGGTGGCTTGCGTCATGGTACCGGTGATGCAGAACAGCGCTGCCTCGAAACCGAGCAGTTTTGCGACTTTTTGCTCGAATTCCTGGATCAGGGTGCCGTTGCCGTAGGTGTCGTGCTCCACGCCGTTGGTTTCGCACCACGCCGCCATCGCCGCGAACAGCTGCGCGGGCGAGGGTTGGCGGTGGCCGGGAAGGTGGGTTCGGCAGCGGAGGCGCAGTTCGGCGTCGGTCAATTCATTCTCCTGAAAGAACGAATGATACCCCGATCAATGGGCGGTGTGGACGTTGTGGAACTGGAGTGCGGCCAGGTTGGCGTAGATGCCGCCCAGCGCCACCAGCGACGTGTGGGTGCCGGTTTCGACGATTTTGCCGTCTTCCATGACGATGATGCGGTCCGCGCGCTGCACCGTCGCCAGGCGGTGGGCGATGATGACGGTGGTGCGGCCGACCATCGCCGCTTCCAGCGCCTTTTGCACCAGGCGCTCCGATTCGGCGTCCAGCGCGCTGGTGGCTTCGTCGAGCAGCAGCAGCGGCGGATTTTTCAGCAAAGCGCGCGCGATGGCGATGCGTTGGCGCTGTCCGCCGGACAGGCGCACCCCGCGCTCGCCGAGGAACGATTTGTAGCCCTGCGGCAGACGCTCGATGAATTCGTGGGCGGCGGCCAGCTTTGCGGCCTGGGTCACTTCCTCGTCGGTGGCGCCGGCGCGGCCGTAGCGGATGTTTTCCATTGCGTCGGCCGAGAAGATCACCGTATCCTGCGGCACGATGCCGATGGCGTCGCGCAGCGTGTGCAGGTCGAGCTGCGTGATGTCGACGCCATCGAGCTTGATGCTGCCGCTTTGCGGGTCGTAGAAGCGCAGGAACAGCTGGAACAGCGTGGTCTTGCCGGCGCCGGAAGGGCCGACAACGGCCACCGTTTCACCAGGCTTGATGTCCAGCCACAGGTGGCCCAGCGCCGCCGTTTCGGGCCGCGACGGATACGAGAATGTGACGTCGCTCAGAGTCAAGGCCGCGCCGTTGGCGGCGCGCGGCGGCAGCGCCAGCGGCTTGGCCGGCGACTGGATATTCGATTTGACGGCCATCAGTTCCAGCAGGCGCTCGGTGGCGCCGGCGGCGCGCTGCGCTTCGCCCATCACCTCGGACAGGGCGCCAATGGCGCCGGCCACGATCGAGGCGTACAGGATGAACTGACCCAGGTCGCCGCCGGTCATGTCGCCCGACAGCACGGCGTGGGCGCCCAGCCACAGCACGAAGACGATGGTGCCGAACACCAGAACGATGGCGATCATCGTCAGCAGCGCGCGGGCGCGGATGCGGCGCATCGCGGTCTTGAACGCGCCTTCGACCGAGGCGCCGAAGCGGTTCGATTCGATCTTCTCGTGGGTGAATGCCTGCACGGTCGGCATGGCGTTGAGGATTTCGCCTGCCATGGCCGAGGCGTCGGCCACGCGGTCCTGCGAGTCGCGCGACAGCTCGCGCACGCGGCGGCCGAACATCACGATAGGCAGTACCGTCAACACCAGCAGGCCGATGATGATGGCCGACAGTTTGACGCTGGTCACGAACAACATCACCAGGCCGCCGATGAACAGCAGCACATTACGCAGCGCCATCGAGATGCTGGTGCCGACGACCGCCTGGATCAGCGTGGTGTCGGTGGTGATGCGGGACAGGACTTCGCCGGTCTGCGTAGTCTCGAAGAACTCGGGGCTTTGGGTGACGACATGCTTGTAGACGGCGCTGCGGATATCGGCGGTGACCCGTTCGCCCAGCCAGGAGACGGTATAAAATCGCGCAGCAGTGGCCAGCGCCAGCACGGTGGCGACGCCGAACAGCGCCAGGAACACCAGGTCGACGTGCTTGATGCTCTTGTCGCCCGTGCCGCCGAAACCGAGGTCGATCATCTGCTTGAAGGCGGCCGGAATGGCCAGGGTGGCGCAGGCGGCGACCACCAGCGCGATACCGGCCATGACGAATTGACGCTTGTAGGGCGCCAGGAACGGCAGCAGGCCGCGCAGGGTGGAAATGCTGCCTTTCTTTTGTTCCCTGTTGACGTTGGGCGCGACTGCGGACGGGGTGCTGGCGGTGGTGCTGTTGGTCATCGTGTGGCTGCGGTTTCGGTAAATATGCTTTGGGTTGTTCTAATATTCTTCTACAGTTTCATCGGGCTGACATACCCCGTCAGTTCCAGATAGGCGCGACCGGCCGGCTTGCCGTCACGGCTCAGCGTCACCGCGCCTTCCCAGTACACCGCGCCGGTCGAGCGGCGCGAGTCCAGCTCCTGATCGTCCTGTAGGGGCACGATGCGCCACTCAACGTTGCCGGTGGTGAGCCGGCTTTCGACCGGATACTCGGCATTGGTGCGGGGCGAGCGCCAGCGCCTTTGCGCGGCAAAACTCACCTGCTCCGGCGAGAACTGCGTGATCTTACCGGATGCGTCGCGCCATGTCGCGTGCGACCATAGTTTAGCACCTGTCTTGTCGCGGAGTTGGAAAGCCATCAGGGCGCCGCCGTCATCGAGGTTGGCGCCGATCCAATCCCAGCCGACGGCGCCCGAATCGCCGCCCATGATATCGCTGGACCACTCATGGTCGAGCCAGCTTGCGCCGGTGACGGCCGACGCCTTGCCGCCGCGTGTGACGGTGCCGGTGGTGGTCAGTTGCGGCTCGCTGTAGTAGTAGCTGGCCTGCACGGGGCGCGGTCCTTTGCGGGAATAACCGCGCTGGCCCTGGAGCAGCACCGGCTGCGACGGCGCCAGCTTCAGGTTGAGCGCGAAGTTGGCGGCGTCCACGCGGATCGCATAGCTGCCGTCGGCGTTGCGCGTCATGCGCCAGTCGTCCAGCTTCACATCGGCGTCGCCGACCTTGGCGTAGGCGATGCCGAAGCCTTCGCGCGCGCTGCGCTGGTCGTGCAGCAGTTTGCCGTTGGCCGGGTCGGAGACGGCGGCGTGGCCGATGATCAGCTGCTTCGGCGCGAACTTGCTGGGGTTGGCGCGGTCATGTTCCGTCCCGCTGCGGAAGAAGGTGACCTGGAAGCCCAGCGGCTTGCCATCGGTTGTATTGAGCCAGCCGGTGACGTACCACCATTCGATTTTGTAGTCCGGATGGGCGCCGTAGTCGGCGGGGAAGCGCAGCGAGGCGCCGGCCGGCAGCGGCTGGACCGGTGAGTATCCGGGCGCCGCCGCCCGCGAGGACAGGCCGCATAACAGCATTAAAAACACCAAACAGTAACGCATTACCAATCCTCCCTGACGGCGCGTATCGGCCCGCCGGACAGCGATTGGCGGCCCGCCAGGAGGGCTGTCAGCGCGGACGCGGCCAGCAACAGCCCGGCGACGGCCGCCAGCAAACCCCAAGGCAGATGCAGCTGCATGGTCCAGTGGAACGACTGCGGATTGACGACGAAAACCAGAATCAGGCTGATGACCCAGCCCAGCACGAAGCCGGTGGCGATGCCCAGGCCGGTGAGCGCGCCGCCCTCGATGGCCAGTATCGACAGGATCTGGCCGCGCGTGACGCCGACATGGCGCAGCATACCGAACTCCTTCGAGCGCGCCAAGGTCTGCGCCGAGAAGGTGGCGGCGACGCCGAACAGGCCGATGACGATGGCGATCGCCTCCAGCAGATAGGTGATGGCGAAGCTGCGGTCGAACACTTTCATGCTCATGTCGCGGATCTCCGACGGCGCGCTCGTTTCCAGGGCGGAGGCGAACGGCAGTCGCTTCAGCGCTTGCACGGTATCCTCGGGTTTTGCGCCGGGTTCGAGCCACAGGGCGGCGCTGCTGACCTGCTGGTCGCCGGTGATGGCGCGGTAGTCGCTCAGCCGCATTTGAATTGAGCCCGTGGGACGGGCGTAATCGCGCCACACGCCGGCCACCTGGAAGCGATGGAGCTTGCCGTTGAGGGGGATCTCCACGCGTTTGCCGACTGTCATCTCGTATAAATCGACCATGGCCTCCGAGACCCAGACCGGCGGCGGTCCGCCCGGCGCCGGCGGCTTCGTCTCGCCGACGAGGGCCAGCGATTGGGCGGGATCCTGCTCGTTGACGATGCTCGCCAGCAGGGCCACGGGCGGGCGGCCCGGCGCCAGCGAGATGCCACGCACACGCAGGAAACTGGCTTTCTGCACGCCGGGAAGGCCGGCGATGGCCGCCTGTTCCTGCGGGCGCAGGCCCGCCGTGGTGCCGGCGCCGATGGTGCTGACGTAGACGTCGGCCGGCAGGACCTGGCGCAGCCAGTAGTCGAGCGACACGCGGAAGCTGGCCACCATGATGGCCATGGCCACCATCAGGCTAAAGCTCGACAGCACGCCGCCGAGCGCGATACCCGCCTGGCTGGAGGCGTTGGCCAGGCGCGATAGCGTCAGCGTCAACACGGGCGAGGCGCCGGGCCGGTTGGCGGTGGCGGCGCTCCAGCGCTTATGGGCGAAGCGGAAGACGATGGCGGCCAGGCGCGGCATCAGCGCGATCACGCCGACCAGCAGCAGCGCGATCGAAAGGTAGCCGAAGATCGGCAGCTCGAACACCGGTGGCGCTTGCGACAGCAGCGCCGCCAGCGCGATGCAGGCCAGGGCCGGCCATGCCGTCGCCAGGCGTGACATGGCCGCCTCCTCGGTGCCGGATTTGAGCGCCACCGCCGGTTTGGCGCGGGCGGCGTCGAACGCCGGCGCGGCGCAGCCCAGCAGCGACACGCCGACGCCGAGCGCGAAGTAGACGGCGGCGGCCACCGGCGTGAAGTGGACGGTCGGCTGTACGCCGGAAAAGAATCCCGCGCCGAGATCCGCACCCATGAAGTGCAGCGCGGCGGCGGCCAGGCCGTAGCCGGCGGCGATGCCGATGGCCGATCCGGCGATGCCCAGGCTCAGGCCCTCCAGCAGGATCTGGCGCAGCAGGTGGCGGCGGTCCATGCCCAGCACACGCAGCAGCGCGAACTGGCTGCGGCGGCGTATCACCGACAGCGCCTGCGTGGAGAACACCAGGAAGGCGCCGGTGAACAAGGCCACCAGCGCCAGCACCGTCAGGTTGACGCGGTAGGCGCGGCTCATGCCCTCGTTGCGGCTGTTCTGTTCCTGGTCGTTGGGCTGGTTGACGCGGAAGCGGCCGGGGTACTCGCGTTGCAGGTCCTGTTCCAGCTGCGCCTTGAAGGCGTCGCGATTGACGCCGTCGCGCAGTTTCAGGTCGACGCGCGACAACTGCCCCAGTTTATCGAAACGCCATTGCGCCGCGCCCAGGTCCATCACGCCGATGCGCTGGCCGGCGCGCGCGCTTTGCAGCGATCCGGCTACGCGCAATTGCAGTTGATCGACGCCGACTTGCAGGGTTATCTGGTTCGCGACGGGTTGGAGCCACTGTTGCGCGGCGGGCGACAGGAAAATCGTATCGTCGGCCAGCGTGGAATTCGGGTCGCCGTTGGCCGGCACGCCGATGAGGTCCGGCGCGACGAAGCCTGCGCGGAACACGTCGATGCCAATGATTTTGAGCGCGGTGCGCTGGCCGGGGACCGAGGCGTCGAATTCCAGCACCGGCGAGGCCACGGTGACGCCGTCGCGCCGCGCCAGTATCGGATAGATCGCCTCGTCGAAGGCCGGTTCGGTGCCGCGCACCTGCACATCGGCCACGCCGGACAGGCCTTTGATCGCCGACGAGAACTCGTTGAAGGCCGCGGCGTTGATCAGGTGAATCGCGAAGCCGAGCGAGATGCCGACGGCGATGGCGGCGATGGCCACCAGCGCGCGCATCGGGTGCGCCCGCCATTCGCCCAGCAGCAGCCAGCGGGACAGGCGGCGCATCGACGCCGCCTCGCGTTCGGATGCGATGCCGTCCCTGCCGCCTGCCGCGCTCACCGGATCGGACATCAGTGGGCGCACTCCAGCGAAAACGATTCGCCGGCGCGTTTTGCGCGCAACCTGGCCTTGTCGGCGTTGGCGTTGGTGGCGCCGCGCGCATCCTCGTCCGCCCACTTTTTGGTCAGGGCGAGCTTGGCGCAGCGCTTGCGTTGTGTCGTGGCGGCGCGGGAGGCGCGCTCGGATTCGCGGGCCTCGCGTTCCTCGACCTTTTGACGCGACTTTTGCAGCGCGGCCGATTCCTTTTGCATGCGCTGCAAATCGGCCGCCGCGCCATCAACGTCTGCGGGTGATTTCGGCACGGCCAGCATGGACGACGCCGCGGCGCTGGCCGGGCAAGGGATGTCGCTGTAGCTGATCTTGCCGTCAACAGTGCATTTGTAGACGCTTTGCGCGACGGCGTTGTTGCCCGCCAGCGCGGCCGCACACAGCACGGCGGCGCAAGGCGCGCGAAGATGGTGGTTCATGGCGGTCCCGTTCACAGAATTTTCCCGGGATTCATGATACCCAGCGGGTCCAGCGCCGCTTTGATGGCCCGCATCATGTTGAGCTCCACCGCCGATTTGTAATGCGCCAGTTCGTCGCGTTTCAGCGCGCCAATGCCGTGCTCGGCGGAAATCGAACCGCCGAAACCGACCACGCTGTCGTGCACCACGCGGTTGACCTTGTCCTGGTTGGCAAGGAAATCCTCGTTGGAAATGCCCTCCGGCGGCGCGACGTTAAAATGCAGGTTGCCGTCGCCCAAGTGTCCAAAGCACACCAACTGGCAGCCGGGGAAGGCCGCCTGCAATTGCGGCGCGGTGACGTCGATGAAGTCGGCGATGCGCGACACCGGCAGTGAGATGTCATGTTTGATGTTCTTGCCGGCCTTGGCCTGCGCCAGCGGAATATGCTCGCGCAACTGCCACAGGCCGGCCGATTGCGTGGTCGATGTCGCCACCACGGCGTCGGTGACGACGTCGCGCTCCAGCGCCGCGCCGATCGCGCGCTCCAGCAGGTCGATCGCGTGCCGCTCCGATTCGCTGCTCGACAGCTCCAGCAGCACGTATTGCGGATGGGCGTCGGCGAAGGGCTTGGGCAGTTGCGGGAACTGTTGTGCCACCAGCTCCAGGCAGTAGCGCGACATCAGTTCGAAACCGGTGAGGCTGGAGCCGCAGTGGTCCTGCATCAGTACCAGCAATCGCAGCGCGTGGGCGGGCGAGGGCAGGGCCGCCAGGGCGGTGATGCTGGCCTTGGGCTGCGGGTACAGTTTGAGCACCGCGCCTGTGATGACGCCCAGGGTGCCCTCGGCGCCGATGAACAGGTCACGCAGATCGTAGCCGGTATTATCCTTGCGCAGGCCGCGCAAGCCGCTCCAGATCTCGCCCTGTGGCGTGACCACTTCCAGCCCGAGACACAGCTCGCGCGTATTGCCGTAGCGGAGAACCGCCGTGCCGCCGGCGTTGGTGGACAGGTTGCCGCCGATGGTGCAGCTGCCCTCGGCCGCCAGCGACAGCGGAAACAGGCAGCCCTCGGCGGCGGCGGCTTCCTGCGCTTGCTGGAGGATGCAGCCGGCATCGACGGTCATGGTCCGGTTGATTGTGTCGATCTGGCGGATGGTGTTGAGCCGCGCCAGCGACAGCACGACGGCGGTACCGCTGGCGTCTGGGATGCTGCCCAATACAAGGCCGGTGTTGCCGCCCTGCGGCACCAGCGGCACGCGGTGTAGCGCGCAAGCCTTCACCAACGCTGCCACCTGGTCCACCGAGCCGGGACGCAGCACGGCGGCGGCCTTGCCGGTGAAGCGTCCGCGCCAATCGGTGAGGAAGGGCGCCATGTCGGCGTCGGTGTCGAGCACATAGGCGCCCCCGAGCAGCGCGCGGCACTCCTGTAGAAACGCCATCATTTGACCGTGGTGCCCTTCACCTTGTCGAGCAGTTCCTTGGACAGCTTCTTGGCCGCTTTTTTATACGGGCGCAGATACATGATCGCGCAGACGAAGTAGACGCAGACGATTGCCGCCTCGCCCCACGCCAGCCATGAGGACAGCTCGTCCTTGTCGCTCCAGCCGCGCACCACGCCCTCGGTGAAGTACAGCAGTATCATCATCGAGGTCCACTGAAGGGTGTAGATGTCGCGCTTCCACACGCCGTACAGCGGCAGCAGCAGCGGCGCGGCCTTGAGCACCAGCCACGAGCCGCCCGGCTTGAGCGGCGCCAGCACCATCTCCCACAGCACGCACCAGACTATCAGCAGACCGAGGCTGCCGATGGCGCCCCAGTGAAAATACCTATGCATCGCGTTTTGCATTTTGCATCCCCGTTTTACAGCATATGTTTTGCAGCTTACCCGTTTAGGCGGCGGCACGCAGCTTCAGTGCCGTTTCGGCCAGGCGCCGGCCCTGCGCGAGCGCCAGGCGTTTCTCGTCTTCGGTGATGGTCTTTTTGCCATCAAGGCCGGACCAGTGACTGGCGCCGTAGGGCGTGCCGCCGCTGGAGGTGGTCATCAGTTCCGGATTCGTGTACGGCAGGCCCATCACCATCAAGCCGTGGTGGAACAAGGGTATCATCATCGACAGCAAAGTCGATTCCTGGCCGCCGTGCAGGCTGCCGGTGGAAGTGAACACGCACGCCGGCTTGCCCGCCAAGGTCCCGGCCAGCCATTCGGTGGCGGTGCCGTCCCAAAAATACTTCATCGCGGCCGCCATATTGCCGAAGCGGGTGGGCGAGCCCACGGCGATGCCGGCGCATTCCCGCAGATCGTCGAGCTCGACATAGGGCGCGCCCTCGGCCGGCACGTCGGCCTCGGTGGCCTCGGCCACCGTCGAGACGGCGGGGACGGTGCGCAGCCGCGCATCACAGCCGGGCACGCTTTCGATACCCTGCGCGATCAGCTCCGCCAATTTGCGGGTGGCGCCATGGCGCGAGTAAAACAATACAAGAATAATCAGATTAGGTTGGTTCATCGGCGGTATTATAGGGCGCTTTCACTGGGGGCAACACTGCCAGTCTTGTAATCTGATTATCGCTCATGTACGCAAAATATATTCATCCGATTCTTCTTTATGTATTCAGCACCTGCCGCAACGGGATCGCCACCATGCGCTCGCTGTCCTGGCCGGAGGTGCGCGACCTGGTGCTGTTCGCCCACCGTCGCTTGCGCGAGGAAAGCCTGCCGCAGGTGGCCGGCAGCCTCACGTTCACCACCGTGTTCGCGTTGGTGCCGCTGCTGACCATCGCGCTGGCGATCTTCACCACCTTCCCGTTGTTTAACACCTTCCGTATGTCGCTGGAGGCGTATTTCGTCCAGAGCGTGATGCCGAAGTCGATATCGACGACGATCCTCAATTATCTGACGATGTTCGCCTCCAAGGCCACGCGGCTGTCGGCGGTGGGCGCGGTGGCGCTGATCGTGACGTCGATCGCGATGATGAACCTGATCGAGCGCGTGTTCAACCGCATCTGGCGGGTGCGCGGGGAGCGCAGCTGGACGCGCCGTATCCTGGTCTACTGGGCCATCATCACGCTAGGGCCGTTGCTGATCGGCGTGTCGCTGACGTTGTCGTCGCAGGTGTTCATGGCCACCGTCGATTTGTTCGGCCGGGTGCCGGTGCTGGGTGCGATCATCTACACGGTGGCATCGCTGGCGCTGACCACGGCCGGATTCACCTTGCTGTATCTGGCGGTACCAAACCGCGACGTCGATTGGCAGGACGCGGCCTGGGGCGGCTTGGTGGCCGGCCTGGCGTTCGAACTGGCCAAGCGCGGCTTCGCCATCTTCATCACCCAGTTCCCGACCTATTCGAAGATCTACGGCGCCTTGGCGGCGCTGCCGCTGTTCCTGTTGTGGGTTTACGTCTCGTGGGTGATCACCCTGATCGGGGCGCTGCTGGTGGCCGCGCTGCCGGTGGTGAAGTACGAGCGCTGGTGGCACGAGGCCCAGCCGGGCGGCGAGTTTGTCGACGCCATGGCGATCATCAAGGTGCTCTACACGGCTTGTAAATGCGGCGACACGGCGCTGGTGGGCGCAGGCGCGATCCGCCTGCGCACCCGCCTGGGCTTCGACGAGATGGACAATCTGCTGGAAAAGATGATGGCCGAAGGCTGGGTGGGGCGGGTCAAGGTGGACGCGCCGCCCCGGGTTCAATGGGGCAAGCGAGTCAGCGATGGCACCGATCATTGGGTGCTGCTGGCCAACGTAGAGAAACTGACCCTGGCCGAGGTCTATCGCCTGTTCGTCTTCGGCGGCATGGCGGTCAATTCGGGCGTGGTGGCCGTTGGCGACGACGAACGCGATCTGCAGGCCGCGCGCGAGGCCGCCAGCCTGGCGCGCGAGGTGGAAAATGCCGTCGAGACGGGACTGGGTAAAACCCTGGCCGAACATTTCGGGCCGCTGGACTGCCGATAGTTCTTGAGCTTTCATTTTTTGAATGCTATATAGATAACATTAAAAAAAACTGGAGGCGCGTCATGTTGAAAATGTCGGCGGCGGTGGTTTTGTTGGGATGCGCGGCGATGGCGTCGGCGCAGCGCTTGCATCCGCCCGGGCTGGGCGAGCGCGCTGGCGAATCGAGCATCGCGGTCGACATCAACTCGGCCGGCCAGGTGGCCGGCATCATCGAGGAAGAGGATGGCCGCCAGCGCGCGGTGCTGTGGGATAAACGCCTGATCGAACTGGGCACCCTCGGTGGCGACAGCGCCTTCACACGCGGCATCAACGCCGGCGGCGACGTGGTCGGCACGGCCCAGAACAGCGATGGCCGCTGGCGCGCCTTCGTCCACCGCGCCGGGGTGGCCATGCGCGACCTGGGCACATTGGGCGGCGGCAGCAGCTACGGCATGGGCATCAATCGCAGCGGCCAGGCGGTCGGCTATGCCGACACCAGCGACGGCTACTTCCGCGCCTTCGCCACCAATGGTGACGGCCCCCTGACCGACCTCGGTACGCTGGGTGGCAAGATCAGCTACGCGGCGGGGATCAACAACCACGGCGACATCGTCGGCACGGCCGCGCTAAGCGACGGCTACCGGCGCGCGTTCCTGTACCGGCCCGGCGCCGGCATGACCAACCTGGGCACCCTGGGCGGGCGCTCCAGCAGCGCCACGGCGATCAGCGACACCGGCATCGTGGTCGGCGCGTCGGAGACGGCGGACCGCCGCTGGCACGCCTTCATGCACGACGGCGCGAAGATGATCGACCTCGGGGCGCTGATCGGCTATGGCAGCAGCTTCGCCACCGCCGTCAACGCCGCCGGACACGTGGTGGGCAGCGTGCGCATCGGCGACGAGCGCCGCGCCTTCGTCTATCGCGACGGCAAGATGACGGTGCATCCGGGCGGCTACGGCCTGTATCTGGTCAACAGCATCAACGCCGAGGAACTGGTGATCGGCGCCAAATACTCGGCCAAGCGCTTCGAGGCCGCGACCATGCGTTCGAGCCAGCCGGCGGTGACCACGCACGGCGGCCAGGATCTGCTGACTCTGGGCGCGGTGGCGATCACGGCGGCATTCGGCTTCGTGATGTATCGGCGCCGCTATCGGGGCATCGCACTGCGCGCTGAATCACACCCAGGCCACATAAGGGCAAGAATGTTGTGATTTGCTTATCCGCAGCGCTGGATTTTTTACCGGGCATAGGCTACATTCGCTATAAGGCTAGAACAACTACAAACCCCATTCACACAGCCTATATCTCAGCGGACAGGACGGCCAAAATGAAAGTCTCCGAAATTCTTCAGGTAAAAGGTAGCATTCTTTATACCATCTCTCCTGACCAGCCCTTGGCGGACGCCGCCAACACCATGGCTGAAAAGGACATCGGCTCGCTGGTCGTCATGGAGTTCGGCGATCTGGTCGGCATGCTGACGTTCCGCGAAGTGCTGCGGGCGTTGCACGACAACGCCGGCACGGTCGGCGGCGGCACCGTGCGCAAGCACATGGACGACCACCCGATCACCGTGACCCCGGACACCGAGGTCAACGAAGTGCGCCGCATCATGCTGGAAAAGCATGCGCGCTATTTGCCGGTGATGAACGCCAAGACCATCCTCGGCGTGATCTCGTTCTACGACGTCGCGCGCGCGGTGCTGGAGGCGCAAAGCTTCGAGAATCGCATGCTCAAGGCGTACATCCGCGACTGGCCGGCCGAGACGGCGGATCAGCATCCGGACTAATCGCAACAACAAACCAGAAAACGCCATGTGCGCATGCGACGGTTCAGACCGGCGCAAGGCACATGGCGTTTTTTATTGCCCCTTGCCCGAACCGCTTATCCGAACAGGTAGTCGCCGACGGCGGTAGACGGCGCGCCGGTCAGCGTGACCAACTGCGTCAGTTCCGCCGCCGACACCACGGCGTCCGCGCCATTGGAGGTGAATAGGTACAACGTGGTTGCGTTGTTGTTGTGCACAGCGAACAGCGCCTCGGCGCCCACCGCGTAGGCGGCGCTTGCCGCGCCAATCGCATTGGCCGCCGTGGTGGTGTTCACCGAAGAAACGTTCTGTGTCAGGATCACAAGCTCGGCGTTGTTGGCGAAACCGCCGGCGCCGGCCTTGACGACCGCGTTGTCGATGCTGCCGTCGCCGTTGCCGACCGCGAAGACCGACCGCTCCAGCACCAGTTTATCGGTTCCGCTGACAAAGTCGGCGACCGTGTCCACGCCGGTTTTCGAGGCCAGCACGATGGAATCCGCGCCAACGCCGCCGGTGAGCGTGTCGTTACCGGCGCCTCCCGTCAGGGTGTCGTCGCCGCCGCCACCGAGCAGCCTGTCGTTGCCGGCGCCGCCCGTCATGCGGTTTGCCAGCGTATTGCCCGTGCCGGTAAAGGCGCCGGCGCCATTGAACACCAGAGCTTCGACCTCGGCCGCCATCACGTAGCTGGCGATGGCCCTGACCGTGACCACGTCGTGGCCGCCGCCGGCCAGTTCGGTGACGTTGTCGCCGGCGTTGTCGACGACGTAGTTGTCGTCGCCGGCGCCACCGGTCAGCTTGTCGGCGCCGGCGCCGCCGTCCAGCGTATCGTCGCCAATGCCACCGGACAGCGTGTTGACGGCCGCGTTGCCGATCAGGACGTTGTCCAGGTCGTTGCCGGCGAGGTTGACCGCGACCGACGCCCCCGCCGTGACGGTCGCATTCTCGATATTGTCGCCCAAGGCATAGGTGCCGGGCTTGGCATAGGCGACGTTGACCAGGTCGACGCCCGCGCCGGCTTGCTCGCCGATCGTGTCGCCGGCTTGGTCCAGCGTGTAGGTGTCGTTGCCCGGGCCGCCACTCATGGCGTCCGCCCCGGCACCGCCGTCGATGCTGTCGTTGCCGTCCGTGCCGGCCAGGACGTCGTTGCCGATGCTGGCGGTGTTCACGTACAGCTCGGCCAGCGTCCTGGCGCCGTCGGCGAAATTGAATTGCTCGACGTTGCGCACGGTGACGCTTTCATGCGTGATCTGGTTGACGAGCACGATGTCGCCGGCGTTCGGACGGGCGCGCGCATAGTCGGCGAAATTGCCGCCCAGTTTGATGCTGTCACTGCCCGCGCCGCCGTCGGCCACGTCGTTGCCGGCGCCCGCGTCGAGTGCATCGGCACCATCGCCGCCGAGCAGGGTGTCGTTGCCCAGGCCGCCGGCCAGTGTATCGTCGCCGCCCAGGCCAGACAGGCTGTCGTTGCCGAGGCCGCCATTGATGGCGTTGGCCAGGCCGTTGCCGGTGCCGGCAAACGCCAGTGCGCCGGTGTACGACAAGTGTTCCACATTGAGGCCCAAGGTATACTTGGCCAGCGTCGTGTCGACCCTGTCGGCGGCGCCTTGCGCGGCCAGTTCGGTGACTATGTCGCCGGGCGCGTCGACCTTGTAGATGTCGTCGCCGAGCCCGCCTAGCAGCCGGTCCCCGCCGGCGGCGCCGTCGAGCGTGTCGTCGCCGGCGCCGCCGGCCAGCGTGTTGGTGGCCGCGTTGCCGGTCAACAAATTGTTCAGCTCGTTGCCGGCCAGGCCGGCGGCGATGCCGGCGGCGGCCGTCACGGTCGCGTTCTCGACGTTGGCGGCCAGCGCATAGGTGCCCGCAGCTGTAAAGACGACGTTGACCTGCTCGGTGCCGCCATCGGCCGTTTCGACGATGATGTCGGCGGCGTTGTCGACCAGGTAGGTGTCGCTGCCCAGGCCGCCGGTCATCGTGTCCACGCCGAGGCCGCCGTCGATGCTGTCGGCGCCGTCGGTCCCGACCAGATTGTCGTTGCCGACGCTCTTGACGTTGAACTGCACGGCGGCGAGCGCTTTCTCGCCGTCCGCGAACGCGACCTTTTCGATGTTGCGCAGCGTGACGCGCTCGCCGGTGGCGGTGTTGACCAGCACGGTGTCGGCCGCGTTGGGGCGCTCGCGCGCGTAGTCGGCGAACTTGCCCAGCAGGGCGACGGTGTCGCTGCCGTTGCCGCCGTCGGCCAGGTCGACGCCGACGCCTGCGTCAAGCGCGTCGTCGCCATCGCCGCCGAGCAGGCTGTCGTTGCCGGCACCGCCGGTCAAGCTGTCGTTGCCGGCCAGGCCGGACAGGGTGTCGTTGCCCGCGCCGCCGGCGATCGCGTTGGCCAGCGCGTTGCCGCTGCCGGCGAAGGCCGCCGCGCCGCTGTAGCGCAGGTGCTCGACATTGGCCGTCAGGGTATAGCGGGCCAGCGTGGTTTCGACCGTGTCCGTGCCTTCGCCGGCCAGTTCGGTGACGACGTCGCCGGCCACATCGACCTTGTAGACATCGTCGCCGGCGCCACCGGCGAGCTTGTCGCCACCGGCGCCGCCGTCGAGCACGTCGTTGCCGAGGCCGCCGGACAGCGTGTTGGCAGCGGCGTTGCCGGTCAGGATGTTGTTCAGTTCGTTGCCGGTGAGGTTGATGGCGACCGACGCCGCCGTGACGGTGGCGTTTTCCACGTTGGCGCCCAGCGCGTAGGTGCCCGCTGCGGCGAACGCGACATGGGCACGGTCGGTGCCGCCGCCGACCGCTTCGTCGATGACGTCGGCGGCGTTGTCGACGATATAGGTGTCGTCGCCCTGGCCGCCCGCAAGCCGGTCTGCACCGGCGCCGCCGTCCATGGTGTCGGCGCCGTCGCCGCCGGCCAGGAAGTCGTTGCCGACGCTCTTGATATTCCGTTGCACTTCGTCGATCGTCATCGACACGCCATTGAAGAGCACTCGCTCGATGTTGCGCAGCGTAATGCTGTCGCCGCCTGTCTTATTGACCAGCACGGTGTCGGTGGCGTTCGGGCGGGTCACCGTGTAGGCGCCGAAATCGGCCGGGGCGATGGCCGTGTCCGCGCCCGCCCCTCCGTCGATAAGGTTGACGCCCAAGCCGCCCTCAAGGCGGTCGTCGCCATCGCCGCCGAGCAGGGTGTCGTTGCCGACCCCGCCGCGCAGCGTATCATTGCCGCCCAGGCCAGCTAAGGTGTCGTTGCCCAGGCCGCCGTCGATGATATTGTTGAGCACGTTGCCGGTGCCGTTGAAGGCGCCGCTGGCCGGACCGGACAGGTTTTCCACGTTGGCGCTCAAGGTGTAGCTGGCCAGCGAGGTACCGACCGTGTCGGTGCCGTCGGCCGCCGCCTCGGTGACGACGTCGCCGGCGTTGTCGACGCGGTAGCTGTCGTCGCCGGCGCCGCCGGCCAGTTTGTCGGCGCCGGCGCCGCCGTCGAGCATGTCGTTGCCGGCCAGGCCGGCCAGCGTGTTGGCGGCGGCGTTGCCGGTGATGACGTTGTCGAGCGCGTTGCCGGTGACGTTGACGGCCACCGAGGCGGCGGACGTGACGATGGCGTTGTCGACGTTGGCGTCCATCATGTAGATGCCAGCGGCCTTGAAGGCCAGCGCGGCCGTATCGATGCCTGCGCCGTCTTTTTCGTCGATGACGTCCTTGCCGCTGTCGAGTACGTAGCGATCGTCGCCCAGGCCGCCGGCCATCAGGTCGACGCCGCCTTGGCCATCGATCGTGTCGTCGCCGTCGGTGCCGGTGAGGAAGTCGGCGAACTCGCTGGCCTGGTTGTCGAGCAGCGCCGCCATGGTCTTGACGCCGTCGGCGAAGGCCACCGTTTCAATGCTCGTCAGGGTGGCCGTCTCGCCCGAGATGGTGTTGGTGAGCACCACCTTGCCGGCGGCGCGCGCGAGCTTGAAGTGGTCGCTGTTTCCCATCAGTCGCAGGCTGTCGCTGCCGTCGCCACCGTCGATCGCATCGGCGCCGCCCATGCCGGACAAGGTGTCGTCGCCGGCGCCGCCGGCCAGCGTGTCGTTGCCCGCGCCGCCGGTGATCGCGTTGGCCAATGCATTGCCGGTGCCGGTGAAGCCGGCCTTGCCGGTGTAGCGCAGCGCTTCGACATTGGCTGTCAGGGTGTAGCGGGCCAGCGTGGTCTCGACCGTGTCGGCGCCTTCGCCGGCCAGTTCGGTGACGATGTCGCCGGCGTTGTCGACCAGCATGAGATCGTCGCCCTGGCCTCCGCTCAGCTTGTCGGCGCCGGCGCCACCGTCCAGCAGGTCGTCGCCGGCGCCGCCGGCCAGCGTGTTGGCGGCGGCGTTGCCGGTCAGCCGGTTGTGCAGGGCGTTGCCGGTCAGACCGGCGGCGACGGCGGCGGCCGACGTGACGACGGCCGCTTCGATGTTGTCGCCCAGCGTGTAAATGGCCGCCGCCGTGTAGGCCACGCGCACCGTGTCATAGCCCTGGTCGGCGGCCTCGATCACCTTGTCGGTGGCCGCGCGCACGATGTAGGTGTCGTTGCCGGCCAGGCCGGTCAAGACGTCGCCGCCGCCGGCGCCGTCGAGGGTGTCGTCGCCGATGCCGCCGGTCAGGGTGTTGCCGGACGTGTTGCCCGTGCCCTGGAACGCGTTCGTGCCCTCGTAGCGCAGGTGTTCCGCGTTGGCCGCCAGCGTGTAGGCGTCGACGGTGGCGATCACGGTGTCGGTGCCGCCGCCGGCCAATTCGGTGACCACGTCTCCGGCATCGTCGACACGATAGAGGTCGTCGCCGGTGCCACCTATCATCGTGTCGCCGCCTTGACCTCCGTTTAGCGTGTCGTCGCCGCGTCCGCCCTGGAGTCGTTCGCCACCGTAGTATCCCTGTAAGGAATCGTCGCCCAACCAACCCGAGTACGTGAAGGAGCCGGTGATGCCGGAAAAATTGGCGCTGGCGATATCCGTGACTTTGACGTTGTCAAGGGTGAGCAAGGTTTGCGGCGCCGACATGGTGCCGTTGCCGTCGAGGTCCCATTGCACCAGGACGTCCTTGCCTTGCTGGATCAGCCGCAGATGGCCGGAGGTCAGCGGGTCGAGCCTGGCCTGGGCGTCAGTGAGCCGCTCCGTCAGAGCGCGCAGGTCCAACCCGTCGCCGCCCTTGCCGGTGGCGAAGTCCGTCACATGGATGCGCGAGGAGGGCGCGGATGCGGTGATCGTATAGGTGTCTGTTCCGGCGCCGCCGGCCAGCGTGGCCGCCATCGTTGCCCAGTCCCATGTGTTAAGCACGATCTCGTCGTTCCCGAGGCCGCCGTCTAGCCGGAGCGTCCCGCTGGACGCGTAGGCAGATATCGTCAATTGGTCCTCGCCCGCGCCGCCCAACAGCGTGTCTTCGCCTGGTCCGCCATGCCAGTAGAGCCGGTCGTTACCCGTGCCACCGTCGGCCAGATCGCTGCCATCGCCGTCGGTCAGGTTGTCGTCGCCATCGCCGCCCTGAAGGATGTCGTTCCCATCGTGCCCCCACAGCTCGTCCCTGCCGCTGCTACCTACGAGCGTGTCGTTGCCATCCCCGCCCCACAGATACGACATGCTCTCGCCCTGTGCGGGCGCGGCCAGCAAAAGGTCGTCTCCGCCTAAGCCCTGGATGGAGTCGGCGCCACCGCTGCCGCCATCGATTGTGTCGTTGAAGCGGTCCCCGACCAGTCGCTCATCCCGGTCCGTGCCGATAAGGTGTACACCCGGGACATCATGTCCGAACGGGTTCGCGCCCCTGATGTTTTCCACGGTAAAGTCGGCTAGGTTGATGCCGCGCAGAATGGCTACCGTTCGCATGCCCGGCCATGCGCCCGCGCCATTTTGGTCGCATTGCAGCAACAAGTCGCTGCCGTCTTGCACTAGGCGCATCATGCCGGTCTCCATCGCATTGCCGCCGGCGTAATCCCAGATAAGGTACAACAGCGGCGAGACGTTGAGCACATCGCCGCCAGCGCCGACCTTGAAGTCATCGATTTCCACCAGTGACAGCGCCGACTCCAGCAAATACATGTCGCTGCCGGTACCACCGCTGAGACGCCATCGCCCCGCTACCCCGGTCTGGTCGAGCACGTGAAAAATATCATCGCCGGAGCCGCCGTCGGCCACGGCCAGCGCCGCGCCGCCGGTCTGGAGGTAGAACTCGTCGTTGCCGGCGTCGCCTTCGATGGTGTCGCGCCCGGCGTCGCCGATGAGTATGTCGTCGCCTGCGCCGCCTCGCATCAGGTCGTTGCCCAGGCCTCCCTCGAGCCGGTCCCTGCCGGCGCCGCCGATTAACGTGTCGTTTCCGGCACCGCCGCTCAGCGTGTCGCCTTCGCCGCTTGCGAACGCGCGCAGCAAGTCGTCGCCGCCTTTGCCGTACAGCCGGTTAAAGCCGTCGGAGGCGCTTAGATTGTCGTTGAATTCGGTGCCGTTCAATTCTCGGTTGCGGTCCGCGACTTGCAGCGTGATGCCGGCAATTGCCGAACCGTCCGGTTTGTAACCGTTGACGAAATTGTCTGCGGTTAGCGTACCGGCATCGACATTTTGCAGTGTCATCACGGTCATGAAAACGGGATCGGTCTGGCCCATGGCAAGCTGGACCAAGGTGTTGGCGCCATCCTTTAGCAAACGCAGCGTCGGCTGTTCCGGGTCGAACGGATTGCCGCCCGAGTAGCTGGTGTAATTCAGCAGTGGTTCGATATCGATCTTGTCCCCGCCCGCGCCGACGGTGAAATCGGTCACCACCAGACGGGCCTTGTCGTTGGCGTTGTAGGCGAACCGGTAGGTATTAACATCGCTGACCTGATACACATCGATGCCGCTGCCGCCGCTGGCGGTGACGGTTCCGGTGGTGTCGCGTGAGGGGGCGAAAACGAACACGTCGTCGCCGGCGTCGCCGGTCAGCGTGTCGTCACCGTCGTTCCGCTCACCCCACGGCAGCGTGTCGATGCTGGCGCTGCTGTCGCCCCAGAACAGCGTATCGTTGCCAGCGCCGCCATGCAAGACGTCGTTGCCAGAGTTGCCGTGTAGCTCTTCGTTGCCGTGGCCGCCATTGATGAGGTCGTCGCCGGCTGAGCCGAGCAGCGTGTTATCGCCGGCGCCGCCGTTGATGGTGTCGTTGAAGAGGTCACCGACGATGGTCGAACTCGTGACGTTGCCTGCGTTGACAATGGTGCCCGGCGTCGGAGACCCATCGGGATTGAGGCCGTTAACGAAGTTATCGGCGGTCAAGCTGCTTGCCTGGATGTTTTTCAGCACGAACAGCACTACGGGCGAGGGGACGTCAGCGTACCTGAGCAGGAGTTGTGCGTGTACCTCGGTATCCGCGCCCACCTGTACCAGCTTGAGTGCGCCGTTGGCGAAGGGGTTGCCACCAGTGACGGTACCGATGTCGAATTTGCGGTCGCGCAGCACGTCGCCCAGATCCAGCAGGTCCCCGCCGGCGCCGACGGTGAAATCGGCAATAGTCAGCGTCGCATTGTGCTGCGCGCTGGTCTGATACGTGTCGCGGCCGGTGCCGCCGGTCAATAGCGGATTATTATGGGCTTCGCTTTCTGTGAAGGAGAAATGGATGGTGTCGTCGCCAGCGCCCGCATCGACCAGGAGCAAGCCGCCATAGGTACGGTCGATGGCGATGTCAAAGCGGTCGTTGCCGTCGCCGCCCACCAGCGTATCGACGCCTTCGTTGGGTTTGACGACAAAGTAGTCGTCGCCGTCGCCGCCTACCAAAGTGTCGTAGCCGCGTCCGCCGTTCAGGGTGTCGTCATCCGCGCCGCCCACGATGCTGTCGTTGCCAGCAGTTCCTTGATAGATCGCCATCGTTGCTTTACCTAAGTTAACAAATGTAACGTATAGTAACATGCAACTAAAGTAATCAATCTAGCAATTTCTTACTATTCTGGAAAAGAGAAGGCCGCGACGAGCGCGGCCTTAAAAGGGGGAAGGGACGGCGGCGCTTACGCGGCGCCTTCGAGGGCGTCGTTGCTGAGCCAGCCGTCGAGCGCGGCGGCCGTCATCGGGCGCGCGAACAGGAAGCCTTGCGCCAGCGGGCAGCCCAGCGCCTGCAGGATCTGCGCCTGGCGCTCGTCCTCGACGCCTTCGGCGATCACCGACAGGCCGAGGTTGCGGCCAAGCTGGATCACCATCTCGGCGATGCTGCTGCCGCGCGCGGAACCGGTGATCTCGGTGACGAAGGCGCGGTCGATCTTCAGGCGGTCGATCTGCAGCCGCTGCAAATACGACAGCGACGAGAAGCCGGTGCCGAAGTCGTCGATGGCGATGCTGACACCCGTTTGCTTGATCTGGCCCAGCATCTTGATCAGCATGTCCGGCTCTTCCATGGCCATCGATTCGGTGATCTCCAGCTCGATGTATTGCGGCGGCGCCTGCGTGTCCTCCAGCGCCTTGCGCAGCATCTCCAGGAAGTGCGGATGGCGGAACTGCACCTGCGAGACGTTGATCGACATCATGAAGTCGTGGTGCCCGGCCTTGCGCAGGTCGACCAGCTCGCGGCAGGCGGTGCGCATGACCCATTCGCCCAAGTCGATGATCAGGCCGGAATACTCGGCGATCGGGATGAAGCGGTCCGGCGAGATGAACTTGCCGTCCGGCGTTTGCCAGCGCAGCAGCGCCTCGGCGCCCACCGGCCGGCGCGTGGCGAGGTCGATCTGCGGCTGGTAGACGACGAACAGCTGGTTCTGGCCGAACGCGGTGCGCAGCGCGTGCATCATGCGCACCCGTTCGCGTATCTCGACGCCCATGCTGCGCGAGAAGTAGAAGTGGCCGGCGCGCTGCTGCGATTTGGCGCGCTTGAGGGCGATGTCGGCGTCCTTCAGGGCGTCGGCGCCGCTGCCTTCGTGCTCCGACAGCCGCACCAGGCCCAGGGTGGCCGACAGTTGCACATCCTGGCCGTCGATGCTGAACGGGGGCTGGAACAGCGCGAGGATCTTGCCCGGATTGACTTGCGCCGAGTCGCCCACCAGGCAGAAGATGTCGCCGCCGATGCGCGCCACCGTCAACTGGCCGCCCAGCTCGAACTGCAAGCGGCCGGCGACGGCGACCAGCAGCAGGTCGCCGAACTGGTGGCCGAGCGCGTCGTTGGTCTCGGCGAAGTGGTCGAGGTCGACCAGCGACAGCGTCGACGCCTCGCGCGACGGGCCGGCGAGGGTGGCGTCGAGGATCTCGACCAGGCGGGTGCGGTTGGGCAGCTTGGACAGCTGGTCGTAGAAGGCGGCGTTGTGCAGGTGCGAGACCAGTTCGACATTGTCGAGGCCGACGGCGACGTTGCTGCAGAAGACGTCCAGCAGCCGCTCGTTGATCTCGCCGGGCTGGCGGCAGACGTCCATGTGGGCGACGAAATCGCGGCTGGCCTTGCCGGCGAAATACAGCGTGACCGAATCGGGGCGGTAGATGTTGCGGCGCTCCAGCAGCGCCAGTTCCATGGCCTCGTACGCGCGCGGGTCCTTGTCGGCCGTCAGGATGGTGTTGTCGAGGTGGCCGTAGGCGCCCGACGTGGCCATGACCACCAGTTCGTGGCAGCTCTCGTCCGGGCATTCCTTCACGCACAGAACGCCGCTGTTGTCCTGGCACAGCAGCGCGCCGATCTGCGCCAGCACGCCGGCGGCGAAATTCTTCACGCCGTGCAGACTCATCAGTTCAGTGCTGCCCTGGACGATCTGGGTCAGGCCGCGCCGGCTGTCGCTGATCTTGCGGATCTGCTCGTACGAGCGGATCGCCGAGGTCACTGTCGTGAACAGCTTGATGCGGGTGAGCTCGGACTTGGTCTTGTAATCGTTGATGTCGAAATCGCGGATGGCGTCGATCTCGGGCGCGTAGCCGGGCTGTCCGGTGCGCAGGATGATGCGCACGTCGGCCAGCTTGAGGGTCTCGCGGATATAACGCACCAGGTGCAGGCCGGCGTCGTCCTGTTCCATGACCACGTCGAGCAGGATGACGGCGATCTCCGGTTCGTATTCGAGCATTTCGCGCGCCTGGCTGGCCGAATACGCGTGCACGAATTCGAGCGGCCGGTGCTGCATGTCGAGGTTGCCGAGCGCGAAGGTGGTGGTCGAGTGCACGTCCTCGTCATCGTCGATGATCATGACGCGCCATACGTTGCGCGCGCCCGAGGCATCGGGCGCCGCCGGATGTTCTTCCAAGAATACCAGATCGTCTTGATCATCCTTGGCCGCTGAGGGCTCAAGTGGCGTGATCGGTGGGGGCATGTGTAGCTTCTCCAGGATTTCTCGGTGTTCTTGTAATCAAGTATATAGCGGAATGTCAAAAAGAACGCGGATTTCCCGACCTTTGGACGTAAGGTTACGTACCCGTATGCAACTTGCCGCACAGTTGTCGCATAGTTGTCTGTTACTTGTCACAACTGGATAATATTTTGCCAAGGTTTCCATCGGCCATATTATCAAGCAATACTTGTTTATATGCAAATTATTGTCATGGCCGGCCGCTAGCGGCGGCAGGCTGGTAGAATGAGGAACTTTCCACCTTTTTCCGAAGATTCTCTTCCTATGTCCGGCAATACATTTGGCAAATTGTTTTCTGTTACTACTTTTGGTGAGTCGCACGGCCCGGCGATCGGCTGCGTGATCGATGGATGCCCACCGGGTTTGCCTTTGTCGGAAGCGGACATCCAGCCGGAACTGGACCGCCGCAAGCCGGGCACGTCGCGCCACGTCACCCAGCGCAAGGAGCCCGACACGGTGGAAATCCTGTCCGGCGTGTACCAGGGCGTGACGACCGGCACGCCGATCGCGCTGCTGATCCGCAACGAGGACCAGCGCAGCAAGGATTACGGCAATATCGTCGACAGTTTCCGTCCCGGCCACGCGGACTACACCTATTGGCATAAGTACGGCGTGCGCGATCCGCGTGGCGGCGGCCGTTCGTCGGCGCGCCTGACGGCGCCGGTGGTGGGTGCGGCGGCCGTGGCCAAGAAATGGCTGAAGCAGCAATACGGCACCGAATTCCTCGGCTGCATGAGCCAGTTGGGCGATATCCCGGTGCCGTTCCAGGACTGGTCGCACGTGCACGACAACCCGTTCTTCGCCGCCAGCGGCGACGCCGACCTGATCGCCCGCATGGAGGCGGCGATGGACGAGCTGCGCAAGGCCGGCGACTCGATCGGCGCGCGCATCGACGTCATCGCGCGCAACGTGCCGGTGGGCCTGGGCCAGCCGATCTACGACAAGCTCGACGCCGACATCGCCTACGCGATGATGGGCATCAACGCCGTCAAGGGTGTGGAAATCGGCGCCGGCTTCAAGTCGGTGGCGCAAAAGGGCACCGAGCACGGCGATTCGCTGACGCCGCAAGGCTTCATCGGCAACAACGCCGGCGGCGTGCTGGGCGGCATTTCGACCGGCCAGGACATCACGGTGTCGATCGCGATCAAACCGACCTCGTCCATTCGTTCGCCGCGCGACTCCATCGACAAAGACGGCAACCCGGTCGTGGTCGAGACGTTCGGGCGCCACGACCCATGCGTCGGCATCCGCGCCACGCCGATCGCCGAGGCCATGCTGGCCCTGGTGCTGATCGACCACGCGCTAATGCACCGCGCCCAATGCGGCGACGTCAAGGTATCCACTCCGGATATCACGCTGTAAGCGAAGCGGCCGGCGCCATAGCCGGCCTGCTTACACGCGGCTGCTGACGATTTCCTGCGCGTGGCGCCGCTCCACCGCGCGTACCACCAGCATGCGCATGTCGTTGAGCAGCGAGAACTCGGTCTGGCTTAGCTGGATCGGCGGGAAGGAGTCGTCCCAATCGCCGTACAGGAAACCGGCCGGTTGGCCGTTCGCCGACAACGGCAGGATCACAAAGCTGCGCGCCTCGGCCAGCGAACTTTTCCACCACAGCGGCAGCTTGGCGGCGAACTTGGCGTCGCGCGCGTTTTCGATGAAGATCACGCGGTCGCTATTGAGGGCGGCGTGGAACACGTTCGGTTCGTAGGCGTCGTCGAATGTCAGCGCCGTTAGCAGTTCCTTGGTGCCTTCGCCGAAGGAGATCTTGGCCGAATAGTGGCTCTCCTTGCGGTTGCGCACGAACGCCACCGCGCGCGAAAAATCCAATCCCTTGTAGACGGTTTCCAGCGCGATCTGCACCATCTGGCCCGGGCTGGCCGTGTCGAGCATGTCGCGCATGTCGGCCAGGCCGCTGAGCAGGATCTGGTTGCCGGCCGCGCGCTGGCGCGTCTTGGCCAGCGCCTTGGCGCGCCGCTCGGCGGGGCGCGAGAGCGGGGCGATGGTCAGGTCGTTCGCCGCCACCACTTTGGCTTGTTCGATGGCGTGCATCAGATTGGCCGGCTCCACGCCCAGCATCACCGAATAGCTTTCGGTCAGCTGCTTGACGATGGCCGCGCCGGCCGGGTCGTCGTGCCACAGCGATTCGGCGCACATGGCCGACATAGTCGACAGGCCGGCGATCCAGTCGGAGGCGCTGACTTCGGCGCCGTCCCCGGTCGGCGCCAGTTTGCGCATGCCCTTGACCAGGCTGGCCGGCAGCCCCCAGTGCAGGGCGGCGGCGTGGCCGATCTCCTCCATGCTGAGGCCCAGTATGTCCGGCGCGACGTCGTCGATGGCGCGGCCATCCTGGTCGGCCAGGTGCTGCAGTTCGTTCCAGCGTTCCGGCATGTAGAAGGTCACCATCATGCGGCCCAAGGTGTGCAGCATCGAGCACACCACGGCCGCCTCGCCATGCTGGCTTTCGGCCGTGTAGGCGATTTGCTGGGCGACGATCCCCGCCAGCACGGCTTTTTCCATTTCGATGTGGGCGATGGTGGCGTCGTTGGACGTGCCGGCCAGTTCCTCGATCAGCTTCAGGCCGAGCGCCAGATGGCCGATCGCCTCGGTGCCCAGCACCAGCACCGCTTTCGAGACGGTGTTGACGTGCTGGCCGAAGGCGGAGTACATGCCGCTGTTCGCGAGCCGCAGCACCTTTTGCGTGAGCACCGGATCGGACAGCACGGTGCGCGTCATGTTGAATTCCTGTTCGTCCTCGCCGCGCATGGCGCTCAGGATGGCCGTGATGGCCTTGGCGAAGCCGGGCATGTCGCCGCGGCGGCGGGTGCAGTCCCACAGCTCGGCCAGCGTTTTGTCGCCCAACGGCGTGCTGGCTTTGAAGCTGTCCGTCATTGCGCCACCTGACGCAGTTCGGCCGGCACCATCTTGACGTGGATGCTTTCCCTGAGCGCGGCCAGGGCGACGTTGGCGGCCATCGGCTTGCCGGTCAGGTAGCCCTGGATGTATTGGCAGCCGCGCTGCTCGAGGAAGTGCAGCTGTTCTTCCGTTTCCACACCCTCGGCCACCACCGACAAGTCCAGGTGCTTGGCCAGATCGAGCACGGCGTTGCAGATGGCGCCGTCCTTTTGCGATGCGGGCAGGTCGCGGATAAAGGCGCGGTCGATCTTGAGCACGGAAATCGGGAAGCGTTTGAGGTAGGCGAGCGAAGAGTAACCGGTGCCGAAATCGTCGATGGCGATGCGGGCCTTGCGCTCCGCCATTTTGGACAGGATCGATTCCGCGTGGACCGGATCGATCATCAATGTGCCTTCTGTGATTTCTAACACCAATTGCTCACCAAGTAGGCCCGAAAACGCGATGGCGTCGTCGAGCACGTCGAGAAACTTATTA
The DNA here is from genome assembly GCA_024123915.1 of Oxalobacteraceae bacterium OTU3CAMAD1. Taxonomy (NCBI): domain Bacteria; kingdom Pseudomonadati; phylum Pseudomonadota; class Betaproteobacteria; order Burkholderiales; family Oxalobacteraceae; species Oxalobacteraceae bacterium OTU3CAMAD1. The sequence continues at coordinate 4,629,484 of CP099650.1, read as the reverse complement.
TTACGGAATTGCCGGGGGCTAATATTAACAGAGATGTAGAGGGGGCGTTTCGCCACCTCCTCGAACTGTTTGAGCTGCACGCACGCGGCCTTGAGCGCCCAGGCGCCCAGCAGGTTGATCAAGCCGTTGGTCTCGGCGATGGGGATGAAGCGGGCCGGCGGCACCATGCCCAGGGTTGGATGCTTCCAGCGCATCAGGGTCTCGAAGCCCTGGATCTCGCGGGTTTTGGCGTCCACGATGGGCTGGTAGTAGAGCAGGAACTCGCCCTCGCGCACCGCCTGGAACATCGCCGCTTCGAGCGAGATGTCGTGCGCCGGCGGGCCGGCTTCGGCGGGGCTGTAGACCACGCAGCGCGCCTTGCCGGTTTCCTTGGCGCGCGACATGGCCGCATCGGCCAGGGCGACCAGGCGCACCTCGTCCTCGGCGTGGGTCGGATAGACGGCGACGCCGACCGAGGCGCCGACATAGATCGTGTGGCTGTCGATTTCGAACGGCGACTGCAAGGTGGCGATCAGGCGGCCGGTGACCAGTTTGATCTGCGCCTCGGTGGCGGTGCCGGGCAGGATGGCGACGAATTCGTCGCCGCCGACGCGGGCCAGGGTGTCGCTGTCGCGCAGGGTCTTGCGCAGGCGGGCGGCGGCCGTGCGCAGCAGGGCGTCGCCGATCGGGTGTCCCAGGCCGTCGTTGACCTTCTTGAAGCCATCAAGGCCGATGGTGGCGACCGCGAAGCCCTGGCCGGAGCGGCGTGCGTTGGCGATGACCATGCGCATGCGGTCCGACAGCAGCAGGCGGTTGGGCAGCTCGGTCAGCGCGTCGTGCGTGGCCATGTGGCGCAGGCGTTCCTCGGTGGCGTGCTGGATCGACATGTCGCGCCCGACGACCAATAGTCCGGCGACCTCGTTTTGCCGGTTGACGTGGCAGGAGATCCGCAACTCGTGCCAGACCTCCGCATCCGGGGTTTTGAAACGCACTTCGACCAGGCGCGTGGTGCGCGCTTCGGTCACTTCGGCCAGGGCGGCCGCCAGCGGCGCCTGGTCGGCTTCGCATATCAGCTTGGTCAGCGTGCCGCCGGTGAGCGCGTCCGAACGGGCCAGCAGCGCGGTCGCGCGGCGGCTGGCGAACGCGATCTCGCCGAGCGCGTCGAGACGGAAAACGACATCGCCAGCCTCCTCCATGAGGTGGTCCACGAGGTGGTCCGCGTGGTGGTCCGCGTGGTGGTCCGATTCAGTGCGCTCGTCGCGCTCGGGCTGTGATGGATGAGTGGGGTGCATCGCGTGGTTCTACACTTTCAAGTTGTTCATGTAACAATTGGATTGCTTTTATCTTGCAAAACCAGAACGAAATGTATCACTGATGAGTTTGGATTTACATGAAAACAGACAACATTCCGTCGAGTTTTACTCATTTCTATTGAGAAACCTCTAAAAAGATGCGGTCAGAGGGAAAGTAGGGCCGCCGCGAGCGCGGTTTGCCGCCGCGCGGCGCCCGCGCGCGGTGACGATGCGCGCGCTTGCCTGGCGCTTTTGTTTGCGCTAGTCTGGCTTGTCAATTGAGCACCGGCACCGCCCGGGAGGAGCCTACCGTGAACGCTTTCGACACCCCTTTCGATACCCATCAGGTGCGCAACACCGTCGCGCCGCTGGAGAATTTCAACCTGTTTACGGCGGACCCCGCGTTGCGGGAGGCGCTGATGCGCGAGGGCGGTGGCGCGCAGGCCGATGCGCTGCAGGCGCTGGGCGGGCAACTGGGCCGCGCCGAAACGCTGGACCTGGCGCGCCTGGCCAACCAGTATCCGCCGGCCCTGCACAATTTCGACCGCGCCGGCAACCGCATCGACGAGGTGGAGTTCCATCCGGCCTGGCATAGCCTGATGACGCTACTAATAGAGAACGGCGCCCACGCGTCCCCCTGGCTGGGCGGCGAGGGCGCGCAGGTGGCGCGGGCGGCGAAGTATTTGATGTTCGGCCAGGTGGAGAACGGATCGCAATGTCCGGTGACGATGACCTATGCCTGCGTGCCAGCGCTGCGCCAGGCGCCGGCGATCGCCGCCAAATGGCTGCCCAAGATCCTGTCGATGGAATACGACCCGCGCTCGCTGCCTGTCGCGCAAAAGCGCGGCGCCATCGTTGGCATGGGCATGACGGAGAAGCAGGGCGGGTCCGACGTGCGCTCCAACACCACCCGCGCCGCGCCGCTGACACCCGGCGAAGCGCGGGCGTTATATGGCGACGAGGGCGTTGATGTGTACCGCATCGTCGGCCACAAATGGTTTTTCTCGGCGCCGCAAAGCGATGCGCACCTGATCCTGGCGCAAACCGACGATGGCGGCAGCGCCGGGCTGTCATGCTTTTTCCTGCCGCGCTATCTGCCGGACGGCAGCCGCAATCAGATCCGGGTGCAGCGGCTGAAGGACAAGGTGGGCAACCGCTCCAACGCCTCGTCGGAAGTTGAGTTCACCGGCGCCCACGGTTGGTTGATCGGCAAGCCGGGACGCGGCATCCCGACGATACTGGAGATGGGCGGCCACACGCGGCTCGACTGCGTGCTCGGTAGCGCGGGTGCGATGCGGGCGGCGCTGACGCACGCGCTGCACCACGCGCGCGGCCGCACGGCGTTCGGCAGGCCGCTGTCCGAGCAGTCGTTGATGCGCAACGTGCTGGCGGACCTGGCGCTCGAATCGGAGGCCGCCACCGCGTTCGCGATGCGGCTGGCGCGCTGCTTCGACCAGGCCGGCGATCCGGCGCAGCAGCTGCTGGCGCGCATCCTGACGCCGGCCGGCAAATACTGGATCTGCAAGCGCGGGCCTGCCTTCGGCGCCGAGGCGATGGAGGTCATCGGCGGCAACGGCTATGTGGAAGACGGCCCGTTGGCGCGCCTGTACCGCGAGCTGCCCGTCAATTCGATCTGGGAGGGGTCGGGCAACGTGATGTGCCTGGACCTGCTGCGGGCCTTCGGCAAAACCCCGGCCGCGCGCGAGGCGCTGGCGGCGGAGCTGGAGCTGGCCGCAGTCGGGGAGGGCGCGGGCGAAATACCGGGGCAGGGCGATTACGTGCGCTACATCCAGGCGCTGCTCGCGGACCTGGGCCAGCCGCAGGCCGACGAATTCGGCGCGCGGCTGTTGGCCGAGCGCGTGGTGCTGGCGGTGCAGGCGGGCCTGCTGCTGCGCCATGCGCCGTTATATGTGTCATCGGCGTTCGTCGCCTCGCGGCTGGCGCGCGAGCCCGGAGGAGCCTTTGGACGGCTGCCGGCGGGCGTGGATTGCGAGGCGATTCTTGGTCGGGCACTGGTGCTTGCCTAGTATAATGGCGCGATAACTGTCAAAAAAGAGCAAACAATGAAACAAGATCCGCGCTTTCCCAATCTGTTCATCACCGACCATCCGCTGATCCAACACAAACTGAGTCACATGCGCGAGAAGGATACATCGACCCGTACCTTCCGCGAACTGCTCAAGGAAATCACGCTGCTGATGGGTTACGAGATCACCCGCGACCTGCCGCTGACCACCCGCACCATCGAAACCCCGCTGATGACCATCGACGCACCCGTCATCGCCGGTAAAAAACTGGCGATCGTGCCTATCCTGCGCGCCGGCATCGGCATGAGCGACGGCCTGCTGAACCTCGTGCCGTCGGCGCGCGTGGGCCACATCGGCGTGTTCCGCGACCCCGACACCCACCAGCCGGTGGAGTATCTGGTGCGTCTGCCGGATCTGGCCGAGCGCACCTTCATCCTGTGCGACCCGATGGTCGCCACCGGCAATTCTGCGGTGCACGCGGTGGACGTGCTCAAATCGCGCGGCGTGACCGACGAGCAGATCATCTTCCTGGCGCTGGTGGCCGCGCCGGAAGGCATCGAAGTGTTCCAGAAGTCGCATCCGGGCGTGAAGATCTACTGCGCCTCGCTCGACTCGCACCTGAACGAACACGCGTACATCGTGCCGGGCCTGGGCGATGCCGGCGACCGCATCTTCGGCACCAAATAATAACGTCATGGCCACTCCAGTCGATCCAGATTTCCGCGCGCGCCTGGCTGCGCTGAACGAAAAGTTCGCCGCGACCGTACCGGTGACGATGGAGAAGATCACGTCGGCGCTGGCCGTCTGTGTCGCCGAAAGCGCGAACGGAGGCGCGCCGACCGAAGCGGCGATGCATCAGCTGCACGAGCTGCTGCACGGCGTGGCCGGATCGGCCGGCACCTTCGGCTTCGGCACGCTTGGTCAGGAGGCGCGGCGCATCGAGCACATGCTGCGCGAGGCGATGGCCTCCGGTTCAGGCTGGAATGCGGTGGTTCCCGAGGTGGAAAAACTGTTGCGCTGGGCCGCCCGTGACGCCCGCGCAACAGTTTTCGATTGAGCCGTGCGCTTGATGTAAATCAAACCAGTTATCATTTACTTGTCTATAGTGACAGTTACACCACTCACGGAGAGGGAAGGAAGTACCGGCGGGAAGCCCGAACAACTCGGTTTTTCTACCAAAAAAAGCGACGGTTTGCATTTATTTTCGTGAACACGTGCTTTTCTCTCGTAAATGGGTATAATGCGGGATCGTTTAGATTCAAGAGTAGTGCAGTTAGTCTGTCATTTCTTTCTTGCCTCAAACGATATCACGGGCGCAAGCCCAACTTAACTGAAATAGGAATTGTAATGGCAACTGGTATCGTAAAATGGTTCAATGATTCGAAGGGCTTCGGCTTTATCACCCCTGACGAAGGCGGCGAAGATCTGTTCGCTCACTTCTCGGCGATTCAGTCCGCAGGCTTCAAGTCGCTGCAAGAGAACCAACGTGTTTCTTTTGAAGTGACTGCTGGTCCTAAGGGCAAGCAAGCTTCGAACATTCAGCCTCTGTAATACGCTGAATCAAACGAAATAAAGAAATCCTCGGTATCCGAGGATTTTTTTTCGTCCAGAGTTTTGTTGTTGCAGTTTTATAAGCGTTATTGCTCTCGTTCATTGCTTCTCTTTATTGTCCCTTCATTGCTTTCCTGATTTGCGCCAGTAATCCCCCTGCGCATAGGTATGCCGCAGAAAATCGACGAACGCGCGTATCCGCAAGGGCAGGTGACGGCGCTGCGCGAACACCGCGTAGATATCGTTGCCCGGCGCCGCGTGCTGATCGAGCACCGTCCGCAGCTTGCCCGCCTCGATCTCGCTGCCCACCTCCCACATCGAACGCCACGCCAGACCCTTGCCGGCCAGCGCCCAATCGTGCAGCACCTGGCCGTCGTTGCAGCCCATGTTGCCGTTCACCTTCAACACCACGTTCTTGCCGTTGTCGCGGAAGGTCCAGCCGCGCTGGCTGCCTTCGCTGCTGATGGCAAGGCAATTGTGTTTGGCCAGATCGGCCAAGGTCTTCGGCTCGCCGTAGCGTTTGAGGTAGGAGGGGGCGGCCACCACCACGCGCTCGTTGTCGGCCAGCTTGACGCTGACCAGGTTGGAATCGGCCAGGCTGGCGATGCGGATCGCCACGTCGATGCCCTCGCCGACGATGTCGACCACGCGGTCGCTCATGTTCAAGGTGGCCGTGACGTCGCGGTGCTCGCTGAGGAAGGAGGGCAGCAGCGGCGCCACGTGCTGGCGGCCGAAGCCGGCTGGCGCCGAGATCATCAGATGGCCCGTGGCGTGCGCGCTGCGCTCGGCCACCGCCGATTCGGCCTCCTCCAGCTCCGCCAGGATGCGCTGGCAATCCTCCAGGAAGGCCGCGCCTTCGTCCGTCAGCGCCAGCTTGCGCGTGGTCCGCTGCAACAGCTTGACGCCAAGGCGGCTTTCCAGCGCGTCCAGGCGGCGCCCGATCATGGCCGGCGCGATGCCCTCGGCCCGGGCGGCGGCCGACAGGCTGCCCCTGGCGACGACTTCAACGAAGGTCGATATTTGTCTGAACTGGCCCATGAACCGGCATACCTCTCACTTGTGATAAAAACGCATAGATGAAGTGATTTTTAGTCTCGTTTGCATAACTTATGAGTGAATATACTGTAAAACAGAACGCCGCGTAACCGAGCAGCCACACTAAAAGATTCAGGCGCGCATCCGCAGCATCCGTGCTTATAATTTGGTATGGAAGTTAATATTTTCTTACGGAGATCGACCATATGACGCAGTCCACCATCACTTTGCCGGCAGGCATGCAAATCACCGGCGAGATCAAGCCCGGCTACGAAAACATCCTCACCGCCGAGGCGCTGTCGCTGGTGGTCAAGCTGACACGCGAGTTCGAGTCGCGCCGTCAACAGCTGCTGGCGGTGCGCGTCGAGCGCGCCAAGCGCCTCGACGCGGGCGAGCGTCCGGACTTCCTGGCGGAGACCGCGCACATCCGCGCCGGCGACTGGAAAATCGCGCCGATCCCGAAAGCGCTGGAATGCCGTCGCGTTGAGATCACCGGTCCGGTCGAGCGCAAAATGGTCATTAACGCCTTCAACTCGGGCGCCGACAGCTACATGACCGACTTCGAGGATTCCAACACGCCGAACTGGGACAACCAGATCACCGGCCAGATCAATATGTTCGACGCCGTGCGCCGCACCATCGCGCTCGAGCAGAACGGCAAGTCCTACAAGCTCAACGACAAGATCGCCACCTTGGTCGTGCGTCCGCGCGGCTGGCACCTGGATGAAAAACATGTGCTAGTCGACGGCAAGCGCATCTCCGGCGGCATCTTCGACTTCGCGCTGTTCATGTTCCACAACGCCAAAGAGCAGCTGGCGCGCGGCGCGGGCCCATACTTCTACCTTCCGAAGATGGAATCGCATCTGGAAGCGCGCCTGTGGAACGACATCTTCGTGATGACGCAGAACGAACTGGGCCTGCCGCAGGGCACGATCAAGGCCACCGTGCTGATCGAGACCATCCTGGCCGCCTTCGAGATGGACGAGATCCTGTACGAACTGCGCGAGCACAGCTCTGGCCTGAACGCCGGCCGCTGGGATTACATCTTCTCGTGCATCAAGAAGTTCAAGCTGGACAAGGATTTCTGCCTGGCCGACCGCGCCAAGGTAACGATGACGGCGCCGTTCATGCGCGCCTACGCGTTGCTGCTGCTTAAAACCTGCCACAAGCGCAACGCGCCGGCCATCGGCGGCATGGCCGCGCTGATCCCGATCAAGAACGATCCGGAAAAGAACGAAGTGGCGATGGGCGGCGTGCGCAACGACAAGGCGCGCGACGCCACCGACGGCTACGACGGCGGCTGGGTCGCCCACCCGGGCCTGGTCGAACTGGCGATGACCGAATTCACCAAGGTGTTGGGCGACAAGCCCAATCAGATCGACAAGCAACGTCCGGACATCGACGTCAGCGCCGAACAACTGCTGGACTTCAAGCCGGAAGCGCCGATCACCGAGGCCGGCCTGCGTTACAACATCAACGTCGGCATCCATTATCTGGGTAGCTGGCTGGCCGGCAACGGCTGCGTGCCGATCCACAACCTGATGGAAGACGCGGCCACGGCCGAAATCAGCCGCTCGCAGGTGTGGCAGTGGATCCGTTCGGACAAGGGCGTGCTGGACGACGGCCGCAAAGTGACGGCCGACATGGTGCGCGCGATGATACCGGAGGAGTTGGCCAAAGTGCAGCGTGACGCGCCGGGCGGCGACGGTCCGACGTATGTGCGCGCCGGCCAGATCTTCGAACAGATGTCGACGTCGACCGAGTTCGCCGAGTTCCTGACCTTGCCGCTGTATGAAGAGATTTAAATCTAAGTTCTAAAACCAAGGCCGGCGGATGAAGTTCATCCGCCGGTTTTCACATCAAAAATCATTTTTCCACAAACGCAGCGCGGTGAAGGTCGCCAGCGCCGTGTCGATGCGATCGAGCCGTCCGGCCTTGACCAGTTGTTCCGCGATGGCCGGTTCCCGGTAGCGCAGGAAGGGATTGGTCGCCTTCTCGACGCCGATCGTGCTTGGCACCGTCGGCAGATTGTGCTCGCGCTTGTCGGTCTCCACTTTCACACGCTCCTGCAGCGCCACATTGTCCGGCTCCACCACGCGCGCGAAGCGCAGGTTGGACAGCGTATATTCGTGGGCGCAATACACCTTGGTATCATCCGGCAGCGCGGCGAGTTTTCCCAGTGAGCTGATCATCTGCGCCGGCGTGCCCTCGAACAGGCGTCCGCAGCCGCCCGCGAACAGCGTATCGCCGCAGAACAGCCAGGTCGGCTCGCCGGCGGACGGCTCGCGCACGTAGGCGATGTGGCCCATCGTGTGGCCGGGCACGTCGAGCACGGACAGGCGCAGCGCCAGGCCCGGCACGTCGAACTGCTTGCCTTCGCCGACCGGCAAGGTGACGGCGGCGATGGTCTCGTTGCGCGGGCCGAAAACGGGAACCTGATAATGCTGTAATAATTCGGGAACGCCGCCGATGTGGTCAGCGTGGTGATGGGTGAGTAGAATGGCGGTGAGCTTGAGTCCGTTTGCTTTGAGCGCCGCCAGAATCGGCTTGGCGTCGCCCGGGTCGACTACGGCGGCATGGACACCATCATGTATCAGCCACAGGTAATTGTCGTGGAATGCTGGAACCGTCAGAACACAGAGAGCTTGGTTAGAAGATATGGTCATTGGATCACAAAAGGCTAGACATGGATAAAGCGGGATCGGAGCAATCCATTATAGCGCTGGAAGGCTGGCTGCAAACGCCCGCAGGCGTGTACTTGCGTGCGTGGGAACAAACATGTCTCGATAATTTAACAGCCGATATCTTCGGGTTCAACGCGGTGCAGATCGGCATGCCTCAAATCGATGCGCTCGCGGCCAATCGCATGCCGTACAAATGGCTGGCCGACCGCAAGGTGCGCGCGCCAGCACCGCCGATGCCGCCGCCGGTTGCGCCGGCACATGGCGGGCCGGTGATCGACGTGGCGCCCGCGCTGCCGTTGCGTCCGGTCGCGCTGACGCTCGACTACACCGAGTTGCCGTTCGCCTCGCAAAGCATGGACCTGGTGGTGTTGCCGCATGTGCTGGAATTTTCCACCGACCCGCACCAGGTGCTGCGCGAGGTCGAGCGCGTGCTGATCCCGGAAGGCCAGGTCATCATCTGCGGCTTCAACCCGGCCAGCCTGTGGGGCGCGCGCCATGTGATGCGGCGCGTCGGCGGAACCTCGTTCCTGCCGCGCACCGAGGAGTTGATCACTATGCCGCGCATGAAAGACTGGTTAAAATTATTGAATATGAGCGCCAGCCAAAGTCATTTCGGCTGCTACGCGCCGGCCTGCCGCACAGAAAAATGGCTGAACCGCTACGCATTCATGGATAATGCCGGGCCGCGCTGGTGGCCGTTCTTCGGCGGCGTCTACATCGTACAAGCGATCAAGCGGGTCAAGGGCATGCATCTGATCGGTCCGGCTTGGACCAAAAAATCGGCGACGGCCCAGGTGGTCGTCCCTGCAACAAACAAAAGGCGGGAATAGCAGTATGGATAAGGTGGAAATTTTTACCGACGGCGCGTGCAAGGGCAATCCTGGCTGGGGCGGCTGGGGCGCGTTGCTGGTGGCGGACGGCGCCGAGAAGGAAATCTGCGGCGGCGCGCGCGACACGACCAACAACCGCATGGAATTGCAGGCCGTGATCGAGGCGTTGAGCGCGCTCAAGCGCCCGTGCACGGTGGTGCTGCACACCGACAGCCAGTATGTTCAAAAAGGCATCAGCGAATGGATACACGGCTGGAAAGCGCGCGGCTGGAAAACCGCCGCCAAGGAACCGGTCAAGAACGAGGACTTGTGGAAGGCGCTCGACGCCGCGCAAACGATGCACACGGTCGAATGGCGCTGGGTACGCGGCCACAACGGCCACCCGGGCAACGAGCGCGCCGACGTGCTGGCCAACCGCGGCGTCGAACTGGCCCGCGGCCGCTAGGCCACTGGCCGCTTAGCTGATGAGCGGCCTGTTATACTTCTCCGCTTGACCGTAGCAACCACAGAGTACTTATGCGCCAAATCGTTCTCGATACCGAAACCACCGGTATCAACCCCAAGCTGGGCAACCGCATCATCGAGATCGGCTGCGTCGAACTGCACAATCGCATGCTGACCGGGAATAACTTCCACGTCTACATCAATCCGGAACGCGAATCGGAAGAGGGCGCGCTCAACGTCCACGGCCTGACCACCGAGTTCTTGCGCGACAAGCCGAAATTCCACGAGATCGTCGAGCAGCTGCGCGAATACATCCAGGGCGCCGAAGTCATCATCCACAACGCGCCGTTCGACTTGGGGTTCCTGAACCACGAATTCCGTCTGCTCAAGCTGCCGGACTTCTCGACCCATATCGGCGGCGTGATCGACACGCTCGTGCACGCCAAGGAACTCCACCCGGGCAAGCGCAACTCGCTGGATGCGCTGTGCGACCGCTACGGCGTGTCGAACTCGCACCGCAAGCTGCACGGCGCATTGCTCGATGCCGAGCTGCTGGCCGACGTCTACCTGTCGATGACGCGCGGGCAGAACAGCCTGGGCATGGATGTGGAGGAGGAGGTCGTCGTCGGCAGCGCCTTGCTCGAACCGGTGCCGCTGGCCGACATCATCTTCCTGCCGGCGTCGGACGATGAGCTTGCCGCGCACGCGGCCACCTTGGCCGGCCTCGACAAGGCCGTCAAGGGACAGTGCATCTGGACCGCCAGCCTCGCGCCGGCCGCCTGATTGAAAGTAAAATGGCCTCGTAATATTTTGACATTTGCTTAATAGGCAATAAAAAATAAAATATTTATAATGAATTTGCTGCAACGCCGGCACCCCGCAGGGCGGCCGGCTTGTCTTCCCAACCCTCTGGAGCAAATTCTTATGAAGAAATTTATCTCGGCCATCGCCTTGTCGGCAATCGCGTTCAGCTCGGCCTACGCGGCCGCCATCCCCGGCCTGTACAACACGGGCGCAGGCGCATCCGGCACGATCGATTCGAATTACGCGTTGACCGTCATCTCGGGCGATACGATTAGCGATGGCGCCTATATCAGCCACGACAGCGACCTGCGCGGTGAATGGCTGCCCAACAGCAGCACGTCGAAGTGGCTCACGCCGACCAGCAATGCCAGAGAGTCGCTGGACCCTTTCACTGCGGGCGAGTACTCCTATTCGCTGACCTTCACGCTGACCGCCGACCAGGCAGCCAGCGCCAGTTTCCTTGGACGTTACGCCGCTGACAACGAAGTAGCCGTCTATCTGAATGGTCAACTCATCTCCAGCGGCGCCGGCTTCGGCGGCTGGACGGATTTTGGCGCCAGCAGCGGATTCCTGGCGGGCGTCAACGGACTGCAGTTCTCGGTGACCAATTACGCGCTCGACGCCGGCAATCCTACCGGTTTGCGCGTCGAATTCGCCGACGCGTCCGTTCCCAGCGCCGTGCCCGAGCCGGCAACCTACGCCATGATGCTGGGCGGCCTGGGCCTGCTCGGTGCCGTCGCCCGCCGCAAGCAAAGGGCGTAAACGGATAATTTTCGCGTTCGCCCTTCCATTTTCCAGGGGATGTATGCGATAATTCGCCCCGCTTCGGGAGGTTAGCTCAGGGGTAGAGCACTGCATTCACACTGCAGGGGTCGCAAGTTCGAAACTTGCACTTCCCACCAAGAATTCGCTGTAGATCAAGGGCTTACGAGTAATCGTAAGCCCTTTTTTCATGTTGGGTGGAAAAGGGCGGAACACCCTGGCGGACAGCTAATGACGCACCACGGCAAGAAGAACCTTACGGCACCTCGTCGGCAACGAACGGGCGGCAATCGATCGGCAGGTCGATCAAAAACGTCGTTCCCTGTTCCGGTGAGCTATCGACCGCCACGCTGCCGCCGTGGCTCTCCGCCACCGATTGCACGAACGGCAGGCCGATACCCCATCCCCGTTGATCCCGCGCGCTATCTTGGCGCCACAGGTACTGGAAAATCCGCGTTCGATCTTCCGCCGGGATCGGATTACCGGTGTTGTGTACCGACAGCATCATCCGGCCATGGGCGCCATCGACCTTGATCGTCACGTCCGCGCCGTCGCCATATTTCATCGCATTTGCGACGAGATTTTCCAACGCTCTGCGCAACGATTTCTCGCACCAGTAGCCCACCAAGGCGGACCCGCTCACCGAACATTTACCGTCACTCACATTGGCATCCGCGCACACCTGCTTGGCCAGTTCCAGGAGATCGAATCGGGACAGGTCGAGCGGAACGGTTTCGCCCTTGTGAAAGCTTAAAACGTCGAGCAGTTCTTCGATCATTCCGCTCAGGCGCCGGCCGCTATCGAGGATTTTTCCGGCGATGCCTTGCGCTTTCTCCGCTGGCGGGCCCAGCGTTAGCACGTGGGCGCCATTGACGATCACCGAGAGCGGATTGCGCATATCGTGCGACAGGGACGCGGCGACACGCTGGCGCATCGAGTCGTGCATCGCGGTGAATTTCTTGACCGCCTCGCGGACGGCGGAGTCTATCGAAGCATTCACGATGCCCCACTCGGCGCGGCTAAGCGTGAGCCCCTGGGAATCCGCCACGCGCGAAAAAACGTCACGAAAAATCTGATACTCGTGAATGATCTGATCGGGCCCGTACGACGTCATCCTGGCGCGTTCGTTGCCATGTGCCGCCGCGATGTCGGTGTTGCTGGTGGCGTGCTGTCGTGGATGATCCGGGCTTAGTGCCTCTGCAATATTGTCGTAAAATATAGGCAGAGTGTTGATGAGAATCGGGTGCAAGACGTGCTTGGCGCCGGCGACCAGACGCCGAACATCGTGTTCCCATTCGGCGAAGACAAGATCGCGCATCCCCAGGATTTGTCGCGACAATCGAGACAGATCGTCTTCGCTCGTGGATTGATCCGACGCTTGCATCAGTTACCTTTTTCGTTGGGTGTCGCGGAGATCGGTGGCGCCTCCCTCCCTTTGCGGCGACGAGCGATAACGGTGCGGTTGGTGCGCGCGCTGCCGTATGCCGTGGAAGCATCCATTTCCTTATGATACGATAAAACGGACTTTCAGAGGCATATTGCCGAGGTTGTCATCGCATCAAAAGCGGATCGGCTTTCGGGTTAGTCGCGCAGCGGTGGCGCAAAACGGTTCGGCAAAACGATAGGGTGGAAAGGCTGGCCGGCGGCGTCGTGATGCTGGAGCCCGGCGTGCCGACATCGCGCTACGCGAACGAGCGCTCCGGGTCGACAAGGCGACTTCTTCCTTAACGCTCGCGTCGAACCTCGTCCGCAGCGATTTCAGCTTCGGCCAGTTTTTTGCAAAGTTGGGCGTAGGAGACCACTGCGGAGTCCACATGCGCGGGCTTTTTCGATAGCGCGAGGCTCCGTTCCTCTGGCCGGAATGCCACGTAATTTTCGAGATCGATGGTTTTGCCTTTTGTGGCGCTCCGTATGCGGCTGACGTCTTCATCCGAAAATGTCAGCCAGCAGTCGGCACCGTCGGCGGTCATGTTGATCAGGTACTGCAGCATGTTCATCCCCCATGTTTTGCGGCGTAGCGACGCCATAATGTTGGCCTGTGGCGCGCTGGGTGCGCTGTAGTCGTCAGCTAGCGCAACAATGACTTTCGGCGGAAGTCGGCTCCTGTCAGCACTCTCACAGCGACCTGGCGCTCCACGCCGGCTTGCTGCATAAAATCAAGTGCCGGACCTATCCCCTCCAAGCGGGCAATGTTCAGCGCCTCCTCGACTCGGCGGGTCGTGTCGGAATTTCTCCTCATTTCTGGCTGAGTGATGACCGTCGATTCCTCGTTTTTCATCGCATCTCCCGGTTAGATATACCTTCCCAGATATGAGCGGCCGCGTATGTTAGCTATCACACCTTCATCGCTGCGCACCTACAAAGCTGTCGCGTAGCGGGGATGAATATCAAAAGACTGGTGGTGAGGGCTTGCCCGGCGGGCAAAGGCAGGCTAGTTGGCGAACAGCTTGAGGAGGGAAGGCAGCAACTGCGAAATGAAGATTGCCCCGACCACCCACAGGATGATCGAGGTCTTCGCTTCAGCAATTTCAGCCTTGGTGGCGGCCCGTAATTCTGCGATGTCGGCCTTGGTGGCAGCCCGCAATTCTGCGATATCGGCCTTGGTGGCGGCCCGCAATTCTGCGATATCGGCTTTGGTGGCATTTCTTAACTCTGCAATATCGGCCTTCGTGGCGTAGCTTAACTCTGCCATATCCGCCTTGGTTGCACCGTTAGCTACAATCACCGCGACATCAATTTTGATGGCAGTGATATCTGCTTCGATTTTTTCGACGCGCTTTTCCATATCCCCATCATAGGGCGGCTCGCCGCCGCCCGCAACTTCGCTGGCCGTCGGTTCGTTTCTTCGTTTGTCGGGCAAGGGATGGCTACTCATTTCCGAACCTCCGGCTAGATGAGTATTCGATCGATCTGAACGTAAAAAATTCCGTCTAGCCGCAAATACAAAGCAAACATGGCTCACCGGTGACCGTCGAGTCGGCACGGCCGTGCGTATCAACGCCAGTGCGAGACCGCCAGCGACTAGGGCGGCCACGCGCGACTCGCGGTGGTGGACCTCAATATCGATCCCTTCCATCGCGCCGCGCTGTACAGGTACGAAGAGTGATCGCGCGGCCAATCGGCATGCTCACCGCTTGGGCGGCGGCACGCTGACGCCGGCCTCGGTCTGCACCACCGGTTTCATGGTGCCGTCGGCGTTGTATTGCAGATGCTCGACGGTGACCGCGCGGCGCCCGATCGCGCCGTTCATGTCGCCGATCGCCAAGGTGGCGTTGTGCAGGAACAGATACCAGTTGTCCTTGAACTGGACGATGCCCGGATGGATGGTAAAGCTGTACTTGCCGGACCCGGTCAGCAGGCCGCGATAGGTCCACGGACCGGTGATCGAAGGCGCCGTCGAGTACGACACGTGCTCGTCGCGTTGCGTGGTCCGGTCGAGCGAGGCATAAGTCAGATAGTAGAGCTTGCCGCGCTTGTGCAGCCATGGGCCTTCCTCGAAGTGCGGCGGCGTGATCTCCTGGATCGGTCCGTCGAGCTCCACCATGTTGGGTTTCAGCTTGGCGATATAGCACTGGCGATTGCCCCACGCCAGCCAAGTGGTGCCGTCGTCGTCGGTGAACACGGTGGGATCGATGTCTTCCCAGCCATGCGTGCCCTTGGGCGTCATCTTGTTGCTGACCAGGGCCGAGCCGCGCGCGTCGACGAAAGGGCCGGTCGGCTTGTCCGATACCGCCACCGCGATCGCCTTGCCCGGATTCGTGGCGTCATGCTCCACGGCGGCGTAGAAGTAGAACTTGCCGTTCTTCTCGATGGTTTGCGACGCCCAGGCATCGGCCTTGGCCCACTTGAAATCCTTCACGTTCATGATGGGCGCATGGCTGGTCCAGGTGCGCATGTCCTTGGTCGAGTAGACCAGCCATTCGCGCATGTTGAACATCTCGTCGCGCTGCGCCTCGTCATGGCCGACGTACAAGTACAAGGTATCGCCGACCACCAAAGGGGCGGGATCGGCGGTGAATTTGTCGCGGATGATGGGATTCGAACCTGCGGCCGCGCCGGGCGCCGCTTGCGCTGCTGTCGCCAGCGCCATGGACAAGGCGCACATCGCCACCCAGGCCCGACGTGTTCGCGGGCGCGTTTTACCTTCCTTTTGCATCGTTGTCTCCACTATTTTTGTTTTCGCACAGCTACCGTAATCATTCCCTAACATCAAATGATATGCGCTAACATTGGCGTGCATTTATGGTAACTTGTGGTGGCATAGGATGTCCAACAATATTTCCGGATCGCGGATCGCGCTGTCCGGAACCCATATGGAGACGGCAAATGACCTTGGTAAAACAATTGAAAACCCGAGTAGTGTGGACGGCGATACTGGCCAGCTCGGTGGCCGCCAACGTGCTGGCGGGCGAGGGCGACATGACGCCCATCCCGGCCCCCGCCCAGCCCGACGCGATCACGCTGGACACGGGCGTCCTTCCCGGCGCGGCGGCGCCGGAAAGCTGGCATCGTCAGTACGGCAGCGTGTTCGCGCGCAACGTCACGGTCGCCACGCTGACGCCGGTCCTGCCGCCTGCGGCGAAGGCGACCGGCGCCGCCGTCATCGTCGCGCCGGGCGGCGGTTTCCGCACGCTGTCGATGGATAACGAGGGCTGGGCGGTCGCCAGGGCGCTGGCGGACAAAGGCGTGGCGGCGTTCGTGCTGAAGTACCGCCTGAACCAGACGCCGGCGGACATGGCCGGCTTCGAGCGCTCGATGGCGGAGATGTTTTCGGCCACAGCCAAGCGTCCGCCCGCCCCGCAAGATCCCGCAACCGCCCATGCGCCGCAGATCGCCGACGCCCGCGCCGCGTTCGCGCTGGTGCGCGCGCGCGCCAAGGCATGGCATGTGGACCCCGACCGCGTCGGCATGCTCGGCTTCTCCGCAGGTGCCATGCTGACCATGGCGACCGCGTTGCACGGGCAGGACGCCAAGCCGGCATTCATCGCCAATATCTACGGACCGGTATCAGCGATGGCGGCGGCCGTGCCGTCCGACGCGCCGCCGCTGTTCGTCGCGCTTGCGGCGGACGATCCGTTCTTCGCCAACGCCGGCTTCGGCCTGATCGACAGCTGGCGCGGCGCCAAGCGCCCCGTGGAGTTCCACCTCTACGAGCAGGGCGGCCATGGATTCGGGATGTACCAGAAGACCACGACCAGCACCGGATGGTTCGACGGGTTCGCGCGTTGGCTGGGCATGCATGGTTACCTCAAACCGCGTTAAAAACGCCTCTGCGTGGCCGCCTGACCACAGTCGGCCTCGCCGTGCGCCACATGCCGCGCGATGTTAGCGCTTATCATTTTATCGATAACGTTCTATGGGAGTGATGCGGGGTGATATCGTTTTGGACATCGATAACGAATAAAAAGTTATTGGTTATTCGATAATCAGATCGCTACATTCAATTTGTTAGTCAGTTATTTCAAGTGTTTTACTAAACGACACATGCCACGGAGGTGACCAACGACGACACCAGCAGTTTGGAAGCAGGGCGGCCAAGCCGATCGCCCACACCACGACCACACTAAAAAAAATAGATGGAGACCAAATGAAATCACCATGTCAACGCAGCTTGATGAACCTCGCCGTCGCAGGGGCCTGTGCGATGTTCGCCATGCCAGGCCATGCCCAGCAGACGCCGAATGAGCCGCAAGCTCCTGTTAGCGCTACCACCGCCGGCGAGGCCAAGCCGGCCGATGCCGCCGCCACGCCGGCCACGCCCGCCGCGCCCGAACCCGTCGCCGCCACCCCGGAAAACACGGTAGTCGTTTCCGGCTCGCGCATCGCCGCGCGCGGATTCAACCAGCCAACCCCGACAACGAGCCTGACCAGCGCCGACCTCGACAAGGCGGCCAAGCCGAACATCTTCGAAACGCTGACCGAGCTCCCGGCGTTGCAGGGCAGCACCGGCCGCACGGTCAACACCTTCAGCACCTCGAGCGGCCTGCAGGGGTTGTCGTCGCTGTCGCTGCGCGGCCTCGGCACCAACCGCACCCTGACCCTGCTCGACGGCCAGCGCGTCGTCGGCGCCAACGTCACCGGCGTGACCGACGTCAGCCAGTTCCCGCAACTGCTGGTCAAGCGTGTCGACGTGGTCACCGGCGGCGCCTCGGCCTCCTACGGGTCGGACGCCATCGGCGGCGTGGTCAACTTCATCACCGACAAGAAATTCAGCGGCTTCAAGGCCCACCTCGGCGGCGGCATGACTACCTACGGCGACGACAAGAACGGCACCGTTCAGGCTGCCTGGGGCAAGGCCTTCGCCGGCGACCGCCTGCACGTGACCGTCAGCGGCGAATTCACCAAGCAGGGCGGCATCGATTCGCCCGGCTTCGGCGAGGTCGGCCCGAACGGGCGCGACTGGTACAAGAATCCGGCGCTGCAGGAATCGACCAAGGACATGCAGGCAGCCGGTCTGCCGCGCTACACCAGCATCCTGCACGCCCAGCACCAGCAGTACGCCAAATACGGCCTGATCACCGGCGGCGCGTTGCGCGGCACGGCGTTCGCGGCCGACGGTTCGCCTTATCCGTTCCAGTACGGCACCAACTGCGTCGGCAACTTCTGCGTCGGCGGCGACCTGTCGGGCAGCGTCGGCGCCGGCACCAACCTGGCAATGAACTTCAAGCGCAAGGTGGCCTACACCCGCGTGTCGTGGGACCTGGACGCGGACAACGAAATCTATGTCACCGGCAACTGGGCCGAGGTGACGTCGGTGTTCTCGCCGAGCCCGGGCGCGGCCAAGCAGGGCAACCTTGCCATCAAGTGCGACAACGCCTTCCTGCCGGCCTCGGTGGCGGCCGGTTGCGCCTCGGGCTATCCGGGCGGCACCATGCCGGTCGGCACCGCCAACGCGCAGTTCCCCGAGTTCATCAATGTCCATCCGACCCGCACCCAGCGCCGCGTCGTGGTCGGCGCCAACGGCAAGTTCGGGCTATTCGGCAAGGAGTGGTCGTACGACGCCTACGCCGAGCACGGCGAGAACACCACCGTGCTGCGCGTGCAGGACATCACGCTCAACCCGCGCTACAACTTCGCCATCGACGGCGTGCGCGACGCCGCCACCGGACAGATCGTCTGCCGCAGCGCGGCGGCGCGAGCGGCCGGCTGCATGCCGATCAACATCTTCGGCAACAATTCGATCGACGCCGCCACCTGGAACTACATCGCGCCGTCCAACGGGCCAAGGCAACACACCGATTCGAGTCAAAATGTAGTTAGCGCTAACATCAACGGCACGGTGGCCGAGGGCTGGGCCGGTCCGATCTCGATGGCGTTCGGCGCCGAATGGCGGCGCGAGAAATACTCGGTCTACGGGGACCCGTACGGCGCGGGCGTGGCCTACGAGTCGCCTTACAGCGCCAGCTATCCGCAAGACCCGACTTTGTCCGTCACCGGCGACAACTGGTTCGCTGGCAATTACCACAACGGCAAGGGCTCGTTCAACGTCAAGGAAGCGTATGTCGAGTTCAACATTCCATTCCTGAAATCGGCCACCTGGGGCGAGGCCAACCTGAACCTGGCCGACCGCGAGGAGAAGTACAGCACGGCCGGCAAGGCGCGCGCGTGGAAGCTCGGCGCCACCTGGCAGACCCCGATCGACGGCCTGCGCCTGCGCGCGGTGAGTTCGGCCGATGTGCGTGCGCCCAATCTGAGCGAGCTGTTCGCCGCCACCACGGTCACCAACCAAGCGGTCAACAACAACCAGGGCCAGTCGATCCAGGTCCAGCAACGCAACGTCGGCAACCCGGACCTGAAACCTGAGAGCGCCCGCAACAACTCGTTCGGCGTGGTCCTCAGCCAGCCGAGCTGGGCGCGTAACTTCAACCTGTCGATCGACTACTACGACATCAAGGTCAAGAACGTGATCAGCTCGCTGGGTCCGCAGCAGGAGGTCGACCTGTGCTACGCCGGCTTCCAGCAGGTGTGCTCGGCCGTGTCGATCAACGGTCCGGCCGGCACCAATTTCGTCTTGGCGCAAGCGTTCAACTTCGCCTCGCTGCACACGCGCGGCATCGACTTCGAGGCCGCCTACCGCGCCAACCTGAGCGACTACGGCGTGCCTGGCACGGTCACCCTGCGTGGGCTGGCCAGCCGCATGATCCATTCGGTGTCGGACCCCGGCCTGCCGGGCACGATACCGAGCGAGGGCGCCGGCAACATGTTCGGCAGCACGCCGAAGTGGAAGGCGCTGCTGCAGCAGTCGTGGGACTATGGCAAGATCGGCCTGACGTTGTCGCAGCGCTGGATCAGCGCCGGCGTGTACAACAACGAGTACATCGAGTGCCAAACCAACTGCCCGCTGCCGACGGCGGCGCACCCTACGATCTACGACAACCACATCCCGGGCGCGGTCTACGTCGATTTCGGCGCGACCTACAAGTTCTCGCCGCAAATCACCGCCTACGCCAAGATCGACAACCTGGCCGACCGCGCGCCGGTGTTGCTGCCGCAGACCAACCTGAGCTACGGCATCAACCCGGCCATCTATGACGTGGTGGGCCGCACCTACCGCGCCGGCGTGCGGATGGCGTTCTAACATGGATCGAACCTTCGTTACGCGCGCGATCCTGCAAGCGTGGCGGGCGGCGTTGCTCATGGCGCTGGCCATGGCGACGCCGCCCGCCACGGCCGCCAACCCCATCGTCCAGACCCGGTTCACGGCCGACCCGGCGCCGCTGGTGCATGACGGCGTGGTCTACCTGTACACCAGCCACGACGAGGACGACGCCAGCGACTTCAAGATGCGCGACTGGCTGTTGTACTCGTCCACCGACATGGTCAACTGGACCGACCACGGCGCGGTCGCCTCGCTGGCCACGTTCCCGTGGGCGGTGCAGGACAACGACGCCTGGGCGCCGCAAGTGATCGCGCGCAACGGCAAGTTCTACCTGTACGCCCCGGTCAGCGTGGCCGGCTGGCCCAAGAACGTCATCGCCGTGGCGGTGGCGGACAACCCGGCCGGCCCGTTCAAGGACGCGCTGGGCAAGCCGCTGATCGACAAGGCCGAGGGCTACTTTGACCCGACGGTCGCCATCGACGACGACGGCCAGGCCTATCTGTACTGGGGCAATCCGCATCTCTGGTACGTCAAGCTCAACGAGGACATGGTGTCGTACTCCGGCCCCATCGTCAAAAGCGACAGCAGGCCGGCCGACTACCAGGAGGGGCCATGGTTCTACAAGCGGGGCAAGCACTACTACATGGCCTACGCCTCGACCTGCTGCCCGGAGGGCATCGGCTACGCGATGAGTGCTTCGCCGACGGGGCCGTGGCAGTACAAGGGGCCGATCATGGCTGCAAACGCTGCGTCCACGGGCAACCATCCCGGCATCATCGATTACAAGGGCAATTCCTATGTCTTCGGCTTCCACTATGAGTTGAACTTCGCGCAGTCGCCGGTCCACCGCGAGCGGCGCTCGGTCACGGTCGCCAAATTCAGCTACAACGCCGACGGCACCATTCCGGCGCTGCCGTGGTGGGACCGGGACGGCGTCGAGCAACTCGGGCGGCTCGACCCGTACCACCGGGTCGAGGCCGAGACCATCGCCTGGACCTCGCGCATCAAGCATGACGTGGACCGTCCGTTCGACTGGGCTCCCGGCGTGCGCACGGCAAAGGGGCCGGGCGCCGGCATGCACGTGGCCGACATCGTCGACCGCACCTACATCAAGGTGGCGGGCGTCGATTTCGGCGCGGCCGGGCCGGCGCGCTTCGCCGCCAGTGTGGCCAGCGGCGGCAGGGGCGGGCAGATCGAGATCCGGCTCGGCAACGTGCAGGGCCCGTTGCTGGGCACCTTGACGGTGCCGAACACGGGCGGCTGGCAGAACTGGCGCACCGTCGAGACGCCGGTCGGCGGCGCCACCGGCGTGCACGACGTGTTCTTCGTTTTTAAGGGCAAGTACCGGGCGCCGTTGTTCAACGTCGACCATTGGAGGTTCTTCGGCGCCGCAGCGCCCGCCGGCCGGCCGCCTGGTTCAGCCAGCCCAAGGGGCTGACGATTCTGTTCCTGACCGAGATGTGGGAAAAGTTCTCGTTCTTCGGCATGCGCGCGCTGCAAATTTATTATATGACCAAGGAGCTGCACTACACGCAGGCGTTCTCCTCGATCGTGTTCGGCGCCTACGCCGCCGGCGTCTACCTGACGCCGATCTTCGGCTACATTTTGGGCGGCAAGCATCTGCCGGTGGAGGCCTCCAGGGCGGGCGACCGGCACGCGCCGGTGGCGGAGGGTGACGGCGGCGGCAGCATCCGCATGCTGGTCGCCGTTGCGCTCGCCGTCATGCTGTTCCGCGTCGCCTACGAACAGACCGGCAACACCTTCGCCGTCTGGGCCGACACGGCGGTGGAACGCCAGGCGTTCGGGCTGACGATCCCCGTCACCTGGTTCCAGTCGCTCAATCCGATGTTCGTCTTCCTGCTCAGTCCGATATTGGTGCGCGTCTGGAACCGCCGCGCGGCCAGGGGCAGGGCGACGCCGGCGCTCGAGCGCATGAGCAAGGGCGCCATCGGCGTCGGCGCCGCCTATGCCATGCTGGCGGCGTTGATCGTCGTCGGCGGCGCCGGCGGCTACGCCATCACCTGGCTGTGGCTAATCGCCTTTTTCGGCATCTTCACGCTGGCCGAGCTGTACATCCTTCCCGTCGGGCTCGGTCTGTTCGCCAGCCTGGCGCCCAAGCGCTTCGCCGCCACCACCATCGCCGCGTGGTTCTTTTGCTCGTTCACCGGCAACCTGCTGTCGGGGTTCGCCGGCGCCCTGTGGGAGTTGGTCACGCCGCAAGGCTTCGTCATGCTGATGGCGGGCATCTGCACCGTGGCGGGTTTGGCGTTGTACGCGATCCACCGCGCGCATCGATCAAGCGCGGTGGCGTCCCCCGCGACGGCGCCGCCCGTCGACAAGCAGGCGTGAGCGCAAATGCCGCCGCGATGCAGGCCGGCGCGCCTCATGGCATCGACGCCCGGCAACCCTTGTCTTTTGTCATGGCCCATGCTAATGTCGTTAAAACAACATTTTCCGGCTCGTGCGGCCCCCTCGCTCCAATGCCGCCAGTCTGCGGTTTCCCATTCTCCGAGGCAGGCACATGGCGACACCCCCATCACCGGCGCGAAAGCCCAGACACAAGCTCAATGCCTGGTTCCTGCTCATCCTGGTCTGGCTGGCCGCGACGACGTGGGTCGCAATGCGTCAACTTCCCGCGCCCATCGGCATCAATTGGTTCAAGCCAACATCGTTCTGGACGCCATTGGAACGCAATGCTTTTCTGCGGTTGCCCGATACCGGCGCGATGCGTTTCATCATGTTCCTGCGCGATGGCCGCCGGGGATGGGGCCTCTCCACGGCCGGCGACCTGGTCGGCACCGACAACGGCGGCGCCGATTGGTCGCCGATCGCCAGCGCGCTGACGCAGGTCGACGCGCTGGCCTTCAGTGCGGACGGGCGGCTCGGCTGGGCGGTGGGTGGGGCCGGGCTGCGGCGGACCACGGACGGAGGCCGGCGTTGGACGACGGTCTCGGCGGCTGCGCTGGAGGGCAAGCGGTGGACTTCGATCGCCTTCGATCCGGCCGGCCGCCATGGCGTGGTCGTGGGTCTCGATGGCGCTTTTGCCAGTAGCGACGATGGCGGCGAGCATTGGCGTTCGCCGACTTGGAGCACCTCATGGCGGCCCGGCCGGGACGATGCGCTGAAATCGGCTTTCTGGAGCGACGACGGCGAAAAGGCGTGGGTCATCGGCGATCGAGGCACGTTGCTTACCACCGATAACAGCGGCGCCACCTGGCGGCGCGTCTCTGGCATGGACATCGATACCCGATTCCCCTTCGTCAAGGTGCGTTTCCTGCGCGACGGCAAGCGCGGCTGGATTGTCAACGAAGCGGGCGACCTGTTCTGGGCCACCGATGGTGGCCGCGATTGGCGGCGCGTGGACCGCCAACCGGACCTGGTCTTTTCTGATATTGAAATGCTTGAGGACGGCAAGCATGGTTGGGCCACGACCCAGGCCGGCCGGCTGTCGGCGACCCGGGATGGGGGACGGACTTGGACGCACACCGCAGTCACGGGCCATTCCAGGATCTATGCGTTGGCCGCACAAGGCGATGGTGCCCGTCTCTGGATCGCCGGGTCGGCGGGTATCGTCCATTCCAATGACGGCGGTGTCGGTTGGCAGGCACAGACACGCAACGCGCTCGGGCGCATCTCGTCGCCGGCGTTCGCTGCCGACGGTCTGCGCGGCTGGGCTGTCGGCAGCGGCGGCACGATCATCGCCACTGCCGACGGCGGGGCGACGTGGGCGGCCCAGACCAGCGCGGGAGCGGACGCCCTGAATGCCGTTGCGGTGCATCGGGACGGTCTGCGGGGCTGGGCCGTGGGGGACAACGGCAGCATCCAGCAAACCGTCGACGGCGGCCAGCGTTGGACGCGGGCGCCGGTCCAGGAGCGTACCCACCTGATCAAGATCGTCGTGGCGAAGGATGGCTTGCATGGCGTGGCCCTCGGACAGGACGGCCCCATGCTGCTTACCAGCGATGGCGGGACGGCTTGGCGCAGGTCGTCGAAAGGACTCGGCGAGACCGTGTATGACCTTGCACTGTGGGAAGGTCAAAAAGAGCTGTTGTGGGCGGCCACCTTGACGCAACGCTTCCGGTCCGAAAACCTTGGCGAGACATGGCATGCGGTGCCGGCAAACGAATTTCGCAGCCCGCGCGGCATTGTTATCGACGGCGGCCGGCTCGATCCGCCGATTCGGCACGATGTCGGCGCTGGTATCGTAGTCGGGTATCCCGCCTTGCCCCGTTTTAGCGCCGACGGCGCACGCGGATGGTGGACCATCAGCAACCGTTTCGGGAGCAGCACCATCTACCTGAGCGGCGATGGCGGCCGCGACTGGTGGTCGGCCGGGCTGCCGGAGGGGGGAGGGCCGGACTCCCCGTCGACGGCGGCGACATTCCTGGAGGACGGCTTGCGCGGCTGGGCCATGCGCAACGGCACCCTGCACGGCACCACTGATGGCGGCGCCAACTGGCGCGAGGGCTGGGCCGGCTACCGGCGGCTTCCCGCCCTGTGGTATTGGGTCGCGCTGCTGCCGGCGATCGTCATGTTGCGCTTCGCATTGCGCCGGCGCCGCTCGCTCGCCGGCGACAAGTCGGCGGCCGGGATGTTTGTCGACGACGACGCCATCGCCGCCTTCGAGGACGACCGGCTCGAGTTCGGCCCGCTGGCGCGCGGCCTGTCGCGCTTCCTGCGCAACAAGAAAACCTCGCCTCCGCTGACCTTGGCCATCACCGGCGATTGGGGCACCGGCAAAAGTTCACTGATGCGTCTGCTGTGCGCCGACCTCAAACGCTACGGCCAGCGTCCGATCTGGTTCAACGCCTGGCACCACCAAAAGGACGAACAGCTGTTTAGCGCGTTGCTCGGGGCGATACGCGCCGAGGCGGCGCCGTCGTCGCTCAAGCCGGCCGGATGGATATTCCGCCTCAAGCTGCTGTGGATACGCTCGAAACAGCATTTTCTATTGAGTTTCATATTGCTGGTGCTGGTGTCGAGCGCATGCGCGTTTCCATTCCGGCATTCGGTGGGCGAATTGCTCGATCTGTTGACTCGGCTGGCCGCGCTGCCGAAACTGCTCGACGGCTCCACAACGGCCGCCGCCAGCGGCCTTGGCGTGCAGCAGCTGGCGCCGCTGGCGCAAGTACTGGCCCTGTGCGCGGCGCTGGCGGCGCTCTACAAGGGCATGAAAGCATTCGGCGTCGATCCGGCGGTCATGGTCAAGGGCGTGTCCGAGCACATCAGTCTGAGGCAGGCAAGCGCGCAAAACAATTTCCGCGCGGCGTTCGCCCAGCAGTTCGAAGAAGTGGCCGACGCGTTACCTTACCGCATGACCATCGTCATCGACGACCTTGACCGGTGCCGGCCCGAGAACATCTTGGAAGTGCTGGAAACCGTGAATTTCCTCACGGCCTCGGGCAAGTGTTTCGTGGTGTTCGGCATGGCGACCTCCAGGGTGGCGGCGGCGCTGGGCATGGCGTTCGAGAAGATCGCCAACGAACTGGCGGCGGAGACCGCGACCACGCTCGACGGGCGGCAGCCGTTGCCGGAAGAAGCGGCGAGGCGGCGCCGGCGCGCCTACGCGCACGACTATCTTGAAAAACTCATCAATCTGGAAATCATGGTGCCGACACGCGGTGAAATCGGTGCCGATACCTTGTTCAGCGGACGCGCGGCAGGCGACGACGGCGGCTGGCGCCAAATCGTGCAAGGCTTCGCCACCGCCTGGCCGCTCTGCCTGGCGGCGGCCGCAATCTGCCTCGGCATCCTGATCGGCGCCATGGTGCGCATGCCGGCGCCCGATGTGACGCCGGCGGCGGCCACGCCGGCGGCCGTCGCGTCGCCGTCGGCGGCGCCATCGAAAACGGCGTTGCCGTCGGCGCCCGCCCAGGTCTCTGCGGCGCAGGCCCCGCCGGTGCAGGCCAAAAAATTCCAAAGTGGCCAGGTCAATCCTGTCGAGTTCGTCTATGGTTTGCCGCTGGCGCTGCTCGCGGCCATGTCGCTGATTCTGTTGGTGCACGGCCTGTTGCGGCTACGGGAGCAAGCCATTGAAGTGCGGGACTCGGATGACTTCAAGAAGGGTTTGAAGGTCTGGACCGAGGTGGCGGCGCAGCATCGCAACACGCCGCGCGCCATCAAGCGCTGGGGCAACCGCCTGCGGTATTTCGCCATGCTGCAGCAAGGCAGCGCGCCGGAAGAAACGATCGGCGAACGCTGGCGGCGCGAGTCGCACGAAAAATTGCAGCGGCTTGGCATGCGCCTTGGCATCTCGACCCCAGGCGCGGCGGCGCCGCCGCCGGGCACCCACACCATCATCGAAGAAACGCGGCTGATCGCCATCGGCGCCGCGCATGAGGCGTATGGTTGGGACTGGCGGGGAAAATTGGAGCGTGCGTCCTATTTGGACGAGGACGATCCGCTAAGAAAAGCCATGCGGGAGCACCCGCTGGTCACAGGCCAGCCGTGGTGGCCGGTATCGGACGATGAGGCACAGGCGTTTGAACGCCTGCTGGCGGGCATCAAACTGCCGCCGGCGGGGGTCGACGCGAGCTTGAGCGCGACCCGTGCGCACGTGGATGCCGACCTGCCGTCCGAGGTCCCGGAGGATTTTCCCTCCGGGTTTGCCTCGGAGACCGGCCCGGTCGCCCGGTCGGCCTCCGCCAGCGCGGAGGGCTCAAGCTCGTCCCTGCCGTTCGCCTAGTCTAAGCCGGTTTGCCGTCAATCGCGCCCAGGCGGCTCCAGACGGCCTGCATGCCGTCGCTGGTGATGAGGTCGCGTGCCGCTTTGGACGGACTGGCCGTACACAGGCCCCATTGGAAGTGTGGCAGGTCGACGCTCTTCCAATCGCCGCCCCAGGCGCAGCCGTGCTGTTTGAAGATGGCGGCCACCCGGCGGAACCATTTTTCCCCTTCCGGCGGCGACCAGTATTTTTTCTCGTGCACGATGTCGACGGCCAGCCCGTAGCCGTGCCAGCTTTGCAGATTGGTTGGCGCGTTGGTCACCGGCGCGAGCGGCGGTATCACCGTGCGCCCACGCTGGTAATACATCGCTTGCAGCTCGGCCGACCGGTAACCCTCGTATAGCATGGCGCCCAGCGCGTTTTGACTGGAATTGCATTCGGCCAGGGCGCGAAGCACCGCCTCGGCGAAGGCCGGCGCCAGACGGCGCGGATCGCG
Source organism: Oxalobacteraceae bacterium OTU3CAMAD1 (assembly GCA_024123915.1). Taxonomy (NCBI): domain Bacteria; kingdom Pseudomonadati; phylum Pseudomonadota; class Betaproteobacteria; order Burkholderiales; family Oxalobacteraceae; species Oxalobacteraceae bacterium OTU3CAMAD1. The sequence goes on along the minus strand of CP099650.1, from coordinate 4,602,317 downwards.
ATCGACCATCAATGCGGCTTGATTGGAACCTGCGCTCATAGTTTGATCTCCTTGAGGTTGACGGCGTCGTCACGCCATTGGTGTGGAACAAAGGATTTTTCCGCTGGATAGCCAGTTGCCGGTTGCTCCGCCAGTTTGCCCTGGTCGGCCGGGACCGGCGCCGGCGCGGGGGCTGGCAAGGCCGCCGCCGGCGGCGCGGCGGCCGTGTTCTTGCGGTCTTCGCTGCCTTCCTCGGGCGATTTTTCGTGCGGCTTGACCGTCGAGCGGATGACCATGAACTTGTTCAGCACGTCGAACCAGAACGGCGCGCCCAGCATGACCCCGATCGCCGTGATCAGCCAGCCGATCAGCAATTGCATGAGGTTGTACGGCTGGCCGCACTCGGTGTGTTTCCCCGTCACGCAGGTCTGCACCGGCGTGTAGCCGAACACATTGGGCGAAGTCGCCGACGCGACCCATCCCATCGGCATGCCGACCGCGGCCAGCGCATCGCGCGCGTCGTCGGCGAGCTTGGCGGCATCCTTTTCCGCCGGGTTGGACGCCTTCGCGGCGGCCGTCACGATGGTTTCCCGCAAGGCCTTATCGGTGGTCAGGCGGCCCATGACATACAGGGCGTCGACATTCATCACCACCGCCGTCAGCAGGCCCAGCCCGAACAGGACGGCCTGGGTGCGGCGTTTGTACCAGCCCGAGGCGCGGTCCATCGAACCGTCGAACCAGTTTTGCAGATTCAGCGTCATCTGCTTCAAATTGCCTTCCGAGTGGTCGATTGCGCTCAACACCACGCGCTGCAGCACGGGCGAGCCGAGCGCCGCGGCGCGCTTGCGCAACAGTTCGATGGTCAGCGATTCATCGGCGACCGGTTCGCCGGCGCTCACCGGCCCGCGTCCGACCACGTCGATGAGCGCCTTGACGAACAATTCGGCCGGAATATACGACGGCAGGTTGCGCCGCGCCGCCAGCGGCATGTGCTTGGATTGACCATCGCCGCCGATGCTGCGGTTGACGCTGCTGCCGGCCAGCCTGGCCGGATCGTACTGGCCTTGATACAACGACGAGATCAGCGGATGCGAGAAAAAAAACTGGGCCAGCGTGCCGTCCTTGTCGTCGAGCAGGGTGCGCACGGCGCGCTCCAGGTCCATGGCGCGCCACTTCAAAATCCCTTCGATATATTCCCGGATTCCGGTGCAGATCAGCGACATCATCAGGAACAGGAAAATCATGCCGATGCAGACTTCGAGCGTTTCTGAGTTGAACATATTTCTCTCCAAAAGTAGAGGCGGGGGTGGGCAACGCCGCCGCCGGCGTTGCGTGGACTTAGTGGACGAAGTGCGTGCGGCGCCCGTCCAGATCGATCGTGGTGACCTGGTGCGCCATCGCGTGCTGGCGCGCCGGCAACGCCACGGCGGCCACGCGCAACCACGTGGCCGCCGCGGCGTTGCCGGCGGGCGGCGCAACGGGGGCGACATAGACGCTTTGTTCCTCGCCGAACGCCAACAGCTTGCCGTCCCGGTCGAACACGCCGGCCAGGCGCGCGCCGGTGCGCGGGAACAAGGATTTGCGCACCGGCCCGCCTGCCGTCCCCAGCGTCAGGTGCAAAGGCCCCCAGCCCCCCGGGGTCGCCTGTCTCAGTTCGAGCACCAGCTTGTCGGCGGCGGGCAACCGCAGCGCCTCGTCATTCTTGACGTCGGCCCAGCCATCCGGCGAGTTCCATTGCAGGTCGGCCGGCGCCCCGCCGATGTGGACGGTGTTGTACGCTTGTTGCAGCGTGTATCGCACAACATTGCCGGGCAGGGCCACGAGTCCGGCGGGCGCCAGGTCGACGCTTTCGGCCGCCCAACTGATCAGTTCGTCCATCACCGACAGCGGCGCCCCTTCGGTGGGCGCCGGGATCGCCAGCGGCGTCGCGGACGGCAAGGCCCGCGGCCCTTGCGGACCGTACGACACGGCCTTGTGATGGACGCCCACGCGCAGGCCCCGGGCGCGGAAGGTCAAGGCCATCGGCCCCGGCGCGCCGGAACCGCTGCCGCTGTCACGCACCAGCATGGCCCGGGGTTCGCTTTGCCGGCGGTCGTGGTCGAATTCGACCTGTAGCGAATAGCTCCGCCGCGCCGCGCCGCGGGTCTGCGGCGCTTGCCGGCTCGACGGCAGCGCCTCGCGCAGATATTGGGCATCGGGCGCGAGCGGCCAGCCAAACCATGCCAGCGAGGCCCCGCGGTTGACCAGCGGCGAGTCGACGATGCGCCACGCGACCCCGGCCGGCGTGTCGGGCGCCGGCGATTCGAGCACCGCTTCGCGGGTCCAGCCCATGCGCCACAGCCGCTGGCGCGCATGCCCGAGCGCCGCCTGCAGCCGGGCCTCGGGCGTGTCGCCGGTCGGCGGCCATTGGGCGACCACGCGCGGCCCCGGATTGAACAGCCACAGGCGCTGCATGGCACCGGCGACGGCGCCGCCGTCTGGTTCGGCCACGGCCGGCGGCGGCACGCGCACCGGCGCGGGCGCCCACAGCGGCAATCCGGTCGCATCGGTGTGATCCGGCCCGCGCACGCCGATCAGGGTCGAGGCATAGCACTGGCTCATGTTGAGGCCACCCGGCGCCACCAGCCGGATGTCCAGCATTTTGCCGCCGCCCTCCGACGCCGTGCGCAGCAGACCGGCCGAGCTCCAGTTGTCGCGGTCCGGCGGCGCGGTGCCGGTGCCGGTGTTGAACCACGGGATCAGGTCGCGGTCGCACAGAAACCATGCCGGCACGATCCGCGCCTCGACGCTGGTATCGAGCGCGGCGGGGACGACCGCGTCGGCTTTGGCGCCGCGTATCCGCAGGAAGCCGGCGTAGGAATAGAACGCATCGGGCGCGGCGTTGAACAGCAGGCGGTACAGTTTGCGCCGTTCCGGCGCCCACGGGTAGGACAGCTGGGCCGTCTGCTCGCCGCTGCTGGCGCGCAGGATGGCGATGTCGGCCGACAGATCGAGTCGGCCGTCGACCACCGCCGCGTCCTGCAAGGCGCAGATCGAGGTGTAGGTGTTCTTGGCCTGCTGCAGCCGATAGTGGCTGATGACGCGCACCGAGGCGGCGCCGTGCGCCAGCAGCGCGTCCCAGAAATACAGTTCCACCGTGTGCTCCTTGTCGACCTGGCGCGCCAGCACGCCGTTGAACTCGACCGAACGCCGCAGCCGGTCCGCCGCGCGCTCGAAGTTTTCGGTGACGTGGAACTCCGGCGCGTCCGCCTGCGTGGCTTGCTTGCCCCAACCAAAGGCTTTGGCGACCCCCCAGCCCAGCATGGCGCGCACCACCACCAGCCGGCCGCCGCGCCGCTCCAATTCCAGGTACACGCGGTTCAGGCGCGCCGTCACCACGCCCGGCGACAGGTTGACCGCCACGTCGAGGCCGGCCGCGCACGACAGCGCGATCCGGTTCACCCCGGCCGGCTGCTGGATCGGAAGATTGACCACCGTCCCGGCCGCGCCGCGCGCCTCAAGCGTAAACTCGCTCACGCCGCCCTGGACGCGCTCGTTGAGATACAGGTGGGCCAGGCCCCAATCGTCCGCCGCGCCTTCCTCGGCCAGGGCGTAGGCGCCGAGCGAGATGTCGGGCGCGCTTAGCACGGCGGCGGCGGCCTCGTACGACGCCACCGCCGCCGAGCCCAGCGACTTCAGCGAGTCGTCGCTCAGGCGCACCCATCGGATCGGCCGGAATTGATCGCCTTCGCTGCGCATCTCGCCCCAGGCCAGCGCGGGGTTGAGTTCCGCCCCGGCGTTGTCCCCGAGCGCCGCGCGCGACAGGAACAAGGCGTCGGCCCAGCCGAAACGCTCGCCCGGCCAGGCCGTACGGTCCTCCTCGCGCCGCGCCGGATCGGCGGCGCCGGGCGCGTAGGCCCACCCGCATTGCGCTTGCCACTCCTCGTCGCTGACCGATTGCGGCGCGACGTCGGCCGCCGCCGACGGCGGGCCGGCCGGCACCCGCGTGGCGCGGAAGGATGCCAGCGCATCGCCGGGCTCGACGCCGCCGGGTAGCAGCCGGTACGCCGGGCGCAGCGCGGCCGGCTCGGGAACCACGGCGGCGGCGCCGCCGGCCCACAGCTCCCGCGCCGGCTGCGCCAGCGGGTGGAAGCTGGCCAACGGGCCGAGCGCGGTGGCCTCGGGCGACATCGCCGTAAACTCGCCGAGCGCCTCGACGTTCAGGATGGCGCCGCCGCCGGGTGTCGTGCCGCCGCCCACCAGGAAGCTTTGCTGGGCGCCGTCCGGCGCCATCGGGATCAGGGCCCGCGCTATCGACGGGCCGGGCGCGTCGTTGACGGCGGCCTCCGGCGGCCGCACCCAGTTCCCGTGGCCGGTGAAATGCGTCAGCGCCGCGTCGCCGGCGGCGGCCGGAGCCCGCCAGTGCAGCCGCAGATCGCCCGCGTACCCGACCGACCATTGGCTGTCGTGGTCGCCGCAAAGGTGGACCGGCACCAACTGCAGCGGCGCCGCCGAGGCCAGGTCGGCGGCGCCCGGCGGCAACATCGGCGCCTGCAACGTCGCGCCGTTGATCGCCAGGCCGAACAAGGTGAACACCAGCGCCGGACGGTCGATCTCGAGCGTGAACTCGCGCGTGTTGCCGGGGCCGCGGCGCACGGTCAGGCGCTTGCCGCCGCTCTGGTCGAGCATCAGGCGGGCGCGCGCGCCGCGTCCGGTTGCGGGAAACCAGCCCTGCACGTCGACGCCGCGGCTTTCGCTGAACAGCAGATAGGGCGCCGCCGCGTCCCCGGGCTGGACGATGCGCAGCAGGCCGGTGGTCGTGGGCAGCCACAGTTGCGCCGGGCGCTCCCAGGCGCCATCGATCTTCTCGTCGAGCAGCAGCGACACGGCGGCCGTCATTTCCACGGACGGCAGGGCGCCCGGGCCGGGGGCGATGTCGCCGTCGTCGTCGAGCGCGACGGTCAGTTTCAGCGTCAGGCGGCCGGCGCCGATTTCGCGGTCGGCGAGCCCCGGCTCGTCGAAGGACAGGGCGTCGTCGGCCAGCGTCACCACAGCCGGGCGCAGCGAGAGCGTCTCGGCCAGGCCCGGGACGACGAAGTCGCCGGAAACGGCCACCGACCATCGCCGGGCGTCGACCGTCTCGCCCGGCGTCGGGGCCTCGAGGCCCAGCAGCGGGCGGTCGTCGATCTTCAACGCCGTCGCGGCGTCGGGCAACATGCCCAGGTAGGTCTTCATGGCCACCGCCAGCGCCGTGGCGCCGCCGATGTCGTTGCCGTTGAGCCAATGGCCACTGACGAACGCCGCGGTCCCGGCCGCGCCGGCGCGGGTGGTGATGCCGGCGAGCGTTTCGCCGTAGGCGCTCAGGGTCGGGCTTTTCTGGCCCGCGATCCGGCCCAGCGCCACCGTCCGGCCATCGGCGACATATACCACGTTGACCGAGCGTGGCTTGCCGTCGAACCAGACGACCGGCGTTTTGTCCATGCGGGTGTAACCGTCGCCGGCGCCGACCGGCGCCGGCAGTGATTTCGCTGTGTTGTCGGTCATGCTATCGACTCCTGGGTGATGTGGGGAAAGGCCATGCCTTGACGGCGCCAGCAGGCGATGATGCGCTGCGGCTCCCTGGCGTTGATATCCATGGCCATGCTGAGGCGCAGGTGGCCGCCGGCCAGGCTGGGCGTCAACTTGTCCCATGCGCTGACCGTGCCCCACGCGATCTGCTGGAAGGCCGGCAAGCCGGCCTGCGTGTCGAAGTCCGATCCCTTGAGCGCGCTGCCGCGGAAGCGGGCCACGGGCCGCGCCAGCTTGTCGAACTCGAACAGCAGCACCAGTTCCGCCTCGGGATCGGGGAGATCCAGCAGCGCGCGGTCGCGGAAGCCTTCCAGCGCGGCGGCCGGAATGTGCGGCCCGATGCGGCCGCCGCCGTCGCCGCTGTAGCTCCAGCCGAGCCTGGCCAGCGGAATATCGACATGCAGGGTGTTGTTCTGCTCCGAGCGCTTGATCGGCAAACGATTGAAGGCCGGGCCGACGGCCACGCCGTGCCGACGTAGCGACTTGATGCCGGCCGGCGAGGCGGCGTGCATGTCGTCGGCGCTGGCGCCGACCTCCACCGACAGCTCCATGCAGGGCGGCTCGTCGTACAGCAGTTCGCCATATATGCCGGCCTGGTCCTGCCTGGCGTCGCCGAACGTCATCGTCGGCGCCTCGGGCTTGTCGTCCGGGGGCGGGGCGGGCGGCGGCTCGCCCAGCCAGGCGCCCAACAGCTCCGGCGTGGCGCCGTCATAGGCGTCGCCGTACAGGAACCGGGTGGTGGCCGGCGAGGGATGCATGCGCAGCACCCCCTGGCGCGTGCGCGCCACCGTATTGTGCAGCGCCTGGCGGAACTCCCGCGGCGCGTCGAGCGCGATGACAAAGGCGTCGTCCTTGGCGTCGAGCACCTGGGACAGCGCGAAATGCGCGTTGAACGGCAAGCGCCGTTGCACCACCAGGCGGTGCCACAGCGCGGGCGCGGCCTGGCGCACCGCCATCGCCTCGCCATTGGCATCGGGGCCGAGCGCGGCGCGTTGCCGGTTGATCGGCGCGTAGCGCGGCACCGCCTCGACCAGCCATTCCAGTTCGTGGCGCCACAGGTCGGCCAGGCCGTTCCAGGTCCAGGCCACGCGGCCGAAGTCGTCGAGCGCGACCGTGTCCTGGGCGCTGGGCGGCTCGGCCAGTTGGTACACCGAGCGCAACGCCGCGTGCGGCGCGACGCCCGCCGGCAGCCAGAATTGCAGCGCGCGGCCCAGCAGGTTGCCGTTCTGGTCGCGGAAAAACAGCCAGTTGCCGGGCGGCGGCCGCAACGCCCGCTCCATCGCGCGCCGGGTGGCGACCGACAGCAACACTTCGCGCGCGCAGTCGGCCCGCTGCAACTTGCGCACCGCCTGCAGCAGCAGGGGGGCGTCGCCGGGGGCGTCCATCGCCTGTTGCAACGCCTTGGCGGCCGAGGCCGCGCTGGTCCGCTGGTCCGTCTTCGGTTCGGCCGGCGCCGCCGGCGCGCTGAGCGGGGTGTAGCCGGCCGGCGGCGCGTCCGGCGGCGCCGGGTCGAACGCGGCCCCGGGCCCGGCGCCAGCGTCCGGCCGCGCGAACGCCCATTGGCGGCCGCCTTCGATCGGCGCGTAAACCTTCACCAGCCGCGGCACCGCCTGCACCATGGCCACCGCCTCGAACGGGGTGTCGTCGCCGGGGGCGGCCACATCGCGCAGCCACAGCCGGTAGCCGCCGATCAGCGTCTGGTTGTCGGCGTTGGCGTGCTGCACCACCACGCGGACCGCCGCCGGCTTGGCCGGATCGCCTTCGACCTCCATCACGCGGGCGCGCCCCTCGCCGAGCCATTCGGCCGCCGGCGGCGCCCCCCAGAACCGTTCGAAGTGCGGCACCATCAGCAGGTTGTCCAACGTGAGGCCGGTGACGTGCTGCGCCAGCGCCACCGGCGACTCCGGCACGGCGGACACCCCCACCGCGTCGCGCCGCAGGGCCAGGAACAGCTGGGTGGCGCGGCCGGATTCGAGCTTCAGCGGCATGCTGATTTGCCAGTCGGGGCCATCGGCCCCGCCGGTCTCCCGGTCCGTCCGCGCCGCCGCGGGCGCCGGCGCGATCGGATAGGCGTCCACTTCGACCAGGTTATGGTTCGACAGGTTCGGCATCTGCTCGCCGCCGGCCTCCACATCGTTGAGAAACTGCACGCCGCCGGCCAGCCCGCCGTCGCCGGCCTGGTTCAGCGAGCGGGCCACCACCAGCGCGCCATCGTCGTCGTCGCCGTAGAAGCCGGTCGGCACGACCGGATAATCCTGGCGGTAGAGCACCGCTTTCAGCGTGCCCGGCTCGGCCTCGTCGGCGGCGATATCGAACGCCACCGTGCAGATGGCGGTCGAACCGTTGTCCGCCGGCGCCAGCAGCTCGGCGCGCGCCCGCAATGGCGGCGCCACCGGGCCCAGTCGCTGTCGCTTCAGCATGACGCGGCCGCTGTGCGTGCAACGGCCGTGGGCGTTAAACAGCTTGACCTCGTAGTTGAGCAGTTCGCCGATCAGTTGGCGCGGCCCCAGGCGGTCCGCCAGGCTGAACGGGCGATCCGCCCAGGCGGCGAAGTCGGCCGAGGCGCCGGCGGCGGGGCGCGGCGCCTCGGCCGGAATCAGCACCGCGCCGGACTCGCCGGATCGGCGCTCGGCGACCCCGAGCGTGCGATACCAGCGATAGAACGGCGCGAACGTCGAGCCGGGCTGGCCGGCGCCGGCGTTGATCGCGGCGACGATGCCGCCGTTGGTCAGGGTGCGCGCGCCATGCCCCAGTTGCAACACCACGCCCGATTCGGCCTGGCTCGCCACCAGGCGCAGCTGGCCGACCGGGCCCGCGCCGGCGTCGATTTCCGGGCCCGGCGCCGGGCCGGGGCCTGCCGCCGAATCGACGATGAACAGCAGTTCGGCGTAGGCCTCGACCGGCTGGTTGGCGGCGGTGCCGCCGACCGCTTGCATCAGCGTGAGCAACACGCGCTCGTCGTCGTAGGCGGGGGCGCTGGCATCGCCCTGGTAGTCGCGGTAGGCCTGGTACAGCCGCAGCGGCAGCACCGGACTGAGCGACGCCTGCTCCATCGCATCGCCCAAGGCGGCGATCTCGTCGCTGGCCGGCAAGGCCCCCAGTACCGTGCGGCTGCCCCGGAACGGTTGCCAGGCGGCGTCGCCGGCCGCCATCCACGCCAATCCCGGCTCGGCGCTGCCGTCGGCGTCGCACAGCGTGAGCACGCGCGCTTGGCCGGCCCATCCGGGCAGCGGCGAGAGCGGCTCGAAGCGCCACGGCGCGGCGACCTTGACTGCGCCGTCGTCGCCGACGTCCAGCCGCAGGTCGCGCGGCAGGCGCAGGCCCAGCCACTGGCTCTGGGTGATCTTCTTGAAATAGTAGAGGTCTGCCATTTAAGCTCCGAGTAATTGGTTGACGTCCTGGTTGATGGTGGCGTACATGGCGCGGCCGTCGCGGACCAGCTGGTCGTTGGCGGCGATCTGCAGCGACAGTGCCGCGCCGATGCCCAGCACGTTGACTTCGATCCTGGCGCGGCCGTCGATGCCGATGCCGCCGTCGCTGGTCAGCGTCGCTTCGAGATCGAGGTCGACATGCATGCGCAGGTTGAAATCCCAGTCCTGGTGCCAGGAAATGGTGATGCGCACGAAGCCGGCGCGGATGCGGATGCTGAAGCCGATCCGCACATGCAGGGCCAGCTCGACCCAGCAACTGGCATGGGCGACGCCGTAGATCGTCAGCGCGCCGTTGGCGTAGTGTCCCAGCAGCCCCAGCGTGGCGGCGAAGCCGGCGTTGATGCTGCCGCTGAGCGAGGCGGGACCGACGCTGAGCGTGCGGGTCGAGGCGCTGAAGCTGGCCGACAGCGACGAGCGCGAGATCGCGTACACCCGGCCGCCGGCCGAGCGCAACGCGAACAGCGTCGAGCCGGCCACCTGCAGGGGCCCCAGGGTGGTGCCGACCTCCACCGGTCCCAGCACCAGCGCCATGCCCGCCGGCGTGGCCTCGAACGCCAGTTGGGAGCGGGGGATGCGCATGCCGAGCAACTGGGCCGCCGGAATCTTGTCGGTGAGGGTGGAGCGCCCGTCCGGGTGCGTCATCGCCACCACGCGCAGCGACGGCTGCTGGCCGTCGAACATGGCCAGCCCGACGGCGGACGGATACTGCTGGAACGGCGCGGTTCTGGCATCGCCCCGGCTGGTGTAGAACCATAGCTTGCCGAACGCGGCGAACTGGAACTCCGACGTCATCAGCAGCGTCATGTCGGCGACGTACAGCGATGGCGTGGCGGCGCCGGTGGTCTGCGACGATTCGACGAACAGGCGCGCCACCATCGTCAGCGCGGTCTCGTGGTCTTCCCAGCTTTCCTGCTTGAAGACGTCGGGCAGGCCGTCGCGCAAACGTTGCTGAGCCTGTTGCAGCGAGAGCTTGGTCACGCCGGCGACATGGCGGTTGATGCCGGCGCCCAGTTCGATGCGGGTGATCACCACGCCGGGGAACAGGGGGATGTTGACGTCGTCCTCGCCGACCATGATCGAAACCACCGGACGCCAGGTCTTGCCGTCGACCCGGCGCGAACTGCCGATGGTGAAGGTGGCTTCGACCGGCGCCAGCGCCGGCGAGGAAATCCGGCCCTCTCCCCGGATCGCCTGGACGTCCGGGGTGGAGATGTCGACCAGCCGCGCCTGGCCCTTGAAGCCGCCCGGCGTGGCCAGCTCCATGTCGATGGCGGTCCGGCCTTTGCCCAGCTCCAGCGACGGGCCGGCGTCGAGCAGGATCTTGAGGTCGCCGATCGTGCCGCTCAGGACCGCGCCCGCTTCGGCCAGGCGGATGTTGGCGTCCTTGAGGATGACGTAGCCTTTGCCGAAGGCTAGGGTCGGCACGTTCAGCTGGAAAATCTCCAGCGCCTTCAGGCGCAGCGATTCGGGCGGGGAGAACGTGAAGGCCGGCAAGGTGATGTCGCCGGTCTGCACGGTGAGGTCGGCGAAGGTGACGGTGAGCCCGCTAAACAACCGGCCAAACCAGGCTTCCACACTGGCCGGCAGGCTGCGGGCGGCAAACGCGACCCGCCCGCCGATGCGCACCGTCGACGTGTAGCCGGCCCCGGAAGCGGTGAAATCGACCGTGGCCGACATCTGGTCGAAGGTCAGCAGTCCGCTGGGATCGCGCCACGGCGCGTTGCCGCCGATGTGGGTCAGCCCGCTGATCGTCCACGGCCCGTCCGCTAGGTCGCCGGCCACGGTCAATTGCAGGTCGATGCTGGCGCCGGCGAAGTAATCCAGTTCAAAGCTGGCTTTCAGCCGCGCCTCGACCCGGGTGCCGCGCACCGCCAGGGTGCCCTCGCCGACGTACAGCGACAACGCGCCGATGGTACAGGAACCCGGCACCAGCGCCGCGGCGCAACTGGCGACGCCGGAGGCGTCGAGCGTCAGCTGGTTGATGTCGAAGGCGATCCCGCTGGTCCCCGGCAGTGCGATGCGTCCCACGGGCTGTCCGTCCTCCGCGGTCAGCGCCAGCCGCCACGGCGCCAGCCCGAGCGCGAGGGTGGCCGTCCCGGCGGCGAGCGACAGCGAATCGAACAGCTTCGTCTCGCCTATCCGCGCGCTCAACAGGCCCAAATCGCGGAGCATGTAGCCATCGGGATGCTCGTGCAACGCCACCGAGGCCTGCAAGCTTGGAAGCACGGTGCGCAAGGCGGAGATCGGCGCCAGGTCCAGCACCGCATTCATGCCTGTCTCTTCCCCGGGGAATGGTTGCTGCGCAAAGCGGATAATAAAGTCCGGCCCCGACAGCGCCAAATCCTTCATCATGTCATTCTCAATGGTCAATCCCTGACCCGGAAATAGATCAATAGCTGTTTCTGAAAAGAGTGCCAAAATTTTAGACGTCATTATATCTCCCGTATAATCGCAGGCGGCATGCACCGGCCCTTGATTGAAATCGCGGGCGCAGCGGAATTTGATTTGTAAATTAATTAATTGAATTAAATGCGGGGGCTTTTGGTCCAAGCTCGGTGTCGCTGAAAGCGGCCTGTGATGCGGATCAGTCCGGTTTTTGACGGATCGCCGTGTGGAATGGACGTGTCGGGATAAGCGCGATGGTTGGATGACCAATGCATGATTAGAACCCTAGTTGAAATTATTGGAATTTATATTTTTATAATAATATGATTTTTTGAGGCCGTTCCATAAATATTTTTTTTGTGTGGCATTTATGCTACTAGCGACATATTGCTTCCGGTTGCTGCCGATTAATTGATTTTTATCATTCCAGTTACTAAAGGCAATTAGAATTATTAATTAATTAATGTGAATTATAAGATAATTATTTCATCGGTTCTCCGCGCCTTCACAACTGGCGTTCGTTCGTGGTCAAGGGCGTCATCCGCATTTCGCACGCTAAACGAGCGGCGGCGCGAGCCAGGACGGCGTGGAATTGGATTGACCCGGGATCGGCGAATATCCCGGGAGACACTAGGGCGGATTAGGCGGAACGCCGTAATCGGCCATGGTTGAGCCGCCGAGGGGCATGCATGGCCGATTACGCTACGCTAATCCGCCCTACGTGTTTTAGATTCATTCAGCGTGACGTGACATGGGAGGGCGATGCTGAAGACGGCGCCGCTGCTATCGGCGCGGCGGCCGTGCGCTTGCGCGATGGCCCTGCCCACCGCCAACCCCAGGCCGCTGCCACCGCTGGCGCGCAGCAGGCTGCGGAACTGCGCCTCGTCGGGCGCGAACACGCCTTCGGCCAGCCCTTGCAGGCGCACGCGCAGGATCGTGACGGGCGTGTGCAGCTCGTGGGCGATGGCGGCGTTCCACGTGACCAGCTCGTGCGCGGTACGCTCCAGCCGTTCGGCCATCGAGTTGAAGTCGTCGACCAGCGCGACCGTCCCGCTCAGCGGGCGGTCGCCGGCGACGGGCGCGCGTGCAGTTCTCAGCGCGCTACGCGGCGCACGCTGTCGGCCACCGAGTTGAGCGGCGGCAGCAGCCGCCGCGCAGCCGCTTCGCCGCTACCACCGCCACTGCCACCGCCATGGCTGCCAGCGCCAGCAGACCCCATGAAGATCCACTCGGACCAGGTGGGGATCAGTTTCTCCGGCCGCGCCAAGGCCGATTCGGGATAGAACAGGGTCCACAGCGTGTAAAAAATGTACAGGCTGACCATCACCGCCACCGCCATGCCGGCGCCCACGGCGACCATCGACCACAGGATCTGTCGGCTGTGACCTGGTTCGCGCATGTCGGCTGCACCATGCGGTAGCCGACGCGGCGCAGGCTGAACGGCATGCCGGCGACACCCGCGTCCTCGAGCTTGCGGCGCAGTTTGCTGATGTGGCTGTCGACGGTGCGCTCCAGCGGGTCGCCTTCGGGCAGGCAGCCGGCCAGCAGCTCGGCGCGGCTAAGCACGCGCTGCGGGTTGCGCGCCAGGTACACGGCCGCGCAGAGCTAGCGGGTAACCGGCGTCTATCCCGACGGCCTGCCTTCGGGCACTAGCGTGCGGCTCTACATCGACCGCCAGAAGCCGGAGGCGCTGGGGGTGTCCTTCACCACCATCAGCGATACGCTGACCGGCGCCATGGGCTCGACCTATGTGAACGACTTTGTCAACAACGGCCGGGTGCAGCAGGTGATCATCCAGGCCGACGCGGCGGCGCGCATGAACGTCGACGACGTGCTGAAGCTTTACGTGCGCAACGCCGGCGGCGGCATCGTCGCGCTGTCGGAAGTGGTCACGCCGGTGTGGACCACGGCGCCCAGCGCACGGCCTATGCCACCCGGCAGGCGCTGCTGGAATTGCGGCGTGACGAATTCCGTGGCACCACGGCGCTCTCTACAAAGCCTTGGGCGGTGGCTATCAGCCGTTGAATTAACGGCGCTTCCGCATCAGAGATGGTAGTCGAACCCGAGCACGGCGAGATGCTTGCGCAGTCGCGCGACGTCTCCTTCGACGTCTGGCTGCTTCACTACATCGTGGCAGGAGAAGGAGGGCAGGACCTCGGCGCCGCAGAACTTGTAGTTGGCGGTGTTGGCGACGAAGACATCATCGACGGTTTTGCCATCGAACAGCGATTGCCGAGGGTCGCCGAAGGCCGCGGCGGGCGCGTTCCACGTCAGCGACAGCATGTATTTCTTGCCCTGCATCTTGCCGCCGCTGCCATATTGCTTGCTCGGATCGTCACGGGTGCGGCCGTCGTCGGTCAGCAAGCTCTGCTGCACCAGTCCGGCGGTGAACACTTCGTCGACATATTTCTTGTAGATCCACGGCGTGCCGAACCAGTAGACCGGCGTTTGCAGCACGATCAGATCGGCATCCACGTGTTTTTGCACTTCGGCGGCGATATCGTAGCCTTCCTGTATCGACGTTTCCATGACCTCGTAACCCCGCTGCGCCATTTCGTCCTTGATTACTCCGGCCATTTTCTGATTCAACTTGCCCGAAGCGAAGCCTTCGTAAAACTGGTGTGCGTTAATAATTAGTACTTTTTTCATCGTTGATCCTGTTGATGGCCGTGGCCGTGAATTGTTGCTGAGTGCCGACATTGTGGCGCCGCGCCGGTCAAAACCGGTTGCCGGATCCGATGGGCTTTTTGCCTGATTTGACGAGTCGTCATGCAGGCCGGAAAACCGGCCGGCAAGCCGTGCTACGCTCCGGGATGTTGGCTTGAACGCGAGGATGCGATGAATGTTGGAGTGGAAACGACGTCGGCGGCGGAAGACGATCTGGCCGACCTGATCAGTGAGATTGCCCAAACCGACGGTGACTACGCCACCCCGGTCCCCGAGCTCATGGTGTACCGGCGCAGCACCGCGACCGACCCCATGCCCTGCATTCTGGGCATGGGCCTGGGCATGGCGGTGCGGGGTGAAAAGCGCGTGACTTTGGGCACCGACATCTACGACTTCAAGCCCGGACAAACCTTGGTGACGTCGGTCGACCTGCCGGTGGTCACCTATGTGACGCGCGCCACCCCGGAACAACCGTATCTGGGCCTGTGGCTGCAACTGGATGCGCGCGTCATCGGGCAGGTGGCCGCCACCATGGATTTCCCCACGCCGGCGTCGACCGGCTCGTCGCTGGGGATGACGGTGGCCACGCCCGATGCCGGCCTGCGGCGCGCGTTGATCCAGCTGCTGCGCCTGCTTCGGGAACCGGCGCTGGTGCCGCTGGTGGGGCCGCTGGTGCAGCAGGAGATCGCCGTGCGCCTGCTCGCGGGCGAACACGGGCCGACCTTGCGCCGCTTGGTCATGGCCGGCTCGCCGAGCCAGCAGATCGCCAGGGTGATCGCCTGGCTGAAGCAGCACTTCACAAAGAATTTTCCGATAGACGACTTGGCCATGCAGGCGCACATGAGTCCGTCAACTTTCCGCCAGCATTTCCGCGAGGTCGCCGGCATGAGCCCCTTGCAATACCTGAAGCAGCTGCGCCTGCAGGACGCGCGGCAATTGATGCTCAACGAGGATATCGACGCCGGCAGCGCCGCCATGCGGGTGGGCTACGAGAGCGCCTCGCAGTTCAGCCGCGAGTACACGCGGCTGTTCGGCGCGCCGCCGCTCAGGGACATCCGGCGCCTGCAGGAATCCTGACGGTCCGCTTTATTGTTTATAGATGCCGCAGCCGACGATCAGGTCGTCCACCTTCTCGACATAGGTCGATTTCGGCTCGATCGCCTTGGTGACCGGATGCGGCCATTTGTAATCGACCCAGCCTTTGCCCTTGGACTTGGCGACGTCGAGCATCGTCTTGATGAAGAGCTTGTCGTCCGAATCCTTCAGGGCGGTCAAGTCCTTGCCGATCAGCTTGGCGTTGGCGCCGTGCGAAAGCATCTTGCCGTTCATGTCCATGACGAACACGTATAAATCGCGGTCCTTGAACTGGCCGGCCGTGTCGTTGAACGCGGCGTAGGATTTGGCCGGACCGTTTGCCTTCAGGTACTCGGCGGCGCGCTGGACCAGCGCGGTGGCCTCGGCGGCCGTGCCGCGGTCGTCGGCCGCCAACACCGGAATATGGAGGGCCAGCACGCAGGCCGCGACGGACATCGACTTCAGCAGTTGTTTCATTCTCGTCTCCTTGAAAGATTGTCTTTATGGTCTTTGCGCCCGCACGGCAACGGTTTTTCTTAGCGCGCCTCTTATCGTAGTCCGTACATCGGCCCGGAAACGTAACGGCAACGACAATTAGCGCCGGGGAGATCAAAACGTTGCAGTAAAACAACTCGACAAAAAACCGTCCAATTGTCGCCGTACGGACAATTCGGCAAAACCATCGGTGCTACGCTGATTGTTGACTTACGTTTACGTAAGCGTAAAAAAATAGAAAACATAACGGAGACAAACCATGAAGCTTACGCAGATGTCGCTGGCCGCCGCCATGCTGGCCACCGTCGCGGCCGGCGCCACCGCCCAGGTCAGCAACAACACCGTCAAAATCGGCGTGCTCACCGATCTGTCCGGCCTGTACTCGGACCTGTCGGGGCAGGGCTCGATCGTCGCCGCCCGCATGGCGATCGAGGACTTCGGCAAGACCGTGCTCGGCAAGCCGATCGAACTGATCTCGGCCGACAGCCACAACAAGGCCGACGTCGCCGCCAACAAGGCGCGCGAATGGATCGACCAGCAAAACGTCGACGTGCTGATGGACCTGGTGCCGACCAACGCCGCGCTGGCCGTCATGGACATCGCCCAGCAAAAGAACAAGCTCGCCATCGTGGTCGGCTCGGCCTCCAGCGTCATCACCAACGAAAAGTGCACCAGCACCAGCGTGCACTGGATGTACGACACCTATTCCAGCTCGGTCGGCACCGGCAAGGCACTCCTCAAGCGCGGCGGCGACAGCTGGTATTTCCTCACCGCCGATTACGCCTTCGGCAAGTCGCTGGAGAAGGACGTCTCCGACGTGGTCACGGCGGGCGGCGGCAAGGTGCTCGGTTCGGCCAGGCACCCGTTGAACAGCAACGATTTTTCCTCCTACCTGATGCAGGCGCAGGCGTCCAAGGCCAAGGTCATGGGCCTGGCCAATGCCGGCGGCGACGCCGTCAACGCCGTCAAGCAGGCCGGCGAGTTCGGCATCGCCGCCAAAGGCATGGTGGTGGCGCCGCTGCTGATGTTCATCAGCGACGTCCACGCCATCGGCCTCAAGTATGCTCAGGACATGTACCTGACCGAGGGTTTCTATTGGGACTACAACGACGGCACGCGCGACTGGTCCAAGCGCTTCTTCGCTATCCAGAAGAAAATGCCGACGATGGCGCAGGCGGGCATGTATTCTGCCGTGACGCACTATCTGAAGGCGGTCAAGGCGGCCGGCACCGACGACACCGCCGCCGTCATGAAAAAAATGCGCGAGCTGCCGGTCAACGACGTCGTCATCCCGAAGGGCACCTTGCGTGCGGACGGCCGAATGGTGCACGACATGCTACTGTTGCAAGTGAAGAAACCGGCCGAGTCGAAATCGCCGTGGGACTACTACAAGGTAGTCGACGTCATCCCCGGCAACGAGGCGTTCCGCCCGCTGGCGCAATCGGGTTGCCCGCTGGTGAAAAAATAGTCGAGACAGCGCGTGGCGCTCGCCACAAGGAGATTTTATGCAGGAAAATTTGAGCTACGTTCACGGCGCCCACGACGTGCCGCTCATCGGTGTGACGATCGGCCCGTATCTGGCGTCGGTCGCCGCGCGCCACGGCGACAGCGACGCCGTGGTGGTGCCCCATCAAAACGTGCGCTGGACCTACCGCGAGTTCGACGAGCGGGTGACGCGCGCCGCCGCCGGCCTGCTCAAGCTCGGCCTAAAGCCAGGCGACCGGGTCGGCATCTGGTCGCAGAACTGCGCCGAGTGGGTGCTGGTGCAGTTCGCTACCGCCAGGGCCGGACTGATCATGGTGAACATCAATCCATCGTACCGGCGTTCCGAGCTCGAGTACGTGCTCGACAAAGTGCAATGCAGCGCGCTGATCCTGGCGCCGGCGTTCAAGTCGAGCGACTACATCGCCATCGTGCGCGACGTCGTGCCGGCCATCCACCACGCCAAGCCCGGCGCCTTGCAGTCCGACCGCTTGCCGCATCTGCGTCATGTGATCCGGCTGGGCGACGAGCTCACCGACGGCATGTTCAACTTCAGCGAGTTGCTGGCGCCGCCCACGGACGACCAGCTCGCGCATCTGGCGCGGGTGGAACAGGCGCTGCAGTTCGACGACCCGGTCAACATCCAGTTCACCTCCGGCACCACCGGCGCGCCCAAGGGCGCGACCCTGACCCACCACAACATCCTCAACAACGGCTTCTTCATCGGCGAGGCGATGCGCCTGGACGCCGACGACCGGCTGTGCATCCCGGTGCCGCTGTACCACTGCTTCGGCATGGTGCTGGGCAACCTGGCCTGCGTCACGCACGGCGCCGCCATGGTGTTCCCGGGCGAGGGCTTCGAGCCCAAGGCGGTGCTGGAGACGGTGCAGACGGAACGCTGCACAGCCTTGCACGGCGTGCCGACGATGTTCATCGCCATCCTCGATCACCCGGAGTTCGGCAACTATGACTTGTCGACCTTGCGCACCGGCATCATGGCCGGATCGCCTTGCCCGACCGAGGTGATGAACCGGGTCATCGGCACGATGCACATGAACGAGATCACGATCGCCTACGGCATGACGGAGACGTCGCCGGTCAGTTTCCAAAGTTCGACCGACGACCCGGTCGCGCTGCGCGTGTCCACCATCGGCCGCGTGCATCCGCACCTGGAGGTGAAGATCGTCGACGGCTCCGGGCGCATCGTGCCGCGCGGCGTCAAGGGCGAATTGCTCACACGCGGCTACTCGGTCATGCTCGGCTATTGGGGCGACGACGAAAAGACCCGCGAAACCATCGACGCGGCGCGCTGGATGCATACCGGCGACCTGGCCGTCATCGACGAAGAGGGCTATGCCACCATCGTCGGCCGCTCCAAGGACATGGTCATACGCGGCGGAGAGAATATCTATCCGCGCGAGGTCGAGGAGTTCCTGTACCGGCACCCCAAGATCCAGGACGTGCAATGCGTCGGCGTGCCGGACAAGAAATACGGCGAGGAGCTGTGCGCCTGCGTCATCCTGCGTCCCGGCATGCAGGCCGATGCGGAGGAAATCCGCGCGTTCTGCCAGGGACAGATCGCCTACTATAAGGTGCCGCGCTACATCGTGTTCGTCGACGCCTTCCCGATGACGGTGACCGGGAAGATACAAAAGTTCGTGCTGCGCGAACAGGTCGCCGGCGACCTCGGGCTCGTTGCGGCATGATCAGCTTGTATCACTGCGTCGCCGCGCGCTCGTTCCGGCCCTTGTGGGCGCTGGAAGAGCTCGCGCTGGACTATGAGCTGAAGATGCAGGCCTTTCCACCCCGGTTCACCAACAGAAGCTATCTTCAGCAAAATCCGCTCGGCACGGTGCCGCTGCTGTGTGACGGCGAGCTGCGTATGACGGAATCGGTCGCGATCTGCCACTATCTGGGCGTGAAGTACGGTCCCTCCAGCCTGATCGTCGAGCCGGAGGAGGGCGATTACGGTCCGTTCCTGAACTGGATGCACTTCGGCGAAGCCACGCTGACGTTCCCGCAAACGATCGTGCTGCGTTACGAGCGGCTGGAAGCGGCCGAGCGCCGCCTGCCGCAGGCGGTCGCCGATTACCGCCGCTGGTTCCTAGGCAGGCTGAGGACCCTGGAGCCGCTGCTGGCGGAGCGGGACTGGCTGTGCGCCGGCCGCTTCACGATGGCCGACATCTCGGTCGGCTACGCGCTGCTGCTGGCCGAGTATCTGGGGCTGGAGGCGGAGTTTCCGGAATCAGTACGGTATTATTGGCGGAGATTACAGCAGCGGGATGGGTACGGCCGAGCCCGTGCTGCGGAAATCGCCGCCGCCACCGCGCAGGGTGTCAGCGTCGTTCCCGCTCCTTTGCAGTCGCCGTGAACAGCAACCTTGAATTGTAGACAATGGCGAGTGAGCAGATCGAAGAATTCATAACATCGTCCTTGTGGGGCCGTAATTTGACTTCGGAGCAGTTGCGGCGGGTCCTCGGTGACACGTCGGAGCTGATGGCGGAGGGCGGACAGACGGTCTGCCATCGCGGCGTGCGCGCCGAGTATTGGTATGGCGTGGTGGAGGGGCTGGTGAAAGTCTCCAACGTCACGCGCGAAGGGCGGCCGACCTCGCTGATCGGCATCCCCACGGGCGGTTGGTTCGGCGAAGGCTCGGTGTTGAAGAACGAGAATCGTCCCTACGATGTGGTGGCGCTGCGCGCGAGCCGCCTGGCCCAGGTGCCGGCCGCGACCTTCCACTGGCTGCTGGGGTGCAGCCTGCCGTTCAACCGGTTTTTGATCGAGCAGTTGAACGCCAGGCTGGCACAGTTTGTCATCCGCGTGGAGCATTTCCGTTCCTCGGCGCCGGAAAGGCACGTGGCGCATTGTCTGGCCGAGTTGTTCAACGCCGAGCTGTATCCGGGCACGGCGACGATGCTGCGGATTTCGCAGGAGGAGATCGCGCTGTTGGCCGGGGTGTCGCGCCAACTGGTGAACCGCGCGCTGCACCGGCTCGAGGATGCGCAACTGCTGCAAGCGAGCTACGGCTCCATCCGCATACTCGACATCGCGGCGCTGCGCGCCTTCGCCTCGGAAGCGGAAGCCAAGAGTGGCGCGGAAACATAAACACGTGCCCCTAAGGCGCAGGTGGCGGCTTCGGCCCGGGACCCCGCGTTACCGCAGATCCACGTAGGGCGGATTAGGCGGAACGCCGTAATCCGCCAATGCATGCGTCGTCGAAACGCACGCATTGGCGGATTACGCTGCGCTAATCCGCCCTACGTGATTTAGATGGGCGGCTGGGTACAAGAATAGTTCGCCGCCAACCTGCCCGCCTGCGCATCGCTCGCCGGCCCCGTATAGCGCGGGTACTGCGGATACGGGCAAAGCGGCCGGCTCAACACCACCGTGCCGTCGGCCGCCAGCCTGGACGCGCCCAGCGTCGCCGGCGCGGCGTTCTTGTCCACCCAGTTATCCAGCGCGCCCAGCAAGTCGCTATTGTCCGCTCCCGGTCCGCCCGCGCAGTGGTCCACCGCCGGCGCCAGATAATACCGCGCGAACTCGGCGACCGCGCCGGCGCCGCCCAGCCTTGTCTGCAAGCCTTGGTAATACTCGGTCGTGGATTGGTAACTCAACGCCGCGTCGTTGGTGCCGTGCCACAGGATCAGCTTTCCGCCGCTGTCTTTAAATGGCCGCAGATCGGTGCTGGTGGCCGAGTTCAACGCCTCCAGCGCGTACAGCGCGGCCTGGTTCTGATCGAACGCCCCGTAGTTCAGCGAATCGGCGCCCGGATTACGCGCCAGATAGTTCTTCACAGTCGTGTCCTGGAACAGGAACTGCAGCGCGCCCTGCGCGTTGCCGTTTCCCGTGACCCAGGCCGGCCAGGCGCCCGGCGCGTCCTCGTTGCCGCTGAGCTGCCAGCCGGCGTTGCGGTAGGTCGGGCTGCCGCTGAAGACGGCCGGCGTGGTCCATGACCGCACGACGGCCAGCTGCGCGTCCGACAGGCAGGCGTCGCCAGTGTCGCCGCCGCCGGCGCAACGCAGCGACGCCGGATTGAAATCGGTGGCGGTGCAGGCGGCGGGATTGGAGACCATGCCATCGACGATGCCATCCTTGCCGTCGCAGGCGTTGCGCACCGATTGCGCCAGCAAGGCCAGTTTCGCGGTGGTGAACTGGCCGCCCGGGGCCGCTAACGCCACTGCGGTCCGGTTGAACGCGCCCATGAAGCCGACCCAGTTATAGGCCGGCGCCCGCGCGATGATGCCGTCGAACAGGTTCGGGTAGCGTTCGGCCATCATCAGGGCCTCGCGCCCGCCGTTCGAGCAGCCCTCGAAATAGGCGCGCTTCGGCGCCGCGCCGTAGGCCGTCCTGACCATGTCGAGCGCCGACGACATCACGGTCGGAATGGAGAGGCTGCCGAACAGCTGCGCGGCATTGGTATCGTTGAGCGCGAAAGAGGCGTCCAGCGGCGAGCCCTGGTGGCCCGAGTCGCTGTTGACCGTAGCGTAGCCCTGCAGCAGGGCGCTGAGATTGAAGCCGCTGGCGTCCGGGATGACGCCGTTGTAGCCGCCGCCGCCACCGTAGTAGAGCTTGCCGTTCCAGCTGTCCGGCAGGCGCAGTTCGAAGTTCAGGCGGGGCTCGATTTTTGCCGAGACCCTGCAATAGGCCGGGATCGCCGTTGCCTGCGCCACAAGGACGGCGGAGCCTATCGTCGCGCCGCCGATGGACCGGCCTTTGAGCGCATCGCAGGCTTGCCGGGCCGTGGGTTGCCGCGTGTCGGGGGTGATGTTGGCGCCATCGTTGCCGCCGCAGCCCGCCATGAGCAGCGTCGCGCAAGCGGCCACCGGCTTGAGAATATGCATGATGTACATTTGATGTCCCCTGATATTTTTATTGAGTCGATCCGGCGGTCAGAAGTTGTGGTGCACGCCCATCCCGTAGTAGGTGTAGCTCCCCAACACATTCGGGCTGCCCGTCGGCGGGGTTTTCTTGTTCGACAGATCGGCGTACAGGTAGGTGCGGGTCGACAGGTTGTGCTCATAGCCGACCGACGCCTGCTTGACGTGCGGCGCGCCGTCCGGCACCCGCTGGCCGTAGCCCAGCAGTATCTTTCCGACGCCCACGGTGTAGTTGGCGCCCAGTAGCCAGGCTTTGGTGTCGGGGTTGACCAGCATGGTATGGCTCTGGTCCTGCTTTTGGTACGAGCCCATGAGCTTCAGATCCGGCGTCGGCCGGAACGACGCCGCCACGGCCCACACCTTCGATTCGACCGCGTTGCGCTCGTAGGCGGCCATGGCGCCAAAGCGGCCCAGGGTGTAGGTCGTGCTGACCGAGTAGGGGTTGGCCGAGGGCACGCTGTTGGCGGGGTACTGCGGCGCCAGCGCGGTGCCTCGTCCGATCAGCGCCGGATTGCCGTTGGCCTCCTTGGCGCCGACCGTCAGGTTGACCTGGAAGCCGCCGAACACCGGCGAGTTGTAGAACACCGCGTTGGAGAAGCGGTTGCGCGAGTTGCCCGCCGGGCCGAGCGCGTCGCTGGTGTAGCCGGCCACGTGCAGGTCGGACTGGAAGCCCGGGCCGATGGCGCCGCCGGGCGAGCCCGGCACCACGGTCGGCAGGCCGCTCCACGGCTCGAACGGGATGCTCGACTCCTGGTACGCCGTCAGGCCGCGCCCCAGCCGCACGGTGCCGAAACCGCCCTGCAGGCCGACCCGGCTCTGCCCCTGGAACAGCGGGCGCGAGCCCGATTCAACGGTGCCGGTGTCCGATTCGAAGCGTATCTCCAGTTGGAACAGGGCCTTCAAGTTGTTGCCGAGATCCTCGACCCCTCGGAATCCCAGCTTGTTGTTGTCGCGCTTAGAGATTTGCGCCGTCGCCCCCGAAACCTTGGCGATCCCCGCGTCGAGGGTGCCGTAGATCGCGACCGACGATTGCGCATGCGCGCTCGCCATGGTGCCGCATACGCCCAGCAAAGTCAGTGTCCCCAATATTTTTTTCATTTTATTGTCCATTGATTGAAAGATGGTATCGATCCGACCTCCAGCGTGCGGCGGCCCGCGGATCGCATCCAGGCCGGTTTTTCCAGCGTATGCGAGAACCACCGCCGACTTTGTCACGCTGGCGACAATGCAGATTTTTTACCGTTGGCGGGCAACAGCGGCGGCAAACCGGCGAATCGGGCAAGGACCGCGTCGGTTTCGGCAACGTGAATCGGGTCGGGTCGCCGTACACTGGCTGGCATAGCTTTCAGTACCTCCAACCACGCAAAGGAACCCGCATGACCGACAAAAAAACATGGCTGATCACCGGCTCCGGTCGCGGCCTCGGCCTCGAGATCGCCAGGGCCGCGCTGGCCGCCGGCCATTGCGTCGTCGCCACCGGACGCGATCCGGACAAGGGCTTCTTCCGGACAAGCTTACTGACTTGCGACTCGACCACGTTCGCCGCCACCTCCGTCGCCGACTATGCCGAGCGCACGAAAGAGACCGTGGCGGCATGGAAAAAAATGGATGGCACCCAGCCCGGCGACCCCGTCAAGCTCGCCGAGGCGATCGTGCAGATCGCCGGGCTCGACGCGCCGCCGCAGCGTTTCGCTGCCGGCGTCGACGCGGTGCAGGCGTTCGAGGCGCGGGCGGACACCTTGATCGAACAGGCAAACGCCCATCGCGCCCTGTCGTCCTCGCTGGCTTACTGCGACGTTTGGTAAGGGCCTGCCGTTCGGCAAAACCATCGGTTTAGGCAAGATATCGGGCGGATTCGGCAACCGCTTTCCAGTGGGGCGAAGTCATACTTGCTCTAGATAACCTTTCACTGGAGATACGCTTACCATGACCACACTCAATGTCAACGGCAGCGCGCGCGCCCTCGATGTCGACGCCGACACGCCCATCCTGTGGGCGCTGCGTGACACCCTGGGCCTGACGGGCACTAAGTTCGGCTGCGGCGCGGCGCTGTGCGGCGCCTGCACCGTGCACCTCGACGGCCAGGCGATCCGCTCGTGCGTCACGCCGGTCTCCGCCGCCGACGGCAAGAAGATCACCACCATCGAAGCGGCCACCGACGGCAGCGACCGCGTCGGCAAGGCGGTGCATGCGGCATGGGTCAAGCATGACGTGGCGCAATGCGGCTACTGCCAGAGCGGCCAGATCATGAGCGCCATCGCCTTCCTCAAAACGCTGCCGCGCGGGAAGCAGCCGACCGTCGCTGAGATCGAGTCCGCCATGGCCGGCAATATTTGCCGTTGCGGCACCTACGCCCGCATCCGCGCCGCCGTCGCCGACGCCGCCCGCACCCTCGCTTAAAGGAACCACCATGCTGACCAACTTCAATCCCAAGGAATTGCCGCGCGCGCTGCAAAACATGATCGAGCGCGAACAGGGCACGGCCACGGCCAGCCCGCCGCGCCGCGCCTTTCTCAAGGTGATGGGCTTGTCCGGCCTGGCGCTGGGAACGTTCCCGGGCATGGCGATGGCGCAGGAGGCCACCGGCCTCAAGCCGACCGAGCAGCCGCTGGCCTTCGTCCAGATCGCGCCCGACGGCGTCGTCACGGTCACCATCAACCGGCTCGAATTCGGCCAGGGCGTGCAGACCGGGCTGCCGATGATCCTCGCCGAGGAGCTCGACGCCGACTGGTCGCTCGTCACCGCCCGGATGGGCACCGACGATCCGGCCTATGTCGATCCGGTCTTCGGCATGCACATGACCGGCGGCTCCGGCGCGATCAAGCACAGTTATACCCAGTACCGCGAACTGGGCGCGCGCGCCCGCGCCATGCTGCTGACGGCCGCCGCGCAGCGCTGGAACGTCGACGTGGCGACCCTGCAAACCCGCGCCGGCAAGGTGCTGGGGCCGGGCGGACGCCAGTTGACTTATGGCGAGCTGGCGCAAGCCGCAGCCGCGCTGCCGGTGCCGCAAAAGGTGGTGCTGAAGGACCCCAAGGACTTCCGCATCATCGGTCGCGCCACCGGCCGCATCGATGCCAAGGCCAAGAGCAGCGGCAAGCAGGCGTTCGGCATCGACACCAATCTGGAAGGCCAACTGACGGCGGTGGTCGCGCGGCCGCCGGTGTTCGGCGCCCGCATTAAGACGGTCGACGACAGCGCCGCGCGCGCCATCAAGGGCGTGCGCGCCGTGCTGCGCGTGCCGCTCGACCGTGGCGCGGAAGGCGTGGCCGTGGTGGCCGATGGCTACTGGAACGCCAAGCGCGGGCGCGATGCCCTGAAGCTGGAGTGGAACACCGACGACGTCGAAAAGGTCGACAGCGAAAAGCAACTCGCCCAGTTCCGCAAGCTGGCCGGCCAGCCCGGCAACCGCAAGTTCGACGCCGACATGGCGCCGCTGGCCGGCGCGCCGTTGAGCATCAAGGCGGACTTCGTGTTCCCGTATCTCGCCCATGCGCCGATGGAGCCGCTGAACTGCACCGTCAAGCTCGACGACGGCGCCGCCGAGGTGTGGACCGGCACCCAGATGCCGGGCCTCGACGCCGTCGCCGCCGCCCGCGTGCTGGGCCTCAAACAGGACAAGGTCAAGATGAACGTGGCGGTGGCCGGCGGCGGTTTCGGCCGCCGCGCCGTCCCCACCAACGACTTCGTGGTGGAGGCGTGCCAGATCGCCAAGGCCGCCCGCGCGGCCGGCGTGGTGGCGCCGATCCGTACCGTTTGGAGCCGCGAGGACGACATCCGTGGCGGCTACTACCGTCCGATGCACCTGCACCGGGCCCATATCGGCTTCGACGCCAGCGGCAACGTGCTGGCGTGGGACCACGCGATCGTCGGCCAGTCGATCACGGCCGGCTCGCCGTTCGAACCGTTCCAGGTGAAGAACGGCATCGACGGCACCGCCACCGAAGGCATGCGCGATCCCTATCCGTTCCCGATGCGCCTGACCGTGCACCATCCGAAGCAGAATGTGCCGGTCCTGTGGTGGCGCAGCGTCGGCTCCAACCACACGGCCTTCGTCATGGAGACGCTGATCGACGAGATCGCGCGCATGACCAAGCAGGATCCGGTGGCGTACCGCATGCGCCTTCTCAGTCCGAAGCAGGCGCGCCACCGCGCGGCGCTGCAACTGGCGGTCGACAAGAGCGGTTACGGCAAGCGCCGCCTGGCGGCCGGCCGCGCCTGGGGCGTGGCGGTGCACGAGTCGTTCGACAGCGTGGTGGCGTACGTGGTGGAAGCGTCGGTCAAGGAGGGCGAGCCGGTGCTGCACCGCGTCACCGCCGGCGTGCATTGCAACCTGGCTGTCAACCCGCGCAGCATCGAGGCGCAGGTGCAGGGCGGAGCGCTCATGGGATTGTCGATGTGTCTGCCCGGCGCGGCGATCACGCTCAAGGACGGCGTGGTCGAGCAAAGCAATTTCGGCGACTTTGCGGTGCCACGCATGACCAGCATGCCGGCCGTCGACGTGCACATCGTGCCGAGCGCCGAACCGCCGACCGGCATCGGCGAACCGGGCTTGCCGCCGCTGGCGCCGGCCTTCGCCAACGCACTGGCGCGGGTGACCGGCAAGCCGGTGCGCGACATGCCGTTCAAACTAGCGTGAGGGACGGCCGGGGGATAGTCAATCACTTCCCCCGGTAAGTGTTCAGTAAGTGAACTAGCCTGATGATGATCTCCCTGCCTCGGCACTCGGAGAAACAATCATGCGGTTCACGCGTATTTTCAGCTCGACCAAACAACTAACCGTCACACCGGAACGCGCGCCCCGCGTTGGTGGCTATCGCCCATGACGCGCGAGCTGCCTTTCCTGCCGTTCTCCCGGCCCACCATCGACGAGGCCACCATCGCCGCCGTCGGCGACGTGCTGCGCTCCGGCTGGATCACCAGCGGCCCCAAAGTAAGCGAGTTCGAGGAGCGCCTGTCCGCTTATTTTGGCGGGCGGCCCGTATTGACCTTCAACTCCGGAACCTGCACCATGGAGATCGCCCTGCGCGTGGCCGGCGTCGGCCACGGCGACGAGGTGATCACCACCCCTATCTCGTGGCCGGCCACCGCCAACGTCATCCTCGCCGTCGGCGCGACGCCGGTGTTCGCCGACATCGATCCGGCCACCCGCAACATCGATCTTGATCGACTTGAAGCCGCCATCACGCCGCGCACGCGCGCGCTGATCCCGGTGCATTTATCCGGCCTGCCGGTGGACATGGAGCGCCTGTACGCGATCGCCGCGCGCCACCGGCTACGCGTGGTGGAGGACGCCGCGCAGGCGTTCGGATCGCGCTGGCGGGGCCGGCCCGTCGGCGCCTTCGGCGATCTGGTGTCGTTCAGCTTTCAAGCGAATAAGAACCTGACCACGGGCGAGGGCGGCTGCCTCGTGCTGAACGACGCGGAGGAAGCGGCGCTGGCCGCCAGGCACCGCCTGCAGGGCGTCACCCGAAGCGGGATCGACGGCATCGATGTCGATCTCCCCGGTGGCAAGCACAACATGAGCGACATCATGGCGGCGATCGGCCTGGGCCAGTTCGCCAACATCGAGGCCGTCACCGCGCACCGGCACGCGCTGGCGCGCCACTATTTCGCCCGCTTCGGCGATGGCTTCGAGGCCGCCAGCGGCGCCCGGCTGCCGCTGGCCGATTTCGACCACAGCAACTGGCATCTGTTCCAGATCATCCTTCCCGACCGGGGGGCGTCCACGCGCGCCGACTTCATGGAGGCGATGGCGCGTCGGGGGATCGGCACCGGCTTCCATTACGCGGCGATTCATTTGTTCAGCCTGTACCGCGCGCGCGGCTACGCGGAGGGCATGTTCCCGGTCGCCGAGCGCGTCGGCCGCCTGACGGTGACCTTGCCGATGTTCCACGCGATGACTTTCGACGACGTCGAGCGCGTCGTGGCCGCCGTCGAATCGATCCTGATCCCGCAGGTGCCCCAATGAACCTCGATGCCATGCATAACAGGGCACGCCAGCCATTCACCGGCGGCGCCGGCGACGCGCTGCTCGACGACGCCCTCGCGGCGCGCCCGACGCCGCCGTCCACGCGCGCCGGCGCCACGCCGCCGTTGTCGACGGCGCTGCTGTGGATGCTGTTCGGCGGCTTCGTCCTGATCACGCTGTACGCACTCGGCGTGCGCACCCTGGTACCGCCCGACGAGGGCCGCTACGCCGAGATCGGCAGGGAGATGTTTACCAGCGGCGATTGGATCACCACGCGCCTGAACGGCATTAAATATTTCGAAAAGCCGCCGTTGCAAGCGTGGATGAACGCGCTGACCTTCACCCTGTTCGGCCTGGGTGAATGGCAGGCGCGCCTGTGGACCGGCGTCTGCGGCATCGTCGGCGTGGTCATGACCGCCTGGGCCGGCCGCGTGGTGTTCTCCCCCCGCGTCGGGATGTATGCCGGCCTGGTGCTGGCGTCGACCCTGTTCTGGCTGGCATCGGGCCAGATCAATTCGCTCGACATGAGCCTGTCGGGCATGATGGCCACCTGCCTGGCCGCCGTGCTGATCGCCCAGCGCGATGACGCCACCGCCGGCCAGCGGCGCGCCTGGATGCTGGTCGCATGGGCGGCGATGGCACTTGCGGTGCTGGCCAAGGGCCTGGTCGGCGTGGTGCTGCCGGGCGCCATGTTGGTGCTCTACGGCGCCGCCGCGCGCGATTGGCGCGTCTGGACCCGTCTGCACATGGGCAAGGGATTGCTGCTGCTTTTCGCCATCGCCGCGCCCTGGTTCATCCTGGTCGCCCAGCGCAACCCCGAACAGCCGTATTTCTTCTTCATTCACGAGCATTTCGACCGCTTCCTGAGCCCTGGCCACAAGCGCGAGGGGCCCTGGTACGCCTTCATCATGCTGCTGCTGCCTGGCATGTTGCCTTGGTTGGGCTGGCTGCCGCACGCATTGGCGGCGGGCGCCAGGCGCGCGCCGGGCCGGTTCCAGCCGCGATTGCTGTTGTTGATCTGGTTCGCCTTCATTTTCGTGTTTTTCAGCATGTCGAGCTCGAAGCTGCCCGGCTACATCGTGCCGGTGTTCCCGGCGCTGGCGTTGCTCACGGCGCTGTGCCTGGACGCCGCCGGCCGCCGCCCGCACATGGTCGCCGCCGCGCTGCTGGCGGCGGTGGGCGCGGCGCTGGTGGTCGCGGTGCCGGTGGCGCTGACGATGGGCATGGGCGTGGGCGCGGCCGGCTCTGCGCCGCACAACCTGCGCAGCTACCAGCCGTGGCTGATGTTCGCCGGATGCATTATGTTGGTCGGCGGCTGCCTCGCATGGTTCCACGCGGCCCGAGAGCGGCGCGATTCGACCGTCCTGACGATGGCGGTAGCCGGCTTTCTCGCCACCCACCTGATCGTCGCAGGTTTCGAGGTGTACGGCAAGGACCGCGCGGGCACCGCGCTGCTGCCGGCGATCCGCGCCGAACTGACGCCGACCGCCAAGCTGTACGCGGTCGGCCGCTACGAGCAGTCGCTGACCTTCTACCTGGGCCGGCCGGCGATCCTGGTCGAGTACGCGGACGAATTCGGCTTCGGGCTGCAACAGGAACCGCATCTGGCGCTGTCCGGGCTGGACGAATTCGTCGCCCAATGGCGGCGGGACAGCGCTGCCGGCCGGCCCTCAGTGGCCATCGCCAGCCAGGCACTGTACGACCGGCTGCGCCAGCGCGGCGTGCCGATGCGGCTGGTGGCACGCGACGGGCGCCGGCTCGTGATCTCCAATCAATTAACGAAAGCATTGCCATGACGCCAGAATTGTCCATCGTCATTCCGGTCTACAACGAGGAGGCGGGGCTGCCCGGCCTGTTCGCGCGCCTGTACCCGGCGCTCGACGCGCTCGGCAGCAGCTATGAAATCGTGTTCGTCAACGACGGCAGCCGCGACGCCTCGGTGGCGCTGTTGGCCGAGCAGTTCCGGCGGCGCCCCGACGTCACCCGGGTGGTGCTGTTCAACGGCAACTACGGCCAGCACATGGCGATCCTGGCCGGCTTCCAGTCGGCGCGCGGCGAGATCATGGTCACCCTCGACGCCGACCTGCAAAACCCGCCCGAGGAAATCGGCAAGCTGGTCGACAAGATCCGCGAAGGCCACGACTACGTCGGCTCGATCCGGCGCGTGCGCCAGGATTCGGCCTGGCGCACGCTGGCGTCGAAGGCGATGAACCGGATGCGCGAACGCATCACCAACATCCGCATCACCGACCAGGGCAACATGCTGCGTGCCTACGGCCGCAATGTCATCGACCTGGTCAATCAATGCGCGGAGGTCAACACCTTCGTGCCCGCGCTGGCCTACACCTTCGCGCGCAATCCGGCCGAGGTCGTGGTCGAGCACGAGGAGCGCGTGGCTGGCGCGTCGAAGTATTCGTTCTACAGCCTGATACGGCTCAACTTCGACCTGGTGACCGGCTTCTCGCTCATTCCGCTGCAACTGTTCTCGATGCTGGGCATGGCGCTGTCGGGAGCCTCCGGCCTGTTGGTGCTGGTGCTGCTAACGCGCCGGCTGCTGCTCGGCGCCGAGGCCGAGGGCGCGTTCACCTTGTTCGCGCTGCTGTTCTTCCTGATGGGCGTGATCCTGTTCGGCATCGGCTTGTTGGGCGAGTACATCGGCCGCATCTACCAGCAGGTGCGCGCGCGGCCGCGCTATGTGGTTCAAACCATCCTCGAGGAGCCGGCGCCGGCGGCGCGGCGGCAGGTGGCCGACGCCGCCAATGCGGCGGCCATTCTGCCGCTGGAACAGCGCGGGGTGGGGCGGTGACGGCGCAAGGCGCGGCGCTGCGGGCCGTGGTGTTTGCCTACCACGATGTCGGCGTGCGGTGCCTGCGGGTGCTGCTGGCCGGCGGCGTGGACGTGGCGCTAGTGATCACGCACGATGACGATCCGGCCGAGAACATCTGGTACGGCTCGGTGCGAGCGGTTTGCCGCGAACACGGCATCGCCACCGCAGTACACCCCGATCCCGCCGATCCGGCGCTGCTGGCGGCCGTGCGCGCGGCGCGACCGGACTTCCTGTTCAGTTTCTATTACCGCCACATGCTGCCGGTCGCCGTGCTGGCGGTGGCGCCGGCCTACAACATGCATGGCTCCCTGCTGCCGAAGTTTCGCGGCCGCGCGCCGGTCAACTGGGCCGTGCTGCATGGCGCCGACCGCACCGGCGCGACCCTGCACGAGATGACCGTCAAGCCCGACGCCGGCGCCATCTTGGCGCAGACGGCGGTGCCCATCCTGCCAGACGACACGGCCTTCGAGGTGTTCGGCAAGGTCACCGTGGCGGCCGAGCAGACCTTGTGGGGCGTGCTGCCGGCGCTGCTGGCGGGCGATCCGCCGCGCCGCGACAACGACCTGCGGCAGGGCAGTTACTTCGGCGGGCGCACGCCCTCCGATGGCCGCATCGACTGGCGCGCCGACGCGCAAACCGTCTACAACCTGCACCGCGCGGTGGCCCCGCCTTATCCCGGCGCCCACACGGAGGTGGGCGGCGTGTGCCTGACACTGGCGCGGGCGCGCCTGCTGTCGGGCAGCGTGGCAACAGGCATGGCTTGCGGCTTGGCAGTGCTCGACGGCGGGATCGTCGGCGTGTGCGGTGACGGCCGCATGCTGGCCATCTCCTCGTTGCTGGACGGCGCGGTGGAAGTATCGCCACAACAGTTACAAACCATGCTGGCCAGTTCGGCGGCGCAGATCGACATCACCCGAGTAAAACCATGAAAAAAGTCCTTATCCTTGGCGTCAACGGCTTTATCGGCCATCACCTGTCCAAGCGCATCCTCGAAACCACCGATTGGGAGGTGTTTGGCATGGATATGCACACCGACCGCATCACCGGCCTTCTGGAGAACCCGGCCTACAAGTCGCGCATGCATTTCTACGAGGGCGACATCACGATCAACAAGGAGTGGATCGAATACCACGTCAAGAAATGCGATGTGATCGTGCCGCTGGTGGCCATCGCCACGCCGTCGACCTACGTCAAGGAACCCTTGCGCGTGTTCGAACTCGATTTCGAGGCCAACCTGCCGATCGTGCGCTCGGCCGCCAAATACGGCAAGCACCTGGTGTTCCCGTCGACGTCGGAGGTGTACGGCATGTGCCACGACGAGGAGTTCGATCCCGAAAACTCCGAACTGGTGTGCGGCCCAATCAACAAGCCGCGCTGGATCTATTCCAACGCCAAGCAGCTGATGGACCGGGTGATCTGGGGCTACGGCATGGAGGGACTGAACTTCACCTTGTTCCGCCCCTTTAACTGGATCGGCGCGGGGCTCGACTCGATCCACACCGCCAAGGAGGGCTCGTCGCGCGTGGTGACGCAGTTCTTCGGCCACATCGTGCGCGGCGAGGCCATCTCGCTGGTCGACGGCGGCGCGCAGAAACGCGCCTTCACCTACATCGACGACGGCATCGACGCGCTGGTGCGCATCATCGCCAACGTCGACGGCGTCGCCAGTGGAAAAATCTACAACATCGGCAATCCGGTCAACAATTATTCGATCCGGGAGCTGGCCCACATGATGATGGCGCTGGCCGCCGACTACCCGGAGTACGCGGAAGCGGCGCGCCGGGTGAAGATCGTCGAGACCACGTCCGGCGCCTACTACGGCGAGGGTTACCAGGACGTGCAGAACCGCGTGCCGAAGATCACCAACACCAGCACGGACCTGGGCTGGAAGCCCGTCACCGGCATGGCCGACGCGCTGCGGCGCATCTTCGACGCCTATCGCGGCCAGGTCGCGCAGGCGCAGGCGTTGATCGACTGATGGCGGCGACTCCACCACTGTTGACGCTCAAGATCGACGTCGACACTTATCGCGGCACCCGTCTGGGCGTGGCTAACCTGGTGCGCATGCTGCGCGCGCACGGGGCCAACGCCACGTTCCTGTTTTCGCTCGGCCCGGACCATACCGGCTGGGCGCTGCGGCGCGCGCTGCGACCCGGTTTTTTCAACAAGGTCGCGCGCACGTCGGTGGTGGAGCACTACGGCCTGAAGACGCTGATGTACGGCACCTTGCTGCCCGGTCCCGACATCGGCCGGCGCTGCGCGTCGCAGCTGCGCGCGGTGCGCGACGCCGGTTTCGAATGCGGCATCCACACCTGGGACCACGTGCGGTGGCAGGACAACGTGGCCGCGCGCGGCGCCGACTGGACGCGCGAGATGATGCGCAAGGCCGCGCGCCGCCATGTCGACGTGTTCGGCGTGGCCACGCGCACGCATGGCGCGGCCGGCTGGCAGATGAACGCCGCCGCCTTCGCCGAACACGACGCGGCCGGCTACCGCTACGCCTCGGACGGGCGCGCGGCGCTGGACGAGCGGGGCGCGCTGCGCGACCCGGCCAGCGGACCGCACCGGGTGGTGGCCGGCGACCGCTTGATCGACTGCGTCCAGTTGCCCACGACGCTGCCCACGCTCGACGAACTGCTCGGACGCGCGATCGACGGCAGGACGATCACGGCGGACAACGTCGCGGCGCACCTGTTGTCGCTGACCGCAGGCGCCCCGCGCGACCATGTCTACACGCTGCACGCCGAACTGGAGGGACAAAAGCTGGCGCCGGTGTTCGAGCAGTTGCTGCTCGGCTGGCGCGCGCAGGGCTACCGGTTCGGCGCGATGGCCGACTACTACGAGAAAGTCCGGCACGCGCCGCTGCCGACGTCGCCGTTGGGCTGGGGCGAGCTGCCCGGGCGTTCCGGGCGCGTGATCATGCAGGGCGGGGCGCCGTAGCGTGGCCTTTCCTTTCCTTCCCCTTATTTTGAGGAGTATCCCAATGTCGCAATTTCTCGATCCGTTCCAACCAGGCGGGGCGCCAGTATGAAAATCACCATCATCGGAACGGGCTACGTCGGCCTGGTGACGGGCGCCTGCCTGGCCGAACTGGGCAATGATGTCGTCTGCCTCGACCTGGACGAGGGCAAGATCGCGCTGCTCAACAGCGGCGGCATGCCGATCCACGAACCGGGGCTGGAGGAGATCGTCGAACGCAACCGCGACGCCGGACGGCTGCGCTTTTGCACCGACGTCGCCGCCGCCGTGGAGCACGGCGACTTGCAGTTCATCGCGGTCGGCACGCCGGGGGACGAGGACGGCGCTGCCGACCTGCGGCACGTGCTCGCCGCCGCGCGCGCGATTGGCCGCCATATGCACGGCTTCAAGGTGGTGGTCGACAAGTCGACCGTGCCGGTCGGCACCGGCGAGCGCGTGGCCGCCGTGCTGCGCGAGGAGCTGGGCAGGCGCGCGTCCGATGCCGCTTTCTCGGTCGTCTCCAACCCCGAGTTCCTCAAGGAGGGCGCGGCGGTCGAGGATTTCATGCGGCCCGACCGCATCGTCATCGGCTGCGACGGCACGCCCGACGGCGAGCGCGCGCGTGACCTGCTGCGCGCGCTCTACAAGCCTTTCAACCGCAATCACGAACGCACCCACTGGATGGACGTGCGCTCGGCGGAATTCACCAAGTATGCCGCCAACGCCATGCTGGCCACGCGCATCTCGTTGATGAACGAACTGGCCAACCTGGCCGATTGCGTCGGCGTCGATATCGAGGCGGTGCGGCGCGGCATCGGCTCCGATCCGCGTATCGGCCACGGCTTCCTGTACGCCGGCGCCGGCTACGGCGGCTCGTGCTTTCCCAAGGACGTGCGGGCGCTCGCGCGCACCGCCGGGCGCTTCGGCCAGGAGCTGTTGATCCTGCGCGCGGTGGAGGCGGTCAATGAGCACCAGCAGCAGCTGCTGGGCCGCAAGATCCTCGGGCGCTACGGCGACGATCTGGACGGCATGCATTTCGCTGTGTGGGGACTGGCGTTCAAACCGAACACCGACGACATGCGGGAGGCGCCGGCGCGCGTGCTGCTGCGCCAGTTGCTGCGCGCGGGCGCGACCGTGGCCGTGTACGACCCGGTCGCGATGGCCGAGGCCGCGCGGATGTTGGCGCTGGATCTGCGCGCCGATGAACTGGC
Source organism: Oxalobacteraceae bacterium OTU3CAMAD1 (assembly GCA_024123915.1). Classification (NCBI taxonomy): domain Bacteria; kingdom Pseudomonadati; phylum Pseudomonadota; class Betaproteobacteria; order Burkholderiales; family Oxalobacteraceae; species Oxalobacteraceae bacterium OTU3CAMAD1. The sequence continues at coordinate 4,567,413 of CP099650.1, read as the reverse complement.
GCGGGTGCGCTTCGCCGCCGCGCCGCTCGACGCCCTGGCCGGCGCCGACGCGCTGGCGATCGTCACCGAGTGGAAGGCGTTTCGCAGCCCCGATTTCGGCAAGATCAAGGCGGCGCTGAAACAGCCGGTCATCTTCGATGGGCGCAATCTGTTCGAGCCGGAGGCGATGGACGCGTACGGATTTGAGTACCACGGCATCGGGCGCGGCTCCCGGCTCGCCAGGGACGCAGCGTCCAGCGCGCCGCGCGCCCCGGCCCGGCGGGCGGTTTCGCAAGATTCCGTTTCTTTAGTGCGCGCCTAATGGAAAGCCGGATAGACCGCGCCGCGATGACCTGCGCGCGGGAACGCCAATGTGGCATCCGCCGCACCGGCTCTACGCGTCCGGCGTCGGGCGGGTGGTCAGCCGGAACAGCAGACCAGGTTCCATCCGCTGCGCCGCCAGTGTCCAGCCGTGCGCCCGCGCGATTTCCTGGCAGATCGACAGGCCCAGTCCGGCGCCATGGTCGCGGCGGTGCGCGCCACGCCAGAAGCGCTCGAACATCCGCGCCATCTGTTCCGGTGTCACCCCGGGGCCGCTATCGCGTACCGTCAGCGCCTCGGCGCCAACCGTCACGCACACCTCGGTGCCTTCGGGGGCATGCTGGATGGCGTTTTCCAGCAGGTTTTTCAGCAAGGTGAACAGCGTCGCCGGGTCCGCCTGCCATGGCGCCGCCGGGCCGTCGTCGCGCAAGGTCAGGCGTACATTCGCCGCATCGGCCATGCGGCGCAGATAGCCGACCGCCTCGGCGCCGACGTCGCGCGGATCGACCATGGCGAAAATGTAATTTTGCTCCTCGCTCGCTTCGGCCAGCAGCAGCAACTGCTGTACCTGGCGCGTCATGTGCTGGATGTCGCTGAGCAGCGAATCGCGCTCGTCACCTTCGCCCGTCAGCTCGACTTGGGCGCGGATCAGGGCGAGCGGTGTCTTCAACTCGTGCGCGGCCGTCGCCAGAAAACCCTGCTGGACGCGATAACCCTGTTCCAGGCGCTCCAGCACACGGTTGAAACTGTCGACCAGCGGCGCGATCTCGGCCGGCACCGCGTTGACCCGCAGCCGCGCGTGCAGCGCGCGCGGGGAAATCGCGGCAGCCGATTCCGACACCTCGCGCAGCGGCTTGAGTGTGTAGCGCAGCGTGATGAGCGCGCAGGCGCCGAAGACGAACAGCATGACCACACTGAACAACACGACGCCGGCGCCCATGAACGGCAGCGCGAACTCGGTTTGGAACAGCTCGACGATCCGCTTGCTCGCGGCGAACTGCACATACCAGCGCTTGCCGTCGTGCTCGACGGCGGCGGTGCCGGCGTACATCGGCACGCCGGCGAAATCGAAGGTGAAGGGACCGGATGTCAACCGGCGCGTCGCCGGTGTCGACGGCCATGCCGTCCCGGGGCCGGTGGCGGACGCGAGGGCGACGTTGCCGGCCGCGTCCAGCACGCGGTACGCGATCTCACGCCGGAGACTGTCGTACGTCCAGGGATGACTGTCTTCGCTTTCCATGAAGCCGACCGGCCGTCCGGCGCTGTCGAAGAGCAGCGCCTCGGCCATTTCCTCCGCGCGTTCCGCCACGTCCATACTGGGCAAAATCTCGCTTTTCGTCGAGATGAGGTAAAAAACGGCCGCCAGCAGCAGGGTGATGCTGAGCACCATGCCGGCCACGTAGGCCAATAAGACTTTGACGCCCAGGCTATTCAGCCACGTCGGCTTCGCGAAGCGCATAACCCAGTCCCCTCACATTGACGATCCGTTGGCGCGAGCCGATGGCCAGCAGTTTGCGGCGTATCCGGTGCAGCGCCACGTCCAGCGCGTTGGGCGTGACGGCCTCGCTCAGCCCCCAGGCGGCGGCCTCCAGCGCGCTGCGGCGCACCACCTCGGCATGGCGGTGCACCAGCATCAGCATGATCTGCATCTCCGCCGGCGCGAGGGTGACGCTTTCCTCCGCGCAGCAGACCAGACCCTCGCCGGGGCGCAGCGTCAGGTCGTCGTGGCTGGGGTCGAGCGGGCGGAAATCGACGGGGCGGCGCAGCAAGGCTCGCGCACGCGCGACCATCTCGTCCATGGCGAAGGGCTTGGGCAGGTAGTCGTCGGCCCCGGCCTCGAGCCCCGCGACGCGGTCGTGCAGCGCGTCGCGCGCCGTCAGCACCAGGCAGGGCACGTGCAGCCCGGCGGCGCGCACGCGCTGCAACAGGGACAGCCCGTCACCGTCGGGCAAACCCCGGTCGAGGATGATCGCCTGGTACGGCAGTTGCTGGATGGCGGACCACGCGCTGTCGATGCGGTCGATGACGTCGACCGCGATGCCGGCGGCCGCCAGCGCCTTGCACATCAGCTGGGCAAGGCGGTCGTGGTCTTCGATTAGTAGAATGCGATTCATCAGAAGCGGTACAGGTATCCCAGGCCGACACGACTCTCGGTCGCGCGGTCGACCAGAGGGCTATCCTTGATCTTTTTGGAAAGCTTGCTCACCCCCAGATCAAGAAACAGGGAGTGGTGCGCATCGACGACGTAGGTGCCGCGCAAGCCCAATTCGGCGTTGACGCCGGATTTGCCCTCGTAAGCGGCACGGCCGGCGCGCGCCTCGTCGGGGGCGACGCCGTAGTAGTAATCGACGTATTTCTTGTCGACCCAGCTGGCGCCTGCGCGGGGCGTCAATATAACATGCTGGCCGATGCGCCAGTTTTTTTCCAGGCCCAGGTTGAAGCGGCGGCCCTTGCTGTTGCCCGAGGCGTCGGCCAGCAATTCGGCGCTGACATCGACCACGCCGGTTGCCCATTTAACCTTGCCGCCCGCCCAGAAACCGCCTTTGCGCTCGCGCATGCCATTCAGGATCGGCGCGTCCTTGGCTTCATAGCCGCTGAAGTCGTACTTGCCGACCACGCGCAGGTCGAGGCGCTGGCCGCCGCCGAGATCGACGCTGTAGGCCTTGAATTCCACGACGGGGCCGAACACGCGCACATATTGGTTGTCGTAGGAGATTAGCGGCAATGCGCGGTTTTCCCGGTCGATGCCGGCGTACGGCTGCTGCTCGGTGAACGCTGCCACGCCCAGGCCCCACGAGGACGCCCCGTCGCCCGGGGCGGCGTTGGCAACGGACGCGGCGCCCAGCCCGAGTGCGAGGACCGAGGCGACCGTCACGTGGTTGATTGCCGAAGGGGTGGCCGAGGTAAAGATGCGCGGAAACTGCATGGTGGTTTCTCCGAATGTTGAGTGTGAAACGACATGGTCGGCCAAGTCGTCTTACTGAATACTTACCCGAAAAAAACATCAAAACTCGTCCTTTCCGGTAAGTATCCGGAAAGACGGGGTGCCCGATAGTGACGCTTTGTTAATTCCGAGGGCATCGCATGCGTTCACCCGCCAACTTGATTCTATTTTTCCGCCGGCCGCTGTCGCACGCGCCGCAGCTGGCCGCCGTCGCGTGGTTGGCCGGCTGCGCGACCGTCGTTCCCGAGCTGACACCGGGCGGTCCGGCGGCGCCGGTGGCCGCCCAATGGCACGCGCCGCTGCCGCACGGCGGCCAGCTTGCCGACCTGGGCCTTTGGTGGGGGCAATTCGACGACCCGTTAGTGCCGCGCCTGATCGCGGCCGGGCAGAAAGCCAGCCCGACCCTGGCGGAAGCCTTGGCCCGCATCGCCGACGCCCGCGCGGCCAGGGTGTCCAGCGGCGCCGCCTTGCTGCCCAACCTGAGCGCCAATGCCAGCGCCAGCCGCGCCCGCTCGGAGATCGCCGCGCCCATCGGCAAGGCTTCATCGGCCGGCTTGCAGGCCGCCTGGGAGCTGGACCTGTTCGGCGCCTACCGCGCCGGCGCTGGCGCCGCCCAGGCCGCGCTGGAATCCAGCCAGGCCGGCTGGCATGTGGCGCGGGTGTCGCTAGCCGCCGAAATCGCCACCAGTTACGTCAGCCTGCGCGTCTGCGAAGCGCAGCTGGTGCAGACGGAGCTCGATGCCCGCTCGCGGACCCGGACCTCCGAATTGACCGATCTGGCGGCGGACGCCGGCTTCCGCGCGCCGGCCACGGCCGATCTGGTGCGCGCCAGCGCTGCGCAGGCGAACGCCACCCTGATCCAGCAGCGCGCGCAATGCGACCTCTCGGTCAAGGCGCTGGTCGCGCTCACCGCGCTGGACGAGACGGCGCTGCGCGGCGAGCTTGCCGCCTGGGCCGCCCGCTTGCCGCAACCGGCCGAACTGGCCGTGGCCGCCGTGCCGGCCGCCGTGCTGGCGCAACGGCCCGATATTTACGCCGCCGCGCGCGACGTCGTGGCCGCCAGCGCTCGGGCAGACCAGGCACTGGCGCAACGCTGGCCGCGCGTCACCCTGGCCGGCAGCATCGGCGCCAACCGCGTGAGCGGCGGCGGCATCAGCAGTAGCGGCAGCGTCTGGAGCGTGGGACCGGTGGCCGTGACCTTGCCGCTGTTCGACGGCGGCACGCTGCGCGCCAACGCGCAGGCGGCGCGCGTGCGCTACGAGACCGCCACCACGGTCTACGCGGCGCGCCTGCGCGAAGCGGTGCGCGACGTGGAAACGGCGCTGGTCACGCTGCGGAGCACGGCCGCGCGCGGCGCCGACACCGATGCCGCCGCCGCCGGATTCGAGCGCTCCTATCGTGCGACGGAGGCGAGCTACCAGGCCGGCACCGCCAGTTTGTTCGAGCTGGAGGACGCCCGCCGCAGCATGCTCGCGGCGCAGGTCGCGGTGATCGACCTGCGCCGCGAACGGGTGGCCGCCTGGATCGCCCTGTACCGCGAGCTCGGCGGCGGCTGGTCCGAAGCCGGCGCGCAGGCATCGACCGCAACTACCGCCGAGTCGCCCGAATCATCCATCGCCAACATCGGCAGCCACACCGCGCAGGCCCGCCAAGAACAAGGAAACCAATGATGAAAAATATACGCCACCATCTCTTCTATTTGGCAGCGGCGCTGGCCGCCGCGCTTGCCGTCGCCGCCATCGCGGTGGCCATGCCGGAGCCGGCCAAGCCGCCGGCGGCCGCTCCCAGGAGCGCGCTGACGGTCGAAGTCGCGACGCCGCAGCCGGCGGTGCTGCCGATCCGGCTGGCCGCCAACGGCAATATCACGGCGTGGCAGGAAGCCAGCATCGGCACCGAGGCCAACGGGCTGCGCCTGGCCGAGGTCAAGGTCAATGTTGGCGACGTGGTCCGGCGCGGCCAGCTACTGGCCACCTTCGCCGCCGCCACCGTGGGCGCCGAGCTGGCGCAAAGCCGCGCGGCCGCCGCCGAGGCGGAGGCCGCGCTGGCCGAGGCCGGGGCCAACGCGCAGCGCGCCCGTCAACTGCAGACCACCGGCGCCATGTCGGCCCAGCAAATCCAGCAATACCTCACCGCCGAGCGCACCGCGCAGGCGCGGCTGGACGCGTTGCGGGCCGCCGAAAACACCCAGCAATTGCGCCTGGCGCAGACCCGCGTGCTGGCACCGGACGATGGCGTGATCTCGGCGCGCAGCGCGACGGTGGGCGCGGTGCCGCCGGCCGGGCAGGAGCTGTTCCGGCTGATCCTGCGCGGCCGGCTCGAATGGCGCGCCGAGGTCGCGGCTTCGGACCTGGTCCAGCTCAAGCCCGGCCAGGCCGCGCTGGTGACGCCGGCCGGCGGCAAGCCGGTCAAGGGCCGTCTGCGGATGGTCGCGCCGGCGGTCGATACGCTCTCGCGCAACGGTCTGGTGTACGTGGACCTGCCGCTGGACAGTCCGGCGCGCGCCGGCATGTTCGCGCGCGGGGAGTTCGAGACCGGCAGCGTCCGCATGGTGACCTTGCCGCAAAGCGCGGTGCTGATGCGCGACGGCTTCAGCTATGTACTGAGGGTGGGCGCCGATTCGCGCGTGGCGCAGACCAAAGTGACGGTGGGGCGGCGCGCGGGCGACAGGATCGAGATCGTCGATGGCATCGCCGCGCCGGCGCGGGTGGTGGCGGCCGGCGGCGCTTTCCTCGGGCACGGCGACCTGGTCACGGTGGCCGCCGCGCCGGCATCGATGAAGACGCCGGTACCGGCCGCCGTCGCCGCCAACGCCGGCCCCAATTAAACGAAAGAACACGATGCATTTCAATATATCCTCCTGGTCGATCCGCAATCCGACCCCGGCCATCCTGCTGTTCATCCTGTTGACGCTCGGGGGCCTGATGGGTTTCCGCGCGATGAAGGTGCAGAACTTTCCCGACATCGAGCTGCCGACGGTCACCGTCAGCGCCGAGCTTCCCGGCGCCTCGCCCGCGCAGCTGGAAACCGACGTCGCCCGCAAGATCGAGGATGCGCTCGCCACCGTGCAAGGCGTCAAGCACATCCGCAGCACCTTGACCGACGGCAACGCCAACATCGCCATCGAATTCCACCTCGAAAAACCGGCGCAGCAGGCCGTCGAGGACGTGCGCGACGCCGTCTCCCGCGTGCGCGCCGACCTGCCCGCCGACCTGCGCGACCCGGTGATCCGCAAAGTGGAGCTGGCCGGCGCGCCCATCCTGACCTACACCGTCGCTTCCAGCCACATGGACGCCGAGGCGCTGTCCTGGTTCGTCGACAACGAGGTCGGCAAGACGCTGCTGGCAGTACCAGGCGTGGGCGCTGTCACGCGGGTCGGCGGCGTGGACCGCGAGGTGCGCGTGGCCCTGGACCCGGCGCGGCTGCTGGCGCTGAACACGACGGCGGTGGACCTGTCGCGCCAGCTGCGCCAGATCCAGCGCGAGTCGCCGGGCGGGCGCGTCAACCTGGGCGGCGCCGAGCAATCGGTGCGCACCATCGCCACCGTGCAATCGGCCGCCGAGGTGGCCCTGCTGGACGTGACCATGGGCGACGGGCGCCGGGTACGGCTCGACCGGGTGGCGACGGTCACCGACACCTTTGCCGAACCGCGCTCGGCCGCGCTATTGAACGGCGCGCCGGTGGTCGGCTTCGAGATCACGCGCTCGCGCGGCGCCGGCGAGATCGACGTCGCCGAAGGCGTCCAGCGCGCACTCGAGCGCCTCAAGGCCAAGCACACGGACATCGTCGTCACCGAGGCCTTCAACTTCGTCGACCCGGTGCGCGAGAACTACGACGGCTCGATGCGGCTGCTGTACGAAGGCGCGGCGCTGGCGGTGCTGGTGGTGTTCCTGTTCCTGCGCGACTGGCGCGCCACCCTGATCGCGGCAGTGGCGCTGCCGCTGTCGGCCATCCCCACCTTTGCGCTGATGCACTGGATGGGCTTCACCGTCAACACGGTCAGCCTGCTGTCGCTGTCGCTGGTGATCGGCGTGCTGGTCGACGACGCCATCGTCGAGATCGAAAACATCGAGCGCCATCTGTTGATGGGCAAGACGCCGTTCCAGGCGGCGATGGAGGCGGCCGACGAGATCGGCCTGGCGGTGGTGGCCACCACCTTCACCCTGATCGCCGTGTTCCTGCCGACCGCCTTCATGGGCGGCACGGTCGGCAAGTTCTTCGTCCAGTTCGGCTGGACGGCGGCCATCGCGGTGTTCTTCTCGCTGGTGGTGGCGCGCATGCTCACGCCAATGATGTCGGCCTATCTGTTGCGCGCGCCCGAGGCCAAGCCTCGTCACGCGCCGCGCTGGCTGGAAGCCTATCTGTCCTGCGCGCGCTGGTGCCTGCGCCACCGGGCGCTGACGGTGGCCGCCGCCGCCGCGTTCTTCGCGGGCGGGCTGATGCTGGCGGCCACCTTGCCGGGCACCTTCATCCCGCCGGACGACGACTGGCAGACACAGGTGACGGTGACCCTGGCGCCTGGCGCCAAGCTGGGCGACACGCTTGCGCTGGCCGAGCGGGCGCGCGGCATTGTCATGGGCAACCCGCACGTCAAGCTGGTGTATTCGGCCATCGGTGGCGGCAGCGCCGGGGCCGATCCGGCGGGCTCGTCCGGCGGCGCCGTTGCCGACGTGCGAACGGCCGTGCTCACGCTGAACCTGACGCACCGCGACCACCGCCCGGGCCTGACCAAGCAGGGTATCGAGTCGCAACTGCGCGCGGCGCTGGCCGCCTTGCCCGGCGCACGCGTCAAGGTCGGCATGGGGGAATCGGAAAACTACGTGCTGGTGCTCGCGGGGGAGGACGGCGCGGCGCTGGCCCGCCACGCCTTGGTGGTGGAAAACGAGCTGCGCGGCATCGCCGGCATCGGCGCGGTCACCTCAACGGCCATCTTGCTGCGCCCCGAGCTGATCGTGCGCCCGGATTTCGACCGCGCCGCCGACCTCGGCGTGACGTCGGCGGCCATCGCCGACACGCTACGCGTGGCCACTACCGGCGACTACGACCAGGAACTGGCCAAGCTCAACCTGAGCGAGCGCCAGGTGCCGGTCGTCGTGCGGCTGGCCGACGGCGCCCGCGACGACTTCGAAACGCTCAAGCGGCTGCCGGTGCCGGGCGCGCGCGGGCCGGTGTCGCTGGAGAACGTCGCGACGCTGACGATCGGCAGCGGACCGTCGGAGATCGCGCGCTACGACCGCCTGCGCAACGTCAACTTCGAGATCGAACTGAACGGCCAGCCGCTGGGCGACATCGAAGCGGCCGTCCTGGCGCTGCCGAGTTTGCAAAAGATGCCGCCGGGCGTGGTGCAGGCGACCATCGGCGACGCCGAGGCGATGGGCGAGCTGGCCGCCGGCTTCGGCGTGGCGATGCTGACCGGAGTGCTGTGCATTTACATGGTGCTGGTGCTGCTGCTGAAGGACTTCATGCAGCCGGTGACGATCCTGGCCGCGCTGGTGCTGTCGGTGCCGGGCGCTTTCGTGGCCTTGTTCGTCACGGGCACGGCGCTGTCGATGCCGTCGATGATCGGCCTGATCATGCTGATGGGGATCGCGACCAAGAATTCGATCCTGCTGATCGACTACATCATCCTGGCACGCCGCGACCACGGCCTGGCGCGCTGGGACGCGATCATCGACGCCTGCGGCAAGCGCGTGCGTCCGATCGTCATGACCACCATCGCCATGGGCGCGGGCATGCTGCCGATCGCGCTGGGGTGGGGCGCCGACCCCAGCTTCCGCGCGCCGATGGCGATCGTCGTCATCGGCGGGTTGATCACCTCGACGGTACTGAGCCTGCTTGTCATTCCTGTGGTGTTCACCTATGTCGACGACGCCGCGCAGTGGCTGGCCGCGCGCGTGCGCGGAGCGGAGCGCGACACGCGGATCGCGCCGGCGGAGGCGGAGGCGCGCCTCCGACCCCGTCCGTAGCTTTTATACGCGTCACATGCAGCTATAACTTGTGGCCTGGTTCGGATCGCCCGAGGTGAAGACTGCTTTTTGCGGATAGACGCACAGCGGCCTGGTCTTCGCGCCGGAACCGGCGGTGATGGTGCCCGGCGCGCTACCTTTTTCGACCCAGTCGGTCAGCAACGCGTACAGCTGCCCATTGGTCGGCAACGGCGGCGTCGCCGTGGCGTTGGAGGTGCCGTTGCTGAACGAATGGCCCATGCCCGGAACCAGGTAAAACCGGTAAAAGCCCTGTGTCGCCGCCAGGCCGCCTATCTGGTCTGCCACGCGGTGATAGTAGTTGATCGAGCCTTGCGGCGGGATCAGCACGTCGGCCAGGCCGTGATACATGATCAACTTGCCGTTACGCGCCTTGAACGCGGACAGGTCCGGGTTGTCGGTGTTGATGTTGCCGAAGGCCGGCTGCAGCGCAACGCCGCGCTCCCAGGCCATGGCCAGGTCGGCATAGCCCAGGCTCTTCCAGCCATTCGCGCCGTTGCCGGTGGCGTTGCGGAACAGCGGGCTGGCCAGCAGCGGGTTTTGCAACGAGAGCGCGACCATCTCGCTGGCGATGGGGAACTGCGCCGCGCCCGCCAGCGCGGTCATGCTGGTGCCGCGCGCCAGTCCATACCATTTTTGCGCGGCGGCGGTGGCTGTGCCGAAGCCGTTGTCGAGCGCCGGATCGGGCACGGAGCCGTCGGCCGTCTGCCCGTACCACATCTTGTTGAGCGCGCCCGCCTGCGCCAGGTTGACGCAGCTGGGCAGCACGCTGGCGCCGGTGACGCCGACACCGGCCACGCCGGCGCACAACACCTTGGCATCCTTGCGCGGATCGTAGCGGCATTGCGCGGGATCGGGGATATAGCCCAGGTGCTGGCCGCCGACGCTGTCGCAGGCGTCGATGGCGGCGTTGGACACCAAGTCGAGCTGGTCGTTGCGCAGGTTGACGCCGGCCAGGTCGCGCTGCATGACGACCTGCGGATACAGCTCGGTGACGATGAACTTGCTCCAGTTGATGGCCGGGGCGCCGGCCAGGATGCCGTCGAAGTCGGCCGGGTTGGCCTGCGCCTCCTTCAAGCCCTGGCGGCCGCCGGTGGAAAAGCCGTTCCAATAGGCGTACTTGACATCCTTGCCGTAGTAGGCCTTGGCTAGCGCCTTGGTCTTGACCGCCATTTCATGGATGGCGCGTTCGGCAAAGTCCTTCCACAGCGTGGTATTGATGGTGCCGTCCGGGTTCATCGCGAACGACGCGTCCCGGCCTTCGGGAGTGCCGGTGTGGCCCGTGTCCGTGCTGGCCGACACCGCGCCTTCGTCCATGGCGATGCCGGCGGGCGAGGGCGTGTCCACCGAGTCGCTGGCGAGCTGGGCGATATCGCCCTCGGCGCTGCCGGCCCAGCCGCCGCCGCCGCGCACGTGGATGCGGTTGTTCCAATTGCCCGGTGCGGGGAGCCAGACTTCGATGCCGATGCCGGGCGATGTCGACGGCGCGCCGGCGGGGCCCGGATTGCCGGGGCCGACCAGTAGCTTGACCATGCAGACGTCGTTTGTAGCGGTTGGGGTGGCGGACGTCGCGACGCCACTCGCCAGCAACGGTTCGCCTTTCTTGAAAGCCTTGACCAGCAATACCTTGGTGTTGGCGTCGGGTGCGAATCCCGTCTTCATCGTGTCGTTGCAGGACAGGGTTGCCGGGACGGCCGGGATTTCGGGCGTTATCGGATCGTTGGACCCGCATGCGGCGAGGCCGAGGGCGGCCGCGCTTGCAAGCAGGCGTGTCAATGCCGTCCCCGCTGGTATGGATTTCTTCATCTTGGTCTCCGTGTTTTCTATTTATAAGTTTGTGCTGTTGCATTCGTGGCACGAACTGAGAATAGAGAACAGGCCGGAGTGTGTCCAAGACCGAATTGGTTTGTCGTCGATACTCTCTGGGTATGACCCGGCGGCGGGCTCGCCGGAACTACCCTTTTACCAGCGGTGGTTGTAGCTGACGCTGAGCGCCGCTCCGGGCGCCGGCAAGCGGCTGGTGTTGTTGCTGTTTCGCATAAGCTGGCTGTAGGCCGGCAGGTAGTAGCGGTCCAGCAAGTTCTCGATGCCGGCCGTGATGGTGTCCCGCGCCGTCAGCTGGTAGCGGCCGATCAGGTCGAGCGTGGTGTAGCTGGACACGTCGCGTCGGCCGAAGCCGGTCGCGCCGTTCAGGCGCGAGTCGCGGGCGCCGAAGTACGTCGCCTGCAGGCGGCCGCTCCACTTGGCGTCCGGCTTGTACTGCACATAGGCCGTCACCTTGGTTGGAGGAATGCGGTAGCCGCTCATGGTCTGGTCGCGGCTGCTGCCCTGCGGCGTTTCCCGGCCCGACATCATGGTCAAGGTCGCGCCGTAGCCCCACGGCGTCGCCTGCGGCAGATAGTCGAGTCCCGCCTCCAGGCCACGGATCTTCTCGGCGGTGCGGGTCAGGATCAGGCCGTTGTTAAAGCTTTGCACGTCGCCCAGTTTGGAGGTGGTGTAGAACACCGCAAGCGTGCCCTGGACGTCGCCCACGCCGCCGCGCCAGCCGAGCTCGTAGTTGTTGGTCTTGACCGGTTCCAGCGCGGATGAGGCGAGGTTAAAGGCGGGCGTTGCGTTGCGCACCTGCAGGCCCATGTCCGGCAGCTGGAAGCCCTGGCTGAACGCCGCGTATAGTTCCTGGCCCCGCGCCGGCTTGTACACCGCGCCAATGTTGGACATCCAGGCGTCGTACGACAGCGCGCCGCCCCTGACCTGTTGCGGATTGGCGGCGCGCAGCTGCGACAGCGGTACGAAATCGTCGAAACGCGCGCGCGCGTGCTCGTAGCGCAGGCCGCCTTCAAGCGCCCACTCCTGGTTCAACTTGTACTGCAACTGGCCGAAGCCGCCGATGCTGCGGGTGGTCAGCGGCGGCATGTACAGCATGGTCCGGCTCAGCTCGAACACCTTGCCGCCGCTGGCGTCGTACGCGGCGGCGTTGAAGAAGTCGTCCGGCATGTCGCTGCGTTCCTGGTTGAAGTCCACGCCCCACAGCAGTTTGAGATTGGTCGCCAGCGGCGTGTCGACGGTGACGCGTCCACCCCAGACCTCCGAATTTTGCATGACCTGGTCGACGTTGTTGCCGCGCGTGGACACCGAGCGGGCGTCGAACGGCGTGAACCGGGTGAAGTAGTCGCGGTAGTACAGCTGCGTCGACAGGGCGCTGCCGGCGATATCCTTGTGCTGGTAGCTCGCGCTCATCAGCGTGTTCCTGAGCTGGTTTTGCCTGTCCAGGCGCAGCCCTTCGATTGGCCGCGCGACCGCCGAGCCGGCCGGCAGGCGCGCCACCGAGGGATCGGAGCCGTAGTCGCTGTCCTGCTCGGCGACATAGCGGCTGGCGGCGAACTGCACGCGCTGGTCGCGGTCGATCCGGAAGCCGATCTTGCCGCCGAATGTGTAGTTGTCGCTGTCGAACAGGTCGCCCTGGCTGGGCTCGGGCGCGATGCGACGGCCCTTGCCGTCGTACGAGCCGCCAATATGCTGCAGGCCGACATTGAACGCGTAGTCGACCGCGCTGCTGGCGCCGGACATGTAGTGGCTGACTTCGCCGCCCAGGCCGTCGCTGCCTATGCGCGACAACGGCGAGCGCAGCGACACCGTGGTTTCCGCATACGGCGCGCCGCCGGCCGGGCGCGTGGTGATGGCGATGATGCCGCCGCTGGCGCCGGTGCCGTAGATGGCGCTGCTGCCGCGCAGCACTTCGACTTTGTCGATGCTGGCCAGGTTCAGCGACGCCATGTTGCGCGACGAATCGCGGTTGGTGTTGAGGGGAATGCCATCGACCAGCACCAGCGCGTTGCGCCCGCGCAGCGTCTGGCCGTAGTCGGTGATGGTGCGGCTGGAGTCGGCCATGCCGGGCACTGCCTTGCTCAGCACGGTGGCCAGGCTGTCGGAGGCTTGGCGCAGCTCGTTCAACTCGTCGCGCTCGATCACCGTGCTTTGCCGGGTGGGACGAATCATGGTGCTGTTGGTGCGCTGCGCGGTCACCTCGACGGCCGGCAGTTCGGTCACGGTGCTCTCGGCGAGTGGCGCGGCGCGGGCGATGGGGGAGGCAGGCGCCGGCGCCGCCGCCTTGAGCGTGTAGGCGCCGCCGGTCAGCTGCTGCGCTTGCAGGCCGCTTCCTTGCAGCAGCTGCGCGAAACCGTCCGCGACCGAGACGGAGCCACGCAGGCCCCTGCTGGTTTTACCCTCCAGCAGCGCGGCGTCGAAGGACAGCGCGACGCCGGCGCGGGCGGCAAACCCGGACAGGGCCTGGCCCAGCGGACCGGCCGGTATGTCGTGGTACAGGATGGCGTCCGCAGCCTGTGCTTGTGCGTATGCCAAGGGCGCGTGCGCCAAGGCTGCCGCCGACAGCCCGGCGATGGCGTACTTCATTGCCATCGATAGCGCCGTTCGCTGGAGGATGGCGTTGGTCCGCGTATTTCTCTGCTGATGATTCATTTTTGCTGGCCTTTCGAGCATCAAATGTGGTGTTCTCATCTGATATGCCGAACGAGAATCGAAAAAGGCTCAACTTTTTTCAATTATTTTCCGGCCGCTTCAACGTCAACCCAATAGCGGGTGAGATACCGCATCTTTACCGGTCGGGTTTGTTCCAGCAGGGATAGCGTGGCGTCGGTGTCGGACAGCGGGAAGGCGCCCGATACCGGCAACCGCGCCACGGCCGGATCGCAGCGCAGGGCGCCGCGCCGGTAGCGGCCGAGTTCGGCGACGAACTGCGACAGCGGCATGCGGTCGGCGATCAGCATGCCGTTTTTCCACGCGGTTCCGGCCTCGTCGGCGGCAACGGAGGCATCGACACGCGCGGTGGAAAAGTCCGATTGCCTTCCGGCGGCGATGATCGCCTTGGCCGACGGCGCATCGCGCGGAGTGATCTCCACCGCGCCTTCAAACACCGCCGCCCGGCTGCGGCCGTCGAACCGGCGCACCATGAAGCGCGTGCCCAGCGCACGTATGGCGCCTTCGCCGGCCATCACCAGGAACGGGCGGGAAGGCTGCGCGCCGTCCCTGGCCGTGGTGATCAGGATCTCGCCCCGGCGCAAATGGACGACGCGGCGCACGCCGTCGAATTCGACCTCGATGGCAGTGTCGGTGTTCAGGGTCAGTTGGGAGCCGTCGGCGAGCACGATGTCGCGGCGCTCGCCGACGGCGGTGACGTGGCGGCCGGCTTGCTGCCATGGCGCGTTGCGGTAGGCCAGCCAGGCCGCCGGCCCCGCCACCAGCAGCGCGGTGAGCATCTTGATGGCGCCGCGCCGCTGCGGCATCGCCATTTTCTTGAGCGCGGTGGCGCCCGGCAGCGGCAAGGCGTCGAATTTTCCCAGCAGGGCGGTGGCCTTTTCCCATGCCCGTTCATGTTCGTCGCTGCGCTGGCGCCATTCCGCCAGTTGTGCGCGCCTGGCAGGGTTGAGCGGGCCTTCGTGCAGCTCCATCAGCCACGTGGCCGCTTCGGTCAGGACTTGTTTGGAGATGGCCGCGCCGTCGGCCGTGGTGCGCGGCATGGACCGGTTCACTACAGCGCCGCCAGGCAGCGGCGAAACGCCAGCACCATGTGGCGCTTGACCGTGCTCAACGACAGGTCCAGCAGCGCGCAGATATCGGCGTAGCACATGCCGTCGAGTTGGGCCAGCAGGAAGACCTGCCTGACCTTGCCTGGCAGCTTGTCGAGGATCGCGTCGATCTCGGCCAGCGTCTCCAGCACGGCCAGCCGGTCTTCCGGCGACGGCTGGACCGCTTCGGGCAGCGTGCCCAGCGCCTCCAGATAGGCTTGTTCGAGCTTGCGGCGGCGCGCGTGGCTGACGAGCAAGCCCTTGGCGACCGCCGTCAGGTAGGCGCGCGGCTCGCGCAGATCCGCCGGCAGGCGGGCGCCAAGCAGCCGCAGGAAAGTGTCCTGGGCCAGATCGGCGCCGAGATTCCTGCATTGGAGCTTGTGGCCCAGCCATGTGGCCAGCCAGCCGTGATGCTCGCTATACAGCGTGCCTATTTGCCGATGCGCATCAGCGTCTGGGTGAGTGGTTTCCATTTCGGCGAAGGGCTGAACGACACAATCTTAATGAGAATTATTCTCACTATAACTTGAGTTGTGTGGTTTTAGCAAATTTCGCCCGTCGCGTAGTGTGAGCGCGGAGGAGCGGGAGGCCGCGATCGCGGTCGCCCCCGGGTATTGCCACCGAGCGGCATTAGTCCGCCGCTGCCGCCTTTGCAGCCGTTTCACGCTGACGGCGTGTCGTGACGTTTTCGCGGTTTAAGCCCCAGCTATCGGTGTCGACTTCGTCAATGATGACGAAGGTGGTGGCCGGGTCTTTGTCCAGCACTTGGGACAGCAGATCGGTCGCCCCCTCGATCAGCGCCAATTTCTGCGCGGGCGTGGTGCCTTCCTTTGTGATGCGGATATTTACGTATGGCATAACTGAATTCCTTTTCAGTGGGAGAGGAAGCGGATTACCAGGTGCCGGCGGTCGAGCCGCCGTCCACCACCATCACGGTGCCGGTGGTGAAGGACGAGTTGGTCAGGTAGAGCACGGCATCCACGACATCGCGCGTGGTGCCGATCGCCCCGTTGGGCGCCAGCGTCTTGAGGAAGGCTTGCGTGCCCGCATCCTTGCTGTGCAGCGGCGTATCGATACTGCCGGGCGCCACCGCGTTCACGCGCACGTTCGACGCGGCCAGCTCGATCGCCAGGCCACGGGTGGCGTGGTTCAGGCCGCCTTTGATCAACACCGGCAGCAACGCCGGCACCTTGACGTTGGGCTGCATCGCGATGCTGGCCGTGATGGTGATGATATGGCCGTCGCGGTTGGCGCTCATGTGTTTGGCCGCCGCCTGCGAGGGATAGAAGAAACCATTCAGATTGGTGCTGACGATGGCGTCGACATCGGCCTGCGTATAGTCGGCGACCGGTTTTGCCAGGAAGATGCCGGCGTTGTTGACCAGGACATCGACCTTGCCGAAGGCGGCGATGGCCTGGTCGAACAGGGCGGTGGCGGTGGCGGGCAGCGCAATGTCGCCGGCGACCGGCAGGAAATTGTCCGGATTACCCAGTTTGTCGGCGGCCAGTTGCAGCCGTTCCATGGTGCGCGCGTTGCCCACGACGTTGTAACCGAGCGCCAGATATGCTTCGGCCAGCGCGAAGCCGATGCCGCTCGATGCGCCGGTGATGATGACAGGTCTTGTTCGATTTCATTGTGTAGCTCCAGTATAAGTAGTTGAGATGGTCCCGCTGACAGAGGTGTTGCGGCGGCATGTGATCAATATACTTATGCCAGTTGGGGCTATAAATGGCTCTCAAGGAAGATTACTTGGTACATGATGTAATATATGATTCCGATACGAGACCGCCGATCACATCTAAATCACGTAGGGCGGATTAGCGAAGCGTAATCCGCCAAGCTCCGTCGGCGGCCCATGCCGATACCGCGCTCCGCCCAAAGAAAATGCGCCGCAATTTGGCGCCGCCAGGACCCACGATGAAACGCAACTTTGACGACATGCAACTCGGCAGCATCGATCTATTCTGCCAAGCAGCTGAACTAAGCAGTTTTACCGCCGCCGCGAACGCCGCGGGCGTCACCCCGGCGGCGGTGAGCAGATCGATCGCGCGGCTGGAGGAGCGGCTGGGCGTGCGCCTGTTCGTCCGCACCACGCGGCAGATCCGTCTGACGGAGGGCGGCCTGCGTTACTACAAGCAATGCCGCGAGGCGCTGTCGCAGTTGCTCGAAGCGGAGCGCGAGGTGACCGGCGAGCAGATCGCGCCGGCCGGCTCGCTGCGCATCAGCGTGCCGATGCCGTACGGCCATTACCGCTTGCTGCCGCTGCTACCGCGCTTCCGCGAGCTGTACCCGAACGTCAAGGTCGAAGTCCATCTCAGCAACCGCAACATCGATTTCGCCGAAGAGAGTTTCGACATGGCGATACGCGGCCGCGATCCCGCCGACTCATCGCTCATCGCGCGCAAGCTGGAGGACTCGGAACTGGTGCTGGTCGCGGCGCCGTCCTATCTCAAGCGCATGGGCAAGCCTGCATCGATCGAGGCGCTGCAAGCGCACGAATGCATCCAGTTCGACCTGCCGAGCACCGGACGCAAGATACCGTGGCCTTTTATGGTCGATGGCGAGCGGATCGAGGTGGTGACGACCGGCGGCTACACGTGTGCCGGGGATGTGCTCGGCATCGTAACCTTGGCACGCAGCGGCGCCGGTATCGTGCAGACCTACCGCTATATCGTCGAACGCGACCTGGCCGATGGCACGCTGGTGGAGCTTCTGCCGCAGCATGGCGGCACGTCGCGGCCCTTCATCCTGCTGTATCCGCATGCCCGCCATCTATCCTTACGGGTGCGAAGCTTTGTTGATTTTTTGGCGCAGCAGCTTCGGCGAGTTGCATCGCGCTGACCTGCAAACTGGCCAAGATATTCATCCTGCGCCCGGATTTGCCAGCAAATGTGACAAATCCGGAGAACTGCGGTCTAAGTTGATATGTCAGCCTTCCAATTGCGTTTTTGCAACACAAATTTCTCCAGTCATGTTGATTTAATTAGTAATTGCTTCCAGATAGTTGTCTAATTTGCTAAGCTAGTTGCCTTGACTCAGTTTTACTTGTCAAAATTTTGACGGATGAGCAATCGGGGTGGCCACGAAAAATGATTCGGAGTGGCCACTTTTCATCGTGTTTAGGCCCAACGGTTCTCAGCCGTAAAGATTCAGATCAATGCATTCATCGCCTTTTTCTCGCGTGCGGTTCGCCTTGCAGCGATATATCAGTACCCAGCCCATTGCAGTGTTATGTCTTGGTACCGCAGCATTTTTGGGGGCGCTATCCGCAGCTCTTTGGTGGGGACAAATACAGCGCGGACAAGTGTTGCGCGATGACTTAAACGCGTTGCGGCTGCAATCTATAGCTGCCCCAGCCTTGGCTAAAAAGAGCGACGAATTCCCACCGCTGCCGATCTTCCGCAGCAGCGAGCTGGTGGGCGCGTTGCAGCACGCGGGCACCGGAAGCGGCTTGGCGATGAATGAGATTTCGTATTCTCTCGATGCCAGCGCCGCACAGCCCTACTTGCGTTATCAAGTATCGCTATCCGTGGTTGGTGCGTATCCGGTCGTTCGCCGCTTTATTGACGATATCGTTTTAGAGATGCCGAACCTGGTACTCGACTCCATTGCTTGCTCGCGGGATGACATCGCGGCTGCGCGTCCAGTCTGCGATCTGTCGTTTTCCAGCTTTTACCGGAAGGACATTAATGGATAGGGGACAACGCGTGCGCTGGGCGGTCTTGGGCATCGCCTTCACCGTCACTATCGTTGCCATTTTCTATCCGATCGACGAGGCTGACGTGGCCCACGTGGCTATGCAGGAGACGCCCGTTATCGCCGTGGCGATCACAACATCGCCGGTTGTGGCACTGATTCCCGTCTCGTCCGGCGTGTCCGACGTGGAGGGCGACCCCTTCGCCCCGCGCGGCTGGCAAGTTTTGCCGCCAGTGGTGTCTGAGAAAGTGGTAACAGCCGCAGCCGCTGTCGTGGCTCCGCCCGTGCCAACCGCACCTCCGCTTCCATTCCAGTACATGGGCAGCATGAATGAAGAAGGTCGCCAGACCATCTATCTGGGCCACGGCGATCAGGCCCTTGTTGCTCATGCGGGGGAGGTTATTGCACAAACTTACAAGGTAATTGAAATAAATGGGCGGGAAATTCAGTTCGAGCATCTCCCTACTGGCCAACGGCAGCTTCTTGGCTTGCCTCCACAGGAATAGAACGATGCTAAGAAAGATATGGATATGCCTGGTCATGGGACTGTGTGGTGCGTTGTTGGCGGGCTGCGCGGCGGAGCTCAGCCATCGGGCGGGCATGCGTGCATTGGAGGAGCGTGACTACGCCGAGGCCGTTGCCAAACTGAAGCAGGCGTCCGAGGCCAAGCCGGGTGACATCGAGTATCGGCGAGATTTACTCCGGGCGCGCGAAGTTTCCGTTAACAGGTTGCTCGCGACAGCAGCCGCTGCCGCGGCGGAAGGAAAGTATGCGGAGGCCAGGCGCGACTATCAGACCATCCTTGATTTCGATCGCACGAACGCGCGTGCTCAAGCTGGGATGGATGCATTAAGCCAGGCTTCAGCGGCCGCGAAAGATGCAGGCGATGCGCGGGAAGCCCTCAAGCGTGGGGATATCGAGCGTGCCAATGAACTTGCCGGTCGTGCCCTGATCATCGCGCCAAATGAACCGACGGCACGGGCGGTAAAGAAAGAAATTTCGGCGCTGCAGGTACAGGAGATGCTGGTCGCCCCCGGCTTGGGAGCCATGTATAAAAAGCCAATCAATCTCGAGTTTCGCGATGCCAGCATCAAGATGGTGTTCGATGCGCTGGCACGTACGACTGGCATTAATTTCATTTTCGACCGCGACGTCAGAGGCGACCAGCGCACCACTGTGTTCTTAAAGCAAACCACGTTGGACGATGCCATTGACGTGATCTTGTCGACGAGCCAGCTGGAAAAGAAGGTGCTCAACGCCAGCAGTGTGCTGATTTATCCGAACACCCCGGCCAAGGCCCGGGAATACCAGGATCTCATCGTCCGAGCGTTTTATATGGCCAACGTCGAAGCCAAGCAGGCCGCGAATATGTTGAAGACGGTGCTGAAGCTGAAAGACGTTTATGTCGATGATCGATCCAATATGCTGATCCTGCGGGAAAGCCCGGAGACGGTTGCCATGGCCGAGCGCCTGATTGCGCTGCAGGATCTGGAGGAGCCGGAGGTAATGCTCGAAATAGAGGTGCTGGAGATTGATCGCACCCGCCTTCTGAATCTCGGCGTGGAGTTTCCGACCGCGCTGACGGTCGCTCCGTTAGGCGGCAACACCTCATCGGGAGGAGCGACAGGTTCCACGCTCAAGCTGAGCGAGCTGAAAGGATTGAACAGCGAACGGATCGGCATTACGCTGCCCACCGCTACCTTGAACCTGCAAAAGCAGGATGGCGACGCCAATCTGTTGGCGAATCCGCGTATTCGCGTGCGAGACCGGGAAAAGGCGAAGATTCTCATCGGCGACAAGGTGCCTGTGGTAACAACCACCAGCAGCGGCACCTTCGTTACCGAGAATATTCAGTATTTGGATGTCGGCCTGAAACTGGAGGTCGAGCCAGATATCCACCTGCACGACGAGATCGGCATCAAGGTTGCGTTGGAAGTCAGCTCGCTGGTGTCATCGGTAAAAACCAATAACGGCTCCGAGGCCTACCAAATCGGCACACGTAACTTTAATAGCTCGCTGCGCTTGAAAGACGGTGAAACCCAGATTCTTGCGGGGCTGATTAGCGACGAGGACCGCGCGACCGCGAACCGCGTGCCGTTGCTTGGCGACCTGCCTTTGCTGGGGCGTTTGTTTTCAAGTCAAAACACCAATCGCAAAAAAACAGAGATAGTCTTATCGATCACGCCGCGCCTGGTGCGAAATAAGCAGCGCAACGATCTGGCGGCCGAATCGTTTTGGTCGGGAACAGAGGCGACGTTGCGAAACAAGCCTCTTCAGTTGCGGGCGTTCGACAGTGAGCGCGCATCGACTAGCAAGTCCGCTTCCGTAGCCGCGATGCCAACGGCGCAGCAAGCAACGCCGGCGCAGCCCGCGCCCGCCGACGCGCCCAAAGTGACCTGGGTGGGGCCATCGGTCGCGACGGTCGGCCAGCCCTTCAGTCTCACGCTCGACGTTGCCAGTATCGAGCCATTGCGGGCGTCGTCGTTCCAGGTCGGATTCAATCCTGCAGAGTTTGAAGTCGTCTCCGTCGAGCAGGGCGACTACTTCAACAAGGAAGGCAAGGGGACCTTCACGCACGTGGTTGACGCCAGCGGTGGGCGCGTCTCACTTGGGATGGGAGCGGCCGGAAATGCTTCGGCCCAGGGGGCAGGGCGTCTGATCACGATGACGTTCAAGCCGCTTGCTGAAGTGCCAAATGGAGAGGTCAACTTAATCGGATTTACGCCGATAGGCACCAAGAGTGCTCTAGGCCGGCCCAATCTACCTATCGGTCACAAACTCACCGTGAGGAAATAGCATGAGGCTTTCTAAACGGGGTCACCAGGGGTTCAGTTTGGTCGAACTGCTGGCGGCGGCGACCATTGTGGGATTGTTGGCGACGGTCGCCGTGCCCTTTATTGAAACCACGGTCAAGCGGCAGAAAGAAGCAGCGCTGAGAACCGCGCTTCGCGACATTCGCGAAGCCCTCGATAATTACCATCGTGCCGGCGTAGCGAAGCGGATAGCGGTCGATCCGGACAAGAGTGGTTATCCCCGGCAGCTTGGCGAGCTGGCGGCGGGCGTGGCGGACATTTCCGCAGCGGGCAAGCCGACGCTGTATTTTCTGCGGCGGATTCCGCGTGACCCATTCAACCCGGACTTGTCATTGACGCCCGTCGATAGCTGGGGGAAGCGCAGCTTCAGCTCGGAGCCGGATAATCCGCAGGAAGGTGACGACGTGTTCGACGTCTATTCCACCTCCGGTCAGACCGGCCTGAACGGCGTGCCGTACGCGGAGTGGTGATGCGACGACCAAATGGCTTCACCTTAATCGAGTTGCTGGTCGCGTTATCCATCGTGGCCATGATCATCACGCTGGCTGCGCCGCGCTATTTTGGAAACATCGACCGCACCAGGGAGAGCGTGTTGCGCGAGGACCTGCATATCCTGCGTGACGCGTTGGGCAAGTACTACGTCGATAAAAACAAATATCCGGAGGCGCTGGAAGACTTGGTTAAGGAGAAGTACATCCGCAGCATTCCGGTCGATCCATTCACCCAGAGCGCACGTAGCTGGATCGTTGTCGCGCCCGAGGATCCATCCCTTGGAGCGGTGGCCGATGTGCACAGCGGCGCCCCGAACACTGGCCGTGACGGCACCTGGCTGAAGGATTGGTAGCGATGCGGCGAGAGAGCGGATACAGCTATGTGGTGGTGATGTTTTTGGTGGCGGCGCTGTCGCTGGTATCGGTGCGCGCGCTCGAAAATACATTGACGGCCGAGCGGAGAGAGAAAGAAGCGCAGTTATTGCTGGTCGGCGAGGCATACCGCGCCGCGATTCGCAGCTATTACGAAAACGGCGATGGCAGCGCAAAAGTATATCCGCCAACGCTGGCCGACCTCCTGAAAGATGGTCGCGCCTCGCTCATCCGGCGCCCGCTGCGGAAGCTTTACCGTGATCCGATCACCGGCAGTAGTGAATGGGGAATCATCACGGCCGAAAGTGGCGGCGTAAAAGGTGTGTTTTCACTGGCGAATGGCAAACCGATCAAGACGGGTTTCACCCAAGAACAAGCCAGTTTTACGAATGCGGTGCGCTATCGCGACTGGCGCTTTGAATATGCACCCAAACCATAGGAGTAAAGGTAATGCGGAATATTAAACAGCGGGTGGCAGGATTTACGCTGCTGGAGTTGTTGGTGGTGATCGTGATTATCGGGTTGCTGGCGGCGTTTGTCGCTCCGAAGTATTTCGGGCAAATCGGCAGATCGAGGGTCCAGATCGCCAGGGCGCAAATCGAATCGTTCGACAAGGCGCTCGATCAGTACCGAATCGATACCGGGCATTACCCGACCGCCGCGCAGGGGCTGGTGGCACTTAGTACGCGGCCTGCCAACGAACCGATGTGGCACGGCGCCTACCTCAAGAAGGGTGTTCCGCGCGACCCATGGGGCACCGACTATGTCTACAAGATTCCCGGCACGGACGAGCGTGAATACGAGATGACTTCGTACGGGGCGGACGGAAAGCAGGGTGGAAGTGGCGAAAACGCGGACATCACTAACTTCGATTGATCGGAAGCATGATGCAATTCCGCGCCAAGGTGCTATCGAAAACGATGGACGTGCAGATGCTGGAGCTGGAAGCGGCCGACCAGCACGAGGCACGCCGCGTGATCGAATCCGGCGGCGCTCGAATACTCGACCTGCGGCCCGCTGTCAAAGGCTGGACCCGCACGTCTCGGGCGCCCTCGTTGAATCTGGCGATCTTCAACCAGCAGCTCTATTGCCTGCTGGACGCCGGCCAGACTATCGTCGATGCGATCGAAATCCTCGGCAAGAACGACCGACGCGGCGGCCATCGCGCCATTTTTGACACCTTATTGCAAAGTTTGCGGCAGGGGCATCAACTGTCGCACGCGATGGGAACCATGCCGTCGGTATTCCCGGCACTGTATGTGGCGATGGTGCAAGCCAGTGAAACGACCGGGACGGTGCGCGCGGCGATAAGGCGCTTCATGCAATATCAAAAGCAGGTAGATGAGATCAGGGGGAAGCTGGCCGCCGCCGCAACTTATCCCGCCATCCTGCTGGCGGTGGGTATGCTCGTGATTGTGTTCCTGATGCTGTACGTTCTGCCTCGTTTCAGCGAGGTCTACGATGACGCCGGCTCGTTGCAGGGGACGAAGGGTTTTGTGCAGCTTTGGGGCGGGTGGGTTCGCGACCATGGTTTGCTGGCGTGGAGCTCGGTGCTGATTCTATTGGGATCCCTGACGGCCGCCGTCCTGCATCCGTCGCCACGCCAGGTGTTGTACCGAAAATTGTTACAGCTACCTTGGCTCGGAGAGAGAATGTTGATACTGCAGCTTGCGCGCCTGTATCGCACGTTGGGAATGCTCCTGCGAAGCGGCGTCAGCGTGCTGGCGGCAATGCGCATGACGCAGGCGTCCCTGCCTATTTCCATGCGGGACGATCTGGCCGCCGCCGTGACGGCGGTCAGCCAGGGGCGCGCTATGTCAACCGTGATGACCGAGTGTAATTTGAGCACCGAGGTGGCGCAGCGCTTGCTGTTGGCTGGCGAATCCTCTGGCACCCTTCACGAGATGATGGAGCGCATCGCCGACTTCTATGATCAGGAAACCGAAAGCTGGATTGACACCGCAGGCCGGCTGATCGAGCCGGCCATGATGATCGGCATCGGGCTGGTGATCGGCGCGATCGTGCTGATGTTGTACAGCCCCATCTTTGACCTTGCCAATATTGTTTAATGACCTCCTTTAACCTGATACCCCGATGCTGACTCTGCCCTTGCTCGCCCAGGCGACCGACCTCGCGCAGCCTCCCTCCAGTTGGTTGGCACAGCTTTCCGACCAGCTGGGCATGCAACGCGCCGACGTGTTGGCCGCCAGCGCGGAATTGGCCGGTTATGGCCTGCTTGACACGGAGGCGGGCTGGCCGCTGCTGCCGGCGTTCGAGCTGGTACCCTATACCGAGATGTTGCGCCGGATGATTTTCGTCGGCCATCGCGAGGACGGACGCTTGGTCGCGGCGCTCGGCGTGCCGCTGCGCCCATACGACGGCGCCTGGCTCGCCCGGCTGCCGCTGCTGGAACTTTACCTGGCCGATCCACTTGAGATTCAGGTACAGATCGAGTCGCACGAATCATCGTTCAGCGCGGTCGCCAGCGCAATCGGTGTCGACGAGGTAAGTGAGTCTGTCCGTGACGTCAGCGATGACCTGACGCTGACATCGATTCAGGGAGAAGCCAGTCCTGCGGTACGCCTGATCAGTTCCACAGTCTTTGATGCCCTAAGGCTTGAGGCTAGCGATATTCACCTTGAGTCTTTGCCACTAGGACTGGTCATTAAATTTCGGATCGACGGGGTGCTGAGCAAGATTGCGACTGTAAGCAATCCCGGGTTGGCGGAGCAGGCCATCTCTCGCATCAAGGTGTTGGCGGAACTGGATATCGGCGAAAAGCGCATTCCGCAGGATGGACGTTTCCGCGTCGCCGCGAAAGGCCGGGACATCGATATCCGGGTTTCCATCATGCCCAGTATTCATGGCGAGGATGCTGTGTTGCGGGTGCTCGATAAGAAGACACTGATCGACAGCGTACAGCGCCTCACGCTCGATTCGCTGGGTTTTGATAGCCAGACGATTGGGTTGCTGCGCCGTCTTGCCGCCGAACCTTACGGGATGATGTTGGTCACCGGGCCGACGGGAAGCGGTAAGACCACTACCTTGTACGCCGCACTGACCGAAATCAATCGTGGCGAAGACAAGTTCATCACCATCGAGGACCCGGTCGAATACCAGTTGCCGGGCGTGTTGCAGATTCCGGTGAATGAAAAAAAGGGGCTGACATTTGCCGTGGGGTTACGTTCTATTTTGCGTCACGATCCGGACAAGATTCTGGTGGGTGAGATCCGCGATCCGGAGACCGCGCAGATCGCCGTGCAGTCCGCGCTGACTGGCCACATGGTGTTCACTTCCGTCCACGCCAACAACACCTTTGATGTCATAGGCCGCTTTATGCACATGGGCGTCGACCCGTACAATTTCGTCTCTTCGCTGACGGGCGTTGTAGCGCAGCGTCTGCTCCGGCAAAACTGTCCGCACTGTAACGCGCCGGCGGAAGTCGATGCCGAGACACTGAAAGAGTCCGGCATACACGATCCGGAGACCTACCATTTCCATGCCGGGCGAGGTTGCGCGCAGTGCCGCAACACCGGATACAAAGGCCGGCGCGCGATCGCCGAAGTGTTGCGGTTGACCGATGAGATCAGGGAGATGATCATTGCGCGTGCATCCATCCGCGCCCTCAAGGAGCAGGCACGCGTGGAAGGAACACGGTTCCTGCGTGATGTGGCATTGGATCTGGTCCGCTCAGGCCACACGACGTTACAGGAGGTGAACCGTGTTACGTTTGTGGCCTAGACCACTATCTGTCGGCTTGTTTCCCGGTTGTTGCTGGCTTCAGAGCCGGCGCGGGGTGCAAGAAATTACGCGTTCGCCTGCTGACTTTGATGCGGAAGGTTCTCTGGCGGTATTGGAGGACATGCTCGTCGAGTGCGCAGCCAAGCATGTAAAAGGGACCCGCATCGACATCGTCGTTTCGGATAGTCTCGGCATTACCGTTGCCTTGCCGTGGCATGCGGCGCTCAACTCGATGGCCGAGCGCCAAGCATTTTCCGCCGCCTGTTTCGAGCAAGCTGGGATGGACGCCGGAAATGATTGGGTGGTACGCGGCGAGTATCGGCACTATGGCGGCATGGGAATGGCGTATGCGTTGCCACGCGTCTGGATGGTTGGCTTGTTGGCGATGCTGCAAAACCAAGGGCTGACGTTGGGGAGCGTCCTGCCTCTATCCGGGCTGGCGTATTGGCGTCATGCGGCACCGCGTGGCACGGGAAATCTGATCGTGCTGCAAGAGGCGTTGCGGAACACTGTGTTGATCTTCGATGGCGACCGGTTTTCCGGCCTGGATGTCGAGCCGGATGCGGGGAGCGCGGAGAGGGCGGGCAAGCGGTTGATGAGCCGGATTCAGTCACGCGCCAACACAATCGCGACGGTAGGGTATTGGACGCCGAACGCAGCGGCCCAAGCGCCGGAGTTCTTGCGAAGCGCTTTCCCCGATGCGAGGCTATTAGCGCTCCCGCCCAATAAATGGAACGCATATGAGTGATCTTGCTTCCCACCTGAGGCCACCGTTGCGCGGCCATTTGCGTCCGTGGTTGGCTGCGTTGGGGCTGGTCGCTGTGGCTGGGTGGATGGCGATGCAGGCGCTAGCTGAGCACGATGCGGCATCGAAAACCGAGCAAGCATATATCCGTCTGCAGACCGCGAATAAATCGAAAACGGTTCCGAAAGTCGACAGGGCCAAGGGGGAAAAGCTTAAGCGCTGGGATGAGTTGCGCAAAGAGCGGGCATTCGCCTGGACGCCAATTTTCCAGGCAGTCGAACGTTCGGCTAGCGAGGGTATTGAGTTGCTTGAGTTCCGGCCCGAGAAGACGACAGGCTACCTCGCGCTGCGCGGCGAGGCCCGCGACCAGGCCGCCCTTGTGGATTTTCTAAACAACATCGCATTGCAAGCTCCGTTCGAGCACAGCCATCTCACTTACCAAGCACTGCGCTCCCGGGGCCAACTGCAGACCATCGAGTTCGAGATACGCGCTTCCCTGCGGGCAATGTGAATTGCCACACAGTTAAAATTGACGGTTGTTGTATTTATCACTTTTATTTTCGGAAAGAATTGTAATTGGAAAACATGCAATGCTAAAATTGCTAAAAATATAGTTTTATTCTGCAACTAATCTTACATAACTCTCTGCTTGAGATCGCACGCGATTGCCGTGGCGAAGGGGCGTGTACGACTACTCTCACAGATGGTGTCCATGCGCTCTTTCTTCCGAATTACTTCCTCTAGTCTCTCACGCTTTAATCGCCTGATGATCGGTAGCGTTATTCTCGGCATTTCCCTTGTTCATGTCGCCGCTTGGGGGAAGGAGGGAGCGGCTATAGTTAGTGCGCCACAAATAGCTCCGATGGATGTCGGCTCCACAAGGGCAGTCTCCATAATGATGAAAAATACGGGAGATGTAAATTGGAATGCGGGTAGCGAATATGTGCTGGTTTCTCTCGGTGATAATTGGGGTGTTACCTCGATAAACATGCCAGATTTTGTCCCGCCTGGGGATCCGGCCACGTTTAACTTCAACATCAAGGCTCCAGCGGTTTCAGGGGTTTACAGTTATAAATGGCAGTTACGCAAAAACGGGGCCGCATTCGGCTCAATTGTCAGCCAGCAGATTACTGTGAATCCTGTGGGCACCAACACACCGCCGACGGCGGCTTGGATAACACCACAAATCAGCTCGGTGAAGTACTGGGTAACGACGGGAGCAAAGGCGGCCGTTCAACTCAGTGCGGCTGGCAGAGACAACGATCCGGGCGGTTCAGTCACGTCGATGCAAGTTTTCAGGAATGGGGAAACCACGCCATTGCTTGACCGGGCCGGAGCGAGCTTCAACGAGAGTGTGCTGTTGGGTGCTGGCACTTACAACCTGTATGCGCAGGCAAAGGATAATTTTGGCGCGGTGGGCAAGAGCGGTCTCGTGGAAATTCGCGTATTGGAACCGAGCGGATCAGTCAGATTTAATTCAGTGACACCGTCAAGCCTGACCGGGGTCGCATTGGCTGGAAATAAAGTCACGTCCACCATCGCATATAAGGCCGAAACAGTTGACCCGGAATTCTGGGTGGAGAAGGTCGAATTGATGAGGGTCGGTACGTCGACGCCGCTGGCTAGTCGCAACTGTACTATCCAGAGAAACGCTAATAACGAACCCATACACTCAATATGTGATGGCAGTGTTTCCTATGATTTCGCGATCGGAACACATGATGTATTTTTGCGTGCCACGATGTTCTCGAACATCTATTCGAACTCCGCGCAATTGAGATTTGTAATTTCTGAGAATGCAGCGCCAACCGCTTCCATATCCGTGCCGGTGAAGAACTACGTGGTTGCAGCGAATACCTCTGCCTCTGTCCCCATGACTTTGTCCGGCAGCGATGTCGACGGCATAGTTAAACAGCTTACGCTGTATCGTGATGGTGCCTTGGCGGCGAGCGGTCCAGCCAGCAGCAGCGCGACTGCGCAATGGCCGACATCGCTGACGTTGCCCGTCGGCCAATACAATTTGCAAGCTCGTGCGATCGACAATTTCAATGTATCCAGCCCGCTCAGCGCCGGCCAGATCGTTAAGATTTCGCCGAACACACTTCCAACAGCCAGCCTTTCCGTCGTCGGCGGCAAACTTAGCTATAAAGTTCCGCCGAATGGCCAGGCGAGCGTGTCGTTCAGCGGCACCATCAGCGATAGTGACGGCACCGTTAGGCGATGGGATATCGTCGAGGGCGCAGGCTCGCTGGCATTCGCTAACGTCAACAGCGCAACCGTTGCGGTAAGCCAAACGCTAAATTTCGTCAAAGGCGAACACCAAATCCGACTCAAGGCCATCGACAACTTGGGTGAAATTTCGTACAGCGCACCGATTGTTATCACGGTGACTGAGGATGATCCCAACGTCAAGCCCACCGCCACAATGACGGCGCCGACGCTGGCGAAAAGCTACTCAGTCGGCATCAACGGCACGGTGGCGGTGACCGTATCCGGTTGGGGAAGCGACACAGACGGCTGGATGAGCCGAATGGAAGTACTTCGCAATGGAGTAAGTCAAGCCGGCGTCTCCGGCAGCACGATTGACCATGTGCTCACGCTGGAAAGCGGACAACACGATATTGCCGTTAGAGCCATCGACAATGCCGGCGGATTTAGCGACAGCACGGCCGTACGTATCACGGTGAATGCGGCCAACGGCGGCGCCCAAATCAGTGACTGGATGGCCACTCCCAATGGCGGCGTTGTGACTTCAACCGGCACCTTACCTGTGCGCGTAAGTGGTACCGCCATTGCCGCAACTAGCGATGATGCCGTCCAACGTGTCGAGGTCTGGGACGACATCAGTAACAAGCTGCTAGACGCGAGCAACTATACCCTGCAGTGGAGCGCGGGGCATGAAGTGCCAATTAACACGGTTCGCAAATACAGCATGCAGCTGAATCTGACTCCGGGCGACTACAGTTTGTACTTCCGCGCGGCGACCTACAACGGTGGGACTGGGCAGTCGGCCAAGCTGCCGGTCAAGATCACGAGCGCGGCGGGAGCACCCGCTGTTCAGATGACCTCGCCAGTAGAATCAGGGATTTATGAGGTGACCGCAGGTGACACCGCGCCGGTGACAATTATCGGCAGCGCCAGCGCCGCCAACGGCATCAAGGTACTGGAGGTCATCGACAACGATGCTGTGATCGACAGCATGACCACAGCCGAGGTCAATAAAACGTACCAGTTGAGCGCCGGTCCACACAGACTGGTGCTGCGCGTAGTCGATAACCAAAATAACACGATGCTCAGCGCAGCGGCGCTTATCACGGTGCTCGAATCGAATGCAAAAATTCTATTCACCTCCCCGGCGAATGGCCTCAAAGTAGTAATGCCGTGGGGAGGCACCGTAGCGAAGTTAAGTGTGACGGGGTCAGTGCAGGCGGGGTCTGCTGCAGTTATCAAGTTTCACGGTATGCTGGACAATGTAGCCGCTTGCGAACTCTCGGTCACGGGTGTATCGACTTGCTCCTTTAATGCGGCGCTGGGGGCGCATGAGCTGAGGTTGCGTGCCACCGACAAAAACGGAAGATTCACCTTTAGCGAACCTCGCAACGTTACCGTCGTGCCCACTGGGGCGGCGCATACGATTACATTGAGCGCGCCACTCGCCAACAGCGTGATCAACACAAATTTACCTACCGCGCCGGTTAGGGTGCGGGGCGTCGTCTCCTCGCCAAGCGGCCCCATCGTTTCGTACGACATACTGGATTCGTACACTAAGATTGGCGAGGGCACCGGAGGTACCATCGATCAAGTTGTAGAGCTGGCGCCAGGTGCGCATGCGCTTATGATCAGGTCGACCGATAGCGTGGGGGTGGAATGGTTATGGGCTAGCCGCAATGTCACCGTCGTCTCCTCAACCATCATGGGTGGTTTGGCGGGCGTGCGTATCGAGGCGGATGGCACACCACAGCTGGTGGGATGGGCGTGCCAGAAAACCAAAGCCGACGCGGTAACGTACGAAGTCTATGTGAACGCGGCCCCCGATGCCGGTGGTACATTGCTGGGATCGGGTAGCGCGAATATCGCCACCGAGCTCAACAACGCGACCATCGCTTCAGGCTGCGGCACGCCGAATGCCGGCCATCATTTTAAATTTGACCTCAGTCCCTTCGTTACCCAATATCCGGGCTCGCCATTGTTTGTGAAGGCTAGTTTGAACGGGGAGGTAGCGCTGGTGCCGTGCGAGGAAAACCTGTGCACCATGCCGAACAGCATGCGTGTGGGTTTGACCACGCCGCTGACCGGCGACCGTTTCTTTGGCACTTCCACGGTGTTCAGCCGGCTGCAAATCAGTACCATCACCGGCACACCGGACGAAGTCGCTTTCAATATCGACGGCGAATGGATCACCGGACAACCCGACGCCGCCGCGGGCGCGTATTACGCCAGCAAGGTAGGGCTAGCACCCCGGGCCGCCCCGTATATCGTATTCGGTCGTGTGCGTCAGGGCAACGTCACGCTCAACACGGTGGAAAGCCAGTTTTACGTGATGCCGTCCAACGGCGTAACACTGGAATTGAAGAGCCCCGCGAATGTCGCCATCGGTGCTCCGATTGCGCTGACCGCCGCCGTTGGCGGAACTTCTGCGGGTGCCACGACTGTCTTGTTCTACGCGAACGGAGTTCTGATAGGAACCGGAAATGTGGCGGCGGACGGAGTCGCCTCGACATCCTGGGCGACCAACGTGGCGGGACGATATAACATTTTCGCTATCGCTGTGAACCAGTCTTCGGCGAGGGTGGCCCAATCGAACGTGACTATTTTGATGGTCGGCACGACAGCCAATGGCGCAAGTTCGCCGGACCCGCTCCCGGTGTCAGTGTCGACACCACACCTTGGCAACGCAAACGCGGGCACCTTGCCCGGCAGCCTGACTGTCTCGCCGGCCGGCGGAGCGAACTACGGCATCGAGATTGCCGTTCCTCCAGGAACGGCCGGACTGCAACCCCAGCTCTCACTCAATTACGACAGCCAAGGCCAGAACAGCTTGCTGGGCGTGGGCTGGACGCTGGGGGGACTGTCGTCGATCCACCGCTGCGGCAAAACCATTGCCCAAGATGAAGTGAACGCGCGCATCGCGTTCAGCACCAACGATCGCTTGTGCCTGGATGGTCAGCGGCTGGTTCTTGTCAACCTCGCTCTCAGCGACGCCAGCTACTGGGCGGATAACGCTGAATACCGCACGGAGATCGACAATTTCAGCCGCATTACCGCGCAATCGACCAGTGGGCGTCGCAGCTTCAAGGTCGAGACCCGGGACGGCCGCGTCATGCTGTTTGGCGCTGCGGACGGGTTTGAAAAGGCCATCGTACAGCCGGTGGCAAGCTCGCGCGATGCGACCACGATGCCGGCGGAAAAGTCCGGCCCGGTATCCTGGAAGCTGGACAAGGTCACCGACCGTTACGGCAACTTCATCGACTTCAGTTACGAGCAAAACGCCACCTCCGGCGAGCACCGGCCGTCGGTGATCCGCTACGGCGGTAACGGCCAGGCGGCGCACGCGGCGGTGGAATTCGGTTACGAGTCCCGTGCAGATGCATGGACGCGCTACACGGACGAAGCGCGCACCGACTTGCGCAATCGAATCAAATCCATCACCACTTACGTTGGCGACAATCTGGGCGGGATAGTCAGCAATGGCACCAAGGTCCGCAGCTACGCGCTGGCTTACGAGCGCAGCCCCTCGAGCGGACGTAGTTTGCTGACGAGTGTGCAGGTGTGTGCGAACCATCCGCAGACGAGCGTGAGCGAGTGTTTGCCGGCGACGCGCTTTGACTGGGGCAAACCGGCGGCTGGAAAACAGGCCGGATTCGAACGCATCGCCGATTGGGCCGGTGCGCCACGGCTTTCCTACTCGAGGTCAGGCGGCGCGTCCGGCTATGAGCACCACATGCATTCAGAGTACTTTGCTTTCATGGATATGGAGAACCATGGGTACACCGACATGCTCGAAAAGCAGAGTTCGCCGCTGGTGTCGACACCTGCGACCTTCCCCAACGCACCGGTAAAGATGCCCAAGTACCGCTACTTCCATAACAATGGGGCGGGCGGCTTTACATCGTACTTTTATGAGTTGAGCACCAAGGAAAACTTCCAGGTGGTTGACCTTGCCGATTTTAATGGCGATGGAGCCCCCGATCTGTATGTCACAACCGACAACGGCCTGAAAATCTGCCTGTCGCCATTGGCGAAGCCGGGCGCGCTCATGGCCGCCGGTTCGACGCTGTCTTTCGATTGCCGTCCAGAGCTTAAAACCACGGGACTGATCAGCTCAAGCAATATGGATATCCCGTTCATCACGGACATCCTTGGCGATGGCCGCGCGGCCCTGTATAGCCGCGTCAGGCTCGACGGCACGGCAACTTTGTGCATTCAAACGGCATGCCAGAATGTGGCCAACCCGCCGCTCGGCGTTCTGGGGGCGACCTATGCCAATGACGGTTCTCCGGAATACGCGCGCAGCAACTACACGACATTCACGGAAATGGTGGACTACACGGGTGTCGGCAAGCCCTACGATACGCGTTGGACCAAAGCACACTTCGTCGATACCACCAATGAAGAGGGCATACATATTCGCCGTTGGGATGCGATGACTCCTACCGTTAGCATGCTCGATGTGCAGGCACCGGGTGTCACTGCGGATGCCGCGCCGATGTTACCGTACCTCTACCGTAGATACAGTCAGGTCGGATCCTCCGCCTGGGGGCAGGTGGACGCGCGCGTGCCATACAAGTTTGACGAGAGCTTCGCCGGTTTGGGACATGCGGGCGATTTCAACGGTACCGGCTACTCGGGGTTGGCATACGGGTTCCTGGAGTACGCCTGGTTGAACAATACCGCGTCGTACAGCAAGGCGGAAATGACGGTATGTCTTTCCACGGGACGGGCGCTTGATTGCCGTGTCCGTCAAAAGTTCAGCGGGCCACGCTATCACGCCGTACGTGGCGTAGGTAACTTTACCGGAGATGGACAGCCATCGATTCTGGTGGAACGGATGAATCTGTCCGCCAGTCCTTTGCCGGAATGGACTGGTGACTTGCTGTTGTGCCGCGTGATGGGTGACGACGTCTCCACGCAGCCCGACGGTGCCGACGATGGCAATATCGCGTGCGATCCGATCTCCGGTATCAATACCAAGAATCGAGGGAATAACGACACCGTGCGCGTCTTCCTCATGGACTTGCTGGGCACGGGCCGCACACAGGTGGTGCGTTATGTCGAAACGGCCACATCCAGCGCTTTGAATCCGACGTCGATCCGCTGGGAAGTGTATCGGCCGATCGATGTTGCCGAGTCCGGTCAATCGCTCGACCGCATCCATCGCGTGACCAACGGCTTGGGCGCCTACGCCTCGGTCGAGTACCAGGACGGCCGTACGACAAACCTTGTCCGTCACAGCGGCACGGTGAGCCACGACTATCCGCGCCATTTGAGCAGCGGCGTCGGCAAGTATGTCAGTCGCTTGGTCGTCGGCAACGGCGCCGGCAGCGACCGTAGCTGGCGTTACGCATATCAGGATCCGGCGATAGATGTCAGCGGGCGCGGATCGCTCGGCTTTGCACAGATGACGGTGACGGATGAGCAGCTGCAGCACGTCACCACGACCACCTATGCGCAAACTTGGCCGCTGACCGGTTCGGTGTTGTCGACGAAGGTCGAGGCCGCCAATGGCATTGTTCTCAGCAATACCGAGAACCGCATGAAAGAATTCAAGATCGCCCAGGCCAACGGCAAGCAAACCAGCTTTGTCGCGTCGATCGGTGGCACCGTCGCGCGCCGCGACCTGAGCGGCGCTGACCTCGGCACCACGACCACGACCGGTGCCAGCGGCATCGCCGACGTCCAGTACGACAGTTGGGGGAATGTGACGCACAGCATGGTCACTGCCACCAGCAGTGTCGATGGCGACAGGTTCGTTACCTCGACGGTCAATGGTTACTATGCACCGGACGCGGCCAATTTCACGAACAGCCTGCTGCGTAACAGCAGTGTCAATAAATGGCAAAGCTCGAACGCCAGCAGTATCACGCGCACCGTCGACTACACCTACGAGACCACCGGCCAATTGAAGTCGGAGACGATCCAATCCGGCGACACGAGCAAATTGATGAAGTTGACCACGGAATACGACCGCGCCGGCAATGCGTTCGGTTTGGTCACCTTGCGCAAGGTCACGTGGCACGATCCGATCCGCGTCTTGGACGTTTCCAAGTCGGAGACGATGAAATACGACAGCCGTGGCCGGTATGTGGAAAGCGCCACGAACGCGTTGACGCAAACGCAGACATTCGCTTTCGACGCCGGCACCGGGGCGCGTACCCGGCTGACCGACACCAACGGACTGGTCACCACCTGGCTCGTGGACGGATTCGGCAGCATTCAGGTGGAGACGCGTCCCGACAAGAACGAGAAGCGCCAGTACCGCAAACAATGCGATGGCACTTGTCCGGGCTACGCGGCAAGCGCGACGGTGATCGAGCAATACAACGGCGCCTCGCGCACGGCCGCGCCGCAGGTCATGTACGCCGACAGCGTCGGCCACGAAGTCGGCGCCCGCACCTGGGGCTTTGACGGCAGGCCCATCTTCGCCGGCAAGCGCTACGACACCCTGGGTCGTCTGAAGGAGGCCGACCAGCCGTCCTACGACGCCTCGGCCGTGCTGGACGCTAGCTATGAATATGACGAGCTGGGGCGCGTGAAAGCCACCACCAAGTATGGCGATGGGATTGCCGAGGTCACCTCGACCACTTACGCCGGCCTCACCATCACGCACAGGAACGCCAAGACCCACCAGCGCGTGGAGCGGCGCGACATACTGGGCCGCACGGTCTCGGTGACCGATGCGCTCAACGGCAAGACCGGCTTCGCCTACGACGCGGCCGGCAACCTGGTGCAAACCCTCGATCCGCTGGGGAATGCAATCGGGGTCCGGTACGACGACCTGGGGCGCAAGATCGAGCTCAACGATCCCGATCTCGGCCGCGTGCTGTACACGGTCGACGCGCTCGGCCAGGTGCGCAAACAGACGAGTAAGGAGCAGGCCAAAAACAGCCAGTTCACGCGCATGGACTACGACTCGCTCGGCCGCCTCGTGGCGCGCGTGGAGGGCAACCTGGATGCGCGTTGGATCTACGACGCCCAGGCCGGGGCCGATTGTAAAACCACCGTTAGTTGCGGCCAGCTGGTGGAGGCCTACACCGGCCCGCCCGCCAGCAAGACCTACCGGCGGTTGCACGCCTACAATGCGCTGGGTCTGCCCGTAGAGACGAAGCAAACGATCAACCTGGTGGTGTTCCGCGCCGGCACCGTGTACGACAGCTGGAGCCGGCCGGTGACGCAGACCTACCAGCGCGAAGGCGGCGCCGAGAAGATCTTTGACCTGCGCTACAACCAATTCGGTTATTTGCAGCGCGTCGAGCGCGGCCCGCTGGTGCTGTGGACGGTCACGGCGCAGGACGCGGCGCAGCGGGTGACATCGCAGCTGCTGGGCAACGGACTGGTGTCGCAACAGGCGTTCGACCCGGGTTCGGGCCGTGTGAAGAGCCTTAGCCTGCAAAAGGCCGACAAGACGCTTCGCTGGTCCGAGGGCTACGACTACGACAAGCTGGGCAGCGTCACGCTGCGCACCCAGGTCTGGGGCGACGCGCGTCTGACGGAAGGGTTCCAATACGACGAGCTGGGTCGTTTGCGCTTCAACACGATCGACGGCGGCCAGCGCGAATTCCGTTACGACGCGGGGGGCAACATCACCTACAAGCAGGACCTGGGCGTCTACACCTATTTGGGCGACGGCAAGTCGACGCGACTGCCGCACGCGGTGCTGAGCATCGCCGGCATCCCCGGCACGTTCGAGTACGACGACAACGGCAACCTGTTGCGCGGCGCCGGCCGAGTCGTCACCTGGAGCAGCTTCGACATGCCGCTGACGATCGCCCGCGGCACCGATACGGCCGCCTTCGCCTACGGCCCCGAGCTGCAGCGCACGCGGCAAACGCGCAATGACGGCATGCTGATCTATGCCGGCGCGCAGGAGGTCGAGACCAAGGCCGGGGAAACCACGGTCAAGACGTACTGGCCGTTCGGCCTGGGCGTGGAGATCGACCGGCCTGGCGTGGCGGCGCCGGAGCTCAACTGGATGCACAAGGACCGCCTGGGCAGCGTGACGGCGCTGTCGGACGTGGACGGCAATTTGCGCGAAGCGCTGGCCTACGATCCGTGGGGCAAGCGGCGCAACCGGGCCGACAGCGGCACGCCCGACGCGCTCGACGGCAAGACGGACAACCGGGGCTTCACCGGCCACGAGATGCTCGACGCGCTCGACCTCGTGCACATGAATGGGCGGGTGTATGATCCGCTGGTGGGGCGCTTCATGTCGGCCGATCCGTTCATTCAAGACCCGTACAACGGGCAGAACTATAGTCGATATAGCTACGTAATGAATAACCCGACCAATATGATCGATCCAACAGGTTTTGTCGGATCGCGAATAGAGGATCAGAATAAAGAGAAAGCGGAAAAGGAAGCGGAAAAGGTGGGGAAAGCGTGCGCTGGCGCTGAAACTTGCAACGTTACGATTAATGGTAAAGTAACGGTTACTATTAAGGCTGGCCAAATTTCGTCGATTAAGCCTGTGCTAACTGCATCCAACGACAATAAGGTCAACGCTAAGTCGCGTGAGTCTACAGCCAACGAAGCTGGTGGCCTATCAGGTATGTGGAAGGGGATTACGGATCATTTTAAGAGTTCGTGGGATTCCGCCAAATCGTCGCTTAGATATCACTTAGATAATCCCCTCGACATCGTTAGCGACACTCTTGACCCGTTCGGTGGTGCAAGTGGCCCGAAAGCACTTGTAGGCCTAGGAAGTAAGTTAATCCAGACAGCAGGCACAGCTGAAAAAGTCATTGATGCATGTTGCTGTTTTCCAGCGGGGACCCCGGTTTCTACTGACCAAGGAATGATTGCGATTGAGAAAATAAAAGTTGGACAGCTAGTTTACTCTCGGGACCCTCAGACTGGCGAAACGGCGTTTAAACCTGTGACTCAATTGATGGTGACTCGCGCTAAGCCTTTATTTAGGCTTGTGACTGAAAACTATGCGGGCCATTTGGAGAGCATGGAGGTTACCGATAATCATCCATACTGGGTAAAGGGTATGGGCTGGGTCGACGCTGAAAAACTTACAACCAATTCGCTGTTGCAGAGTTTGGATGGTCAAGAACTAAAAGTAGTATCGCTAGAAAAACTTGGTCGTAGTGAGGTCACTTATAATTTCACTGTGGCCGACTTCCATACGTATTTTGCCGGAAGTCAAAAAGCCTTTGTTCATAATTGCAGCGGATGCAAACTTGCGGAAGAGGCGGTCACATCATTGTCAAAGATAGCACTCGGTGCGCCTGCTAAAATGCAAGACCATCACCTCCTGCCACAGCAGTTTGATAGATTTTTCGCGCAGCGCGGCATAGATATTCATGCTCATACGGTTACAATAAGTTCGCTATCTCACTTGAAGGGACTGCACGGTGCCGGGCTTGGTAATATGCCTGGAGGTTGGAACCAGCAGTGGGGGCAGTGGATAGCAAATAACCCCAATGCCACGACACAGCAGATTTATCAGAACCTTGGACAGATGATGGTAAACTATAATATTTCACACCTGCCTATTCATTCTTATCGAAAGTGATTAGATTTTATGCGTGACATTCCACCTTTTAGATTGGTCCCTGAACCATTAACAGAGGAGGCGCGGAAGTTGCCTTCGTTTAAGTGGGCGGGTGGTGATATCGGTAGGCGTCATCGCCTTGGAGGCAGTCCTGACTTTATACAGGATTCTGCTATTCCAACTTGTTCTTGCGGCAAAGAGATGAAATTTTATGCGCAAATTGATTCTATAAATGATGAGTTTATTCTCGCTGACTGCGGGATGATCTATGTTTTTGTTTGCTTTGATTGTTTCGAAGTAAAATCTATGCTCCAATCTTTTTAGTTGTCAAGAATATTCATTTTTCTGGGGTGATATCGGAAAATACCGTTTTTTGGACGGCTGTAGTTTTGTTATATTATTTGAAGAAATTACCTGCGAGGACAGGATTGGCCTTGGAAGGTTATTGGTGCGGAGAAATTTGTGAGAGTGGTGTTTGTGTTAGAGGCGAGCTAGATGAGAACCTATTAGGTTGCGCACATGCAACATCTACTTAGTTAGGTATGTGTGGTGGCAGAGTCGCTCGATGTATTAGCTGGAATTTTTAAACTTTCCCTAAAAGTATGTCGCGAATTAAAAAATGGGTCTAATAAAAGATAAATTGATGGATCGAGACTAATGAGAACATTGAATTGCCGATGATCTCGGCCGCACACTGAGCATGTAACGGCCCGACGAGCGGGGCGGCCGTTAATTATGTTTATTTGCTGGTTATTTCGAGGTGAGGTGCTGCCATTTCGGGCAGTCCGGATGGACCTCTGGTGTCAGAATGCCATGACCCCTGCCTCATCAAATAGGCAAAGCGGCGCAAATTATAGGTCGCCGCTTTCCAGCTCAGATACAGCGTGGCGCGCGCCAAGCCGATCGAGCGTGGCGTCTTGCCGCCCAGTTGCGCAAGCCGGCGAAGACATGCTTGACGCGTGCCCTTGGCTAAGCGATGCGGGTGCGCCGTTGCTGGGCACCGGAAAGTGGCTTATCCTTGTTGCCCTTGCGCTGGATATGCACGCGCCAGCCTTTGCCCTTGAGCCGCGCTTCGCGCTCCCCGTCAATGTAGTCCTTGTCGGCGTAAATGTCGCGGCGGGTGTTGGACGGGGGCGATCAGCGTCTCGAAGTGCGGCGTGTCGTGTTGCTGACGGTGCTGATCTTGATCTTCGTTTGCCTCGATCGGCGCCAAGGATTGCGATTCCTGGCCTCGCGATAGACCTGTTCGCGGTGCGCTAGAATCGCTGTGTCGCGGTCGTTATGACGCTGCGCCGGAGTCACGAATTTCAGGCCGCTATGCCGGTGCATCTGGTGTCCTGAATCCGACGTCGATCCGGTGGGAAGTGTATCGGCCGATCAGCCTGCTGCGTAACAGCAGCGTCAATAAATGGCAAAGCTCGAACGCCAGCAGTATCACGCGCACCGTCGACTACACCTACGAGACCACCGGCCAATTGAAGTCGGAGACGATCCAATCCGGCGACACGAGCAAATTGATGAAGTTGACCACGGAATACGGCCGCGCCGGCAATGTGTTCGGTCTGGTTACCTCGCGCAAGGTCACGTGGCACGATCCTATCTGCGTCCTGGACGTTTCCAAGTCGGAGACGATGAAATATGACAGCCGTGGCCGGTATGTGGAAAGTGCCACGAACGCGTTGACGCAAACGCAGACATTCGCTTTCGACGCCGGCACCGGGGCGCGTACCCGGCTGATCGACACCAACGGACTGGTCACCACCTGGCTCGTGGACGGTTTCGGCAGCATCCAGGTGGAGACGCGTCCTGACAAGAACGAGAAGCGCCAGTACCGCAAACAATGCGATGGCACTTGTCCGGGCTACGCGACAAGCGCGACGGTGATCGAGCAATACAACGGCGCCTCGCGCACGGCCGCGCCGCAGGTCATGTACGCCGACAGCGTCGGCCACGAGGTCGGTGCCCGCACCTGGGGCTTTGACGGCAGGCCCATCTTCGCCGGCAAGCGCTACGACACCCTGGGCCGTCTGAAGGAGGCCGACCAGCCGTCCTACGACGCCTCGGCCGTGCTGGACGCCAGCTATGAATATGACGAGCTGGGGCGAGTGAAAGCCACCACCAAGTATGGCGATGGGATTGCCGAGGTCACCTCGACCACTTACGCCGGCCTCACCATCACGCACAGGAACGCCAAGACCCACCAGCGCGTGGAGCGGCGCGACATACTGGGCCGCACGGTCTCGGTGACCGATGCGCTCAACGGCAAGACCGGCTTCGCCTACGACGCGGCCGGCAACCTGGTGCAAACCCTCGATCCGCTGGGGAATGCAATCGGGGTCCGGTACGACGACCTGGGGCGCAAGATCGAGCTCAACGATCCCGATCTCGGCCGCGTGCTGTACACGGTCGACGCGCTCGGCCAGGTGCGCAAACAGACGAGTAAGGAGCAGGCCAAAAACAGCCAGTTCACGCGCATGGACTACGACTCGCTCGGCCGCCTCGTGGCGCGCGTGGAGGGCAACCTGGATGCGCGTTGGATCTACGACGCCCAGGCCGGGGCCGATTGTAAAACCACCGTTAGTTGCGGCCAGCTGGTGGAGGCCTACACCGGCCCGCCCGCCAGCAAGACCTACCGGCGGTTGCACGCCTACAATGCGCTGGGTCTGCCCGTAGAGACGAAGCAAACGATCAACCTGGTGGTGTTCCGCGCCGGCACCGTGTACGACAGCTGGAGCCGGCCGGTGACGCAGACCTACCAGCGCGAAGGCGGCGCCGAGAAGATCTTTGACCTGCGCTACAACCAATTCGGTTATTTGCAGCGCGTCGAGCGCGGCCCGCTGGTGCTGTGGACGGTCACGGCGCAGGACGCGGCGCAGCGGGTGACATCGCAGCTGCTGGGCAACGGACTGGTGTCGCAACAGGCGTTCGACCCGGGTTCGGGCCGTGTGAAGAGCCTTAGCCTGCAAAAGGCCGACAAGACGCTTCGCTGGTCCGAGGGCTACGACTACGACAAGCTGGGCAGCGTCACGCTGCGCACCCAGGTCTGGGGCGACGCGCGTCTGACGGAAGGGTTCCAATACGACGAGCTGGGTCGTTTGCGCTTCAACACGATCGACGGCGGCCAGCGCGAATTCCGTTACGACGCGGGGGGCAACATCACCTACAAGCAGGACCTGGGCGTCTACACCTATTTGGGCGACGGCAAGTCGACGCGACTGCCGCACGCGGTGCTGAGCATCGCCGGCATCCCCGGCACGTTCGAGTACGACGACAACGGCAACCTGTTGCGCGGCGCCGGCCGAGTCGTCACCTGGAGCAGCTTCGACATGCCGCTGACGATCGCCCGCGGCACCGATACGGCCGCCTTCGCCTACGGCCCCGAGCTGCAGCGCACGCGGCAAACGCGCAATGACGGCATGCTGATCTATGCCGGCGCGCAGGAGGTCGAGACCAAGGCCGGGGAAACCACGGTCAAGACGTACTGGCCGTTCGGCCTGGGCGTGGAGATCGACCGGCCTGGCGTGGCGGCGCCGGAGCTCAACTGGATGCACAAGGACCGCCTGGGCAGCGTGACGGCGCTGTCGGACGTGGACGGCAATTTGCGCGAAGCGCTGGCCTACGATCCGTGGGGCAAGCGGCGCAACCGGGCCGACAGCGGCACGCCCGACGCGCTCGACGGCAAGACGGACAACCGGGGCTTCACCGGCCACGAGATGCTCGACGCGCTCGACCTCGTGCACATGAATGGCCGGGTGTATGATCCGCTGGTGGGGCGCTTCATGTCGGCCGACCCGATACTGCAGGATCCCACCAATGGGCAAAGCTATAATCGTTACTCGTATGTTCTGAACAACCCGACGAATTTCACGGACCCAACGGGCTTCGAAACGGTTTGCATGGGCATTACGGGATCTCGGATTCCTGTTTGTATTAGCCTACCCTTCAGTTTGCCGCTGGGATACGGCGCGGAGATAAAGAGGAAGAAGGAAGTTGATGCCCCCAAAATAGACACCAACGGTCAACAGGTTGTGAATCCGAAGGTGCGTACTGATTCGACAAACAACCAAGCAAATGGGGTTGTCGGTTCGAAGACAGCCGCGCCAACCGATGGTACTGCGCTCGGACAACTAGATATCCCGAAAGTGGTTGTGCAAGGTTATCGTCAAGCCATGACAACGTTCGCGGACAACAACCGAGGTATTTATGGATGGGGATGGGCCGTCAACTTAGTCGACAATAACTTCACGCGACCAGACAACTCTGCAGAAACAAAAGTTGCAAATACTCTAGTATTTGCGCTGACAGCGCGTTCATTAAAGGATTTGGTTGCAAAGGGAAGAGGTAAACCACCTGCACCGTTAAAAGAAGCTCAGGGGCGGCCCCACAGTATCATCGAGCGCCCTGGAGCAGACGGTCAATATACAACGTATTTTGAGAACGGTTCATGGAAGCAATATCGTGGTTCGGGGCAAGATCACGGGGGTATTCCTAGGCCAAACGTAAAAGAAGCGGGCGTTAATGAAACGCCGGATGGTCAGATTTTCATTGATAAAGGTCGAGTGCGTCCTGCAACAAGTGATGAGATTCCGGGGAATTAAAATGACTGATAGAAATATTTTTGGCTTTTCAGAGTTTTGCAATGCTAACCCTGGTAGAAATGTCGGGGGCTACGATTACGTACACGCGGTTCATAAAACGGCGAATTTATCTGGCGATTTTTTGATCTGGTTCGGGAAGCTAATGTGGCCACAGTTGGTTGAGATGAACGGGTTAATCTATATTTCTGATTTATATAGCAATGAGAGATACGAAAACTTTATAAGCGGAGGTCGGTCTAAAAAACAAGCTCAGTTCTGGATGAATCTTCTAGAAATATCGGGAATTTTTGACGATTTGCCGGATGAACAAATGAAACTGTTGGCGAAAAATATTGCGGAGTGTTGGTCAGCAAAAATTCGTCAAGATTTTGGTGAAAATCATGAAGGAGCTCGAGTCATAGTTGATG
The DNA here is from genome assembly GCA_024123915.1 of Oxalobacteraceae bacterium OTU3CAMAD1. Taxonomy (NCBI): domain Bacteria; kingdom Pseudomonadati; phylum Pseudomonadota; class Betaproteobacteria; order Burkholderiales; family Oxalobacteraceae; species Oxalobacteraceae bacterium OTU3CAMAD1. Next base: position 4,524,027 of record CP099650.1, on the reverse strand, counting down.
AAGAGAATGGAGAGGTTTTTGTTGTGGTCGGGTGGCCAGATTAGGTTCGGAAAGCAGCGGATTCCAAGACCATTTGTGCAGATCGCCAGGTGATCCACTACAGGGCATCGTGCAGGAATTCCCTGATTACGGAACCAATGAACGCGGCGAGCAGGTAGAGTGAACTAGTGCTAGGCGTGTCGAAATGCACGATCGCTCGTCAGGTGAAGTTGGGACGACGATTGATTGATCGACATAATATTCCGCTTTCAGCCTTGCAGGGAATTGCCAAAAGACACTATGCTCTCGAGGGTGGGTTGCATCTATTTCAATTTTATGATGCCCCACGAGATTGGTGGTCAAATGATTTGGTAAGTCTGCCAGGAATATTCAATGTGGAAATGGCTCGTGCGGAGTTGGCTACTGCTAAAAATTTTGTCGAATTTAATTTGCTTCTAAAGGGATTGAAGTAAGCGGATGAAGAGTATGGCGTCGGGCGAAGCAGTCACGGGGCGATGGCGATACGACGTGCAATGAGGCCGGTCCGGCATTCCGACACGGCCTCGGCTGTAGATGGGCGGACGACCTGACCAGTCGCTGCGCAATCCCGCCAGCCGCTGCGCGGACGGTAACGACCACGCTTGGTTCGTTCGCGGGCCACGGGGCGCGCGGTGCGTCGCACCGCTTGCCGCCGCGCTGCGCCGTCAGCCGGTCAACCCGAGCAAAGGCACAGCCTCCGGGGTAAATCGCGCGCGTTGCGCGCGCTTTACTTTAACATAACGCCGCATTCCGCAGCGGTCCCCCCAGTCGTTGCGCTGCGCTCCACTTGCTGGGGCGACCGCTGCGCGCCCTGCGGGTTCGCGGAACGAGGCGTTATGTCTTGCGCCCCTGCGCGGCTGCCAGGCCGTCATGTGCGCCTTGAGGGCGCATCAAGTGGTCAGCGTCACGGCGTGCGCGCCTGCGGCGCCCACGGCCGCGCGCTGCCGTCAGTCAGGGTGAAAGCGCAAGCCGGTCAGGTGCACAGGGCGCGCTGCGGCACCCGCGCCTCCGCTTGCCGCCGCGCTTCGCCGTTAGTCAGGTCGAACGCAACCCCAACCCCAAGTCTGTAGTATCGGAATACCAAAACAGGTGAGATTTTTGAGCGAAGCGATACTAATCACACCGACAAAGTCGGTGAATGGACGGTTGGAACGAGGCTAGCGCAGTCGCCACGCCCCACCGATAAGATCATGTCAACGAAGATGAGGTGGGCCGGTTTGGTGATACGCAGGCAGACATAAGGGCTTCGAGCTTAGTGGACTTTTTGCTCGCGCATTTCAGCTAACTACGGAACTGCCTCATTTGCTTCAGCGATCGAAAGTGTCCTACGAGACTTGGTTCAAGTTCCGGCACGTTCGCTCGGAATAGACGTTGTGCGGAAACTGGTCGTCGCACGAATGCTTGTGTATGGTCTGAAAGGCCATCGTTTTCTGACTTCGATGCGGAAGGTTGATCTTCTATCCGCATGACTGGCATCGATGTCATTTGTTTTGGCGATAAGCCTAGCATGGATGTTGCACTGGAATTTCTGGACCAGTCAGCGAGGATCGAGGGGGCGCAGCTCGGTCATCGCCAAGTGATTGGTGAAAAAGACGCTGCAGATCTTGCCCGCTTCCTAAGCGCCGATCCTTGGCCCAGCCCCGTCAAGCTCAGAATTCGTATTTGACGCGCACCCCCACGTAGCGCTGCGAGTTGCGCGGCAGGGTTTGCGTCATCACGTGCGCGCCGCGATAAAAGTTGAAGTTGTCGCCGATGAAGGTCGCATAGCTTTTGTCGAACATGTTGTTGACGTACAAGGTGACCTTGAAACCGCGCGCCGCGTCGTTCAGCGCGATGCTGCCGTTGACGACGCCATAGCTTTTCTGCACCGTCAGTGGATTGTTGCCCAGGTCGAAGTTGACCGCCGACTGGTGCTGATAGTTGATATTGGCGATGCCGTTGTAACTGTCGAACAGCGGGAAGTTGTAGGTCGCGCCCAGGCCGATCTTGAGCTTCGGCGCGTTGGCCAGGCGCTTGCCTGCCAGGTCCTGCACCGACGCGGTGCCCACTTGCCGGCAGCCCTCGGCCAGCGTCTGGCCCGGATAGCAGTTCGCCAGCGGGAATTCCTTGACAATGGCGTCGACCCAGGCGAGCGAGCCTTCCAGCAGCAGCGTGTTGATCGGCTTGCCGGCCAGTTCCAGTTCCACGCCGCGCGTGCGTAGCGCGCCGACGTTCATGACGGCGTTTTGCGTCAGGTTGGTGACCGGATCGATGCGGTTGGACTGCGCTTGGAAATCGTCGTAATCGGTGTGGAAGGCGGTGGCGTTCACTTGCAGGCGGTTTTGCAGGAATCGGCTTTTCAGGCCGATCTCGTAAGCCTTCGAGGTTTCCGGCGCGACCGGCAGGCGTACCCTTGACTGGTCGAAGCCGGTGGAGATGTCGTAGCCCGCGCCCTTGTAGCCGGTGGCGTAAGAGCCGTACACCATGACGTTTTTGGCCACGTCATGCTGCAGCGCCAGCTTGCCGGTGACGACGCTGTCGGTGTTCTTGCCGGTGAAGTGGGTCGGCGTGGCCGGTACGCGATTGGTGAAATCGACGTCGATGGTTTCGCGGTTGTAGCGCAAGCCGGCGTTGAGGCGCGTGGACGGCGTGAGCTTGTAGTCCGCCTGCGTGAAGGCGGCCAGCGTGCGGTTGCCGGCGCTGGCCTCCCAGCGCGCCGGCGACAAGGTCGGCGCGCGGGTGAAGGCGCGGTCGTTGTCCGAATCGGAGAAGTACAAGCCGCCGAGATAGTTGAACCGGCCGTCGCCGTTGGAGGTGAGGCGCAGCTCCTGCGTCAGCATCTTCGAGCGGTAGGGGCCGCCTTGCGTGACGCCGCCGTGGCTGGCGCCGCGCGTGAGGGCGCCGACCAGATCGGTTTCGCTGCCGTCGTAGTCGGCGAGGAATTCATACTTCCAGTCCTGCCAGGTGGTCACCGAGGTCAAGGTGTGCAGGTCGCGCTTCCAGCTCAGCGTGCCGCTGACGCTGGCGTTGCGGTTGTCCGCGTAGCCGGGATCGTCCATGCGTACATCGCGGTTCTCCGGTCCTGGTGTTACACCAGAGAGGGCCGGGGCCAGCGGCGCCACGTTTTGCTGGCTGGCGCCAGGCGGCACCGCGCGCAGCGTGGTCACCGGTCCCTCGACCCGGCGGGTGTTGTAGTCGGCGATGAGCTTGCCTTCCAGCCCGTCCGCGCCCTTGAAGTCCAGCCGCGCGCGCAGTCCCTTGGCGCGGTCGCCGTTGAGATCGGTGCCGTGGGTCAGGTTGCGGATCTCGCCGTCGCGCTGCGCGGTGTAGGCGTTCAGGCGGAAACCGAGGCGCTCGCCCAGCGGGCCGGAGACGCCGGCGTCGATCCGCCGCTCGTGGTCGCTGGTGACGGCGATCTGCCCATGCCCCTCCAAAATCTCGGCCGATGGCTTGGTAACGACGTTGATCACGCCCGCCGATGAGTTTTTGCCGAACAGCGTGCCCTGCGGCCCCCGCAGCACCTCGATGCGTTCTATATCGCTCAGGTTGGAGAACGCCTGCGCCTGCTGGATGACCGGCACGTCGTCGACGATGACGGACACCGCCGATTCGATTCCGATGCTGTAGGCAAAGGTGCCGATGCCGCGCAGGGCGATGGTGCTGTTGTTCGGATTCTGATTCAATGTCATCGACGGCGCGACCCGGGTCAGGTCGCTGAAGTCGACGATTTGTTGGTTTTCGATGGCGCGCGCGTCGACCGTGTTGACCGCGACCGGCACGTCCTGCATCGACTGCGGGCGTTTCTGGGCGGTGACGACCACGCTTTGCAAGCCAGCCTCGGCTTGCGCCGGGGGCGTCTGCGCCAACGCATGATGGATCCAGCATGCGCCGAGGGCCGCCATCGCGCCCGCACGGGCGAAAGGTTTTAGTCGCGGCAGGGCCGCCGGATGTGCTGGGGATTTCATGTCGTCTCCTGATTTATTATGTTCTGATGTTCTAATATATCAGCGTGGAACCCGCATGATTGCTCAATCTCTTGACTGGATCGGCAAGTGACTTGCATGTTGTCATGAACACGTCACGCTGCGGAAATAGACTTGGCGCTTCACTATTTTTTGAGCACGAGTCACATGAGCGAACAAGGCAACAGCAAATCCCTGGTCACCACCGAATCCGGCAGCGCACCGCGCCCGCAGCGCCGCACCTTGCTGAAGATGGGTCTGGCCTCGGCGTCGGGCCTGTCCGTCGGCGGCTTGCTGGCGGGCTGCGGCGGCGGCAATAGCGAGGTCGGCAGCACCGGCAACGGCGGCGGCACCGGCCCGGTCGTCGTACCGCCGAGCACGCAGATCTCCAGCTTCGCCCTGGCCGTCCTGCCGGACACGCAGTTCTATTCGCGCTACGCAACCTCGTCGGAAAGCAATCAGTACCAGCGCCACTACGGCAACGAGCCGTTCGCCGCGCAGACCAACTGGGTCGCGCGCAACGCCGCCGCGTTGAACATCCCGTTCCTGATCCACCTGGGCGACGTGGTCGACCAGGTCGGCAAGCCGGAGCAGTGGAAGGTGGCCGACAGCGCCATGCAGGTGCTGGAAGTGAACAAGGTGCCGTACTCTATCCTGGCGGGCAACCACGACGTCGTGAATGACCTCGACTACACCGGCGACCAGACCAAGGGCACCGACACCCAGCGCGTGCTGGCCAACGAGCCTTATCTGCAATGGTTCGGCACCCGTCGCGCGCAGCGCCAGGCCACCTTTGGCGGGCGCGACAGCACCGGCTTCCACGAGTACCACATCTTCACCGCCCAGGAACAGAAGTTCATGGTGCTGTCGCTGTCGTGGCGCATTTCCGACGCCGGCATCGCCTGGGCGCGCAAGGTCATGGCCGACAATCCGACCTTGCCGGTGATCCTGGTCAACCACCAGTTGCTGAACATCGCGGCCGACGCGCTCAGCCCGCTGGAGACCGACTACGGCAAGATGCTGTGGGAAAAACTGATCCGTGACAACGATCAGATCTTCATGACCCTGAATGGTCACCACCACGGCGCCGCGCGCCTGACCAAGACCAACAACTTCGGCAATGCCGTCGAGGAAATGGTGGTCGACTACCAGATGGACTACCAGGGCGGCAACGGTTTGATGCGCCTGTACGAATTCGACCTGACCAACAACCAGATCAAGGTGCTGTCGTTCTCGCCGTGGGTGCCGATGAAACCGGCCGACACCCTCAACGCTTTCGACCGCGCCGTGCTCACCGAGCCGAACGAGGCGTTCACCATCAACATCAACTTCGCCAAGCGCTTCGCCCGCTTCAACGCCACGTTCGGCACCGGCAAGGCGACGGTGGCGTCGTCGCTGGTCGACCAGGCCAAGGCGCTGGTCCTCAAGGGCTACACCGAGCCGGCGGTTGTCGTGCCGGTCGCGCCGAAGGACGCCGACGATTATCCGAAAGTGGCGTCGACCGTGGCGCACTGGCGCTTCTACGGCGGCGCCGAGGGCGCGGCGGTGGCCCCCGGCACCCGCATCGCCGACGTCACCGGCGCCAATCCGCTCACGCGCGACGCGCTCAACAAGGGCGGCATCGTCGGCGCCGAAGCGGGCGATATCGTCTGGAGCAGCGACCGCCACCGCCTGTCGTCGGCGCCGGGTTCGGTCAGCTTCATCAACACCGACAAGAACACGCCGCGCCTGAGCTATTTCGTCACCGACCCGTCGGCCGCGATCAATGCCCAGACCTTCGCCAAGACCGGTTACACGATCGAAGCTTTCGTCAAGATCAACCAGGCGTGGGACAAGTCCAGGCACGCGTGGATGAACATCATGACGCGCGACGGCAAGCGCGGCGACCTGGCCGGCTTCGACGGCGGCGATCCGGAGTCGCCTCCGCTGCTGTTCGCCATCTCCAGCCTGCGCGAAGTGCAGTGGGAAGTGGTGCCGGACGTGGTGGGCGCGCGTGGCGGCCTGGCCAGCTGGTCGGGCGAGATCATCGCCGGCACGTGGGTGCACATCGCCATCGTCAACGACCCGGTCACGCACGACACGGTGATGTACGTGGAAGGCGCGCCGGTGCTGCGCAACAGCAGCAAGGTGGTCGGCCTGGCGACGTTGTCGGCGACGTCGCAATGGGTGGTGGGCGGCGGCTCGTGGGATGGGGCGCGCGCCGACGGCTTCTTCGGCAACATCGGCGAGGTGAGGGTGGCGGCGGCCGCGCTGCCGGCCGCGCAGTGGTTGACGGCGCGGCGTTAATGAGGTGATGCTGGGTCATGGATGCGTTATCGACGGCGCATCCATGGCCGATTACGCTTCGCTAATCCGCCCTACGTGTTTTCTCACAAATCCGCCAGCGTGGCGCGCGTGCGCGCGGCCTGCTGCTGCAATGCGTCCAATGCGGGTTTATCCATGCGTTTGATCTGTAGATAAACCATGTTGAGTCGATTGTTCTTCCCCAACGAGTTGCGATTGCGCTCGAAGAAATCCCAGTACATCGCGTTGTAGGGACAGGCCCTCTCGTCGATCCGCGCCTTCTTGTCGTAGTGGCATCCCTTGCAGTAGTCGCTCATACGATCTATATATGCCGCGCTTGAAACGTATGGCTTGGTGGCGAGCAGGCCGCCGTCGGCGTACTGGCTCATGCCCAGTGTATTGGGCAGCTCGACCCACTCGAAAGCGTCGATGTACACGCCCAGATACCACTGGTGCAGCTCATAAGGCGACAACCCCGCCAGCAGCGAGAAATTCCCGATCACCATCAGCCGGTTGATATGGTGGCTGTGCGCGTGTTCCAGCGACTGCCCGATCGCCGTCGCCATGCAGCGCATGCGTGTTTCGCCCGACCAGAACCAGTGCGGCAGTGGCGTGGTGTGGTTGAAGGCGTTGAGCCGGTCGTAACCCGGCATGCGGTGCCAATACACGCCGCGCACATATTCCCGCCAGCCCAGTATCTGGCGGATGTAGCCCTCGGCCGACGCCAGCGGCACGGCGCCGTCGCGCCACGCCGCCTCGACCCGCCCAATCACCGTGCGCGGATCGAGCATCTTGCTGTTCATCGCGAACGACAGCAGCGAATGGAACAGGCGCCAAGCCTTGAAACTCATCGCATCCTGGAACTGGCCGAAATGCGGCAAGGCGTGTTTGACAAAGCGCTCCAACTGCTCCAGCGCCTCGTCGCGGTTCAGCGGCCAGCCGAAATCGTTGGCGTTCGGTTCGCCGAAGCTGCGCGCGCCGGCCGCCTGTATCGTGTTCCATAGTTCGCTGTGGTCGTGGCGCCCGCGCAGATCCGCCGGTTCCCATGGCATGCCTTTCCAGGCTTCGCGGTTGTCGTGGTCGAAGTTCCATTGGCCGCCGGCGGGCTTGCCTGTTTCCGACACCAGCACCTGGTGGCGCAGGCGCATGTGGCGGTAGAAGCGTTCCATCAGCCAGTTGTCGTGGCCTTCGAACAGCGCGGCCGCCTCGTCGCGGTCGGTGTAGAAATGCTCGGTGTCGTCCATTGTGGACGGGATGGACAGGCCGGCGGCGTAGTCGGCTAGCTGGCGGTCCAGCCGGTACTCGTCCGGCGCCTGCCAGCGGAAGGCCGCCGCCTCGTAGTGCGCGATCAGATGATCGAGATTCGCGGGAAGCGATTGACGGTTGCCGGGATCGTCGATGGTCAGATAGTGGACGCGGTGGCCGTTCTCCCGCAGCCGCCGCGCCAGATCGCGCATGGCCGCGAAGATGGCGATGATCTTTTGCGCGTGGTGCAGCACGTAGTCGGTTTCCTGACGCACTTCCATCATCACGAAGACCACGTCGTCGCGCGTTTGGGCGAACCAGCTGTGCTGGCAGTTCAGTTGGTCGCCCAGAATGAGCTTGAGTGTGGGTTTGCTGGTGCGGTTCATGCGGCCACCTTAGAGGAAGAAAAATCCTCCGTCCAGCGTGCGCATTGCGATTGTGCCGCAAAAATGGTTCAATGGCGGTTCAAACGGCTTCGAGGGGAGTGATGATGGATGCCATGACAACAAAGCCAGCGCCCGCGCTGCGCTTGAGTCCTCAAAAACTCAGGCTGAGCAAGTGGACGGCGGTCACGCCGAGCAACAAGGAAAAGCATTTCATGGTGGTGGAGCTGGTCGAGCCGGTGCGGGAGGGCGGGGCGGTGGAGGAGATCGTGCTGGAGGCGGTGCATTCGCGCCGCCGGCAAACGATGCCGTGGCGCGAGTTGGCCGACGGCGCCAATTGGCGTCAAGGCTGGAAATAAGGTGAATTGTGAGCGCTTCTAAAACACGTAGGGCGGATTAGGCGGAACGCCGTAATCGGCCAGCGATGCGCCCCAGCGGCTCGACGATGGCCGATTACGCTGCGTTAATCCGCCCTACGTGTCTCCGCGATTCGTGTTGGTCGCGGGCCCGAGTCCGCGCATCAGGCGCGGCCCAATACCGCCGCCGCAGCCATCAGCTCATCGATCAACGCCAGGGAGCTTTTCCCCGACAGCGAATGCGGGTCGAACTCCGCCGTCGCCGAGTAGCGCAGCAACGTGCCCGGATTGAGCTTGTTCAAATTGGTCTGCCCCATGGTCCAGCCGGAGTAGCGGCGTTCGCAGATTTCCTCGTAATGCAGCAGCACCACGTCGGTATGGCGCGTGTCGCGCAAAATCTTCCCGTACAGGCGGTTGACCTGGTCGCGCCCACCCTCGATGACCTGCAGGTAGGCGCGGTCGCTATGGCACAGCACGCCGGTGATGCCGTGCTTGGGATTGTAGGCATGCGAGTGCTGCATGATGGCCGTGACCGCGCCCGTTTGGGTATCTGCGGCCGCGCGGCTGGCGTACAAAAGTCGGACGAGCATTCGTATTCTCCCGTGATATCAGCGTTTGATCAGCGACAGGAACTCGCGCCGCAGGGCCGGGTCCTTGAGGAAGGAGCCGTGCATGACGCTATTGATCATGCGCGCGTCCATGTCCTTGACGCCGCGCCACTGCATGCAAAAGTGGTCCGCCTCCATGATAACGGCCAGGCCGTCCGGCTGCATTTTCTCTTGCAGCAGATCGGCCAATTGAACCACCGCCTCTTCCTGGATCTGCGGCCGGCTCATGATCCAGCTGGCCAGGCGCGCATATTTGGACAGGCCGATCAGGTTGGAGTGCTGGTTCGGCATGACGCCGATCCAGACCTTGCCGATCACCGGGCACAGATGGTGCGAGCACGCGCTGCGCACCGTGATCGGGCCGATGATCATCAACTCGTTCAGGTTGGCGGCGTTGGGGAATTCGGTCACTGGCGGCATGTCGACGTAGCGGCCGCCGAACACCTCGTTCATGTACATCTTGGCGACGCGGCGCGCGGTATCCTGCGTGTTATGGTCGCTGACGGTGTCGATGACCAGGCTCTCCAGCACCTTCTGCATATGGCCGCTAACTTCGTCCAGCAGCTGGTCCAGCTCACCGGGTTCGATGTAGGCGGCGATATTGTCGTTGGCATGAAAGCGCGTGTTGCTGGCGATCAGGCGCGCGCGGATGCGCTCGGAGGCGGTGGTGGTGGCAGGGCGATATGCCGGAGGCTGCTCGGTGGTCATGCGGTAGTCCAATCAGAAATTCAAATTAAGAGTACAACTGCTAGTACAACTGCGGGTGCGGTGGTGTTTCACTGCTTGTCGGGCAGGGGCAGGCCTTCGGCATACGCCAGTCGTTCCAGCGCCTGCTCCATCATAACGCGCGCGTGGCCGGCGCTGCGGCCCAGGTCTTCGTGCAGCGCCGCGTCGCTGGCGTTGCGATTTTGGCACTGGTAGCTATAGCGTTCGAAACTTGCCAGCATCATCAGTATATCCGCCAGATGGCGAGGGCACTCACAATTGATGCTGGAAGAGGCCGACGACAGCGCCGCCAGTGCCTGGTCGTCGAGGCGGCGCGGTGGCGCCGCCGTGATCGGACCTGGCGGCGGACGCGCCGCGCCAGTCAGCGCCGTGCTGCATAAAACCGCCACTTCGGCGGCGTCGGACGGCGCGCGCGCCACCAGGCAGCCATGTTCACGCAAGCGGCGAACGGTCGCGCTATCGCAGAAACGGTACAGAACCACCACGGTGCGCACCTGCATCGCGCGGCGCGCTGCCTGGATTTGCGGCAGCGCGTCGGCGCTCATCTCGGACGATTCGATCAGCAGCACGTCGGCCGTTACGCCGGCCATGGCCTCTGCCGCGCCTTCGAGCTGGAAGCAGCTGGCGACGATATCGAGCTCCGGCGAAGTGCGGATGGCGCTAAGGCGGCGCGCCAAACCGGCGCCTGCCACCGCGATCTTGATCGTTTGCGTGGCGGCGCCGGGGGCGGCGGGCGAAGGCGCGGCGCCGGCCAGCGCGATCAGTTCATCGGCCGCAAGCCGGGCCACGGTGCCGATCGCGTGTCCCTGGTCGACCACGCGCTTGAGCAGGCCCAGCCGGCGGACCTGGTCGGCCGAGTACAGGCGTTGGCCGTGTGGCGAGCGGTCGACATCGGAGACGCCGTAGCGGCGCTCCCACACGCGCAGTGTTTCCACCGGCAGGCCCGCCAGCCGCGCGGCCACGCCGCTGCGATAGCCTGTGGGCTTCAATTCTGGTTTCGGTTCGGCTTTCGACATGTTGCTCCTCTTTCGCTATTTTCCGCATTCTAGCAGTTTGCGGGTCATCGTGTCGCTTGAACCGAAATTGAACCGCTGAAAGCTCGCCGAGCCTTCTGCCGCCGCGTTCTTCTCTTTATACTTTGGACTTTATATCGAAAAGGACTCATCGCCATGCCTGAAACACGTCTTAATGTGGCGGTGGTCGGAGCCGGGTTGGCCGGCCTGTCATGCGGACGGCATTTGCAGAACGCGGGTTGCCGCGTGACGGTATTCGAGAAGGCGCGCGGCCCCGGCGGCCGCATGAGCACCCGCCGCGCCGACGGCTGGCAGTGCGACCACGGCGCCCAATACTTCACGGTGCGGGACAACGCCTTCCGCGAGGAGGTCGCGCGCTGGGAGGCGGCCGGCGTGGCCGCGCTGTGGGAGCCGAAGATCGCCGTCATCGGCGGCGGCAAGGCTGAGCCCGATAGTGTCGTGCGCTTCGTCGGTGTGCCGCGCATGAGCGCTCCGGCCGCGTGGCTAGCCGGCGGCCTGCAGGTGCACAGCGGCGTCACCATCGATGATATGCGCCATGAGGAGGAAGGATGGCGCCTGCATTCGAAGGAGCATGGCTTGCATCCCGAGCGTTACGACGCGCTGGTGCTCGCGGTGCCGGCGCCGCAGGCGGCCGTGCTACTGGAACCCTTGTTGCCACTGACGGCGATGCAGTCGAACGCCGTCGCCATGCTGCCCAGCTGGACCTTGATGCTGCGTTTCGCGCAGCCTTACAAGCCGGGGTACGACGCCGCCTTCATCAACGACGGGCCGCTGCGCTGGATCGCGCGCGACAGTTCAAAACCCGGCCGTGCCGGTAGCGAGGTGTGGGTGCTGCAGGCCAGCGCGGAGTGGAGCGCCGTCCACATCGAGGATGACGAGACGGTTGTGACGGCGCTGCTGCTGGACGCCTTCGCGAAGCTCGGCGGTCCGGCGCCGGAAGCCGTCACCGCACACCGCTGGCGTTACGCCAAGGCCGGCGCGGCGTCGTCGCGGCAGGCTGTGTGGCTGCCTGCGGTGCAGGTCGGCCTGTGCGGCGACTGGCTGGGTGGCGGCCGGGTGGAGGACGCGTGGTTGAGCGGCCTGGCGCTGGCCGCCAAGGTGCTGGCTAGAACTCCGTGCTTGCCGTGAGCGCGAAACTGCGCGGCGCCCCGAGCACCAGATAACCGGTGCCCTGAGAGCCGCCGGCGGAGGCCCAGTAGCGCTTGTCGGTCAGGTTGTCGACGCGCACCCGCAGCGTATAGGTTCGGCCATCCAGATCGAGCTGGAATCGCGCGCTGGCGTCGAGCCGGTTCCACGACGGCAGTTCCTGTGTATTGGCCGCGTTGACCGCCTGCGACGCCGTGTGCAGCGCGCGCGCCGACAGGCTCAGGCCCGGCATGCCCGGCACATCCCAATCGACGCCGAAATTGACCTGCGACTTGGGGATGCCGATGACGTCCTTGCCGTCGGTTGCGCCGCCGGCGGTGCGCTCCTGCGTGGCGTCGAGTAAAGTCACGCCGCCCAGCACGCGCAGTCCGCGCAGCGGTTCGCCGAAGGCCGAGAATTCCGCGCCACGGTTGCGCTGCTCGCCATCGATGCCGAATACCCTGCTTGCCGGGTTCAGCACGCCCTGCGGCTGGGTGGTGGTGAACAGCGCGACATTGGCGCCGAAGCGGCCGCCGTCGTACTTCGCGCCCACTTCTTTCTGGCGCGATTTGTACGGCGCGAAAATCTGGCCGACGTTGACGGCTGTCGATCCGGCCACCGCGCCTTGCTGCAGGCTCTCGATATAGTTCGCGTACAGCGACACCTGTTTCGACGCCTTGTACACCAGCGCCGCGATCGGCGTGTTGGCGCTCTCGCTGTAGTCGGCGTTTTGCTTGCCCGTGTTGTAGGCGTAGCCGGTCTGCCGGATTCTTTGATGGCGCACGCCGACCGTCAGCAGCACGCTGTCGTCGAGGAAGCCCATGCTGTCGGCCACCGCGCCGCTGACCAGCTTTACCTCGTTGGTGGTGCGCGGGTCGGACATGGCGTTGCCGAACGTGGTCAGAAGCGGCAGGGCCATCACCGGCGGGTCGTACAGCGACGTCGCCTGATAGGACGATGTGGCGTAGGCGTTGCGCGAATCGAGATCGAAGCCGGTCGTCGTCACCGCCAGCTTGTGGCTTACAGGACCGGTGCGCAGCGCGGCGCGCAATCCCAGTTCGCCGGTTTTGATATCGTCTTCGCGGGCGTTGTCGAAACGGCGCATATTGCCGGCGCCGGCGCTGGAAGTAAGGTTCAGGGTGCTGCCCAATCGATTGAGTTCATGGCCGCGTCGCCCGCCGAACGAGGCCCACGCCACCACGTCCTTGGCCACGTCCCACTCGCCGCGCAGGGTGCCGAAGACATCGCGCTCGCTGGAGTAGTCCCAAGGCTGGCCGTAGTTGGCGCTGCCGTCCGGCGCCGCTGGAATCGGCAGGGTGGTGGCGACGTTGACGGCCGGGCGGGCGTTGCTTAGCTTACTGCCCTGCCAGCCCAGGTCCGCAGACAGCCGGAAGCCGCGTCCGCGATAGTCGGCGCCCAGCGCGGCCAGTTGCAGCTCGCGGTGTTCGTCGTCGATGGCGGTGCCGCCTTTGCGCTGCACGGCGTTGAAACGCAGGCCGATGCGGTTTTCGTCGCCGAAGCGGCGGGCGATGTCGGCCGCCAGGTGGGTTTGACGTCCCGATTGCAGGCCGGCGCTGATTTCGGTCAGCGGCACGTTGGGCGCGCGCTTGGGCAGCAGGTTGATGGCGCCGCCGATGCCGCCGCCGGACGGCGAGGCGCCGTTGAGGAAGGTGTTGGCACCCCTGAACACTTCCACGCGTTCCAGCAGTTCGGCCGCGATGTACTGGCGCGGCAGCACGCCGTACAAGCCGTTGTAGGCCAGATCGTCCGAAGCGACCGGAAAGCCGCGAATGATGTACATCTCCTGGTAATTGCCGAAACCGCGCGCCACGCGCACCGAGGGATCGCTTTGCAGCACGTCGGCCACGCTGCGCGCCTGCTGGTCCTGGATGAACTGCTGCGTGTAGTTGGTGCTGTTGAACGGTGTGTCCATGTTGTCCATGTTGCCGAGCAGGCCAACGCGCCCACCCCTGGCGACCTGTCCGCCGGCGAAGGCCTTCGACAGGCCGGCGGCCGAGGCGTCGGCGCTGGCGCTGATGACGACTGTTTGCAGTTCCGTTTCGGTCTGGGCCTGCGAGGGCAGGCAGTGGAGGGCGGTGAGAACGGCGGCGGCGAGACGCTTGCGCGCGGGAAGATGAATCATGATGACCATGGCAAATGAGAATGAGAGTAATTATCATTTGGATGGGCGTGTTTGTACAGTCCCCCTAAAGGAATAGGTCTAGTTCAGCGTCGCGATCACCGCGAGCAATCTGTCGACATCGACCGGCTTGACGAAGTAATGATCGAAGCCCGCGTCCTTGGCCAATTCGCGGTCCTCGCGGCGCCCGTACCCGGTCACCGCCACCAGGGTGGCGTTGGCGGTCTGCGGCAGCTTGCGCAGCCCCCGCGCCAGGTCGTTGCCGCTGAGGTCAGGCAGGCCGATGTCGAGCAGGCACAGTTGCGGCGCGACCGACTGCGCGATCTCCAGTCCCGCGTGCGCGGTATGGGCCAGGAAGACCTCGTGGCCGACGGTTTCCAGCAACAGCTGCAAGGTCTGCGCGGCGTCGATGTTATCGTCGACCACCAGCACGTGCAGCTTCGTTTGCGGCGCGGCCACCGGCTTGGCCGCCACCGGCGCCTGCGCGCCCGCCGTGCCGGGCAGCTTGATGGTGAAGGTGCTGCCTTTCTGGTCGCCGCCGCTGTCGACAACCACCGTGCCGCCATGCAGTTCGACCAGCGTCTTGACCAGCGCCAGGCCCAGTCCCAGTCCGCCCTGCGAACGGTCGGAATTGCGGTCGGCCTGCGCGAACAGCTCGAACACGCGGCCGCGCAATTCGTCCGACATGCCGATGCCGTTGTCGCTGATGACCATCTTGACTTCGCCCGCCTCCGCGCGCACCAGCAAACGGATAACGCCGCCGGCCGGCGTGTACTTGGCCGCGTTGTTGAGCACATTGACCAGCACCTGCACCAGCCGTTTATGGTCGCCCATCACCTGCAGCGGCGTCTCCGGCAGCACCAGGTCGAAGCGGTGCTGCTTGGCGCGCATCATCGGGTCGGCCTGTTCGATGGCGTCGGCGACGACGTCGGCCACGTTCAGTGGCACCCGCGTCAACGTCACCAGGCCGCGCGTCACGCGCGAGACGTCGAGCAGGTCGTCGACCAGCCGGGTCATGTGCGTGACCTGGCGCACGATGATGCCGGCGGTGCGTTCGACCGCCTGCGGGCTGGCGTTGCCGCTCTGGAGCAGCTGGGCCCCGGCGCTGATCGGCGCCAGCGGATTACGCAGTTCGTGCGCCAGCATCGCCAGGAATTCGTCCTTGCGCTGGTCGGCCTGGCGCAGCTGGGTCTCGGCCAGCAGGTGCTGCCGCTCTTTTTCCTGCAGCGCGGCGGCCATGGCGTCGAGCGCGCGCGCCAGTTCGCTGATCTCCTCGTTGCCGTAGGTGATGCCGCTGCGCGCGGCCAGGGTGCCTGACGCGATGCTGTTGGCGGTGGTGGCCAGCCGCTTGACCCGGCGCAGCACCAGCACGTCGCCGACGAACCACGCCGCCAGCAGCGCCAGGATCAGGGTGACCGCCAATGCCAGCAGGTCGAGCTTCTGGTCGCGGCGGGCCACGGCGGTGATGTCGTCGGCGGGAATGCCGATCGTGACCGTGTAGTCGGACAGCCCGTTGTTGCCGACCCGGGCGAAGCGGTGCAGCCGTTCGACGCCGTCCGGGCCCGTGAGCAGCACAGGTTTTCCCGGCTCGCCGGCCATGGCCGCGCGCATCTCCGGCCACACCTGTTTGCCGAACCACTGCTCCGGATGGGGCTTGCGGGCGATGATTTTGCCGTCGGAATCGGCGGTCATCAGCAGGGAGCCGGGCGGCAGCTGGATGTCGGCGACGAAGCGATCGAGCTTGGTCAGGTCCAGCGCGGCGAACACCACGGCCTGCACCTGCTGGCCCTCGTCGAGCAGCGGATAGGTGAGGTTGACGGTGTGCTTCTGGATCACGCGGCCGAAGACGTAGCCGCCGGCGACAAACCGGCGCAGGTGGACGGCGCGGCGGAAATGCGTGCGGTCTCCCAGATTGACCATGGTCTTGGACGGGATGGCGGTGCAGGTGACATCGCCGTTCAACTGGACCAGGCCAAAGTTGGCGTAGTCCGGATTCTGTTTGTGGATGTTGGCCAGCAGGCGGCTGCAATGGGCCTGGTCGCCCGTCAGATCGGGCACGCTGGCCAGGTCGCGCAGGATCTGGCGCGCGCTTTCGATCGATTGCGCCTCGTTGGCGGCGGCCAGGTTGGTCAGCTGCTGCAGGTTTTCCTCGGCCACGCGGATCGCGTGTTCCCGTTCGCGCACGCCACTGACGATGGTCATCACCGCGATCGGCGCGATCGCCAGCGCCACCAGTAAAATCAGCCGGCTGCGCAGGCTATTGAGTTGGAAGAGGAGGAAGGCCACAGCGTGTCAGTGGGCGCGGTACAGTGCGTCGCCGAAATCGACGATGGCTTTGACGCCTCGCCGCAGCGTGGCCACGTCGTCGGAGATATAGCCGATGCGGATGTAGCCGGGCATGCCCAGCGCCTCCCCCGGCATCACCGCCACCGAGCGCTCGGCCAGCAGCCGTTCGGACAGCGCGGTGGTGTCCATCGTCAGCGGCGAGACGTCGGCCCACAGGTAAGGGCCGGAGGCCGGGCGGCGCATCGTCAGCCAGGGCAGGCCGGCGGTCAGGTCGAGCACCAGATCGCGGCGGGCGCGGTAGTCGGCCAGCATCGCGTGCGGTTCGCCCGATTCGAAAGCGGCGGCCAGCGCCAGCTGGATCAGCATCGGCGCGGCGGCGGTGATCGGACCTTGCAGCGTTTCCATGGCCGACACCAGATCCGGCGGCGCCACCGCGAAGCCGGCGCGCCAGCCCATCATCGCGTAGCTTTGCGAGGCCGAAAACAGCGTGACGACGCCGATCTCGCGCCAGTCCGGGCGCGATGCCAGGCTGATATGGGCGCCGTCGAAAATCAGCTTCTCGTAGCTCTCGTCGACGATTGCGTGGGTGCCGGTGCGTTTGAGCCAGGCGCCGATGCAGTCGATTTCGGCGGCCGTGAGCACGGCGCCGGTCGGGTTGTGCGGGTTGTTGATGATCAGGACCTTGGCGGGCGGCAGGCTGTCCAACAGTTCGGCGGTGATCACGTCGGGCAGGTCGACCAACACCGGTTCAAGTCCAAGCAGCTTGCTGGTCGCCACGTAGGCCGGCCAGTGCGGCTTGAAGATGATCACGCGGTCGCCCGGATCGGCCATGACATATAAAGCCTGATACAGCGCCTGTTTGGCGCCGTTGGTGACGAGGATGTCGGCCGGCGTGGCGTCGATGCCATTTTCCTTGACGGCCTTGGCGGCGAGCCGCGAGCGGATCGCCGCGTCGCCGACGACGGCGGTGTAGGCCAGCGACGGCTGGCGCAGGCCCGCGCGGGTCGCTTCGAGCACCGCCTCGGGCGCCTGGAAATGGGAGATGGCGATGGAAAAATCGATCACGTCCTCGCCGCGCGCCTTCATGGCGTCGACACGGCCGTGCATGGCCGTGGTGGCCAAAGGCTTTGAACGCGCGATGCGTTGGGAAATTGCCATATTGATATCCCGGAGGCAAATGTTTCGATTAATTATTTTACTTCAGTTATACCAGCAGCAACGCACGGAATGCAGAGTCTGGTGTCGGATGGTATCCTTGCCAAGTTAACCAACGAGGATTGTATGAAGTTCCCAACAAAAGCAACTGTAGTAAAAACAACGACGATCGCCGGCGCCGTGGCGCTGGTTCTGGCCACCGGCGCCACCGCCGCGCAGGCCGAAGACATCATCAAGATTGGCCATGTGGCGGCTACCTCCGGCCCCATCGCCCACCTGGGCAAGGACAACGAAAACGGCGCCCGCATGGCGGTCGATGAGCTCAACGCCAAGGGCGTGGTCATCGGCGGCAAAAAATACAAGATCGTGCTGCAGGCGGAGGACGACGCCGCCGATCCGAAGCAGGCCACGGCCGCCGCGCAGAAACTGGTGGACGCCAGGGTGCAGGGCGTGATCGGGCACGAGACGTCCGGCACCTCGATTCCGGCCTCGCGGATTTACTACGACGCCGGCATCCCGCAGATATCGCCGTCGGCCAGCAACCCGCAGTACACGCGCCAGCGCTACAACACCACCTTCCGCAATGTCGCCAACGACGAGCAGCTGGGCGCCGCGCTGGCCCGCTACGCGATGCAGCAGGTGAAGGCCAAGCGCATCGCCGTCATCGACGACCGCACGGCCTACGGCAAAGGCCTGGTCGACGAATTCGTCAAGAACGTCAAGCGTGGCGGGGCGGCGACCGGGTCGAGCATCGTGTCGACCCAGTTCACCAACGACAAGGCGACCGACTTCAGCGCCATCCTGACGGCGGTCAAGGCGACCAAGCCGGATATGATTTTCTTCGGCGGCATGGACGCCGTGGCCGGCCCGATGCTGCGCCAGATGAAGCAGCTGGCGATCCCGATCAAGTTCATGGGTGGCGACGGCATGTGTTCCGATTCGGTGCCGCGCCTGGCGGGTAACGCCATGAGCGACGGGCAGGTGATCTGCGCGGAGGCGGGCGGGGTGGAGCCGTCGCAGGAGAAGGGCATGGCCGATTTCCGCGTGGCGTACAAGAAGCGGTACGGGATCGACGTGCAGACGTACGCGCCGTACACCTACGACGCGCTGATGACGATGGTGGCGGCGATGCAAAAAGCCGGCTCGCCCGATCCGGCCAAGTATCTGCCGGAGCTGGCGAAGATCCAGTACAAGGGCGTGACCGGCAATATCGCGTTCGATGCGCGCGGCGATGTGAAGGATGGCGTGCTGACCATCTACACGTTCAAGAACGCCACGCGCGAGAAGCTGGCGGTGGTGAAGTAAATCGACACGGGGTCACTCGAGTGACCTCGGAGACACGTAGGGCGGATTAGGCGAAGCCGTAATCGGCCATGCATGCGCCGCCGACGGCTCATGGATGGCCGATTACGGCGTTCCGCCTAATCCGCCCTACGTGTTTTAGAACGTTTCAGATTCCCGGGCATCAGGCGCCCGGCGGCCCGCCGCCTGGCCCAGGTCCGCCTGGTCCGCCCGGTCCCATGCGCGGTCCAAAGCCGCCGCCTTCACGCTCCGACGATGCGCCGCCGGCGCCGCCGAAACGGTACGACAAGCCCACATAAAACACCCGGCCATCGAACCGCCGCGTGCTGGTCTCGCGCAAGGTGCTGCTGTTAATGACCGTCTCCATCTTGTTCTTATCCAGCACATCGGTGATGTTGGCCACCAGGCTCAGTTGCGACGTCAACGCATGGCGCGCGCTCAGGTTGAGCGTGCGGTTCGGCGAGCGGTAGCCTTGGCCCGACAAGGTCTTGCCCATCATCTGCAGCGCCAGCTGCATCTGCGTGGGGGCGCTGTACTGGTAGTTCAACCGCAGCCGGCCGCTCAGCGAATTGGCGGTGCGCGTGCTATACACACCGGTGTCGTCCTGCGACCGCTGCTGGCTGCGCGCGAGGTTGCCACTGGTGTTGATCGTCAAATTGGGCAGCAACTTGCCGCTGACGGTGAATTCCAGCCCGCTCGAGTGGCTACCTTCGCCGTTTTGCTTGGTGGTCAGCAGCACGTTGTTGGCGATGAAGTAGCGGTAGTCGACGATGGCGTCCGAGTCCTCGCGATAGTAGGCGCGCAGGTTGGTCTCCAGGCCGGCGACCTTGGTCTCGTAGCCCACTTCGAACGAATCGGTCTTCGTCGGCATCAGCTGCGGATTGCCGGCAGAGACGTTGAACTCATCGCGGTAGACCTGGTAGGGATTGAGGTCGTTGGCGCCGGGGCGGCGGATGCGGCGCGCGTAGGCGAAGCGCATATTTGCCGTGTCGTTGACTTTATAGGTCGCGAACAGGCTGGGAATGAAGTTGACGTAGCTGTTCTTGTCCTCCGTGCCGCTGGTGATCTGGCGGATGTCGATGTCGGTGTACTCGGTGCGCAGACCGGCCAGCGCGCCCCAATTTTCGCTCAGGCGCATCTGGTAGGAGCCGTACAACGCCAGCACCGTCTCGTCGACTTCGAAGCGGTTGGTGCGCGCCGGGTTAACGATGGCGATCGACGTCAATGGATCGATATCCGTGTAGAGGGTGTCGAACGAGCTTTTGGTGCTGGCGGCCTTGTAGCCTGCCTTGGCCGAGCCGCCCCACAGCGGGCGCTCGTAGTCGCCGGTGAAGTCGACCACCTTGATGGCGGTGTCGCTGTGCTGGAAGGCGCGCGTGTCGGCGAAGCCCGGCGTGGCGTAGTCGTTGGCGTAGTTGCTGTCGTTTTCGTTGTCCGACGAGGACACGCGCAGGTCGATCTTCAGCGATTCGCCCGGCAGCTCGCCTTTGTGGTCGTAGCGTCCGCCCCAGCTGTAGTTGCGGCTGTCGCCTTCGCGCGTGGTCGAGCGCACGTAGTCGCTGGCCGGGCTGAACGAGGTGGCGCCGTTGATGTAGCGGTCGGTGCCGCGCTGGTCGTTGGTGCGGCCGTTGTAGGAGGCGCTGGCGGTCAGCGTGTCGGTCTGGTTGAGGTTGTAGCTCACGGTGCCGTTGGCGCCGACCATGTCGTTGAGGCCCTTGCCGACCGACGACTGGCTGCTGTGGACGAACTCGCCGGTGGACCGGTCGAGGCGGTCGCGGCTGACCTCGGCGGTGGAATTGCGGCCGTCGTGGCGCACGTTGAGGCCGCCCTGGAAGCCCCAGGCGCCCTCGTTATAGCTGCCGTTGACGGCGCTGTTGTAGCGGCCGTCCTTGCCGGCGTTGGCGTTGACGGTGCCGAAGCCGCCCGGCTTGCGGTTGCGGCGCATCACCAGATTGAGGATGGGCCCGCCGCCGCCCTCGTTGCCGAACTGTGCGCCGGGGTTGTTGATGACCTCGACCGATTCGATATCGTCGGCGCCCATGGCCTGCAGCGCGGCGCCCCGGTTCTCGCCCTGGAGCATGGCCGACGGTTTGCCGTCGACCAGGATCTGCACATTGCTGCTGCCGCGCAAGGTGACGGTGCCGTCCGGATCGACGGCGACCGACGGCACGTTGTTGAGCGCGTCGGCGGCGGTGCCATTGGTGCTGGAGACGTCGGACTTGACGTCATAGACCTGGCGGTCGATGCGGTTGGTCGGGCGCTCGCCGGCGACGGTGACGGACGGCACGACGGCCGCGTCCTTCGCCGGCGTCGGCGTGGCCGTGGTCGTGTTCGGCTTCGCGGCCGGTTTTTCGACTGTGTTCTGGGCCAGGGCGCCGAGCGGGGCGGCCAACAGCACGCCGAGCGAGCCGCCGGTCAGGCACTGGGACAGGAGTTTCTTTTGCTTCTTTTGCATGAGGCTGGCGGGCCGCCGGGCGGCGCCGTCTTATTTGATGTTGGAAGCCTGCTATTTTACAGAAGCCCCATGCCAATTATTGCCATTTACAAATCTTTACCAACATGAAGCTTGCAGAAACAAACAAACCGTTGTTTCCCGGAGCCCTCACCAAAACCCTCGGGGGTCAGGTCCGACATTCGGACACGGGCTGGTCCATCGGAGTACCGTTTTGATGGGTTCGTGTCCGAATGTCGGACCTGACCCCGGTCTGCGGTCTGTCTTTTGGTGGAGCAGAATCGTGCCTCCGGCGCACGGCCGGCGCGATAAAATGGCGGCAAGGAGAATGACCATGGCACAAGGCGTCGCGCGCATCGGCAGGGATATTTATAAGACATCGATCGAGGTCGGCGGCCACGCGCTGACCGGCGACGAGCCGCCGCGCAACGGCGGCGCCAACGCCGGGCCGGCGCCGTACGATTTCATCCTCGCCGGGCTCGGGTCGTGCACCGCGATCACCTTGCGCATGTACGCCGACCGCAAGCAGTGGCCGATGGAGGCCGTCGATGTGGCGCTGCACCTGGCGCCGGCCGGCGACGGCGCCTTGCTGATCAAGCGCGTGCTGACTTTCCACGGCGCGCTCGACGCCGATCAAAAAGCCCGCATGGCGGAAATCGCCGAGAAGACGCCGGTGACGCTGACACTTAAAAGCGGCGTGCGCATCGATACCAGCGTCGGCTGACGGTCACGGCCCTCCATCCCGTGTTGAACTAGATCAGCAAATCCCGCCGGCCTGAATTGGAACCAAATCGAACTGTGCCTCGTCTAACTGAGGCAAGTTGAACCATATCCATGGTTTTTGTTCGATTCGATGTTCTGACCAAAGGGCTTGATATGAACCTGACTAAACTTCTGGCGGGACTGCTAGGCGTCGCCGCCAGTTGCAGCGCCTCCGCCTCGCCGCCCGCCGCCAACGGCGTCATGGAATTTCCCAACGTAAGTGTTGTCGCGCAGCCGACGCCGGTCGATCGCGCGGCGGCGCCACCGCGCGCCGGCATGATGGGATACAAGGACCCGGCCACCGGCAAGCTGACCGGGCCGACGGCCCAGCAGGCGGCCGCGCTGACCGCGCCGCCCACGGGCGCCGCCACCACCGGCGCCGCCTCCAAACCCGCGCTGACGCGGCCGCCACACGGCGGCGTCGCCGTGATGCTCGAGGAGCGCCACGAGCGCTATGCCCTGGCGCGCAAGGATGCCGCCGGCAACGTCACCGAGTCGTGCGAACCGGACAGCAAGCTGGGGGAGCATCATGAAAAATAAACTGATCGCCATCTGCGGCGCGCTCGCCATGCTGTGCTCGGCCGGCAGCTGGGCCGCCGCCACCATCGCCATCGTCAACGGCGATCCGGCCGGCGTCGGCTTCAACGACCCCACGCCGGTGGCGCCGGTGGGCGGCAACACCGGCACCACCCTGGGTGCGCAGCGCATCAATGCTTTCCAGAAGGCAGCGAGCATCTGGGGCGCGACGCTCGACAGCAGCGTGCCGATCCGCGTGCTGGCGACGTGGGAGGCCTTGCCCTGCAACGACACCGGCGCCGTGCTCGGGTCCGCCGGCGCCTTGCAGGTGTTCGCCAACTTTCCCGGCGCGCCGCAGGCCAACGCCTGGTACGGCGAAGCCGAGACCAACAAGCTGGTCGGCTTCGATGCCGATCCCGACCTGCCCGAGATCCGCGCCCGCTTCAACGTCAATCTGGGCGAGCCGGGCTGCTTCACCGGCTCGCCGTTCTACCTGGGACTGGACAACAACCACGGGCCGCTGACGGATCTGGTGGCCGTGCTGCTGCACGAGTTCGCGCACGGCCTGGGCTTCCAGACCTACACCGACGACGCCACCGGCGAGCTGCTGGCCGGCATCCCCAGCATCTGGGATTATTTCCTTTTGGATACCGCGACCAACAAGTTGTGGAAGGATATGACCGACGCCGAGCGCGCCGCGTCGGCCAGGCGCGCCGGCCGGCTGGTGTGGAACGGCCCCATCGTCACCGAGGCGGCACGGATCGTGTTGCGACCCGGCACGCCGTTGCTGACGGTCCTGTCGCCGTCGCGGGTGGCGGGCATCCGCCGGGTCGGGGTGGCCCAGTTCGGTCCTCCGCTCAGCAGTCCGGGTGTCACCGGCGAGGTGATGCCGGTCATCGATACGCCGCCCAACACCGGATTGGCGTGCGCGCCGTTGTCGGAGCCTAACGCCCGCGCCGTCCGGGGCAAGATCGCGCTGATCGACCGCGGCGAGTGCACGTTCGCCGAGAAGGTCAGGCATGTGCAGGACGCCGGGGCCATCGGCGCCATCATCGTCGATAACGCGCCGGGCACGCCGCCGCCGGACCTGGCCGGCGAAGATCCGTCCATCGTCATTCCTGCGGTGCGGATTGCGCTGGAGGACGGCACCGCGTTGAAGGAGGTGCTGGCCACGCGCTCGCGGACCAGTTCGGGCCTGTTCGTCAACCTCGGCGTCAACCTGGCGGTGCGCGCCGGGACCGATTCCGTCGGGCAGGGTGCTGATGTACGCGACCAATCCCAATCTGCCCGGATCGTCCGTGTCGCACTACGACATCAGCGCCATCCCCAACCAATTGATGGAGCCGTCGATCAATGACGACCTGTCGCACGAGGTCAAGCCGCCGCGCGATTTGACGTATCCACTGCTCAGGGACATAGGCTGGTAAGCGGGCGCGCCAACGCACCGCCAACGCACCACCCGGCCCAACACGCCCGGGCGGTGCGTTGGCGTACATACCAAGGTGGCGTCCTTGTCTACTCTTTCCCCAGTCCCGCTGAATAGAAAGAGTGTCCATGGCTGCCCCCAAGAACAAGCAAATCAACGACCTTCTGCGCAAGGTCTTTAGCATCGAAGCGCTGCGCGACGGCCAGCGCCACGTCATCGACAGCGTGCTGGCCGGCCAGGATACGCTGGCCGTCATGCCGACCGGCAGCGGCAAGTCGCTGTGCTACCAGCTGCCGGCGCGCCTGCTGAAGGGCGTGACGGTGGTGGTGTCGCCGCTGATTTCGCTGATGAAGGACCAGGCCGAGAAGCTGGAGGAGGCGGGTATCGCCAGCGCCGCGCAGATCAACAGCAGCCTGTCGCGCGGCGACGAGCTGGCCGCGCTGGAAGGCATCGAAAGCGCCGACAAGGACATCGTCTTCTGCACGCCGGAGCGGCTGGTGACGCCGGAGTTCCTGGCGCTGCTGAAGAATACCGAGATCGCGTTGATGGTCATCGACGAGGCGCACTGCATCTCGCAGTGGGGCCACGATTTCCGTCCTGCCTATCTGGAGATCGGCGCCGCGCTCAACGCGCTGGGCCGCCCATTGGTGCTGGCGCTGACCGCGACCGCCACCGACGGCGTGATCGCCGATATCCGCGCCCAATTGGGCAGGCCGCGCATGGCGGTCATCAACACCGGCATCTACCGCCCCAATCTGCATTACCGCGTGCGCCAGGTGACCAATCCGGGTGAAAAGGACGCGCAGGCGCTGCAACTGGTGCGCGAGACGGCCGGCGTGGGCATTATCTACGCCGCCACCGTCAAGGCGGCCGAGGAAATGCACGAGATGCTGCGCAACGCCGGCGAGAGCGTGACGCTCTACCACGGCAAGCTGAAAGCGGCCGAGCGCAGCGAAAACCAGAACCTGTTCATGAGCGGAGAGCGGCGCGTGATGGTGGCGACCAATGCCTTCGGCATGGGCATCGACAAGAGCGACACGCGCTTCGTCATCCACTTGCAGGTGCCCGCCAACCTGGAGGCCTACTATCAGGAGTCCGGCCGCGCCGGGCGCGATGGCCTGGATGCGGAGTGCACGCTGTTGTACTACCACGCGGACAAGCGCCTGCAGCAGTTCTTCCTGATCAAACACTATCCGTCGGCCGAGGAGCTGCGGGCGGTGTACGAGGCGGCGGTGGCGTCGGAACAGATGACCTTCACCGAGGCCGATCTGAAGCCGCGCCTGGAGCAGCTGCCCGCGAGCCAGTTGAAGATCTGCCTGAAGATGCTCAAGGACGGCAAGCTGCTGAAGCGGAACAGCAAACTGGCCTATCTGCTGGCGAAACAGCCGAAAGGTCCGCCCAAGATGGCGGAGTTCGAGCGCATGGCGCAAGTCTATGTCGACAAGCATGAGCGCGACCGCGAAGGGCTGGAGCAGATGGTTGGGTATGCGCAGAGCGGCTACTGCCGCTGGAAGCTGCTGCTGGATTACTTCGGCGACCTGTCGCCGGGCTTCGAGCGGTGCTGCAAGTGCGACAACTGCCTGTCGCCGCCGTCGATACAGGAAAGCGGGCCGCTGCTGGCGGCCGGCGCCGACCCCTCGCCGGCATCGCCATCGCCCGCGCTTTCGGCGCAGTTGAACGCTATGGGATCAGCTCAAACAGCAGCAGCTGCGTAACCTGGTCCTTGCCGAAGTTGTCGTCCGAAACCAGCACCAGGCTGGCGTGGCCGTTCGGCAGCACCGGACCCAGGGAGATGCCTTCCAGGTTGTCCACCCGTGGCAGCTTGAGCTCATTCACGTCCAGCACCAGGCGTTTTTTCAGCAGCGTGTAGGTGGCGCCGTTGAGCGTCGCCAGGTTCTGGATATCGCTGGCGCCGTCGGTGGTGATCTCGTAGATGCGGACGAAATCCTGGTAGGTGCCGTCGTCGGCCTGCACGCCGGAGCGCTCCATCACCAGAACACGGGTGTCGCTGAGGGCGAGGATTTCGGAGATGCCGTTGTCGGCGAACTTGCCTTTGCCTGGCGAGGCGGGAATCGCATCGAGCGGGTAGGCGTACTGCCCGAGCACCTTGCCGTCGCGCCCAAAGTGCGTGATGCGGTTGACGGCGCCGGTGCGCGGGTCCGGCAGCGCGCCATCCTGGATCATCGGTCCTTCCATCGACACCCACAGCGAATTGCCGTTAGGCGCGAGGCTCAAGCCCTCGAAGCTCTGGTTGTTGCGTGGTCCGGCCTTGCCGTCGGCGGGAACGTTGAACATCGCCGGCAACGGCAGTTCCGACAGGAACGTGCCATCGGCTTTGGCGTGGCGCACGAACGGAGGCAGGCCGGCGGGGACGTCGCCTTCACTGGTGTACCAGATGGTGCCGTCGCGCGGATCGACTCGGGCGGACTCGAAATCGGGCACCACGCCGCCGTGCCGCTTGAAGTTTTCCCGTGATGGATAGGCTTTGCCATCCGGTTGCAGCAGCGTGACGACGCTGGTCAGCTCGACGGACTTGAACGATTTGTCGTCGTACGCGAGCCGCGCGCGGTAGTAGCGCCCCGGGTTGTGCTCGGAGCGGTCGTCGGAGATCATCACCCAGTCGCCACGGGCGGCGTCGTAGTCGATGCCGGACAGGCCGCCCACCATCGTGCCCTGGAACTGCACCCGCCACGGCAGCCGCTGCTCGCCGATCAAACGCATCGACGAGACGGTGTCGGGCGCGGTTTTGGTCGCCGGCAGCTGGGCGCAGCCGCCCAGCGCCAGAAGCAGGGAGAGCGCGCCGGCGAGGTTGCGGCCGGACCGGTGCGATAAGTTCTTAGCCTTCATATTGTCTTGTGGTGAGCAGCAAACCCAGCAGTATAACGGAGCCGGTGCTACCCCCGCCGAATGCGCATCATCAGGCCGGCCGCGAGGGCCAGCAGCGCGGCGATCCACACCGGCAGCGCCGCCAGTTGCGGTGGTCCGTCCGGGGCCTGCGCCAACGCGGTGGAGGCGCTGAAGCGCGGTACCTGGTCGAAGTCGCGGAAGCCGTAGCCGCCAAGGCAGGTGGCGGGGCAGGGCTTGCGTTCGTCGCCCAGCGCCGCCAGCTGGATCGCGCGCTGGAAGTAGTCGCGCAGGCGCACCTGGTGGTGCTGCACCTCCGCCATGAATTGCCGATGGCGCTCACCATCGTTGCCGGCGATGCCCGACAGGGTTTGATACACCAAGGTCACAGGACTGAATATGATCGCCTGCTCGAACAGGGCTTGCTGGCGCATCCTTGCCAGTTCAAACTGGCGGTCGACGCCGGACATGATGCGCTCCAGTTCCTGCGCGCGCTGCAGCCGCGACACGCTGGACGAGACCTTGGAGAGCGGCGTGACGGACGGCTTCCATTCCGGGTGGCTGTCGTAGAAGCGCGCCAGGCTGCCCAGTTTATCGGCGTTGACCTGGTCGCCGGCGTCGCGCAGCGCCTGGACATAGCGTTCCCGCACCGGTACCGGCGCCCCCATCTGGATCGCGGCCGTCATCGCGCCCGGCAGCAGCACCGCCAGCATCAGCCACGCGCCGAAGCCGGCGAAAGCGGCTGTCATGCGGTTGCCGCACACGGCGCAAATGACGATGGTGACCGCCGCCCAGAACATCGAATACAGCAGCACCACGCCGGACCATGACGCCAGCGCCGCCATGCCGGCGCCATCGGCCGGGATGATGCCGGCGGCGAGCGACGCGATGCCGACGGCCAGCACCAGCACCAGGCTGGCGGCCAGCGCGCGCGCCGTCACTTGCGCCGCCAGCATGCGGCCCAGGCGCACACCTTGCAACTGCAAGGCGCGCAGGCGGTGGCTCTCGCGGTCCTGCGTCAGCACGGAGGTGCTTAGCGCGAGCAGAATCAGCGGCCACAGATAAACCACGAAGAACATCAGATCGAAACGGCCGACGGCCAGGCGACCAGGATGCTCGATCTCCAGCGCCGTGCGCGCCAGCTCCATCGATTCCGCGCGCACGCGGACGTAGGCGGGGAGCAGGTCGGCCTGGCCTATCGCCAGCGCGGCGCCGGGGACCTGCGGTTTGCCGGCGAAGCCGACGTGCGCGCGGAAGGCGTAGCCGCGCACGTCCACCGGTGTCTTGTACCATTGCTGCGACTTGAATTCGGGCGCCGCCGGATCGGCGAAATACCGCTTCGCCAAGGCGTTGGCCTCGGCGCGCGCGGTCACCTCCTGCGCGGCGGCGTCGGCCACCGCGCGCCGCTGGTCGCGCTCGAAGCGCGCGCCTTCGAACAGGCCGAATCCGGCCAGCGCCAGGGCGACCAGCACCAGGGCGATCGTGCCGCGCTCGCGCAACTGGCTGCGCAGGTCGTAGGCGATCAATATCAACATCTGTTTCATCGTAAGTTTCCGCTACGTAGATGGCGCAGGCCGGCGCCGCACAGCAGCAGGCTTGCGATGAAGAGGGCGAGCAGGGGCAGGCCCTGGCGCAGCGCCAGCGCCTTCAGGTCGAGCGCCTCGAAAGTGAATTTGAATGGCGGTATCCGGTCCCATAGCGCCTGGTCGCCGTCGTGACGCACGCCGTTTTGTTCCGGGTGATCGGTGATCGCCTGGTTCAACACCTCCTGCATGCGGCGCCGCTGGCGTTCCGCGCCGTCGATGAACTGCAGATGATGGTGGGTGTCGCTGCCCGCCGCCGCGCTGGACAAACCGGCCATCGCGACCGCCGGGGACAGCCACCCGGCCAACGATGCGGCGTCGCTTTGCCGCAGCATCGCGTCGAACAGGCGGCCGTAATGGTCGTCGAAAATACGGTCGCCGTGCTGTTCGCCGCGTTGCAGGCTGATGCCGGCCCAGTTGACCGGCAAGTCCTTGACGTCCTTGACGCCGTACTCCCGCAGCAGTTGCTGCTTGTCGCGTTCCGCCTGTTCGGGATCGTCCGGCATGCCGAGTTCCGCGTCCATGCCGGCGCGGAACTGCTGCATGGTCGGCAGCGGCGCCGCCATCCGCGACAGTTCCACCGCCGCGCGCGGAACCACCAGGGTGGTGGCGGCCCACAAGCCGATCAGCACCGCCAGGCTGGCGCGCAGCGTGGATGCGCGCGCCGACACGGCGGCGATCAAGGCTGCCCAGGTGCACAGGTAGACCAGATAGCCGGCGCCGAACAGCAAGGCGCGTGGCAAGCCGTCGCTGAACGGACTGCGCGCCTGCAAGGTCCATTCCAGCACGCCGACCGCGATACAGGCCGGCAGTACCAGCACCATCGCCAGGCAAAGCAGCACGGCGCCGCGCGCCAGCGCTAGTGCGCCCAGCGGCGCCGCGTTGATGCGCAGCGCTGCCAGCGTGCCGCGTTCGCGCTCCGCCGCAAACATGCCGAAGCCGAGGAAGATCATCGCCATCGGCGCCAGCACCTGCAGCACGAAGGCGGGGTTCAGCCGAAACTGGCGCGTTACGCCCGGTTCGTCGTTGGCCGGACGGTACACCAGTTCATTCTGTTTGTGCGCCTCCAGCCATACGCTGGCGCCGACGTAGTGCTCGATGCCGGGGTCCAGTGCCGCCAGCGCCGACAGCGGCTTGAAGACGTAGACGCCGTAGTGGGCCGCCGAATGCGGGTATTTTTTGCCCTGCTGCGACCAGCGCTGTTGCTCCGCCTGTTGGGCAATGGCGCGGCCTTCGAGCGTGGCGCGCAGCTCCATCGACGACAACAGCGCCGCGCAGGCGCCCAGCGCCAGGCCGACGCCGACCACCAGCCACACGCGCCAGTCGCGCCGGCGCTCGCGCCAGTCGGCCTGCCAGGCGCCGTGCAGCGCCCGCAGCCAGCGTTGGCGGTTTGACGGGGCATACCGCGCGTCCACTTCAGGCGCGGCCGGCGAGGATGCCAAGGTAGTTGCGTTCAAGTTCGCCTGCATTCAAATCTCCCAATTTCCATTCACCGGCCAGACGGCCCCCCACCAGCATGCCGCAGCGGTCCGCCAGCTCCTGCGCGCGAAAAAGATCGTGCGTCGCCATCAGCACGGCGGCGCCGTCGTCGGCCAGGCCCCGCACCAGTTCACCGAAGGTCACGCTGGCCTCCGGATCGAGGCCGGACGTGGGCTCGTCGAGCACCAGGACCTGCGCGCCCTTGGCCAGCGCCATGACGATGCCCACTTTTTGCCGCATGCCTTTCGAATAGCCGGAAGCCATGCGGTGCCACGCGTGCTCCGGCAGGCCGGCGCGTTCCAGCAGCGCTTCGATCTCCTCGCGGCGCGGCTTCCTGCCCAACAGGCGCATGAAGAATTCGACGTTCTCCACGCCGGTCAGGCGTTCATACAGCGCGACGTTTTCCGCGATGTAGGCCGCATGCTGGACCGCCGCGCGCGCCGGCGGCAGGCTGGAGCCGGCCAGGCGAATGCTGCCGGCGTCGGCGTCGACGAATCCCAGCAGGCAGCCGATGGTGGTGGATTTGCCGGCGCCGTTGGGGCCGAGCAGCGCGTAGATTTCGCCGCCCTGCACATGCAGGTCGAGGCCATCGACCACGGTTCTGCCTTCGTAGCTTTTGCTCAGCTTTTCGATGTGTATCATTCGTGTTCCATGGTCAGGCGTGTTCGGGTTCGGCTCGTTCTTCATCTTCCCGGCTCCAGTCCGGGAAGGGATCGCTGTAGCCGCGCCACGTGAGCATGCCGGCGGCGAATTCGACCTCGGTCAGCACGCAGGCGTTGAAGGCGGCTTCGATCGCCGCGCGGTCCATGCCGCTGCCGATGAATACCAGTTCGTTGAGGCGGTCGCCGTACGGCTCCTCCCAGACCGCCTCGATCGCCTGCCGGTCCGGATCGCCCGGGGAGGGCCATTGCGCCTTGTCGCTGGCGGCCCACCATTGGCCGACCGGTTCCACGGCGGCGATGCGGCCGGCGCGCGAATAGGCGACCGCCCAATCGGGCCGGCTGGCGAGCCAGATGTAGCCCTTGGCGCGGATCAGGCCGGGCAGCGCCTCGTCGAGGAAGCTGTTGAAACGGTCCGGATGCAGCGGTTTGCGGTGGCGCAGCACAAAGCTGTCGATGCCGTACTCTTCGGTCTCCGGCATGTGATCGCCGGCCAGCTCGCGCGCCCAGCCGGCCATCTGGCTGGCCTGCTCAAGGTCGAATTTGCCGGTGCCTAGTATCGTGTGCAGCGGAACGTTGCCTTTTTCCGCATGGACGATGGTGGCCGTTGGATTGAGCGCCTTGATGACGGCGCGCACCTCCGCCAGATGGGCGGGACTGACCAGGTCCGATTTGCTGACCACAATGACATTGGCGAATTCGATCTGCTCGGACAGCAGCGCCGCCAGTGTGCGGTCGTCGCCTTCGCCGGCGGTCTCGCCGCGCTGGGCCAGGAAGTCGGTGCTGTGATAGTCCTTCAGCAGGTTGAGGGCGTCGACCACCGTGACCATCGTATCGATGCGGGAGACGTGGTTCAGCGAGTCGCCGTTTTCATCCTCGAAATCGAAGGTGGCCGCCACCGGCATCGGTTCGCCGACGCCGGTCGACTCGATCAGCAGATAGTCGAAGCGGTTTTCGGCGGCCAGCTTGCGCACCTCCAGCAACAGGTCCTCACGCAGGGTGCAGCAGATGCAGCCGTTGCTCATCTCGACCATTTTTTCCTCGGTGCGGGACAGCGCGGCGCCGGCGTTTTCCGCGCCCTTGCGCAGCAGCGACGCATCGATATTCACCTCGCTCATGTCGTTGACGATCACGGCGACGCGCAAACCCTCCCGATTGGCCAGCACGTGGTTGAGCAGGGTGGTTTTGCCGGCGCCGAGGAAGCCGGAAAGGACGGTGACGGGCAGCCGGTAGTCCGGATGGGCGGCGGGGGAGATGGTAGACATGGGACGGCTCACTGAAAAAGGGCGCGGGCGCGCAGGATCGATTAATACAACTCATTAATGCAATTGAGTTGCATAATAAATCCGTTCGAAAGTTAATGCAACTATGTTGCGTTAACTATTTTGTCGTCTTGTTACTTTTTCGGAGCGCAGTGCGGGCAGGTGCCCTTGATCAGGAAGTCGATTTCCTGGCTTTGGAAGCCGTCCGGCAGTTTGATTTTGCGGGGCAGGGCGACATCGGTGAAGCACGTCACTTCCTCGCATTTGGTGCACTGGAAGTGCGCGTGTTCGTGCGAATGGTGGCCTGCGCCGGCGCTGAAACGCCAGACCTGGTCGGCACCGGCGATGCGGTGCACCAGTTCATTTTCGGTCAGCCATTCGAGCACGCGGTACAGCGTGACCGAATCGAGCGCCTCATCCGACAGGTGGTCCTGGATCTCGTGGTGGGTCAGGGATTTTCCCTGGCCCAGCAGGAAGTCGAGCACCGTCACGCGCTGCCGCGTGACGCGCGCGCCGGTGGCGCGTATCAGCGTTTCTGCCTGGTCTGTGGTGGAGGTTTGCATCATGAACGGGATTTTACCAGTTCTGACAGCGCGCCGCACATCCGGCGGAAGTAGACTTTTTGATCAGATGGCGTGCACCGCGTGCAGTCGATCGATAATCGACGACTTCAACGCGGCCAGCGCGACATCGCCGCGTCCGCGCGGTCGCGGGGGCGGCCGGAACTCCGTCACAGCCGGCGACCCCACGCCATCGAGCAGGATAATCCGGTCGCTCAGATACAGCGCCTCGTCGATATCGTGCGTCACCAGGAGCACCGTCAATTCGCGCTGGCGTGCCACCTTGAGCAGCAGATCCTGCAACTTCATGCGCGTGAAGGCGTCGACAGCGGAAAACGGTTCATCGAGCAGCAGCACCCTTGGATGGCTGAATAGCCCGCGCGCGATCGCGGCCCGTTGCGCCTGTCCGCCGGACAGCTGCTTGGGCAGCGACTGCGCTTGCTCTTGCAAGCCGACCTCCGTCAACAGGCGCGTGGAGAGCTTTTGGGCGGCGGCGTCGTTGTCGCTGTCGAAAGCGACGTTTTGCGCCACCGTCAGCCAGGGGAAAAGGCGCGGTTCCTGAAAAATGAAGCCGATATCGCGGTGCACGCCGTCGAGCGGTTGGCCGTGAAGCTTGATCTCTCCTCGAAAATCCCGATCCAGGCCGGAAGCGATCGACAGGAAGCTGCTTTTGCCGCAACCGCTGGCGCCGATCAGGCTGACCACTTCTCCCTGCCGCAGACCGATGCCGACATCGCGTAGCACCGTGCGGGCGCCATAGCGTTTCTCGGCGATGTGCAGATCCAGTGCGAGGTTCGCGTGCCTCATGCACCACCCGCGCTGGAAAAGCTGTCGCGCCAGGCCAGGCCGCGCCGTTCGATGACCGCCATCAGGCTATCGCTGATTTTCCCCAGTATCGCCAACAGCACGATCGCCGCCAGCACGATATCCGCGCGGCTGGTTTCACGGCCGTCGGACAGCAGGTAGCCCAGGCCCTTGCTGGCGGCGATCAGTTCGGCCGCCACCATGAACATCCACGCCAGGCTCAATCCGTTGCGCAGGCCCGTGAGGATGGACGGCATGGCGGCCGGCAGCAGCACCCGGCGCGTCAGCGCCACGCCGCCCAGGCGATACAGGCGCGCCACTTCGATCAGTTTGCGGTCCACGCCGCGTATGCCGGACGACACGCCCATATACACCGGGAAGAACGCGCCGATGGCGATCAGCACCACCTTGGGCGCCTCGTCGATGCCCAGCCACAGGAGCAGCAGCGGCACCCAGGCCAGCGAAGGAATGGCGCGCAGCGCCTGGAAGGTCGGATCCAGTATCGCTTCGGCGCGCCGGTTCAAGCCGACGGCGGCGCCCAGCAGCACCGCCAGCGCGGCACCGACACCGAAGCCGGCCGCCACGCGCAGGGTGCTGGCGCCGATATGGCCCAGCAGGCCGCGCGCGCCGAGATCGGCCAGCGTTTCCAGTATTTGCGTCGGGGCGGGCAGCAGATTGGATGGAATCCAGCCGGCGCGCGCGCCCACCTCCGCGCCGATCAACACCGTCGAAGGCAGCAGTAGCCCGAGCAGGCCATGCGGGAAGTGTCGCGGGCGCCGCGCGCGACGCGTGCGCGGGGAGGGCCCCGCAGCGGAACCATCAAAATCGGTTTGCGCACGCGCCGCTGCCAGTTCACTGCTCATCTCCAGTCAGCTCCTAAACGCGGACGATGAATGGTTGCGCGAAGCGTGTGTCGACCAGGTCGAGTATGGTGCGGTTCAGATCCGTGCCGCTCTTGACCAGCGCCTCGTCGCGCAGGATGGGCGCAGCCACCTGCAAGGCCTTCACATGCTCGCTGCCCGGCTGCGGATTGGTGAAATCCGTACGCAGCTTGATCTGCAATAGCGCCACCGGCAGCGACACCTTCGCTTCCTCCGACAGTATCTTGGCCGCGTCGGACGGGTTGGCTCTTATCCAGGCGCGCGCTTTCTCGTAGGCCTTGATCACGCGGCCTAGTTCCGCCGGATGCGCGGCCAGGAAGTCCTCCCGCACATTGAGAAAGCCATAGGTGTTGAAGGCGACGTTGCGGTAGATGAGGCGCGAACCGCTTTCCAGCTCGCTGGCTGCCATGTGCGGGTCCAAACCCGCCCACGCATCGACCTTGCCTTGTTCCAGCGCTGCCCGCCCGTCCGCGTGTTGCAAGCCGACGTGTTCGATATCGCTGCGTTTCAGTCCCGCCGTCTGCAAGGATCGCAGCAGGAACAGATAGGGATCGGTGCCTTTGGTGGCGGCGATCTTCTTACCTTTTATATCCGCCAGCGCGCGCACGGGCGAATCCTTGCGCACCACCAGCGCCGTCCACTCGGGACGGGAGAATATATAGGGTGTTTTGATGGGATTGCCGTTGGCCTTGGCCAGCAACGCGGCCAGGCCGGCGCTGGAGCCGATGTCGATGCTGTTCGCGTTCAGGTATTCGAGCGCGCGGTTGCTGCCGGCGCTGAGCACCCAGCGCACGCTGGTGCCGTCGGCCTTGAATTCATCTTCGAGCCAGCCGAAGCGGCGCAGCACCAGGCTGGCCGGCGAATAATAGGCGTAGTCCAGGCGCAGCTCCTTGAGCGGCGCGGCGCCGAACACCAACGGAGAGGTGCCACCAAGGGTGGCCAGAGCGGCGCCATTGGCCGCCAGCTTCAGTACAGTCCTGCGCTTCATGGTTTCCTTCGTATAGGCGAGATGCAAACAGTATTGCATCGGCGCCTTCCGTCGTACACGAAGATATCCGGCTTTACATATCCGGAAAACGCATCAGGCCAGCGCCTCGGCGGGGCCGAAGAACTCGTAGTGCGTCTGTGCCTGCGGCACGCCCAATTCCAGCAGATGCGATTTGACGGCCTTCATGAACGGCGTCGGTCCAAGGAAGTAGGCGTCGACGTCGCGCGTCGCCGGCAGCCATTCGCCGAGGCGCTGCCGATCCAGATAGCCGGTGGCGTGCGGCTGCGGGCCGGTATCGCTGGCGGTTTCGTAGCAGTAGAAGCGCTGAAGCTGCGGA
Source organism: Oxalobacteraceae bacterium OTU3CAMAD1 (assembly GCA_024123915.1). Taxonomy (NCBI): domain Bacteria; kingdom Pseudomonadati; phylum Pseudomonadota; class Betaproteobacteria; order Burkholderiales; family Oxalobacteraceae; species Oxalobacteraceae bacterium OTU3CAMAD1. Next base: position 4,488,872 of record CP099650.1, on the reverse strand, counting down.
TATTCGCTCGCCAGGGCCTCAATCTGGTCACGGAAGGCGTGCACGCCGGCGTGGCGCGCGGCGTGGATGAAGTGGATGGCGCGGCCGGTTGACAGGGCGCTCGTCAGCATCGCCAGCGTCGGCGTGATGCCGACGCCGCCGCTGATCAGCACCAGTGGTTTGTCGCCGTCTTTCAGCACGAATTCGCCGGAGGGCGGGAACAGGTCGATGCTATCGCCGACGCTGACTCGATCGTGCAGGAAGTTCGACACCGCGCCACCCGCTTCGCGTTTGACGCTGATGCGGTAGTTGGCGCCATTGGCGGCCGCCGACAGCGAGTATTGGCGGCGCGCCTCCTCGCCGTCGATATTGACGGACATGCCGATGTACTGGCCCGGCTTATGGGCGACAACGGCGCGGCCGTCGACCGGTTCCAGCACGAAGGAGGTGATCTCGTCGCTTTCGGCCTTTTTGGAAGCGACCTTGAATGCGCGGGCGCCGCTCCAGCCGCCCGGCGCGCGGGCGTTTTCATCGTAGACGTTTTGTTCGGCGCCGGCCAGGATGTCGGCCAGTTGGCCGTAGGCGGCGGCCCAGGCGTCGATCACGGCGTCGGTCGCGGTTTCGGCGCCGAGCACTTCCCGAATCGCCTTGAGCAGCGAGGCGCCCACCAGCGGATAGTGTTCGCGCTGGATCTGCAGCGAGACGTGCTTGTTGACGATGGTCGAGACCAGCGGTCCGAGTTGTTCCAGACGATCGATATTGCGCGCATACATCAGCACCGCGTTGGCCAGCGCGCGCTGCTGGTTGCCGTCCTGCTGGTTGGCCTGGTTGAAAAACGGCTTCACCTGCGGGAAGTCGCGGAACAGCGTCAGGTAGAAATGGCGCGTCAACGCTTCGCCGCCTTGTTCCAGGATGGGTACGGTCGCGGTGATGATGGCTTTTTGTTCTGCGCTCAGCATGATGGTCTCTCGTTGTTTGGAAGTGGTGACATAAAGAAGTATAACGTATGCATCTTTAAAATGGTTGAGTCATTTTGTCCAAGAGGTCGCTAGTCGATGAGAATGAGAAGTGTTATCATCTTGCGCTTTAACGCAAACCACCCACCTCCATGTCCGATTTCGCCTTGTCCGCACCGCGCCTTGCGCATTTTCCCCTGACCGCGATGGCCGCCGCCATCTCCCTGCTGGTGGCGCCATCCGCGCTGCACGCCCAGGAGAGCGGGTCCGCCGCGACTATCGAATCGATCCAGGTGACGGGCAGCTGGCTGGGCTCGGGCTTGCAGAACAGCGTGAAGAACTTCCCCGGCGCGCGCACCGTCGTCGGCAAGGAGGAGATCGAGAATTCCGGCGCCCTGGACATCGGCGACGTGCTGCGCCGCATTCCGGGTGTGCAGGCGACCGACAATTCCGGCACGGCCGGCAGCGCCATTTCGCTCAATATCGGCGTGCGCGGGCTGACCGGACGCTACTCGCCGCGTTCGACCATCCTGCTCGACGGCATCCCGCTGGCGGTGGCGCCGTACGGCCAGCCGCAGCTGTCGTTCGCGCCGGTGAGCCTGAACAACATCGAATCGATCGACGTCGTGCGCGGCGGTGGGGCGGTGCGCTACGGCCCGCAGAACGTCGGCGGCATCATCAACTTCCGCAGCCGCGCGATTCCGGAGGGTCCTGGCATCAGCGGCGACGTCTCGGTGCGCTACAACGACTTCAGCGAAACCGGCCACAGCCGTCAGCACAGCGCCTTCGTCGGCAGCACGCTCGACAACGGCCTCGGCCTGGCGCTGATGTACTCGGGCATGGACGGCTCGGGCTGGCGCGTGGGCAGCGACGAAAAGGTCAACGACGTCGCGCTCAAGTTCCGCTACAAAATCGATCCGCAGAGCGAGGTGTACGGCAAGCTGACGTACTTCGACGTCAACTCGCGCACGCCAGGCGGCCTGACGGTGGCGCAATACAACGCCAACCCGTTCCAGAACACCCGTCCGACGGACTTCTGGAACGGCGACCGCAAGGGTGCGGACGTCGGCTACCTGAATACGTTGTCGGCCACGCAGGAGGTCGAGATTAAGGCCTACTACAACGAAAGCTTCCGCCAGAGCGCGCTGATCAACGCCGCCCGCACGCAGCTGACCTACCAGCCGCGCAACTACCAGGTGTTGGGCGTCGAGCCGCGCTATACGCAGCGCTTCGCCGTGTCCGGCATGACGCACGACGTCACGGTCGGCTACCGTTTCCTGCGCGAGCGGGGCGACGACAATAACTATGTCCAGAACGTCGCCACCGGCGTCAATGGCGCGACCGCGACCTTCGTCAACAGCACCGACGCGCACGCCGTGTATATCGACGACCGCATCGCGCTGGGGGCGTGGCGCATCACGCCGGGCGTGCGCTACGAGCGCATCCGTTCGGAGCGCGATGACATCGTCGGCCGCAACACCTTTGAATCGAACAACAACAAGGCGCTGCCATCGCTCAACGTCGCCTATTTGGTGAACAAGGCGCTGACGGTGTTCGCCAACTACACGACCTCGTTCGGACCGGTGCAGAACACGCAGCTGAACTCGCAGACGCCGTCCAATCCGCTCAAGCCCGAGCTGGCGAAGACCGCCGAAGTGGGCGCGCGCTGGAAAACCGGCGCCGTCAGCGCCGAACTGACGGCGTTCAAGCTCAAGTTCGACAACCAGATCATCCAGGTTCCGGGCATCACGCCGGCGACGTTCCAGAACATCGGCGCGACCGACCACGAGGGCATCGAAACGGCCGCCGACTACAGCTTCAGCGACGACAGCGCGCTGGCGGGGCTGAACGTCTACGCCAACTACACGTACACCAAGGCGATCCAGGAATCGGGCGCGACGTCGGGCATGGACGTGCCGTTCTACTCGCGCAACACCGACACGGTAGGCGCGCGCTACCGCATCGGCGCCTTCACGGCAAATTTGTCCAGCACACATCAAGGCAAGCAATACTCGGACGCCGCCAACACAGTGGCCGAGTCCGCCAATGGCGGAGTAGGGCAGATCCCCGGCTTCCGCCTGTGGAACGCGCAGCTGGGCTGGAAGCTACCGGGCAAGCCGGGTTACGAGGTGATGGCCGGCATCAACAACCTGTCGGACAAGCGCTACTACACGCGCAACGTCGACGGCAACGCCGGACGCATGGTCGGCGCCCCGCGCACCGCCTACCTCCAGCTGCGCGCAACGTATTAAAGCAACTCCGGGGTCAGGTCCTCCATTGCTACACGAACTCGGCTTTACCGGGTGTCCGGCGGCCGGGAGCGCCAGATTTTCACTGCGCGGCTCGCGGTTGTTCGTGACACCTTGAAGTGGCGCGCTATCTCGCTCATGGAGTAGGCATTGGTGGCGTAGGCGAACGCGATGGCCGTGTCGCGGTCGGCATATTGATTTTCATATGCTTGCAGTGATAGCGCCATCGTTCCGCGTTGGACGCGCGAGATGCCGCCCATTTCCTGCTGTGGGGAGGCCGTTTGGAACCGTTCGATAAACGCGTCGTCGCCAAGTAGCAGCTGATTCTTTACGCCAAATAAAGGATTCGTTGACCCAATGCCTTCGCGGACGAATTGCTTATATGCCTTGATGGCATCTGTCCGTTTGTCGCCGAATTTTTTCAAGATAAAGTTCGTGTCCAGCCAGGCAGGTGGGGGCAGGATTTCTTGGGTGAACATGTAGCTTGTCCATGGCCAGTCTGCTGGATCGGTAACCAGTTTGGCGCGCACGGGATTTAGAACGATATATCGCGCCAACTCGAGCAGATAGTTCTCCTTTTGTACCAAAATCGCCTTATATCGTCCTTGAAAAACATGTCCGACCAAGTCGTGGCGGCGGTTGAAATACTGCGAGTAAGTGCCATTCAGCTCACGCATGCCGGCCGACAGATTTCCGTCTACGGTTTCTAGCAGCAAGTGATAGTGATTCGTCATTTGGCAGAAAGCGTGCACCACATAGTTCGATTGCGCGCACACGTCGCCCAAGGTTTGGAGCCATACCGCGCGATCAGTGTCGTCCAGATAGATGTCCACTTTACGGTCACCTCGGGAGGTGATGTGGTAAAGCGCGCCAGCGTATTCGATTCTCAGGGGGCGGGTCATTCTGTGACGATAGCCAGTCACCGCGCATTACCTTTGCGACCGATCAGTTCCGGGGCGATTTCTGTTTGCAGACCGCGTAAACCCGCTGCACCGATGGGGCCGTGTAGCAATGGAGGACCTGACCCCGGGGTTGAACCCGGGCTACATTCGATTGCGCGCGACGTATTGATGAAACTGCGTAAAGCAATTCCGGCGATTCCACATCCTGTTTTTTGACCCGGATGTGCGGTGACCCGCTTTGCGTAGGACAAAGATGACATTTTGCAATGTTCACAGCCTACATAGGACTACAAGGTGGTCCTATACCGCAGAGTTACCCCCCTGGATATAGTGTCATCAACGGTGAGACACAAATAGCCCGCCGCGATCCACACGACATTATTCGAAGGATCAACACGATTTCCAGGGGTACAGACCATGAACGCATTTGACACCACCACCTCCGCAACCCGCTCCATCAACGTCGGCGCCGCTGCACAACCGATCAGCTTGATTGGTGCGCAACAGAACGATTTGCTGCGCGCCTTGTCGCGTGAGGATCTGCTGGCCTTGTTCAGCGATCTGGAATTGGTGGCGTTGCCGGCGGGTAAGCACCTGTTCGACTACGGCGACAAGGTCGAGTACACCTACTTCCCGACTAACGCGATCGTTTCGCTGCAGTACGTGATGGAAGACGGCGCGACCACCGAGATCGCCGTCGTTGGCCGCGAAGGCGTGGTCGGTGTTGCCCTCTACCCAACCGAGCGCGCCAGCTACTCGGCAGTTGTCGAAGCCGACGGCTACGGTTATCGTCTGCGCACTGAAGTGCTGCGTGAGGCGTTCTACGCCGGCGGCCCACTTGCCCAGCAATTGATGCGTTATACCAGCGCGATGTTCGCCCAACTGGCGCAGAGCGTGGCTGGTAGCCGTCACACCAGTATCGAGCAGAAGCTGTGCCGCTGGTTGCTGGAGCGTTTGGACCGTTCGATGACCAGCGAACTGAAGGTAACGCAGGAAATGATCGCCAACATGCTGGGCGTGCGCCGCGAGAGCGTCACGGGCGCGGCCGGCAAGCTGGCTGAAGAAGGTTTGATCATGTACCGCCGTGGTTGCGTGACGGTGCTGGATCGTGCTGGAATGGAACTGCGCGCGGGCAGCTGCTACCAAGCCAGCCGCAACAAGGCGGCGATGGTCGAGCAGCGCGCGGCGTAAAAAGAGGGAATTAGTGCAGGACGCGGGAGGCCGGCGGTGTCACGATGAAGCCGCTGAAATCCACCCGCGAAGCAGGACGGGCAGCCATGTTATCCAACTTGCGCTGCACCAACTTATGCCAGGCGCTGGCCCAACGGGCGGCCAGTTGCGATTCCTCGGCCGAACGCGCATACAGCGTCCGCTCCACGGCGATTTTCTGGCGGTTCAAGGCGCGGGTGGCAGAGGTCAGAGTAGTCATGGCGATATGTCGTGCAGGCAAGTGGTTGAGAAGTTCGCAAGGTTATTTTGCCGCGCTCGCCGCTTTTTGAATGTGCGCCAGTTCACCCATACCGATGAGAAAACGAACGCGGCCGTGTAAAATACGCGGATTGTTGCGTTTTTACGTCGCTCGCGGCTGATTTGTCGGCCCGCGTCGGCGCGTCCTTACCCCTTTTCTCTCCTCTATGTGGTCATCCAATTTTTCTAAAAACGCCTTAGCCGGTCTGACCACGTCCTTTGCTTTAGTTCCCGAGTGCATCGCTTTCGCGCTGGTTGCGCACCTCAATCCGCTGACCGGCCTGTACGGCGCCTTCTTTATTTGTACGCTGACGGCCATTTTCGGCGGCCGTCCCGGCATGATTTCGGGGGCCGCCGGCTCGATGGCGGTGGTGATTGTCGCCCTTGTGGCCCAGCATGGCTTGCAGTATTTCCTGGCGACGGTGGTACTTAGCGGCCTCATCATGCTATTGTTCGGGGTCCTCCGGATGGGCAAACTAGTCAGCATGGTGCCCCATCCGGTGATGCTCGGCTTCGTCAACGGCCTGGCCATCGTCATCGCCTGGTCGCAGCTGCAGCACTTCAAGGCCGATGGCCAATGGCTGCAGGGCGCTTCGCTAGTGTGGATGTGCGCGCTGGTGACGCTGACGATGTTGATCGTTTACTTACTTCCCCGCTTGACCAAGGCCGTGCCGCCGGCGCTGGTGGCGATCGTCGGCGTCGGCCTGTTGGCCGAGGGTTTGCATCTGCCGGCCCGCACCCTGGGCGACATGGCGCAAATCGCCGGCGGCCTGCCGGTGTTCCACATTCCCGAATTGCCGATGACGATGGAGACCTTAGGCATCGTGCTGCCGTACGCGTTGCTGATGGCGGTTGTGGGCCTGCTGGAGACGCTGCTGACCTTTAACCTGACCGACGAAATCACCGAAACGCGCGGCTTGCCGAACCGCGAGTGCGTGGCGCTGGGCGCGGCCAACGTGACCTCCGGCCTGTTCGGCGGCATGGGCGGCTGCGCGATGATCGGCCAGACCATGATCAACCTGAGTTCCGGCGGCCGCACGCGCGTCTCCGGCGCCGTCGCCGGCATCATGATTTTATTGTTTATACTGTTTTTGTCGCCGCTGATCGAGCGCATTCCGCTGGCGGCATTGGTCGGTGTGATGTTCGTGGTGGCGCAGCAGACCTTCGCGTGGGGTTCGCTGCGGGTGCTGGGCAAGGTGCCCAGGCATGACGCGCTGCTGATCGTCGTCGTCACCTGCATCACCGTGGCGACAGACCTGGCGGTGGCGGTGCTGTGCGGGATCGTGATCGCGGCGCTCAGCTTCGCCTGGCGCCATGCCCGCGAAATCCACGCCGACGTGGTGGAGGGCGCCGACGGCGTCAAACACTACACGCCGCACGGCACGCTGTTTTTCGCGTCCATCGCGCATTTCAACGATTTGTTCGAGCCGCAGGGCGATCCGCAACAGGTGGTGCTCGATTGCCGCTATCTGCGACTAGCCGACCACTCGGCGGTGGTCGCGGTGTCTACCCTCAGCGAGCGCTATGCCAAAGCCGGTAAGACGCTGCAGGTTCAACATCTGTCCAAACGTTGCGAACAGTTGCTGCTGCGGGCAGGGGTGACGGTCACCGCTTGACCCGCACGGCCAACCGGGGACGGACCCCACCGGGTCCGACCCCTAAGTGGTACGGAATGCGTATCGCTAATAGCATGTTGGGTTGCTTTGCGCTCCGCCTCCCACTTATCTTTTACTTCGCTTCCAGCGCGTTGATCGCCGCCATCACGCCCGCGCCGTAGGCCGGATCGGCTTGGGTGCAGTTGAAGATGTGGCGTTCCTGCACCGGCTTCGATACGCCGTGGATCGCGCGCGCCGTGTTCTCGAACAGCAGCCTTTTCTTCTCGTCCGTCAGCAACCGGAACAGGTTGCCGGGCTGCGAGTAGTAGTCGGTATCGACCCGGTGGTCCCAGTGCGCGGCGGCGCCTTCGAGCGACAGCGGCGGTTCGGCGAACTGCGGCTGCTGCAGCCATTCGCCACGGCTGTTCGGTTCATACGAGGTGCCGGCGCCGTGGTTGCCGTCGGTGCGCATGGCGCCGTCGCGGTGGTAGCTGTGGAACGGGCATTTCGGCGCGTTGACGGGAATCGCGTGGTGGTTGACGCCCAGGCGGTAGCGGGCCGCGTCGCCATACGAGAACAGGCGCGATTGCAGCATCTTGTCCGGCGAGAAGCTGACGCCGGGGACCACGTTGGCCGGCGAGAAGGCCGATTGCTCGACGTCCGCGAAGTAGTTCTCGGCGTTGCGGTTCAATTCCAGGATGCCGACGTCGATCAGCGGATAGTCCTTGTGCGGCCAGATCTTGGTCAGGTCGAACGGGTTGTATGGCACCTTGGACGCCTCTGCCTCCGGCATGATCTGCACCGCCAGCTTCCAGCGCGGGAAGTCGCCGTTTTCGATGGCGTCGAACAGGTCCCGCTGCGAGCTTTCACGGTCGTTGGCGACGACGGCCGCCGCCTCGGCGTCGCTGAAATTGGCGATGCCCTGCTGGCAGACGAAGTGGAACTTGACCCAGTAGCGCTCATTGGTCGGGCTGATGAAGCTGAAGGTGTGGCTGCCGAAACCGTGCATGTGGCGGTAGCCCTTGGGGATGCCGCGATCGCTCATGACGATGGTGATCTGGTGCAGCGCCTCCGGCAGCAGGGTCCAGAAATCCCAGTTGTTCTCGGCGCTGCGCAAGTTGGTCTTGGGGTCGCGCTTGACGACGTGGTTCAGGTCCGGGAACTTGAGCGGGTCGCGGAAGAAGAACACGGGCGTGTTGTTGCCGACCACGTCCCAGTTGCCTTGCTCGGTGTAGAACTTGACGGCGAAGCCGCGAATATCGCGTTCGGCGTCGGCCGCGCCGCGCTCGCCGGCGACGGTGGAAAAGCGCATGAATATGTCGGTCTTCTTGCCGATCTCGGAGAACAGCGCCGCGCGCGTGTACTTGCTGATGTCGTGGGTGACGGTGAAGGTGCCGAAGGCGCCCGAACCCTTGGCGTGCATGCGCCGCTCGGGGATGACCTCGCGCGCGAAGTGGGCCAGCTTTTCAAGGTGCCAGACATCCTGCAGCAGCACCGGGCCGTGCGGGCCGGCGGTCTGGGTGTTCTGGTTGTCGACGACCGGCGCGCCGGCGGCCGTGGTGAGGTTTTTCATGGAAGTCCTTCAGTGATTTGAAGTTGAATGGAAACTTCCAGCATAACCAACACGTTGCCTGCGCGCAGCTCTCTTTGGGGAGAGCCCAAAGCAAAAAAGCCCGGCTTTTCAGCCGGGCTTTTCATTGCACTACAGGTACCGCAAGCAAATTACTTGCTTGGGTAGGCCAAATCGGCGCGACGGTTCTGGGCGCGCGAGTCCGCGTCGGTGCCCGATGCTTTTGGCTTCTCTTTACCGAAGCTGACGGCTTCCATCTGGCTGTCTTTCACGCCTTGGGTTTTCAGGGCGGTGATGACGGCTTGGGCGCGCTTCTGGCCCAGGGCCAGGTTGTACTCGGCGCTGCCTTGGTCATCGGTGTTGCCTTCGACTTTGATCGACACGTTCGGGTTCGCGGCCAGGAATTTACCGTGGTCGGCGACAACGGCGTCGAACTCCGGCTTGACGGTGTACTTGTCGAAGTCGAAGTAGACGCTACGGTTTTTGTAGATCGAGCTGTTTGGGTCCAGGTACGCTGGCAGGGTGGCTGCTGCAGGAGCGGCCACTGGTGCTGCGGCAGGAGCTGGTGCCGGTGCCGGGGCTGGAGCAGGGGCTGGTGCCGGTGCTGGGGCTGGGGCAGGGGTCGAGCAGGCGCTCAGCAGGGCTACGGTGCAGGCTGCCAGCAGGGTGTTGATTTTTTTCATGGAAATACTCCCGAATTGTATTTTGTTATTGACACATTGGTGTAGTGAGGCTGTTCAGCCAGCCGCGAGCGACATTATATAAGCATTTCTCTACTAGAAATTGGCGCAATGCATTATTTTTTCAGCCAGCGTGAGAAAGGTGACATATCCCGGCCCGATTCCACGTACCAGGCGCGTCGCGCGATGTCGAATTGCGCGCCCAGCGCCTTGACTTCGTCCTTTTCGTGGAAGCTTGCGCTCAGATAGTGGCGGCCCGGCGCGGCTGCGGGCTGGGCCTGGTTGCGGGCGATGGCCGCGTCGGCGGCGGCCGCCGATTGCTGCAAACGCATATTGGCGATGAAGCCGCTGCGCAGCGCCGGGTCGGCCGGCGACAGCAGGGTCAGGCGGGCGCGGGCGCGGGTGACGCCGACGTAGAACAGGTTTTCCTCGTCGCGCTTGGGCTGCATCGGGTGCGGGAACTCGTCGGCCTGCAAAAACGGCAGGATCACGTGCTCGAATTCCTTGCCCTTGGCGTTGGCCACGCATTCGATCAGCACCGCCTTGCGTTCGCGCTTGCGGCGGATGAAGGCTTCGCGCGCGTTCATCGCTGTCCAGAATTCACGCAGGCTCTGGCCGGAGGCGGCGGCCGATGCCAGCAGGCCGGCCACCGATTTATTGACCACGCCCGCTTCGTACGGCCGCACGAAGATGCGGCGCGCGGTCGCCACCAGCTTGACCCGCTCGCACAGCTCCGTCAGCACGGCGGCCGCCGGCGTGGCCGGATCGAGTGCCGACAGCCAGGCGATGGCGTCGATGACGGCCTTCTTGGTGGCTTGGCTGGCGACGTCGCGGTAGCTAATTTGCTCGCCGTCGCGGCGGTCGTCCTCGATCATGAACAATTCGCCCAGCAGCGCCGGTTCCTTGATGATCTGCGCCTTGAAGTTGTCCATGCGCCGGGCCGAGAACTTCATTTCGCTAAAAGCGGTCATGGCGTCGACGATGGCGGCGCGCACCTGGTCCGATTTGACGGCGGCGAAGTCCTTGAGGGCGATGGCCAGCATGCCGCGCAAGAACAGGATCTCGTCGCGCTGCAGGTAGCCGGCCATGGCCGGGGTGCGGTAGTCGATGTCCGCCTCGATCAGCGCGTTCTCGATCGCCATCGACTGGTGGCGGTCGCGGATCAGGATCGCGCAACCATCGAAGGCGTGGCCGTCGGCCTTCCACTGGCGGATCGCGGCGATCGCCTGTTGCGCGCATTCGTCGGGCGAGGCGTAGTGCGCCTGGCGGATCTGCGTGTGCACCGGCAGGCTCGATTCGACCGCCTTGTGTTTGAATTCGGCCATCGCATAGGCCAGGTGGGGGCCGTGGCGGTAGCTGTAGGTCAGCGGATAGCGTACCAGCTTGGGATGGCGTTCGGCAAAGCGGCGGTTCAGGTATTCCTCGCTGGCGCCCAGCTTGGCGTGGATGACCTGGTCCTTGTCGCCGGCGCCAACGAAAAAGCATTGCGGGCGGCCGATCAAGGCGTCGAGGATGCGGAAGGCCGCTTCGTTCAGATCGTGCAGTTCGTCGCACAGCACCAGCCGGTAGTCGGGAAAGTGCTCGGCCAGGCGCGCGCCGGCCTCCAGGTTGCAGGCCAGGTCGTAGGTGGCGTCGAACGGGCCGCGGAACACCGCGCCGGCGCCGCCGTCCAGGCGCAAGGTTTCGTATTCCACCGTGGTCAGGTAGTCGGCCAGCGGCACGCCGAGCAGCTCGGCGATCTCTTCCAGGCCCATGAAGTCGACGTCGGCGGCCAGCCCCATGGTAGCTTTCAACCCTAACTGGGCATCGAGGAACTGGCTGAGCGCGATGCTGTGGGTGTTCAGCTCAAGTGCTTCGAGCCGGCCGGCGTAGCGCGCGCCGACCCGGTCGACGGCGGCCAGCGCGTATTCCTTCAGTTGGCGCGCCTCGGCGCAGCGGCGCAGGTTGTCGCCGTCGATCGTGTCGAGCTGCCAGGCGGCGAAGTCCTCGAACGTCATCACGGCCAGGCGCGCCACCAGCGCCTGCGGCACGCCGACATCGATCAGGCGCTGGCGCATGACGTCGCGCGCCTCCGGCGTGAAGGTCAGCGCGAGGATCTGTTCAGGGGGAAGCTTGCGGGCCAGCGCCTCGCCGATGCGGATCGCCAGGGTGGTGGTCTTGGCCGCGCCGGCGTTGGCGTCGACCAGCACCACCTTGTTCTGGGAGAGCTGGATGGCCGTTTGTTCCGGCGTCGGGATCAGGCCATGCGGCGTAAATCGGATGGGATTGGGAGGTTGGGCTGCGTTCATCCGCTACATTATAGCGACCAGCGTCCGCCTGCCGGTCCCCAACGTGCCGGCCAGCGCCGCCGCCGGCGTCAATCTAGCCGTCGCGCCCTCGATGAACTGGGCGCTGAAGACGCGCCGTTCGGGTGGCGAATCGCGACTGGGCTCGTGGCCGTCGATGACGGCGCACAGCAGGTCGGCCGCCGCCGTGGCCATTTTCGGCATCGGCTGGCGCAGCGTGGTGAGGTTGTAGCTCAACCAATTGGACGGTTCAACGGCGTCGAAGCCGGCCACCGACAGTTGTCCCGGCACGTCGATGCCCAGTTCATGGCGGGCGCAATCGAGGCAGCCGATGGCCATCACGTCGCTGCCGCAGATGATCGCGTCGGGCACCTCGCCCATTTGCGCGATGATGGCTTTCAGGCCGGCCCCGCCGCTGCGGTAGTCCGATTGGCCGGGCACCACCACCGGCGGCGGCAGGCCCAGTTCGGCCAGGCGTTCGCAGGCGCCGCGGCGGCGTTCGTTGGCGACCGAGGAGTCCTCGGTGCCGGCGATGATGCCGAAGCGGCGGTGGCCGGCGGCCGCCAGGCGCGAGACCAGCATGCGGCCCGCCTCCAGGTGATCGCAGGTGACGGTGTTGACGACGCGGTCGCGCAAGGTGCGGTTGAACAGCACCAGCGGCATGTGGCGCCGCTCGAATTCGGCGATGTGCTCGTCGCTGAGTCGGGCGGCGGCGATCACGCCGTCGACCTGGTACTGCCAGACGTCGGCCAGCACGCGGTCGACATCGGTCTCGCGCGCCAGCGTGAAAAGCAGCACGCGCTTGCCGCGCGCGGTGATCTGGTGGCTCAACTCGGCGAGCAGCTCCGGGTAGTGCAGGTTGGCCTGGTTGGTGATGATCACCGCGACCATGTTGGAGCGGCGGGTGATCAGGCTGCGGGCGGCGGCGTTGGGGATGTAGTCGAGCAGCGAGGCCGCCTTCATCACCCGAGCGTGGGTTTCCTTGGAGACGCTGGCGCCCGGCTTGAAGCAGCGCGAGACGGCGGACTGCGAGACCCCGGCGACCAGCGCGACGTCGTACGAGGTGACGCGGCGGGCTTCGCGGGCGATGGTGGCTATGTGTTCCGTGGCGCTGATCTCAACTGTCGGCTTGGATTTCGTCATTGTCTCGTTATCGTCTTGGGGACCCGGGTATGGCTGGCTGCGCTGCTCCCATGGCGGTCACGTCGAGGATAATCAAAAACTTACTCTAGGACAACAATTATCGTGTTTCCTTGTGGAAATTACTTATGCGGTGTGGTGGCACAGCAATTTTCCCTGATGAGGGCGTTTTTCTGATAGCATAACGCCCCTTTATTACGTGTGAAGGGTCGACATGGCCAATGCTTGCGGCGTCGATTTCGGCACGTCAAATTCCACGGTTGGTTGGGTGCGTCCCGGCCAGGCCGTGATGTTGGGGCTTGAGGACGGCAAGACCACCTTGCCGTCGGTCGTCTTCTTCAACGCGGAAGACGAGCAGGTCACCTTTGGACGTGCGGCGCTGGCCGAATATCTGGCCGGCTACGAGGGGCGCTTGATGCGCTCGTTGAAGAGTTTGCTCGGGACCAGTCTGATCGACGGTCAGACCGAGGTGGGCGGCCGCGCGCTGCCGTTCCGTATGTTGCTGGCCCAGTTCATCGGCGAGGTCAAGCACCGCGCCGAGCAGTCGGCCGGGCGTGAATTCACGTCCGCCGTGTTCGGGCGGCCGGTGCATTTCATCGACGACAGCAAGGAAAACGACCAGTTGGCCGAGGATACGCTCGCCGAGGTCGCCCGTTCGGTCGGTTTCAAGGATATTGCCTTCCAGTTCGAGCCGATCGCCGCCGCGTTCGACTACGAGTCGCAGATCGACCGCGAGGAACTGGTGTTGATCGCCGACATCGGCGGCGGTACGTCGGACTTTTCGCTGGTGCGCCTGTCGCCCGAGCGCGCCAAGAAGACCGAGCGGCGCGACGACATCCTGGCCAACGGCGGCGTGCACATCGGCGGTACCGACTTCGATAAATACCTCAGCCTGTCCTCGGTGATGCCTTTGCTGGGCTACGGCAGCCGCCTGCGCAACAACAGCGAGGTGCCGTCCAGCTACTTCTTCAATCTGGCGACCTGGCACACGATCAACCAGGCGTACACCAAGAAGATGTGGACCCAGCTGTCCGACCTGCTGCGCGATTCCGCCGAGCAAGAAAAGCTGGGCCGCCTGCAGCGCCTGATCGACGAGCGCGCCGGCCACTGGCTGGCGATGAAGGTGGAGGAGGGCAAGATCGCCTTGTCCGACGACGTCAAGGTGAAGCTGGAGCTGGACCGGCTGGCGCCGGCGGTGAGCCTGGAACTGGACCGCGCGCAGTTCGACGCTTCGATCGACCATCTGGTCGGCTCGGTTGAGAATACGGTGCTGAGCCTGCTGCGCGACGCCGGTGTGGCGCCGGCCGATGTCGATACGGTATTTTTCACCGGCGGTTCGAGCGGCGTGCGCATGCTGCGCGAGCGCATCGGTGCGCTGGCGCCGGCCGCGCGCAAGGTCGAAGGCGACCTGTTCGGCAGCATCGGCGCCGGCCTGGCGCTCGACGCGGTGCGCAAATTCGGCTAATTTGGCAATCTCATTGGCAGTCTAATTAATAAGGTACGCACGCAATGCTTGAGAAATCCATCGTCATGCTCGACTTCGAGACCACCGGCCTGTCGCCCGACATGGGCGACCGCATCACCGAGGTGGCGGCGTTGCGCATCGTCGGCGGGCGCATCGTCGAGCGTTATGTCTCCCTGATCAACTGCAATGTGCGCATCCCATCGTTTATCACCGGCCTGACCGGCATCACCCAGGCCATGGTCGACAACGCGCCGCCGGTTTCGCGCGTGGTGCCGGACCTGCTCGATTTCATCGGCGGCGACGCGCTGTCGGCCCACAACGCCAGCTTCGATGAAAAGTTCCTGCGCGCCGAGGCGGCACGGCTCAGCCTGACGCCGGGCCATCAAGCGCTGGTGTGCTCGCTCAAGCTGTCGCGCCGGGTGTTTCCGAACCTGGCCAGCTACAAGCTCGGCAATCTGTCGGGGCAGTTGGGCATCCGGTTTAAAAGCGCGGCCCACCGGGCCGAGTCCGACGCCGAAGTGGCGGCCGAAGTGCTGATACACATCGGTAAACACATCGGCTCGACCTATGGCATCGCCGGTGTCGATCCCGCCCTGCTCGTCTCCGTCAACAAGCTGGCGGCCGCCAAAGTGCACCAATTCCTTCAAAAACAGTCCCCTCAGTAAGTTTAGGCTTAAACGATAGCATTTCATCATCACTCGTTTGACGACGCTCAAATCTGAAGTCACTACGAGGCTTACACTTTAGTCAACATAGTTGCAGTGTTGGCAAGGGGTGCGTGATGAAAAACCAGAGCTCCGCCAGAGATGGCTACGACAGTTATGTGTGGTACAAGGAGGCGGCCGAGCGGGGTAATCCCTACGCGCAATTCAACCTTGCCATGGCCTATAAAAAAGGCCAGGGCGTGGCGCGGGACGACAATCGGGCCTTTC
Source organism: Oxalobacteraceae bacterium OTU3CAMAD1 (assembly GCA_024123915.1). NCBI lineage: Bacteria > Pseudomonadati > Pseudomonadota > Betaproteobacteria > Burkholderiales > Oxalobacteraceae > Oxalobacteraceae bacterium OTU3CAMAD1. The sequence goes on along the minus strand of CP099650.1, from coordinate 4,473,652 downwards.
ATTGGATGCACAAGGCTGCGGAGCAGGGGTTGGCGTTCGCCCAGAACCATCTCGGCGCGATGTACTACAACGGCCGGGGAGTCGCCAACAACGACAAGGAGGCCGTGCGCTGGTTTCGCGCCGCCGCGCAGCAGGGCGACGCCTCGGCCCAGCAAAATCTCGGCCAAATGTATAAAAAGGGACGCGGCGTCGCGCGCAGCGACGAGATAGCGTTGTCATGGTTCTACCGCGCCTCCGAGCAGGGCATCGCCAGCGCGCAGACCTTGCTCGGCGAAGCCTATGTGCACGGCACCGGCGTGCGCCGCAACTATCCGTTGGCGCTGGCGTGGTTCCGCAAGGCCGCGCTGCAAAACGACGCCAACGCCCAGCTCAATCTCGGACTGATGTACAAGCATGGCCACGGCGTCACGCGCAGCGATACACAGGCGCTGGCGTGGTTCCGGCAGGCCGCCGCGCAGGGTGATGCGGTGGCCCAGCGCCTGGTCGGCGTGGCGTACTCGGAAGGCCTGGGCGTGCCGGCCGACCAGTTGCGCGCTTATGCTTGGCTGTCGCGCGCGGCCGAGCAGGAGGACGCCGACGCCCAGTTCAATCTCGGCATCATGCTGGCCAACGGCAAGGGCGTCGACCGCGACGACGAGCTGGCCTTTTCCTGGTATCGGCGCGCGGCCGAGTCCGGCCACGTGCTGGCGCAGTACAACCTGGGCGGCATGTATGCGCGCGGGCGCGGCGTCGGCCGCGACGAGCAGCGCGCGCTGGAGTGGTACCGGATGGCGGCCGAGCAGGGCGCGCCGAACGCGCAGTTCAACGTCGGCGTGATGTACGCCAACGGCCACGGCGTGGCCAAGGACGAGGCGCGCGCCGTGGCCTGGTATCGCAGCGCCGCCGACCAGGGCGACGCCAGCGCGCAGAACAACCTCGGCGTGATGTACGCCAACGGCCTGGGCGTGGCGCAGGACGATGTGCAGGCGGTCAAATGGTACGGCAAGGCGGCCGAGCAGGGCCACGCCCTGGCCCAGTTCAATCTGGGCGGCATGTATGGCAGCGGGCGCGGCGTCAAGCGCGACGAGTTGCGCTCCTTCATGTGGCTGACGTTGGCGGCCGACGGCGGCGATGTCGCGGCCGCCAGCAACCGCAAGAAGGTAGCGCTGGACATGACCCCGGAAGCGATCGCCGAGGCGCAGGAACTGGTGCGCCGCTGGCGTGCCCAGCACCGCAGGATGGTGCCGCTGCGCGCGCGACCGCGATGATGTGATTACCGCTAGCTCTGCGGCTGCTGGCGGCGGTCGAGAAACAGGCTGTTGCCGTGGATTTTCTTGGCTTGCCGCTTGGATTCGGCGGCGGCCGTGGCGATCTGGTGGTGCGAGTAATACTGGTGCGGATCGACGCGGATCACGCCGATTGACAGACTCATCAACGAGTAAAACACCTTCTTCCCCTGGCGGTCCTCGCTCAGGTAGCCGCCGCGCTCGCGGTCCTCGATGCTGTAGAACGCCTGCACGTTCCGCTCGAAGTCGGCCAGGATGCCTGCGCAGCGGGTCTCCCAATCCTCGCTCTGGAACAACACCATGAAATCGTCGCCGCCGATGTGGCCGACGAAATCGCGGTTGGCGTCGCAGCGCTCGCTGAGCATGTTGCCGGTCAACTGGATGACGTCGTCGCCCCGGCGGTAGCCGTAGACGTCGTTGAACGGCTTGAAATGGTCGAGGTCGACATAGCAGGCCCAGAAACGCGCGCCGCTCTCCAGCAGCCGGTCGATGTGCTCGTTGATGGGGACATTGCCGGGCAACTGGGTGAGCGGATTGGCGTAGCGCGCCGCGTTGATCTGCAGCTGCGTGATCTCGCGCATCAGGTCGTGGCCGGTGCCCAGGCCCAGATAGCGGCCCTGGTCGGTGATGATGAAGCCGTTGAACAGGTGGTGGGCGTCGGCCTGCACCATGCGAAAGCTCAGCTCTTGCAAGGTGGTGTCCTGCTCGGCGATCAGCGGCTTGGCGTCCATGAACTGCCGGCACGATTTCTTGCCGTACAACTCGCGCTGGTAGGGCCGGGCGAAGTGGTCGATCATCTCGAAGCGGCTGATCAGACCCAGCGGCTGGTCGCCGTCGACCACCGGGATGATCAGCAGTTTGGGTTCCTTCAAGAAGATCTCGTAGACCTCGTTGTTGGTCATGTTCGACGGAACGGTCTGCACCTCGTTGAGCAGTTTGACGATGGTGGCGGCGTTCTTTTCGGCGCCGCGCTGCGGGTACACGGCGACGCCGGTGCGCGCCAGCGCCTTGACCACCTCGGCCGACGCCGAGCGCGCCGGCTGCGGGTGCGGCCGGCCCAGATGGTAGCCCTGGCCGTTGGCGACGCCGATGTCGCGTATCACCAGCAGCTCGGCCTGTGTCTCGATGCCCTCGGCGATGACCAGCGTGTTCGATTTCTCGGCGATCTCCTGGATCGAGCGGACGAATTGCAGCTTCACCGGGTCGTTGTTGATGCCCTGGATGAAATGCATGTCGATCTTGACATACTCCGGCCGCAACTCCGACCACAGGCGCAGGCTGGAGAAACCTTCGCCCAGATCGTCGATGGCGATCTGGAAGCCCATGTCGCGGTAGTGCCGCACCGCCTCACGCATCAGCTCGTAGTCATAGGTCGGCTGGTTCTCGGTCAGCTCGATAATCACCCGGTCCGGGTTGATGCCGACGTGGTGGATGAATTCCAGCGTTTCGCCATGGCGCGCGTCGCGCTGCAGCAGGCAGTCGGGGCTGACGTTGAGAAACAGCTTGCCGGGCAGCGCCAGCTCGGCGAAGCGTTCCAGTATCACCTGGCGGCACAGGTGCTCGACCTGCACCGTCAGCCCGCTGGCGCGCGCCACCTTGAACAGGTTCATCGGCGAATGCAGCGGACTGTCGGACGGTCCGCGTATCAACCCTTCGTAGGCGATGATGTCGCCGTTCTGCATGTTGACGATGGGCTGGAACAGCGCGCTGAGCTGGCGGCGCGCAAGGATGTCGTACAAATGGTCGCGCAACACTGCCTCCTCGTCCTCGAGTTCGGGCCTGATGTATGTCACCGCGGCGGGTGGGGCGTTGCTACGGTGCAGCGGTTTGCTGGCAGTTTTCACGATTATCGCTTGCGAAATGTGGGTTTAACTGTACGATTCTATGACGCGTTTGTGACGCCATCATGAATTTAGTCCTTTGTCGCAATAAGTATTTCCGCTTCACATTGTTGTCGCGCTACAATAGCCAGACCACGTGCTCCCCGGGCCCACCATGTATAGTTTTAGCAGCTGCCGCCTCGTTTTCAGCCTGATGTGTTTGAGCGCCGCTTCGGCGGGCGCCATCGGTGCCACTGTGCAGGTGCAAGTGCAGGACGCGGCTGGCAATCCGCTAGCCGACACGGTGGTCTACATCGAAGCAGAAACCGCCCCGGCCGCCGGCAACGCGCAGGCCAATGGGCAGATCGAGCAGAAGGGCTTGAAGTTCCTGCCGCTGGTCACCGTGGTACAGACCGGCAGCAAGGTGTTCTTCCCGAATAACGACAAAGTCCGTCATCACATCTACTCGTTCTCGGCCGCCCATAAATTCGACCAGAAGCTGTATTCGGGCGAGTCGGCCGCGCCGCAGGTATTCGACAAGGCCGGCACCGTGGTCCTGGGCTGTAACATCCATGACAAGATGCTTGCCTACGTCAAGATCGTCGACACGCCTTACTTCGCCAAGACCGACGGCGCCGGCGCCGCGCGCATCGCGCTGCCGGTCGGCGGCAAGTACGTGGTCAAGGCCTGGCACTACAACACCGTCGGCGGCGCCACCCCCGAGCAGGTGTTGACGGTGAAGGCGGGCGACACACTGTCGACGGCCACCTTCAAACTGCCGATGAAGCCAGCGGCGGCCGACGCCACTTCGTCGGCCTATTAAAGGATCGCCCCGAGCATGCGTATGCGTTTTCGCAGCCTGGAAAGCCGGATCGTGGGGCTTTTCCTGGTCCTGATCGTCGCCGTGCAGCTGGTCGGCCTGGTGGTGATCCAGCGCGGCATCGATAACAACGCGCGCCTGGCCATCGGCGGTGAACTCAATAACGGCACCAAGGTATTTCGTCGCCTGCTCGATCAAAACGCCCAGAACCTGCGCTTCGGCGCCCGTCTGCTGGCGCGCGACACGGCGTTCCTGGCCGCCATCGGTAACAACGACGAAGGCGATCGCGCCACCATCGAATCGGCGCTGGCCAACAGCGGGCGCCGCATCAAGGCGTCGCTGACGATGCTGATCAGCGCCGAGCGCAAGATCAGCGTATCGACCAACACTACCCAGGCAGCGGGCCTGGAGAAAATGGCCGTCAGCATGCTCGACGCGGCCGAAGCGGCCGATGGCGCCAACGGCATCGCCATCATCGAGCGCCGCCCGTACCAGATCGTCGTCATGCCGGTCAAGGCGCCGATCACCATCGGCTGGATCGTGATGACCTTCCCGATCGACCGCCAGCTGGCCAACGAAATGCGCGACGTCAGTTCGCTGCACACCACCGTGCTGACGCGCGACCCGCAGGGCAAATGGATGTCGGCCGGCTCCACGTATGTGGGCGCCTCGGCGCAATCGGTGGTCGAGCAGTTGCAGGCCTTGCCGGCCGCGCCCACCGGACCGTTCGACATCGAGGTGGAAACCGGCCGTTATAGCGCGCGTTTGATGTCGATCGGCCAGGACAACGGCCAGACCGCCAGCGTGCTGCTGGCGCGCTCGATCGACGAGGCCACCGCCGAATACGCGCGCCTGGAGCGCTGGCTGATCTTCCTCACCGCCGGCGGCATCGCCATCTCGGCGCTGGCCATCATCTTCACCGCCAAGCGCATCGCCCAGCCGATCAGCGAGCTGGCCGACACCGCCAAACGCCTGGAGCAGGGCGACTACAAAGGCCAGATCGACACCAGCCGCGAAGACGAAATCGGCGCGCTGGCCCATGCCTTCGATTCGATGCGCGAGGGGATCGCCAAGCGTGAACAGGAAATCCGCCGCCTGGCGTATTGGGACACCTTGACCAATTTGCCCAACCGCGCCCAGTTCCTGCTGCTGCTGAACGACGCGATGGAGGACGCCCGCAAACGCGAGGAGGCCGTGTTCGTGCTGATGATGGACCTGGACCGCTTCAAGCACGTCAACGATGTGATGGGCCACAGCTTTGGCGACGCGCTGCTGCGCCAGGTGGCCGGCCGCCTGCAACTGCTGCTGGCGAACCGGCGGCAGTCGTCGGCGCAGGTGGCGCGGCTGGGCGGCGACGAATTCGCGGTGCTGCTGCCGGCGTCGGACGTCGAGGCGGCCCGGCGCATGGCGGCCGAAATCCTGCAGGCGCTGGAGACGCCGCTGTCGCTGGAGGAGCAGATGGTCGACATCGGCGCCGGCCTGGGGATCGCCGGTTATCCCCTCCACGGCAGCGACGGCGAAGCCTTGCTCAGCATGGCCGAGGTGGCGATGTACGCGGCCAAGCAGCGCAACGACGGCGCCGTGGTCTACGACGCGGCGATGGACAAGTCCAGCGAAAAGAGCCTGTCGCTGCTGACGGAACTGCGCAGCGCCATTGAGCGCAACGAGTTCCGCCTGCACGTGCAGCCCAAGATCATGCTCGATACCGGCAAGGTGGTCGGCATGGAGGCGCTGGTGCGCTGGGTGCATCCGGAGCGCGGCAACGTGTTCCCGGACGAATTCATTCCGTTCGCTGAGCAGACCGGCTTTATCCGCGTGCTCACGCGCTGGGTGATGGAGCGTTCGGCGGAGCTGTGCCAGGAGCTGGCGGCCAGGGGGCATCATCTGAAGGTGTCGGTCAATCTGTCCACGCGCGACCTGCTGGACCAGGACCTGCCAACGAAGTTCGCCGACCTGCTGGTACGCCACAATCTCTCGGCCGGCTCGTTCTGCCTGGAGATCACCGAGAGCGCCATCATGGACGATCCGGTGCGGGCGCAAACCACGCTGGAGCGCCTCAGCGCCATGGGCTTCGATTTGTCGATCGACGATTTCGGCACCGGCTATTCGTCGCTGGCGTATCTGAAACGGCTGCCGGTCAATGAGCTCAAGATCGACAAGTCCTTCGTGCTCAATATGGAGCACGACGAAGGCGACACCAAGATCGTGCGCTCGACCATCGACCTGGGGCACAACATGGGCCTGCGCGTGGTGGCCGAGGGCATCGAGAGCGAAGCCGTATGGCGCCTGCTGGCCAGCCTGGGATGCGACCAGGGGCAGGGCTACTTCATGAGCCGGCCGATCCCCGGCGACCAGATGATCGCCTGGCTGGAGAAGTGGCAGGCGCCGTCCGTCGAGACGACGGGGAATCACGTATTCATCTGACTCGCGGCTTCGGCCCATCGCCGCTATTTGCATTTCATGCAAGCTTTTTTGCCGTACGTCGCAAGCTCATCCATTTCGGCGCCGCTTGTCGCATACACTGCTGAAACCCCATTTCAGGAGCATGTATGCACCGTCTATTCACGACTGTTTTCATCGCTGCAGCCTGCCACGTTCCGGTGCCCGGAGCAGGCCTTCCGCAGCGACCTCGGCGCGGCGTTGGAGGAGCCATCGCCGTGCCGCTATGGGCGCGGCTACGTCGCTTATTGGGAGACGCGCAATCTGCGCATGGCATCCAACATTCGCGACGCGATGACCGTGCGGCCCGGCATGCGCGTGCTCGTGGTGGTCGGCGCCTCCCACAAACGTATCTGGAAGCCTACCTCGATCAAATGCACGACGTCCGTATCGTCCCCACCGATCGGGTACTGCGCGCCGAATAAAACACGACGGGATCGGCTGCCTAACGTTGCTTATTTGTCATAAGGCAAGCTATCATCGATATATCATCCTACGACCCACGGAACCACGCATGAAGCAATTGAAACGCGCCGCGCTGGCGGCCGCCGTCCTGCTGGCGCAAGGCGCCATGGCGCAGACCTGCGCCACCACCGGCACCTCGCTGACCTATCCAACCACCCGCACGGTCGACCAGACCGACGATTACCACGGCGTCAAAGTGGCCGATCCGTACCGCTGGCTGGAGGACGCCAACAGCGCCGACACCAAGGACTGGGTCGACGCCCAGAACAAACTCACGCAAGGCTACCTGTCGGAGATCCCCGGCCGCGACGCGATCAAAACGCGCCTGACCAAGCTGTGGAACTTCGAGCGCTTCAGCGTGCCGTTCAAGGAAGGCGGACGCTATTTCTACAGCCGTAACGACGGCCTGCAGAACCAGTCCGTGCTCTATACGATGAAGACGCTGGCCGACGTGCCGCGCATGCTGCTCGATCCGAACAAGCTGGCCGCCGACGGCACCGTCGCCCTGGCCGGACTGGCCGTGAGCCCGAACGGCAAATATCTCGCCTACAGCACCGCCGCCTCGGGCTCGGACTGGAACGAGATCAGGGTGCGTGACATCGAGAGCGGCAAGGACGTCGAAGACCATATCAAGTGGGTCAAGTTCTCCAACACCGCGTGGCTGCACGACGGTTCCGGTTTCTTCTACAGCCGCTACGACGAGCCGAAGGAAGCGACCAAGCTGGCAGACGTCAACTACTTCCAGAAGCTGTACTTCCATAAACTGGGCACGCCGCAAAACGCCGATACGCTGGTCTACGACCGTCCGGACCACAAGGACTGGGGCTTCAGCGCCGACGTCACCCAGGACGGCCGCTATCTGATCATCACCGCCTCGCAAGGCACCGAGAACAAGAACCGCGTGTTCTACAAGGACTTGAGCCGCAAGGATTCCAAGGTCGTCGGCCTGCTGGAGGACTTCGACGCCGTCTATAACTTCGTCGGCAACGAAGGTCCGGTGTTCTGGTTCCACACGGAGCGCAACGCGCCGCGCGGCCGCATCGTCAGCATCGACACGCGCAAGCCGGCGGTGCTGAACTGGAAGCAGATCGTGCCGGAAAGCTCCAACACGCTGGTGTCGGCGTCCATCGTCAACCACCAACTGCTGGTGGACTACCTGAGCGACGCGCATAGCCTGGTCAAGGTGTTCGACCTCAAAGGCAAGCCGCTGCACGATATCGAACTGCCGGGCCTCGGCACGGCCGGCGGCTTTAGCGGCAAACGCGCCGACACCGAGACCTTCTACTCGTACACCAGCTTCACCACGCCGACGACGATCTACCGCTACGACCTGAAGGCCAACAAGAGCAGCGTGTACCGCCAGCCGAAGGTGGATTTCGATCCGGCCGGCTTCGAGACGCGCCAGGAGTTCTTCACCAGCCGTGACGGCACCAAGGTGCCGATGTTCATCGTCGCCAAGAAGGGCTTGAAGCTGGACGGCGCCAATCCGACCTACCTGTATGGCTACGGCGGCTTCAATGTGTCGCTGACGCCGTCGTTCTCGGTCGCCAATCTGGCGTGGCTGGAGATGGGCGGCGTCTACGTCATGGCCAATCTGCGCGGAGGCGGCGAGTACGGCGAATCGTGGCACGAGGCGGGCACCAAGCTGCAAAAGCAGAACGTGTTCGACGACTTTATCGGCGCGGCCGAATGGCTGATCGCGCACAAGGTCACGTCGCCGGCCAAACTGGCCATCGGCGGCGGCAGCAATGGCGGCCTGCTGGTCGGTGCGGCGATGACGCAGCGTCCGGAATTGTTCGCCGCCGCGATCCCGCAGGTGGGCGTGCTCGATATGCTGCGCTTCCATAAATTCACCATCGGCTGGGCGTGGACGTCGGACTACGGTTCGTCCGACAACCCGGAGGAGTTCAAGGCGCTGGTCAAGTACTCGCCGCTGCACAACCTGAAAAAGGGGACCTGCTATCCGGCGACGATGATCACCACCGCCGACCATGACGACCGCGTCGTGCCGGCGCACAGCTTCAAGTTCGCCGCCGCCGCGCAGGCCGACCAGGCCGGCGCCGCGCCGATCCTGATTCGCATCGACACCAAGGCCGGCCACGGCGCCGGCAAGCCGACCACCAAGCAGATCGAGGAGGTGGCGGACCGCTGGGGCTTCCTGAGCCGCGCGCTGCAAATGGACGGCGCGACGCCGGCGGTGCAAACCACTGGGGCGCAAACCGCTCCTGCGCCGGCGACCGCGGCTGTCAAGGCGGCGGGCCCGCAATGAGGACCGCGCCAGCCGCCGGGCCGCTGCTGCTCGCTCTTCTGATGATGGGCGCGGCGCCGGGGGCACCGGCGCTGGCGCAATCGAACACTCCCGCCAAATCGGTGGCGGACGTCACGCGCGGCCTGCAATCGCAGCCGGGCTTCATCGACGTCTGGCGCGACGCGGCCAAGGGCAGGGTGCTGCTGTCGGTGGCGTCGCTGGAGCAGCCCTTCCTGCTACTGAGTTCCCTGCCGTACGCACTGGGCTCGAACGACGTCGGCCTCGATCGCGGCCAGGCCGGCGACATGCGCATGGTCCATTTCGAAAAACATGGCGCCAAGCTGTTTCTGGCGCAGGACAATACCGCCTACATCGCCGCGTCGGCGGACAAGGATGAACGGGCCGCCGTCAAGGAATCGTTCGCCAACGCCGTGCTGTGGTCGGGCGACATCCTGGCCAGCGACGGTGGCGCGCACCTGGTTGACTTCTCCAGCTTCCTGCTGGCCGACCGCCACGGCAGCGCCGCCCGGCTGGCGGCCACCAAGCAAGGCGCCTATCAGGTCGATCCGGCGCGCAGCGCGGTGCTGGCCGAACAGGCCAAAGCCTTCCCCGACAATGTGGAACTCGAATCGCTGCTGACCTTCGCAGGACCGGGCCAGGCCGAATATGTGCGTCAAGTCGCCGCCGACCCGGCCAGCCTGTCGATGCGCCAGCGCATCAGCATGGTGCGCCTGCCGAAGATCGACGGCCAGGCCGGCTGGCGGCCGCGCAGCTATCATCCGTTTTCCGGCGGCTTCGATGTCAATTACTTCGACTTCGCCACGCCGCTCGCCAGCAGTATCGACGTGCACTGGCAGGTGCGGCACCGGCTCGAAAAGACCGATCCGTCGGCGGCCGTCAGCACCGTCAAGAAACCGATCGTGTACTACGTCGACCGGGGCGCGCCGGAGCCGGTGCGCAGCGCGCTGCTGCAGGGCGCTTCGTGGTGGGCCAGCGCCTTCGAGAAGGCCGGCTTCAAAGATGCCTACCGGGTCGAGCTGCTGCCCGAAGGCGTCGACGCCATGGACATCCGCTACAACGTGATCCACTGGGTGCACCGCGCCACGCGCGGCTGGTCGTACGGGAACGCGCTGGCCGATCCACGCACCGGCGAGATCATTCGTGGCGCCGTTACGCTTGGATCGCAGCGGGTGCGGCAGGACATCCTCATCGCCGAGAGCCTGCTCGCGCCTTACGGTAAAAACGCGCCGGCGGACAAACATAAACTGGCCGAGGAGATGGCATTGGCGCGCCTGCGCCAATTGTCGGCGCATGAAGTCGGCCACACTTTGGGTTTCGCGCATAACTTCGCCGCCAGCCGCTTCGGCAACGGCAACGGCTCGGTGATGGATTATCCTCATCCTATCCTGAAGCTCAACGCCCAGGGCGACGTCGATCTGGCGGACGCGTATGGCGTCGGTGTGGGGCCGTGGGACGACTACATCGTCAAATACGTCTACGGCGATTTCGGCGGCGGCGCGCACGAGCAGGCCGCGCTGGCCAAGCTGCGCGCCGACGCCAAGGCCGCAGGGCTGCTGTATTCCAGCGACCAGGATGACCGCACACCCGGCGCCAGCCACCCGGACGGCCTGCTGTGGGACTTCGGCCCGGACACGATCAAGACCTGGGATCAACTGGGCGCCGTGCGCCAGCGCGCGCTGCAAACCTTCTCGGTCGATGTGCTGCCCGACGCACGCCAGATCGGCGAGCTCGAAGCGCGCCTGGTGCCGCTCTATCTGCTGCAACGCTACCAGGGCGAGGCGGTGGCACGCCTGATCGGCGGCGGCGATTTCGATTACACCACCAGCGGCGACGTCAAAGCCGGCATCGGCAAGGCCGGCGTCAGAATTACTCCGGCGACCGTACAGCGCCAAGCCTTGAATTGCTTGGCAGACAGCCTGCGGGCGGAGTATCTTGCTCTGCCAGCCAACGTGCTCGATGTTCTGACGCCTCCGGCTGCGGGGCACGATCGTGGCCGCGAGTACTTCGCCACCCGCATGGGCTCCGTGTTCGACGCCTTCTCGATCGCGGAGGCGGGCGCCGCGCAAACGGCCGGCTTCCTGCTGGACGCGGGCCGCATCAACCGCCTCGCGTGGCAGCATGCGCGCGACGCGCAGCAGCCCGGCGTTGGGGAAGTGCTGTCGCTGCTGCTGCAAAAGACGTGGAAACGGGAGCCGGTGCCGGCGTCGGTCGTTGCCGGCGAGGCGGTGCAGTTGGCGGCAAACTGGGTACTGGTCGACGGGGTACTGAACTTGCTCGATGGCGGCAAACTGCATCCTAACGTGGCGGCCGAAGTCACACAATCGGCGCGCGAGCTGGCGCAGTGGCTGCAAAAAAATCCAGGCAAGGGCGTGACGGCCACCAGCCGCAGGGAAGCGGCGGAGCTGATTACCGCCTATCTGAAGGACCCTCGAAGCGTCAAACTGCGCGCCGCGCCGCCGGTTCCGCCGGGAGCACCGATCTAAAACCGGAAGCGGTCCGAAAACGCGGGCGCACCAAAATGATGCCATCTTTCGGTGCGCCCGCAGATGGTGCGCCAGCTCGCACCAAAACAAAATACAGTTAAATCATAGACTTAAAATTTGCACCAATCTGGAACAAATATTGCTTATAAGCGTATTGGTTTTCAGATCATGCATTATTTTGGGGAGTGATTTTGATGGGTTTACACAAAGACGGCGCCGACGCATTGTTCATTTTGCTAGGTGCCATCATGATTTTGGCAATGCACGCCGGCTTCGCGTTCCTGGAGTTGGGCACCGTGCGCAAGAAGAACCAGGTCAACGCGCTGGTGAAGATTCTGGTGGATTTCGCGGTATCGACCATCGCTTACTTCTTCGTCGGTTACAGCATCGCCTATGGCGTCAATTTCTTCTCCTCGGCCGACGTGCTGGCGGCCAAAAACGGCTATGAGCTGGTCAAGTTCTTCTTCCTGCTGACGTTCGCGGCGGCCATCCCTGCCATCATCTCGGGCGGCATCGCCGAGCGGGCGCGCTTCCATCCGCAGTTGATCGCCACCGCGCTGCTGGTCGGCTTCGTGTATCCGTTCTTCGAGGGAATCGTCTGGAACCGCCGCTTTGGCATCCAGGAGTGGCTGCTGCAGGCCTTCGGCGCCGAGTTCCACGACTTTGCCGGTTCGGTGGTGGTGCACGCGGTGGGCGGCTGGATCGCGCTGCCGGCGGTGCTTTTACTTGGCGCGCGGCGCGGGCGCTATATGAAGAACGGCGCGATCGCCGCGCATCCGCCGTCGTCGATTCCGTTCCTGGCGCTGGGCGCGTGGATTCTGACGGTGGGCTGGTTCGGCTTCAACGTCATGAGCGCCCAGTCGCTCGACAAGATGAACGGCCTGGTGGCGGTCAACTCGCTGATGGCGATGGTCGGCGGCACGCTGGTCGCGCTGCTGATGGGGAAGAACGATCCCGGTTTCGCTTATAACGGGCCGTTGGCGGGGCTGGTGGCGGTGTGCGCGGGATCGGATCTGATGCATCCGATGGGCGCGCTGGTCACCGGTGGTATCGCGGGCGCCATCTTCGTCTGGATGTTCACGCTGGCGCAGAACAAATGGAAGATCGACGATGTGCTGGGCGTGTGGCCGTTGCATGGCCTGTGCGGCGCCTGGGGCGGGATCGCGGCGGGTATCTTCGGGTTAAAGGCGCTGGGCGGAATGGGTGGCGTGTCGTTCGCGGCGCAGTTGGCGGGGACCGTGTTGGGCGTGGTGATCGCGCTGGTTGGCGGTTTCGCCATCTATGGCGTGTTGAAAGCCACGATGGGCCTGCGCCTCGATCCGGAGGATGAGTTCCAGGGCGCCGACCTTGCCATCCACCGCATCAGCTCCACGCCGGAGCGCGAATCCAACTGGTAGTGGCGCCAGGTCAAACCCGCCACCCTTTAGCGATACGCGGGCGTTACCGCTTAGGGGTCTGACCCCATGGGGTCAGACCCCGCCCGGGGGTACGGGTTTACCGGTGTATAACAACCAATAAGGCCTTCGCCTCGGTCTTGCCGACGTTGCGTATGGTGTGCTGCTGGTCGCCCGGGTAGCGCGCCGTGCCGCCCAGCTTGACCTTCTTCTTGGTATTCCCCACCTCCACCTCCACCGATCCATGCAGCAGCGTGACATGCTCCTGCGCCCCCGGATCGTGCCCTTGCGACGCCAGCTCCCCACCGGGCGACAAGGTCAGCTCATACCATTCATACTTACCTGCCAGCTCCATCGGCCCGAGGATGCGCAGCACGTAGCCGGCGTGGTTGCCGGGAAGGGTGGGGGTCTCGTGGGCGTCCAGCACGCGGATGGTCTCGGATTCCTTTTCCGCCGTCGACAGCAGTTCGCCGATCTGCACGCCCAGCGCGTTCGATAGCCGCCAGGTGATGGCGATGGTCGGATTGGCCTTTTCGCGCTCGATCTGCGACAGCATCGATTTGGAGACCCCGGCGATGCGCGACAGGTCTTCCAGGGTGAGGCCGCGCGCCAGGCGCAAACGTTGCAAGGCGGCGCCGACCTCGGGTGGTGCGTTCGTCGAAACAGGTGTTTTCATTGTTTTATTCGGCGGATAGGCTAAATTCTAAGTAAATCTGTCGGAAAAACGCGGCCAGAACCGCATGCTTCCGTCTTGCGCAGTTCACCGGTTCTCTGTAAGATTCGATATATTGAATTTGAGTTCGACATAACGGATTTCTCATAACGCAGTGAAAATCTGCTGAAATCGTACCACAGACAAGGACCATCATGAGCGACCAAGCAAAAAGCACCTTCTTCAGCGGCCTGCAGCAAAACCTGGATCAATTGCGCGATCAGGGCCTGTACAAGCCGGAGCGCGTGCTCGCTTCGCGCCAGGGTTCCGAAGTGGTCGCCCAGGATGGCAGTACGCTGATCAATATGTGCGCCAACAACTACCTCGGCCTGTCCGGCGAGGAGTGGGTGGCCAGGGCATCGATCGAGGCGACCGAAAAATACGGTTACGGCCTGTCGTCGGTGCGTTTCATCTGCGGCACCCAGACCGTCCACAAACAACTGGAACAGGCGATCTCCAAATTCCTCGGCACCGAGGACACGATCCTGTACGCGGCCGCCTTCGACGCCAACGGCGGCGTGTTCGAGCCGCTGTTCGACGAGAACGACGCCATCATCTCCGACGCGTTGAACCACGCCTCCATCATCGACGGCATCCGCCTGTGCAAGGCCGCGCGCTTCCGCTACGCCCACAACGACATGGCCGACCTGGAAGCGCAGCTGCAAGCGGCGGCCGGCAAGCGCCATAAAGTCATCGTCACCGACGGCGTGTTCTCGATGGACGGCACCATCGCCCAGCTGGACAAAATCTGCGACCTGGCCGACAAATACGGCGCGCTGGTGATGATCGACGAATGCCACGCTTCCGGCTTCATGGGCGCGACCGGCCGTGGCACCCACGAGCACCACAACGTCATGGGCCGCGTCGACATCATCACCGGCACCCTGGGCAAGGCCCTGGGCGGCGCGATGGGCGGCTTCACCTCCGCCCGCAAGGAAGTGATCGACATGCTGCGCCAGAAATCGCGTCCCTACCTGTTCTCGAACACCTTGGCGCCGTCGATCGCCGGCGCCTCGCTGGCGGTGCTGGAGCGCCTGTCGCAGTCGACCGAACTGCGCGACCGCCTGCACGAGAACACCGCCTACTTCCGCAAGGAGATCGAGCGTATCGGCTTCACCATCAAGCCGGGTACCCACCCGGTGGTTCCTGTCATGTTGTTCGATGCGCCCGTCGCGCAGAAATTCGCGGCACGAATGTATGAGCTGGGCGTTCTGCTCAGCGGCTTCTTCTACCCGGTGGTCCCGATGGGCCAAGCGCGCGTGCGTGTCCAACTGTCTGCCGCGCATACGCGCGAACAGCTCGACACCGTGCTTAAAGCATTCGAACAGGCGGGCACAGAGCTTGGCCTGCTTAAAAAATAAAATAGTCAGGAATCAAAATGGAACAACAACGCATCCTCGTCATCGGCGCCAACGGCCAAATCGGCAGTGAACTGGTGGAGGCGCTGGCCGCCAAACACGGCGCGCAAAACGTCATCGCCAGCGACATCAGCCCGACCAATTTGTACAACGCGGCGCGCTACACGCCGCTCAATGTGCTGGACAAGCAGGCGCTGTCCACCTTGGTGACGGAGGAGGGCATCACCCAGGTGTACCAACTGGCGGCGATGCTGTCGGCCACCGGCGAGGCCGCGCCGCTGAAGGCGTGGACGTTGAACATGGACGGCTTGCTCAATATCCTCGAAGTGGCGCGCGAGCGCGGCATCATCGGCAAGCCGCTGAAGGTCTTCTGGCCGTCGTCGATCGCCGCCTTCGGCCCGAACACGCCGGCCGTGAACACCCCGCAAACGACGGTGATGGACCCGACCACAATCTACGGCATCAGCAAACTGGCCGGCGAGCGTCTGTGCGAGTACTACTTCATCAAGTACGGCGTCGATGTGCGCAGCATCCGCTACCCTGGCATCATCAGCTTCAAATCGCCACCGGGCGGCGGCACCACCGATTATGCGATCGCGATCTTCCATTCGGCGCTGCGCGGCGAGCGGTATGAATGCTTCCTCGGCCCGCAGACCACGCTGCCGATGATCTACATGCCCGATGCGATCCGCGCCACCATCGAATTGATGGAAGCGCCGGCCGAACAGGTCAAGGTGCGTTCGGCCTACAACGTCGCCGGCGTGTCGTTCAATCCGGAGCAACTGGCCGCCGCCATCACCCGCGCCGTGCCGGACTTCAAAATCGCCTACAAGCCGGACAGCCGCCAAGCCATCGCCGACACGTGGCCGCAAAGCCTGGACGACGCCACCGCGACGGCCGACTGGGGCTGGAAGGCACGAATCGGTATCGAGGAGATGGTGGCCGACATGCTGGCCAACGTCGACGTCCGCCTGAGCAAAGCGGCGTAAAGCGGCGGCGTAGTACCCACACTATAAAAAAGAGAGACATCTGATGGACATGAGCGTTTTCGATTTATTCAAGATCGGCATCGGGCCGTCGAGTTCCCACACGGTGGGACCGATGGTGGCGGCCCGCCGTTTTCTGCTCGACTGCGCTCCGCTGGACGATGTCACCGAGGTGAGCGCCGAGCTGTATGGCTCTCTGGCGCTCACCGGCATCGGCCACGCGACCGACAAGGCGGTGATTCTGGGCCTGATGGGCGAGACGCCGCAGGACGTGGTGCCGACCCGGGTCGACACACAGTTGGCCGAAGCCGAAGCGGCAGGTGAACTGAAGCTGCTGGGAATCCACGCGGTGCCGTTCAAACGCGGCAAGAACCTGATCTTCCACATGGCGGAGTCGCGGGCCGAACACCCGAACGGCATGCGCTTCACGCTGACCCGCGCCGATGGCGCCACCGTCAGCAAAGTCTATTACTCGGTTGGCGGTGGCTTTATCAAGGAGGAGGGCGAGGCGCCGCAGATGCCCTCAAGCGGCGACGGCGCCGCTTCCGCCCCGGCGATTCCGTACCCGTTCGACACGATGGACCAGCTGCTGGCCCACGGCGAAACGAGCGGCCTGACGATCCCGCAAATGCTGCGCGCGAACGAACGCCTCAAACGCAGCGAGGATGAACTGAACGCCGGCATCGACAAGATCTGGCACGTCATGCGCGACTGCATCGCCCATGGCCTCGATACGGCCGGCCGGCTGCCGGGTGGCTTGAACGTCAAGCGCCGCGCCGCCGACTTGTGGACGCAGTCGCAATCGAGCGCCAGCCAGGCCAACCAGCTGCCGCACGACGCGCTGCACCAGGTCAGCCTGTACGCGATGGCCGTCAACGAGGAGAACGCGGCCGGCGGGCGCGTGGTCACGGCGCCGACCAACGGCGCGGCCGGCATCATCCCGGCGGTGCTGCGCTACTACGCGGAGGACTGCAAGCCGAGCAACCCGGTCACCGGTATCCGCGACTTCATGCTGACGGCTGCCGCCATCGGCATGCTTTGCAAGCGCAATGCGTCGATCTCGGGGGCGGAAATCGGTTGCCAGGGCGAGGTCGGCGTGGCCTGCGCGATGGCGGCGGCGGGCCTGGTGGCGGCGCTGGGCGGCTCCAACAACCAGATTGAGAACGCGGCCGAAATCGGCATCGAGCATCATCTCGGCATGACCTGCGATCCGATCGGGGGGCTGGTGCAGATTCCCTGCATCGAGCGTAACGGCATGGGCGCGGTCAAGGCGATTACGGCGGCTTCATTGGCGTTGAAGGGCGACGGCACGCATTTCGTCAGCCTCGATGAAGTGATCGAGACGATGCGCCAGACCGGCGCCGACATGCAGGCCAAGTACAAGGAAACCTCGCTTGGAGGCTTGGCGATCCACGTCATCACCGTCAACCACGCCGCGTGTTAAAGCGGGAAACTACGCAACCACCTCCAGCATCAGCTGCCGGAACGCCTGTTCCGGCACCGGTTTGCTGAAATAATACCCCTGCATCTCGTTGCAATGCTGCTGCTGGAGGAATTCCAGCTGTTCGGCCGTCTCCACGCCTTCCGCGATCGTCTTCAACCCCAGGCTGCGCGCCATGTTGATGATGGCGCTGACGATCGCCTTGTCCTCGGCGTCGGTGCTGATGTCGCGCACGAACGACTTGTCGATCTTCAGCTTGTAGACCTTGAACTTCTTCAAATGACTGAGCGACGAATAGCCGGTGCCGAAATCGTCGATCGACATCCGTATCCCGCGCTCGTGCAGATTGTTCATCATGGCGATCGCGCCTTGCGGGTCGTTCAGCGCCACGCCCTCGGTCAGCTCCAGCTCCAGATACTCCGGGGGCAAGCCTTCCTCTTGTAGAATTTGCGTGATCAGCTCCGGCAGATCCGTATTGCGGAACTGCGTCGCCGACAGGTTGACCGCCATGACCAGCGGCGGCAGGCCCTCGTCCAGCCACGCGCGCGCCTGCCGCACCGCCTGGCGCAGCACCCACGCGCCGATTGGCAGTATCAGCCCGCTTTCTTCGGCGGCGGGAATGAATTCGGCCGGCGACACCACGCCAAGTTCCGGCGTCGACCAGCGCAGCAGCGCCTCAGCGCCTATGATGCGCTGGTCCGGCAGCGACACCTGCGGCTGATACACCACTTGCATCTGGTCCCGTTCCAGCGCGTAGCGCAGCGCATTGACCAATTGCAGATGGCGCGCCGCGCGCTGCTGCATGGCCGCCGTGAAGAAGCGGAAGTCCTGCCTTCCGGCCTGCTTCACTTGGTACATGGCGGCGTCGGCGCGTTGCAGCAGTGTTTCCATGTCTGCGCCGTCGGCCGGGTACAGGGCGATGCCGATCGACGCCGTCACTTTCAGGTCGTGCGTGCCTACCCGGAAGGGCTGGGCGATCAGTTCCATTAGCTTGCGGGCCACTTCGGCGGCGTCTTGCGTCTCCGCTTTTTGCAGGACGAAGATGAATTCGTCGCCGCCCAGGCGCGCCACGATGTCCTCCTCGCGCAGGCCCTGGCGCAAGCGCTTGGCCAGTTCGCACAGCAGGCCGTCGCCGACGCTGTGGCCAAGCGAATCGTTGATGTCCTTGAAGTGGTCCAGATCGAGCATCATCAGCGCCATCGACTCGCGGTTGCGGCGCGCCAGCGCCAGCGAGTGCAGCGTGTGTTCTTGCAGTTGCGCGCGGTTCGGCAGGCCGGTCAGGGGATCGAAATGGGCCAGATATTGAATCCGTTCGTCGGCCAGCTTGCGATCGGTGATGTCGCGCGTGATCCCGAGCAGCATGCGCTGCTCGCCGTTGGCGCCGTTCATCGGCGCGGCGTGGGTCTCCAGCCAGCGCTGGCCACCCTTCAGGCCCTGGACCCGGAATTCCAGATGGCCGTTCTCGCCGTTGATGACGCGCTGGTGCAGCGCGATGAAGGCATCGCGGTACTCCGGCATGATCAGGTCCGTCAGCACGTGCGACTGCAACTCCTCCAGCGATTCCGCCTCGAGGATTTTCAGGCCGGCCGCGTTCATCTCCAGCAAACGGCCCTGGGCGTCCACCACCTTGATACATTCCGGTTCGGTCTCGATGATGGTGCGCAGATGCTGCTCGCTTTTGCGCAGCGAGGCCTCGGTCAGCTCGCGTTTGCGGTCGTGGTCGAAATTTTTCAGCGCGAACTCGATGTCGAGCGCCATCTCGACGAACAG
Source organism: Oxalobacteraceae bacterium OTU3CAMAD1 (assembly GCA_024123915.1). NCBI lineage: Bacteria > Pseudomonadati > Pseudomonadota > Betaproteobacteria > Burkholderiales > Oxalobacteraceae > Oxalobacteraceae bacterium OTU3CAMAD1. The sequence continues at coordinate 4,454,430 of CP099650.1, read as the reverse complement.
GTCGCGCACCTCGGCGTCGAACACGCCGGTGGTGGTGGAATAGGCGGAAAAGAAGCCGACGATCTTGCCTTTGCGCCGCAACGGCAGCGATGCCGACGCCGCCCAGCCATAGCGCGCAGCGCGCGCATGCCAGGGCGCCGTTTCGGGCGCCTGCAGGAAGTCCTGGCACCAGTACGGCTCCCCGCTGCGGTAGCAGACGCCGATCGGCCCGCGTCCCTCCGGCAGTTGTTCGTCCAGCGAGATGGTCAGATTGTTCAGGTATTCGGTGCCGTCGCCGGCGCTGGCGGCCGGCGACACCGTATCCGCCTGGCCGTCGGCGGTTCCGATCATGCCCACCCAGGCCATGGACATGCCGCCATAGGTGACCACCGCGCCGCAGATATCGTCGAACAGTTCCTGCTCGCTGGTGCTGCGCACGATGGCTTGGTTGCACTGGCTCAGCGCCGCGTACAGGCGGCCGACGCGCTGCGAGCGCGCCAGCGCCAGTTCCCGTTCGCCATCCAGCCTGGCCAGGTTTTGCTGCATGCCGGCCAGCCAGGTCCAGACGCTCTCCCTGGCGCCGTCCGGCACCGCCAGCGGTTCGCTGACGTCGCCCCGTCCCAGCCGCCCGATGGCGGTCTGCAGCTGCTCGACGGAGCAGCCGAGCGCCGAATCCAGGTTGCGCTTCGCGCGCCACAGCAGCGCCAGCAACATCAGCGCCACCAGCAGGAAGCCGGCCCTGGCCAGATTGGCCTCGCTCGACGTCGAGCGGACCGCCTCCAGGCTGCGCCGCTCGACGCTGTCGTTCACCTGCGCGATCGGCTCCATGATGGCCGCCTTGGCGCGGTGATAGGTGTCGTCATAGAGCAGGGCCAGGGCGGCGGCGACGGCCAGCGGATCGTCGCCGCCGAAGTCGCGCATCGCCAGCGCCTTGTTTTCGATCGCCGTCAGGCGGTCCGATTCGTCCTTGGCGCGGGTGAGCAGCGACAGTTCGGCCGGCGTGAACGGGGTGTTTTGGATCAGCTCCATCAGCGCCACGTGTTTGCCGTCGCCCCGGGGCCGCTGCTGCGGTTCGACCACCAGGTCCCAGTAGACGTTGTCGTAGTTCTGCGGGCGCGCCTGCCGCCCGTCGCGGATATCGATGATTTCCTGATAATTTTTCCGGTACTGGGGATCGCCGGTGGCCACGTAGGTGCGCGCCATGCGCGTCAGGTCGTCGGACGATTGGCGCAGTTCCTGCACCAGGCTGCGCGACACATAACGCAGCTCGTTGGCCTGGTCGATGCGTTTTTCGGTCCACACGTAGAGCAGGAAGGCGATGGTGACGATGAACAGGGCGCTGAAGCAGGCCCACAGCATGCTGGCGAAAGGGGCGGTTTTGCGAATGGCGGGGGACTTCATCATCATCGATTGCGGCGGCTGCGAAAATGGAAACTGCAGTTAGGGTGGCCTGTTCAGTATATTGCCGGAACGACAGACAAACCAGTGCGGGGCAACCGAACATGCCAGTCCGGGCTCGCCCATAACCATAAAACAACGGCAATCGCACCGGAAACGGCGAGGCGCACTATAATATCCGCTCGCTTTGTAACGTTCTGCCAATAGCTGCCAGCCAACCTTGTCAGCCCAACCGGACTTTCTAATCTATGCAATACGTGTCTACCCGCGCCGCCGCATCGGCCGCTTCGTCGTCTCCCCAACAATTTTCGGACATTCTGCTCGGCGGCCTGGCCGTCGACGGCGGCCTGTTCCTGCCGTCGGCCTACCCGCAGGTCAGCGGCGCGGAGCTGGACGCGTGGCGCCAGCTGTCCTACGCCGACTTGGCGTTCGAGATCCTGAAGAAGTTCGCCACCGACATCCCGGAAGCGGACCTGCGCGCGCTGACCGCCAAGACCTACACCAAGGAAGTCTATCGCAACGCCCGCGCCGGCGAAAAGGCCAGCCAGATCACGCCGTTGCGCGTGCTGGAAGAAGGCGACAACGGCACCAAACTGGTGCTGCAGGCGCTGTCGAACGGCCCGACCCTGGCCTTCAAGGATATGGCGATGCAGTTGCTGGGCAATCTGTTCGAGTACACCCTGGCCAAGCAGAATGCGGAACTGAACATCTTCGGCGCCACCTCCGGCGACACCGGCAGCGCCGCCGAATACGCGATGCGCGGCAAGAAGGGCATCCGTGTCTTCATGCTGTCGCCGCACCAGAAGATGAGCGCCTTCCAGACCGCGCAGATGTTCAGCCTCCAGGACCCGAACATCTTCAACATCGCCATCGAAGGCGTGTTCGACGACGCCCAGGACATGGTCAAGGCAGTGTCCAACGACCTGCCGTTCAAGACCAAACAAAAAATCGGCACCGTCAATTCGATCAACTGGGCGCGCGTCGTGGCGCAGGTGGTGTACTACTTCCGTGGCTACCTGTCGGCCACCACGTCGAACGATCAGAAGGTCTCGTTCACCGTCCCGTCGGGTAACTTCGGTAACATCTGCGCCGGCCACATCGCCCGCATGATGGGCCTGCCGATCGACAAACTGATCGCCGCCACCAACGAAAACGACGTGCTCGACGAATTCTTCCGCACCGGCGTGTACCGCGTGCGCAAGTCAGCCGAGACCTACCACACCAGCAGCCCGTCGATGGACATCTCCAAGGCGTCCAACTTCGAGCGCTTCATCTACGACCTGGTCGGCCGCGACGGCGAGCGCACCCGCGCGCTGTTCCACAAGGTGGAAACGCAGGGCGGCTTCGACCTGTCGGGCAAGCCTGGCAGCGACGGCGATGAATTCAAGCTGGTGTCCAAGTACGGTTTCAAGTCCGGCAAGTCGACCCATGACGACCGCCTGAACACCATCCGCGACGTCGCCGACGACTACGGCATCGTCATCGACACCCACACCGCCGACGGCATCAAGGTCGCGCGCGAAAACCTGGAACCCGGCGTGACGATGATCGTGCTGGAGACCGCGCTGGCGGCCAAGTTCAACGAAACCATCCTCGACGCGCTGGGCGAGGACGCGGAACGTCCTGAAGGCTTCGAGAACATCGAGGACCTGCCGCAGAAATTCGTGGTCATGAAGCCCGACGTCGAGAAGATGAAGGCTTACATCGCCGCCAACACCGGCCTGTGATCATGAGCGCGCCGCAGTCTCCATCCAAACCGCCACCGAGGCCGATGCTGGCCGTCGCCGAGGCGCGGGCCTTGATGCTGGCGGCCGCGCGGCCCGTGGCCGACACCGAAACGGTGCCGACGCTGAACGCCAACGGCCGCATCCTGGCCCACGCGCAGGTGTCGGGCATGAACGTGCCGGGCATGGACAACACGCAGATGGACGGTTACGCGGTGCGCGCCGCCGATTGCGCCAGCGGCAGCGCGGTGTTGACGGTGTCGCAGCGGATACCGGCCGGCCATGTCGGCCAGCCTTTGCTGCCGGGGACCGCCGCGCGCATCTTCACCGGCGCCCACATACCCGAGGGCGCGGACGCCGTCGTCATGCAGGAGCAGTGCGAGTTGGTGGGCAACCTGGTCACCATCAAGCACGCGCCCAAGCCCGGCGAGTGGATACGCCGGGCCGGCGAGGACATCACCAACGGCAGCGTGATCCTGCCGGCCGGCGCGCGCCTGCGCAGCCAGGAGTTGGGTCTGGCGGCGTCGGTCGGCCTGGCGCAATTGGCGGTCAAGCGCAAGCTGCGCGTGGCCGTGTTTTTCACCGGCGACGAGCTGACCATGCCGGGCGAGCCGCTGGCGCCCGGCGCGATCTACAATTCCAACCGCTTCACCTTGCGCGCGCTGCTGGAGAACCTGGGCTGCGAGATCACCGATTTCGGCATCGTGCCCGATTCGCTCGAGGCCACGCGTTCGGTGCTGCGCGAAAGCGCCCGGGCGCATGATTTGATCATCACCTCCGGCGGCGTGTCCGTTGGCGAGGAAGACCATATCAAGCCGGCGGTCGAGGCGGAGGGCAAGCTCAATATGTGGCTGATCGCCGTCAAGCCGGGCAAGCCGCTGGCGTTCGGCGAGGTCAAGGACGCCTTCTTCCTCGGCCTGCCGGGCAATCCGGTGGCCAGCTTCATCACCTTCCTGATGTTTGTTCGCCCGTTCATCCTGCGCCTGCAGGGAGCGTCCGGCGAGATCGCGCCGCGCGCCTTCACGATGCGCGCCGATTTCGACCTGCCCAAGGCCGACAAGCGCAACGAGTTCCTGCGCGCGCGCATCAACGCCGCCGGCGGTCTTGAGTTGTTCAGCAACCAAAGCTCCGGCGTGCTGACATCGACCGTCTGGGGCGATGGCGTGATCGACAACCCGCCCGGCACCACCATCTCCGCCGGAGATATGGTGCGGTTTATTCCGTTTAGCGAGTTAATGTACTGATGGCTGTTACCGTAAAATTTTTCGCCAGCGTGCGCGAGGCCGTTGGCGCCTCGTCGGAAACGTTGGACCTGCCGGCATCCGTGACAACGGTCGGCGAGCTGCGCGCCCATCTGGCCGCGCGTGGCGACACGTGGCAACAGGCGTTGGGCAGTCCGGCCTTGCGCATGGCCTGCAACCAGATCATGTGCGGCGCGGACAGCGCCGTCGTCGACGGCGCCGAAGTGGCGTTCTTCCCGCCGGTGACCGGCGGCTGAATCAACTGGCGGCCAGCGAAACCCGCACCGCCAACCGGGGTCGGACCCCTTGGGGTCCGACCCCATCCGCTTAGGGTTTGCGGGTTTGCGCGGCCGCGGCGCGTTCGGCTTCGCGATAGCGGCGCCACGCGCTCCACGTGAACACCGCGGCCGCCAGCAACGCCCAGGCGGCGGCGCTCAGATAGTCGTTGCGCGAGGTCGAGCCCTTAAACCACTCGACGGCGGCCAGTATCGCAAACAACGGCACGGCGGCCAGCAAATAGCGTTTAATCCAAAAAGCAGTGCCCATCATGTCTCCATTAATATTGTTCTACATCTCGATCGTATCGGACCGAACGCATGCAGTCTAGTTTGACACCTTTTCGCGTCGCCGTCATCGGCGGCGGGCCCGCCGGCCTGATGGCCGCGCAAACGCTGGCGCAGGGCGGGGCCCAGGTGGACGTGTATGACGCGATGGCGTCGGTCGGCCGCAAGTTCCTGCTGGCCGGGCGGGGAGGAATGAACATCACGCACGCGGAGCCGTATGCGGACTTCGTGCCGCGCTATGCCGGCGCCGCCGCTGCGTTGCGGCCGATGCTGGACTCCTTCGGCCCGCAGGATGTGCGCGATTGGGTGCATGGCCTGGGCGTGGAGACTTTTGTAGGCACCTCCGGCCGCGTTTTTCCGACCGATATGAAGGCGGCGCCGTTGTTGCGCGCGTGGCTGCACCGGCTGCGGGAGGACGGCGTGCGCTTTCATATGCGGCATCGCTGGCTGGGCTGGCGCGACGGCGCCTTGCTGCTGCAAACGCCCGACGGCGAGTTGACGGTGAGCGCCGACGCGGTGGTGCTGGCGTTGGGTGGCGGCAGCTGGGCGCGACTGGGTTCGGACGGCGCCTGGGTGCCGCTGCTGGCGGCGCGCGGGGTCGCTGTGGCGCCGCTGGCGCCGGCCAATTGCGGCTTCGACGTCGACTGGAGCGAGCATTTCAGCGGCAGGTACGCGGGGGAGCCGCTGACCACCGTCGCCATCATCTCGACCGGCGCGGATGGCAAGCAATTCCGCAAGCAGGGGCAGTTCGTGGTCACTGCGGGTGGCGTTGAGGGTAGTTTGATTTATGCGTTGTCTGCGGCGTTGCGCGACCAGATCGCGGCAGATGGCAGCGCGACGATTTATCTGGATCTGCTGCCGGATTTGTCGGCGGAGCGGGTGGCGGATGAAGTCACGCGGCCGCGCGGCGCGAGGTCGCTGGCCAGTCATTTGCAAAGCCGGTTGGGGATCAAGGGTGTGAAGGCGGGGCTGCTGCGGGAGTGTCTGGGTAAAGAGGAGTATGGCAATCCGGATCGGCTGGCGCAGGCCATCAAGATGCTGCCGGTGCGGTTGTTGCGGCCGCGTCCTATCGACGAGGCGATCAGCAGCGCCGGCGGCGTGCGCTGGGATGCGCTGGAAGCCACGATGCTGAAGGCCGCGCCGGGAGTGTTCGTGGCCGGCGAGATGATCGACTGGGAGGCGCCGACGGGTGGGTATCTGTTGACGGCGTGTCTGGCGAGCGGCCTCGCGGCGGGACGCGACACCTTGGCCTGGATCGGTAGAAATAACGAGGAGACACGTAGGGCGGATTAGCGAAGCGTAATCGGCCATGTATGCGCCGCGATTACGCATGCATGGCCGATTACGGCGTTCCGCCTAATCCGCCCTACGTGTCTCCAGTGTCACTCCCAGCTTACGTCACCCGAACCGCTGCGGTTCACATTGCGCTGATCAGGATTGCCCAGCACCCGGATGTCGCCGCTGCCGCGCAACGTGAGATCCGCCGATTGCTTGGCGAAGACATGGCTGGTGCCCGATCCCTTCAAGTCCACCGTCACCTTATCCGCCGCCAGATGGCGCGCATCAAGGTCGCCCGAGCCGGTCAACTGCGCGTCCAGCGTCTTGCAGCTGCCCGAGGATTTGATTTCGCCCGAACCGACCAGCTCCAGTTCCACATGCTCGCTGCTGCCCGCGTTCAGATGCAGGTTGCCGCTGCCATGCGCGCCGGCGATCAGATTACGATAGCGCCCGGAGAAATTCACATTGCCCGAGCCGTGCAGCCGCAGTTCCAGCTTGTCGCCGCTGAAGCCGGACACCTTGGTGTCGCCGCTGCTGCGTACCGTCAGCTCCTCCAGCATCGGCAGCACCAGCTCGACCTGCAAACGGTGTTTCGGATTGAGCAGCATGCCCTTGGTGCCGATGTGCAGATCGCGCCCATCCTGGATGGTTTCGATATTGGCCAGCGAACGCTGTTCGCCGCGCACCTTCATCGACGCCGTCGGCCCCTGGGTCAGGATCAGGTCGATCGGTCCTTCCAGCACCACGGTCACCGCCATCGCGTCGACCTTGCGGGTCTCGCCGCTCAGGGTGCGCCCGGCCACGCTGGTCGGGCTGGTGGTGCCGTAAGCCTTGAGCATGCTGTACGTCACGCCGATCAGCAAGAACGACAGCAGCAGCAGGCCGATTCCGATTTTGAGTAATGCACGCATTCGTAGCTCCTTAGCGTCCGCGCAGCAGCGACATGTTCATCGCCGCGTAGCGTCTCAAGCCGATCACGGTGTAGCGCGTCAGCACGATGCTGATCAGGCACAGGCCGATGCCGGCCAAAATCAAGCCGAAGCCGATGAAGGTCTGGGTGGTGCGGGCGCCGCTGTCGAAATCGGTGGTGATGTGGACGTCGCCCGTGGCCACCGCCTCGGCGCGGTCGAACAGGCGGCTGGCGCGGCTGGTTCCCTGTACGCCGCCGGCGTCGGCATCCGCCTCGTCCGTGCTGCCGGGCGTTTTGCTGACCTGGATGCCCATGTCGTTGATGGCGATGCGCCAGCGCTTGGCCTCGGCTTCCTCTTCCTTGGTGTCGAAACGGGAATCGGTCAGCGCCATGATGTGGTGTAGCGGACCTTCGAGCGAGAGCTCGTTCTGGCCCGACAGGCCGCTGGCCGTCACCGCTACGCCGCCGATGTAGAAGGCGAAGGCCGACACATAGATGGCCAGCAGCATCGACGCGTACACCATTGCCGGAATGACCATGAACAGGTTGAAAATCGCCAGGCCGACAAACGACACCATCACGCGGACCAGGTTGGTCGGCGTTTTCTTTTGCTCAAAAGAACTTAAGTGGGCCGAGGCGCGCAGGGTCATCGCGATCTTGCGCGGTTCGTCGAGCTCCTTGTAGACCTCGGCTTCGCTTTTGCCGGCCACCAGGCCGTCGATAAAGCGCTGCTCGTAGTAGGCCAGGGTCTTGGCCACCGTTTCCGGTGGCAAGCCCTGCATCGCCTGCTTGAGCGCATCGAGGTATTGCTGCTTACTCATGATGTGTTCCAATTACGTCTTTGTCGATGGTGCAACTGTACGCAGATCGGCATCCGCATGCCAACGCCATGTGACAGGCTGCACAAATCGCGGGGCAGGCGACGGAAACCGGATACCGGACGGGCGGGGCGTTACGTGACGCCCTTCAAATGGGCGGCCGCCGCCACGCCGCTGCGCACCGCCGATTCCAGGGTGGCGGGGTAGTCGCCGGCCGTGTAATCGCCCGCCAGCGCCAGCCCCGGCAGCCCGCTGGCATTGCGCGGACGCACCAAATCAGGCGAACTGGCGTAGGTGGCGCGCTTTTCGGTGATCACCTTGAACCAGCTTGGCCGGCCCAGTTCCGGCCGCTGGAAGGCCGCCGCCAGCTGGACGGCGACCGCTTCAGCCAGCAAATCCTGTTCCTGCGCAGCCACCCCGGCCGAGGCACTAATAACCACCGCCAGCAGCCCCGCCTGGCCGGCATCGAGCTGGCCGCGGTCGAACACGAACTGGCCCCATTGGTAATTGTCCGGGTCTTCCAGCAGCGCGAAGAACGGCAAGGCCAGCCGGGTCCCGGCGTCGTATTGCAAATAGATGGTGGTGATGGCCTCGGATTCGAAGGCCGTCAACTGGGCGCACACGTCCGTGGTGTCGCAATCGGGCACGGCGTGCAGCAGCGCGGCGGCCTGGGCGGCGCCGGTGGCCAGCACCACGCCGTTGAAATAGGTGCTCCAGGTGCCGCCGACGGCCGCGCCGCTGACGTCGACCTGCCACAGGCGGCCTTCGATCGAGCGCAGCGCCTGCACCTTGGCGCCGGTGCGCACCGCGCCGCCGTGCGCCCGCAGGAACGCCGAGGCCGCATCCGGGAACAGCGCCGACAGGTCGGCGCGCGGCAGCAGCATGTCCGACGCGCTGCGTTTTTTTGCGCCCAGGCTGTCGCGCAGCACGTTGAGGAAGATCTGGGCCGAGGCGCGCTCCGGCGGCGTGTTCAACGCGGCCAGGCACAGCGGGCGCCACATCAGCTGGATCAGGCGCGGCGTCTGCTCGAAGCGCGCCAGCAGTTCGTTGACGCTGCAATCGGTGTTGAGCTTCCAGCCCATCCAGCGCGCCGCGCTCGAGAAACGGGCCAGGCTCATCTTGTCCGCGCGATCGAGGCCTTTGCTGCGCAGCAGCGCGATCGCCAGGTGCAGCGGGGCCGGCAGGCGCGGCGCGACGAAGTCCATGCCGCCGCTGCCGGGCGGATAGCGCATTTGCAGCGGCAAGGTCAGCAGGGTCTGGTCGCGGTCGACGCCGACCAGTTTCATCAGGCGCAAGGTTTCGCTGTAGGCGCCGAGCAGGATATGCTGGCCGTTGTCGAGCAGCTTTTTGTCGGTCTCGACACGGCGCGCGCGGCCGCCGAGCGTGCGTGCCGCCTCGAACAGCGTGACCTTGAAGCCGGCCCGCGCCAGCTCGACGGCGGCGGCGCAACCGGCCCAGCCGCTGCCGATGACGGCAATCGAGCGCACATTGGACGGTTCGGCCTTCGCGGCCGAGCGTTTTTCTTCCGGCGACCCGGTCACGGCGTCGTCGTTAACCACGAATATAGGTCTTCCAGGCGAGCCACAGCTTGCGGATGGGCGTGAGCGAAATGCGCTGGGAGAGCACGTGGTAGCCGTCGTCCTGCACTTCCGTCAGCAGGGTGCGGTAGATGGCGGCCATCATCAGGCCGGGCCGCTGGGCGCGCCGGTCTTCCTTGGGCAGCAGCGCGAAGGCGTCGTCGTACGCCTGCTGGGCGCGGGCCACCTGGAAGGCCATCAGCTTTTCGAAGTTCTCGCTGTGGCGGGCGTTGAGCAGGTCGGCGGCGGTCACGTTGAACTGCTGCAGCTCGTTGATCGGCAGATAGATGCGGCCCTTGCGCGCGTCCTCGCCGACGTCGCGGATGATGTTGGTCAGCTGGAAGGCGTGGCCCAGTTTTTCCGCGTACTTCAAGGTCTCGGGCCGGGTCGCGCCAAAAATGCTGGCCGACAGGATGCCAACCACCGAGGCCACGTGCCAGCAATACGTGGTCAGGGCCGGATAGTCGAGGTAGCGTGTCTGGTACAGGTCCATCTCCATGCCGTCGATGATGGCTTGCAGGTGCTGCTGCTCGAGGTTGTAGATGGCCAGGTGGGGTTGCAGCGCCTGCGTGACGGGATGGCTTTGCTTGCCTTCGTACATGTTGGCGATTTCCTTGCGCCACCACGCCAGCTTGATGCGTGCCACCGATTCGTCGGTGCATTCGTCGACGGTGTCGTCGACCTCGCGGCAAAAGGCATACAGGGCGGTGATGGCTCGGCGACGCTCCGGCGGCAGGAACAGAAAACTATAGTAAAAACTGGAGCCGCTCTGGGCGGTCTTTTGCTGGCAGTAGTCGTCGGGGGACATGAATAAAAAAGCAAGGAAGGGCTATCGAAGCCGCTATTCTATAGTGTTAAGCGCGCGGATGGGGGCTGGGTTATAGTCACCATTTTCTTATTGGGCGGGAGCGGCGCGATGATACGGATCCGGGAAATAGACCATATCGTTTTGCGAGTGATCGAACTGGAGCCGATGCTGCATTTCTACGGCACCGTGCTCGGTTGCCCGGTGGAGAAGCGGCAGGACGCCATCGGCCTGGTGCAGCTGCGCGCGGGCGCGTCGATGATCGATCTGGTGCCGGTGGACGGCAAGCTGGGCAGCATGGGTGGCGCCGCGCCGGGCGCCGAGGGCCGCAATCTGGATCACTTTTGTCTGCGGGTGGAACCGTTCGACGCGGAGGCGATACGTGCGCATCTGGCCGTGCACGGGGTGGCGGCGGGGCCGGTGGAGTCGCGCTACGGCGCCGAGGGCGAGGGGCCGTCGATCTATCTGACCGACCCCGAGGGTAACGTGGTCGAGCTTAAAGGCCCGCCGGCATCCGGTTAGCGCGGCGGCGGCCCGGCGGATCGGACAGCACGCGGACGATGACGTTAACCGGGATCGCGCGGCGCACCAGGAATTCCGACGCGAACGCCTTGCCGTGGCTTTGCTGCAGGCGCACACCCAACTCCACGATTTTGGACGTTTCGGTATCCGGGCGCTGCGATTGGCCCATGGCCAGGCCGAAATAGGGGTTATGTGACAACATGATGACACCTCGTAATTTTTCCCGAACATACCACGAGAAGCCGATATTGTGCAGTGGAAACGATTAAATCGTGCGAGGCTTGCAGATTACTGCTGAGCTAGACCGGTTGCTCAGGCACCGACTGCGCGAAAATGTTGCATAGGAGCCTTAAACGAGCTTGCCTCAGGGGAAATTAAGCGACAGCGGGAAGCGATTTCACTACAATCTTTCTCAGGTCCACACCGTCGCTCTTGCACGTCCCTACGAGGAGAATACCCATGCGCATGGCTCAATTCCACACTTCCGACCTCGCGGCGGTGGGCGGCCTCGCGTTGCCGGCCGATGCCGACCTGCTGCTGGTGTTCGGCGCCCGCGCGCTGTTGCAATCGACATCCTTGTTCCCGGCGCTGCGCCAGGCCTGTCCGGACGCCGTGATCGCCGGCTGCAGCACCGCCGGCGAGATATGCGGCACCGAAGTGCACGACGACAGCCTGGTGGTCACCGCCGTCAGTTTCGCCGCGACCCGCGTCGCGCTGGTCTCCGCCACCCTGGAGCTGGCCGCCGACAGCCGCCAGGCCGGCGCCACGCTGTCGGCGCAACTGCTGGGCGAGCAACTGCGCCATGTGCTGGTGCTGTCGGACGGGCTGGCCGTCAACGGCAGCGAACTGGTGCAGGGTCTGCGCACTTCGCTCCCGGCCGGCGTCAACGTCACCGGTGGCCTGGCCGGCGACGGGCCGGACTTCGGCGCCACGGTCGTCATCGCGGACGCGCCGGCCGCCTCGCACCGCATCGCCGCCATCGGTTTCTACGGCGAGCGCTTGCGCGTCGGCTACGGCTCGCTGGGCGGTTGGGATGCCTTCGGGCCGGAACGGCTGATCACCCGCGCCGAGGGCAACACGCTCTTCGAACTGGACGGCGAGTCGGCGCTGAGCCTGTATAAAATCTACCTCGGCAAGCAGGCCGAGGACTTGCCATCGTCGGGCTTGCTGTTCCCGCTGGCGCTGCATCTGCCGGACGCGGACACCTACGTCGTGCGCACCATCCTGGGCATCGACGAGGGGGCGCAAAGCATGACCTTCGCTGGCGACATGCCGGTCGGCGCCCGCGCGCAGTTGATGAAGGCCAATTTCAACCGGCTGGTCGACGGCGCCATCGGCGCCGCCGAGGACACGCTGACCCAGCTCGACGGCCACGCGCCGGAGCTGGCCATCCTGATCAGCTGCATCGGCCGCAAACTGGTGCTGCAGCAGCGCATCGAGGAGGAGACCGAGGGCGTCGCAGAGGTGCTGGGGCCGCGCACGACCTTGACCGGCTTCTATTCCTACGGCGAAATCGCGCCCCACAGCGCGCTGACCCGTTGCGAGCTGCACAATCAAACCATGACCGTCACCACCTTCAGCGAGGAATAGGCCATGCATCCATTGCTGGCGCGCCAGCTCAAGAAGTATTGCCGCGACGGCCAGATCGACCTGGAAGGCTTGAGCAAGGCGGTCGACGACGCCTATGCCAGCTTCGAGCATGATCGCTTGCTGATCGAAAATTCGCTGGAGGTGATGTCGCAGGAGTTGGGCAAGCGCAACCGCCAACTGGCCGAGCAGCTGTCGGACAAGCAGCAGATGATGGATCAACTCAGCATCAGCAACGTCGAACTGCGCGAGCTGAACAATAAGCTGGAGACGACCCGCCACCAGCTGCTGCAATCGGACAAGATGGCGTCGATCGGCCAGCTGGCGGCCGGCGTCGCGCACGAGATCAACAACCCCATCGGCTACATCAACTCTAATTTTTCCACCTTGCAGCGCTACGTCGGCAGCCTGTGCGACATGCTCAGCGCGTATGAGGAGGCCGAGTCCGCCATCGCGTCGGCCGAGGTGGTGTCGCGGCTGAAGACGATGCGCGCGGAAATGGACCTGGGCTATTTGCGCAGCGATATTCCGGAGCTGATGGCCGAATCGACCGAAGGGCTGGAACGGGTGCGGCGCATCGTCCAGGACTTGAAGGATTTTTCGCACGCCGACGCGCAGAAGGAGTGGCAGCTGTTCAATCTGCACCACGGTATCGACTCGACGCTGAACATCGTCGCCAACGAAATCAAGTACAACGCCGAGGTCGTCAAGGAGTACGGCGACATTCCGGAGATCGAATGCCTGTCGTCGCAAATCAACCAGGTGGTCATGAACCTGGTGGTCAACGCCGCGCACGCGATCCGGCCGGGGCACGGCAAGATCACCTTGCGCACCGGCATTGACGGCGAGCACGTCTGGTTCTCGGTCACCGACACCGGCAGCGGCATCGATCCGGACAACCTGAAGCGCATCTTCGACCCGTTCTTCACCACCAAGCCGATCGGCAAGGGCACGGGGCTGGGACTATCGGTGACCTACGGCATCGTGCAAAAGCACAGCGGGCGCATCGAGGTCGACAGCGAAGTGGGGCGGGGCAGCACGTTCCGTGTGGTGCTGCCGATCGTGCACCGCGACGCCGGCGGCGAAGCCGTCGCCGCGGACCATTAACGCCCCCGCAATTACGGTTTGATCACCGCCACCGCGCCGCCGGATGGCGCCAGCTTCAACGTCAGCGTTGCCGTCGCCGAGACCTTGCTGTCGCTCGCCTTCAGGCGGGTCGGATCGGCGCCGTCCTGCAGTACGTGCGCGTTGAACGCGCCTTTGCCGAGGAACGACAGCGGCACCTTCAACGTGCGGCCCGCCTCGTTGGTCATCGCGCCGATGTACCAGGTGTCGCCCTTGCGCCGCGCCGAGACGATGTACTGGCCGATATCGCCCGACAGGATGCGGGTCTCGTCCCACGACGTTGGCACCGTCTGCACGAACTCGGCGCCGTCGGCGTTGACGTAGGCGGCCGGCGCGTCCGACACCATCTGGAACGGGCTGTCATAGACCACGTACATGGCGACGGCCTGGCCGCGCGTGGTCATCACCATCGGCTCGTGGTTGCGGTGCTGGAACTTGGCCGGCGTGGTGTTGCGGAAGCCGCCCGGCGTGTAATCCATCGGCCCCAGGATCATGCGGGTGAACGGCAAGGTGACGTTGTGGCCGGCCGTGATGCGCGCGCTCCACTTGTTGTTCTCGGCGCCCAGCACGCCTTCTTGCGTGATGTAGTTCGGCCAGGTGCGGTTCAGACCGGTCGGAGGATAGGCGCCGTGCAGGTTGACCATCAGGTGGTGCTTGGCCGCCTTCTCCAGCACCTTGTGGTACCAATCGACCATTTCCTGGTCGTTGCGGTTCATGAAGTCCACCTTGACGCCCTTGATGCCCCAGGCCTCGTACTGCTTGAAGGCCGCGTCCATCTGGTTGTCGAGCTGTTGCCACTGCAACCACAGCCACACGCCCACGCCTTGCGACTTGGCGTATTGGAGCAGGGCGGGCATGTCCATTTCCGGCTTGCCGCGCGTGACGTCGGCGTCCTTGTTCGGCTCGATATCGCTGCCGACGGACCAGCCCTCGTCGATCAGGATATCCTCCAGCTTCATCTTCTTGGAAAAGTCGATGAAGGCCTTGTAGGTGGCGGTGTTGACGCCGGCGTTGGGCACGTCGACGGCCCAATCGTTCCACCAGTCCCACGACGTCTTGGTCGGCTTGATCCAGCTGGTGTCCTTGATTTGCGACGGCGCGGCCAGGGTTGGAATCAGCGACGAGGCGGCCAGGTCGCCCGGCGCGTCGGCCAGCATCACCACGCGCCACGGCGTCTGGAACCCTTGTCCCTTCAACTGCACGCTGGCGGAGATGGTTTTGCGGGAGCGGAAGTTGCGGTCGTTGTCGAAGCGCGGCGGCAAGGTGACGGCCACGCCCAGTCCGGCGTCGCCGCGTCCGGACAGGAAGAAGCCGGGATAGTCCTTGACGTCGGACTCGGCGATGGCGAAGGTGGTCTGGCCGGCGCCGGTCTTGCACACCAGTGGCGAGATGTAGTGGTGGAAGTTGCGCAGCTTCGACGCCTTGGTCTGGTCGTACTCGGCCTCGAAACTGGTGTCGAAGCGGCCCATGTTGGCGCCCCAGCAATCGTAGTCTTTGGCGAAGTTGAACTGCGTGTTCTCGCTCTTGACCTTAACAGTGCTCAGGCCGGCCTGTTCCGGCAGGGTGTAGCGGAAGGCGACGCCGTCGTCGTAGGCCCGCACCAGCAGGTGGAAGTTGAACGGCTTGCCGGCGGCGGTGAACGCCAGGTCGGCGTGGGTATAGCGGTCGGGCGCGCTGCGCGCCTTGCCGACGACGATGTCGTAGGTGTCGTTGACGTTGCCGCCGGTGCGGCCGGTCAGCTTGGCGCCGGGGCCGATCGTGCCGATGTCCAGATTGAGTCCGAGCGGCGACGGCTCGATGATGACCTTGCCGTTGCGGCTGACCGAATAGGTCAGTTTATCGCTGTCGATGGTCACCACATTGCTGCCGCCGGGCGATTTGACGGTGATGGTTTCGGCGGTGGCGCTCGCCATGGCGGCAACAACGGTGGTCATCGCGATGAGTGTGGCCGCGCGGACGTGATCTGTCATGTTGGTGGGTCTCCGATTTTTATGGTGGATGGTCTAATTGCCCCTCATTTTGCGAGAAACTTGCCACTACGGCAATTGCGAATTTCACCAAGCGATGCATGGAAATCCGCAAATATCGGACGTGGCTTGCTGTTCTGGCGATCATTGCTGCGACGCGTGGTCGACGGAATTCGATAAAATTCTGCTTTAACCTTACTAGATGAAGTCATGCCAGACATCAAAGAATCTGATTGGAGACATGTGCGGGATCTGAAGCCGGTTCTGCTGGATCGTTATTGCAGGCGGATACTGTCAGAATTCGAAAAGATAGCCTCCAAGCACGAGGATCCTGCGCACCCGCGCTATCTTGCATTGTACAAATTAGTGCATGGTCGCGACCGCGAATTGGGTGACATGTTTAACGATTTAAAACGCTCAAACGCCATTTTCAAGATTTTATTTTTACGACAAAATGGCGTGTTTACCGAGGAGGAATTTGCGGGCTTCAGCGACGAGACCAAGAGCAGGATTATCGCTTTGCAAGCACCTTAACGGCGGCCTCCGACGATCAGCGGCCCGTTAAAACCAGAAGCTTCCCGCCTTTTCGTTCAAAATCTCGACGGGAGACTTCGGTCTCAATGGCCGCCAATCCGTCAGGGCTGTAAATATCCCGGTAGAGCAACTGTGGCTGCTTGGCTATCTTGCGAAATTCCTGAAAGGACAACGTGGTGATATCGACGTCATAGCTAGGCTCCACGATCACCGCAACCCAAGAGGCGAGCAGGTCGGTCCTGTTCAGGATTTTGTTCACGCGCTCTTCCAGCAGAAGGTACCCGCTTGAATCCTCCAACGTCTTGTTGAATTCATCGTCGGTCAGGGTCGTCACAACCAGATCGTGATTGACGCCGCTTGTCAGCGATACCCAACCATTCGTTGCCATGTCCGTGTCGGCAGAGAATTGAACGACAGGGAATTTCTTGCCCGTTTTTTCCGACCTCAGCCACAGAATGGCATCGTAGATTGCCGCCAGCCTCGTCATTTCGTCGCGTCGGGCGATATTTGTTGACGACTCGTTTGATTTCTTCTGCTGAAAAAATATGAGATCGTCCCGAAGGCCAGGCCGAATAGTATTGTCGGACCCCATCGGTAGCCGGTGGCCGGTCCCTGAATCAAGGTGTACAAATAGCTGCCGAAGATGGAACCCAAGGTGCTGCTGAATAAGGTAATCAAAAATTTTTTCATATTGTTCTCGAAATTGAGAGGTAGGCTTGCCGGGGGGAGCCTACTACTGGCCGCCCCTGCTACGAAGAAGCACGCAAGAATTTTCCGGCTTTTGCCTCCAACAACTTGATGAGCTCAGGCTGCATGTATTCGTAGTCGTCGGGAATGTCCAGGCAGATGACGCGCTTGCCATTCAGATATTTGCCAAATTTGGCGGAGAGACGGTTTCGATGCGCCTTCTCCATGACAAAAATGATGTTTGACCAAGCAATCTGCTCCGGCGAGAGCGGTACAGTGGCATCGCCACCTAAGCCAGCTGAGTCTGTTTCTACATCCGGCCAGCCAGCGAATATCTGTTCAGCGGTAGGGCTGCGCAATCGATTCTGGCTGCATATAAATAGCGCTTTTTTCATTTTTCCGTTCTTGTTCTACGTGCCGCGAATCAGGAGCATGTCCAGCGATAGTCGAGCTCATGTCCGAATGACAGACTTGACCCCGCAGCGAGTTTTGTTTATTCCCGCAGTATTTTTGTCATCGGCTTTCCTTTGGCCAGCTCGTCGACCAGCTTGTCCAGATAGCGGATCTTTTGCATCAGCGGGTCCTCGACGTCCTCCACCCGGACGCCGCAGACCACTCCTTTGATGAGCGAGACGTTCGGGTGCAGTGCCGGGGCGTTGGCAAAGAATGTCTGGAAATCGCTTTCCTGTTCTAGCTGCCGATCCAGTTCCGGCTTTTCATAACCCGTCAGCCAGCAAATAATCTGGTCGACTTCGTCCTTGGTCCGGTTTTTCCGCTCCGCCTTTTGGACGTACATCGGGTAAACCTTCGAGAACGGCATTGTGAAAATTCGATGTGTGGACATGGCTGTTCTCCTCTACGAGCCTATCCTGAAGAACTCCATCTTCCAATTGGTTTCCCAGGTGCGCCCGGCGTCGTTCGAAAATGCTTGTTCCCAGCGCGGATTTTCGCCCGGCGTCGCGGTCCAGGTAAAGCGGACCTTGATCGCTTTCCCGTCCAGCATATCGTCGGCGAAGAATAAGCCGATGTGGTCGTCGAACTTGCCCACCACGGGCGTATCGAGTTGCGTGGGATTGCGGCCGTCCAGCCACCAGATCGACCACTCCCCGGTTTCGCGGCAATACGAACGCATCGCCACCGCGCGTACCGAGCCTTCGGGGAAGTGCAGGATGTTGTCTTCCAGATTCCCGAAGCCGCCAAGTATCTTGCTCGTCGAGGATAGCCCTTCGAAATCCGTCCATTCGGCGCAACCGCACATGCGCGCATTGAGGCGATGGTGTTCGACGCGCCAATCGCCGATGATGAAATCGAAATCGGCCGGCGCGGCGGGGTCTGGTGGTAGAGGCATCTGTGCTGGCTTTCTCAACTTGAGGTCAAAACGCAGTATAGAAGCACTGTTATCCTTCTGGCAAGCACGGGCGGCCCGCAGCGTTTATGCCGCGCTCAGCACCCGTTTCAGTTGCCGTTTCATGCGCACCGACGCCCAGAACACGCTCAGCCAATCCCGTTTCGTCAGCTTCGGACGATGCAGGAAGACATCGTATTCCGCCTCTTCGATGGCGTCGAGGATACGCAGGCCGCCTTGCACCATCATCCGCAGCTCGAAGCCGATCCGTCCCTTCAACCGCAGTGCCAGCGGCGCGCCGCTCAGCATCAGGGCGCGCGCGCGATCGACCTCGAACTTCATCATCGAGCGCCAGCGGGGGCGGGCGCTGGCCTGGTCCAACGCTCCCGGCAGGATGGCGTAGCGGTTCAGGTCCTCCAGCGGAATATAAATGCGCTCCTTGTGCAGGTCGATCGCCACGTCCTGCAAAAAATTGATCAGCTGTAGGGCGCTGCAGATCGCGTCCGAGTCGCGCAGGTTCTGCTCGTCGGCGGCGCCATATAAATGCAGCATCAGGTGGCCGACCGGATTGGCCGACCGCGAGCAATAGTCCAGCACCGCCTCATAAGTCTGGTAGCGGCTGACCACCACATCCTGCTTGAAGGCCGACAGCAACTCGTACATCGGCTTGAGCGGCAGCCCGTACTCGCGCACCACTTGCGCCAGCCGCTCGAACATCGGCGCGTGGCCGCTGTCGCCGGCGGCGATGCGGTCGAGCGCGGCTTCGTAGGCGCTCAGGGCGGCCAGCCGTTCCTCCGGCGTGGCGTCGCCCTCGTCGGCGATATCGTCGGCGCTGCGGGCGAAGGCATAGATGGCTTCGACCGCTGGACGTAGACGACTTGGTAACAAAATGGAAGCAACGGGGAAATTCTCGTAGTGATCAACTGACATACACACCCAGCCTAAAGCAATATTTTTAGATTAATGACGCAAAAGTCATTTGCAAACGGATTTGCTCGGCTTATAATTAATTAACGGAAAGTCATTTATTTCCAACCCGTAATAGTAGTGCCAACTACCCTCCAGAGCAAGGAAAAGGAAAGTACTGTGGTCGCCCCCAAAATTCCGCGTCAGATTTCCCCATTATTAATTGCGTTGCTGATGGCCGCCACCCTGGCCGCCTGCTCCAAGCCCGTCGAGAAAACCGAAGATATCCGTCCCGTGCGCGCCATCGTCCTGAGCAGCAGCGACGTCGATGTCAACGCCGAGTTCTCCGGCGAGGTGCGCGCCCGCGTCGAGTCGCGCCTGGGCTTCCGCGTCGCCGGCAAGATCGTCAGCCGCAAGGTCGATGTCGGCACCTTGGTCAAGAAGGGCCAGGTGCTGATGCAGCTCGATCCGCAGGATTTGAAATTATCGCAGGCCCAGTCGCTGGCCGCGCTGCGTTCCGCTGAAACCAGCCGCGACCTGGCCAAGGCCGAGCTGAAACGCTACCAGGAGCTGCGCGCCAAGAATTTCGTCAGCCAGGCGGTGCTCGACGAGAAGGAGTCCACCTTCAAGTCCGCGCAGTCCAATGTCGAGGCGTCCCAGGCGGCCTATCGCGGACAATCGAACCAGGCCGGCTATGCGGCGCTGGTGTCCGATGTCGACGGCGTCGTGACGGCGGTGTCGGCCGAGGCGGGCCAGGTGGTCCAACCCGGCACCGAGGTGGTGCGCGTGGCCAAGTCCGGCGAGAAGGAGATCGTCATCGGCTTGCCGGAGGATAAGGTCGATATCCTGCGCAAGATTTCGGACGTGCATGTGCGGCTGTGGGCCGATCCGAGCAAAACGGTGATCGGCAAGATCCGCGAGATTTCGCCGGTGGCCGATCCCGCCACCCGCACCTACACCGCCAAGGTGACGATTCCCGACAGTCTGGCCGAAGCCAAGCTGGGCATGACGGCGGTGGTGCGGTTCGCGTCGAAGACGGAGACGCCACAGATCAAGGTGCCGCTGACGGCCTTGTTCAACGAGAAATCGGTGACCTCGGTCTGGGTGGTGGAGGGCGGTGTCGCCAAGCTGGTGCCGGTCACGGTCACCGGCGCGGCCGGCAACGACTTGATCCTCGGGAGCGGCGTCAAGCCCGGCCAGACCATCGTCACGGCGGGCGTGCATCTGCTCAAGCCGGGCCAGAAAGTTAAGATCCTCGGTAACGACGTGCCACTGGCGGCACCGGCGCAGGCAGCGCCGGCCACTCCTGCGGCGCCTGCGGCCGGGGTCGCCAAATGAATGGCTTCAACCTCTCACGCTGGGCGCTCGAACATATCCCGCTGACCCGCTATCTGATCGCGGTGCTGCTCATCGGCGGCGCCCTCAGTTATAGCAACCTGGGCCAGGACGAGGACCCGCCGTTCACCTTCCGGGCGATGGTGGTGCGCGCCAACTGGCCGGGCGCGACCGCGCTGCAGGTGGCCGAGCAGGTCACCGACAAGCTGGAAAAGAAGTTGCAGGAAACACCAGGCATCGATGAGATCAGCAGCTATTCGAAGCCGGGCGAGACCCTGATCATCCTCAAGCTGCTCGAATCGACGCCGCCGAAAGAGGTCGCGCAGTCCTGGTACCAGGTGCGCAAGAAGATCGGCGACATGCGCGGCACCTTGCCGCCGGGTGTGCAGGGGCCGTTCTTCAACGACGAGTTCGGCGATACCTACGGGTCGATCTTCGCGCTGTCGGGCGACGGTTTCACCTATGCCGAGATGAAGGACTACGCCGATTTCGTGCGCCAGCAGTTGCTGGGCGTGAAAATGGTGTCCAAGGTCGAGCTGTTCGGCGTGCAGGACGAGAAGATCAACATCGAGTTCTCGCACAAGAAGTTTTCCCAGCTGGGCATCCCGATCGAGACCATCGCCAACCAGATCGCCACGCAGAACAGCGTCGAGTCGACCGGCGTGCTGGTCACGCCGACCGACAACCTGCAGGTGCGCGTCACCGGCGCGCTGAAAACCGTCAAGGACCTGGAAGAGCTGGAACTGCGCGCCAACGGCACCACGTTCCGCCTGGGCGACTTCGCCACCATCAAGCGCCAGTACCAGGACCCGCCGGGCGACAAGATGCGCTTTAACGGCAAGGAAGTGATCGGCCTGGGCGTGTCGATGGAGAAGGGCGGCAATATCATCGAACTCGGCAAGCACATGGAGAAAACCGTGGCCGAGATGAAGGCCAAGCTGCCCGTCGGTATCGAGCTCGAGCGCGTTTCCGACCAGCCCGAGGCGGTCAAGGCGTCCGTGGGCGAGTTCGTCCATACACTGATCGAAGCGGTGCTGATCGTGCTGGCCGTCAGTTTCGTCGCGCTCGGCCTGCACACCAAGCCATTCCGCCTGGACATCCGTCCGGGCCTGGTGGTGGCGCTGAGCATTCCGCTGGTGCTGGCCGTGACCTTCCTGTTCATGCGCATGCTCGACATCGACCTGCACAAGATCTCGCTGGGCGCGCTGATCATCGCGCTGGGCCTGCTGGTGGACGACGCCATCATCGCGGTCGAAATGATGGTGCGCAAGATGGAGGAGGGCATGTCGCGCTTCGACGCGGCCACCTTCGCCTACACCTCGACCGCGATCCCGATGCTGACCGGCACCCTGATCACCGTGGCCGGCTTCCTGCCGATCGGCCTGGCCAAGTCGGCCGCCGGCGAGTACACGTTCTCGCTGTTCTCGGTCAACGCGCTGGCGCTGATCATTTCGTGGGTGGTGGCCGTGACGTTCACGCCTTACCTCGGCTATATCTTGCTGAAGGTCAAGCCGCACGCCGATGGCGCGAGCGAGCACGACCTGTTCGACACGCCCGGCTTCCGCCGCTTCCGCGCGGTGGTCAACTGGTGCGTCGAGTTCCGCAAAACGACGATTGTGCTGTCGCTGGCGGTGTTCGCGCTGGGCGTGTACGGCTTTAATTTCATCGAGAAGCAGTTCTTCCCGGATTCCAGCCGTCCCGAACTGATGGTCGAGATGTGGACGCCGGAGGGGACGACCTTCGCGGCCAACGAGGCGCAGGTCAAGAAGTTCGAGGCGTTCATCCGCAAACAGCCCGGCGTGGTCAGCGTGACCAGCTATGTCGGCACCGGCAGCCCGCGCTTCTATCTGCCGCTGGACCAGATTTTCCCGCAAACCAACGTCTCGCAGATCGTCGTGTTGCCCAAGGATTTGAAGGCCCGCGCCGAATTGCGCCAGAAGATCGTCGATGTCTTCAAGGTCGATTTCCCCGAGGTGCGCGGCAGGGTCAAGCTGTTGCCGAATGGTCCGCCGGTGCCGTATCCGGTGCAGTTCCGCGTGACGGGCACGGAAGTGGCGAAAGTGCGCGCCATCGCCGACCAGGTCAAGGACATCATGCGTGACAACCCGAACACGCTGGGCGTCAACGACAACTGGAACGAATCGATCAAGGTGCTGCGTTTGGACCTGGATCAGGACAAGATGCGTGCCGTTGGCGTGACTTCCCAGACGGTCATGCGCGCGGCCAACACGATTCTGTCCGGTACCACCGTCGGCCAGTTCCGCGAGGACATCAAGCTGGTAGACATCCAGATCCGCCAGCCCATCGACGAGCGCAACACGATCTCGATCCTGAACGATACGAATATCCCGACCGCGAGCGGCAAGTTCGTGACGATCAGCCAGCTGGCGCGCGCGCACTTCGTGTGGGAGCCGGGTGTGGTGTGGCGGGAAGGGCGCGAATGGGCGATCACCGTCCAGGCTGACGTCGGCGACCACATCCAGGGACCGACCGTGTCCGGACAGATCGATCCGAAGTTGAAGGCGCTGCGCGACGCGCTGCCGGCCGGCTACAAAATCACCGTCAAGGGCGCGGCGGCCGACAGCGGCTCGGCCGAGGCGTCGATCGCGGCCAACCTGCCGCTGGCGATCTTCATCATCTTCACCTTGCTGATGCTGCAGCTGCACAGTTTCTCGCGGGCGTTGCTGGTGTTCCTGACCGGTCCGCTGGGCGTGGCCGGGGCGGCGATGGCGCTGCTGTTGCTGGGCCGTCCGCTGGGCTTTGTCGCCAACCTGGGCATCATCGCGCTGTTCGGCATGATCATTCGCAACTCGGTGATCCTGGTCGATCAGATCGAGCAGGACATCAAGGCCGGCCACGATCCGTGGACGGCGATCGTCGAATCGGCGGTGCGTCGTTGCCGTCCGATCATCCTGACGGCGGCGGCGGCCGCGCTGGCGATGATACCGTTGTCGCGTTCCGTATTCTGGGGGCCGATGGCGGTGGCGATCATGGGCGGCCTGATCGTGGCGACCGCGCTGACCTTATTGTTCCTGCCGGCGCTTTATGCGGCGTGGTTCCGCGTTAAGAAGCCGACCGGCGACGCTGTTAAAACCCATTGACGGCGGGGTCGTACCCTTAGGGGTACGACCCCAAAACCGGCCGCTTTGCGGGTTAAATAGGCAAAAATGGACGAAAAACAGCCGAATACCTTGCTTAGTTTAAAAATCACCACATTTCGCTAAAAAACCCGTTAGAATACCGCGTTGAAGTTGAAAGCTCCCACGGAGAATAGTGGGGCCAGGGCGACCGTTTTCACTTACGAGTCGCCCTTTGCTTTTGTGCAAACATGCCGCGAGGATGGCGAAATTGGTAGACGCACCAGGTTTAGGTCCTGACGCCAGCAATGGTGTGGGGGTTCGAGTCCCCCTCCTCGCACCAACTGTATCACTATTTTTTTGGACGATTTTTACATGGCAACTGCAGTCGAAACCTTGGGCAAACTCGAACGTCGTATCACGATCTCCTTCCCGCTGACCGAAGTCCGCAGCGAAGTTGAGAAGCGCCTGAAAGTGCAAGCCAAAACGGCTAAGGCACCAGGCTTCCGTCCGGGTAAAGTTCCTCTGAAAATGGTCGCAGCACAGTACGGTTATCAGATCGAGACCGAAGTGTTGAACGACAAAGTTGGCCGCGCTTTCAACGACGCCGCAAACGAAGCCCAGCTGCGCGTAGCTGGCTACCCGAACATCCAGCCGAAGGAAGACTCGCCAGAAGGCGTGCTGACCTTCGACGCGACGTTCGAAGTCTACCCGGAAGTCGTCGTTGGCGACCTGACCACGGTGGAAATCGAAACCGTCAAGGCCGACGTCTCGGAAGCCGAGATCGACAAGACCATTGAAATCCTGCGCAAACAGCGCGTGCACTTCCACACCAAAGGCGAAGCCGGCGAAGCCGGCGAACACGGCGACGGCGGCGAGCCGGTTGCTGCCAATGGCGACCGCGTGACCGTCGACTTCGTCGGCTCGATCGACGGCGTTGAGTTCCCAGGTGGCAAAGCTGAAGACTACCCGTTCGTGCTCGGCGAAGGCCGCATGCTGCCGGAATTCGAAGCCGCGACCGTCGGCCTGAAGGTCGGCGAAGCCAAGACCTTCCCGCTGGCTTTCCCAGAGGACTACCATGGTAAAGACGTCGCCGGCAAAACCGCGTCGTTCACCATCACCCTGAAAAAGCTGGAATGGGCGCACCTGCCGGAAGTCGATGCCGAATTCGCCAAATCGCTGGGCGTGGCCGATGGCGACGTCGCCAAAATGCGCGAAGACATCAAAGTCAACCTGGAACGCGAAGTCGCCGGCCGTGTCAAAGCCCGCAACAAGGAAGCCGTCATGGATGCGCTGGTGAAAACCGCCACCCTGGACGTGCCGCAGTCGCTGATCGCCCAGGACAGCGAGCGCCTGGCCGAAATGACCCGCCAGGACATGGAACAGCGCGGCATGAACGTCAAGGACGTGCCATTCCCGCAAGAACTGTTCGCGGAAAAAGCCGAGCGTCGCGTACGCCTGGGCCTGATCCTGTCGCAACTGGTCGGCGAGAACAAGCTGCAAGCCCAGCCTGAGCAGGTCAAAGCGCAAGTCGAAGACTTCGCCCAGAGCTACGAAGACCCGCGCGAAGTGCTGAAGTACTACTACAGCGATCGTCGCCGTCTGGCCGAGGTGGAAGCTCTTGTATTGGAAGAAAACGTCGTCAACTACGTCCTGGGCCTGTCGAAGACGTCGTCCAAGGTTGTGGCCTTTGACGAACTGATGGGAAGCAACGCTCAAGCGTAATTCAGCACGGCCGAAGTGATAATTTAGCTGACAAGTTTGCTGTAACGATTTGTAGTAATATCTTCACTCCGGCCTAGCTGCTTCACAAGGAAATAGAATGACTGGTTTTAACCGTAATCCGGCGCTGGACACTGAAATGCTCGGCCTGGTGCCGATGGTGGTCGAACAAAGCGGTCGCGGCGAGCGTTCGTACGATATCTACTCGCGCCTGCTCAAGGAACGCATCATCTTCATGGTCGGTCCCGTCAACGACCAGATGGCGAACCTGGTGGTCGCCCAGCTGTTGTTCCTGGAAAGCGAAAATCCGGACAAGGATATCTCGCTGTACATCAATTCCCCCGGCGGTTCGGTCTCGGCCGGTCTGGCGATCTTCGATACGATGCAGTTCATCAAGCCCGACGTCTCGACGTTGTGCACCGGCATGGCCGCCTCGATGGGCGCCTTCCTGCTGGCCGCCGGCGCCAAGGGCAAGCGCTTCTCGCTGCCGAACTCGCGCATCATGATTCACCAGCCTTCGGGCGGCTCGCAAGGCATGGCGTCCGACATCGAGATCCAGGCCAAGGAAATCTTGTATCTGCGTCATCGTCTGAACGCCATCATGGCCGAACGCACCGGCCAAACCGTCGAGCAGATCGCCAAAGACACCGATCGTGATCGTTTCATGTCGGCGGAAGAGGCTGTAGAGTACGGATTGATCGACAAAATGTTGTCCAACCGGGCTTGATGCTTTCATCGCAGCATTGCTGCGGAGTATTGCTGTAAAACGCGCCCGGGCGATCAATCGTTCGGGCGTTTCGTTTTTATTTCGGGTAGCATGTAGTGGTAGGCGGACTTTTCCGGAACGCCACACATGCTGCAACAGCAAAGCCATTCTGTAACTCAAAGAAAACTGCCCCATGTCAGACAAAAAATCCTCCAGCGGCGAAAAATTACTGTACTGCTCGTTTTGCGGCAAGAGCCAGCACGAGGTAAAGAAACTCATCGCCGGCCCGTCGGTCTTCATCTGCGACGAATGCATCGACCTGTGCAACGACATCATCCGCGACGAGACCTCGGCCATCGAATCCGTCGCCGGCGCCAAGTCGGACCTGCCAACCCCGCATGAAATCAAGGACTTGCTGGACCAGTACGTCATCGGCCAGCAAACCGCCAAGCGCATCCTGTCGGTGGCCGTGTACAACCACTACAAGCGTCTGAAGCACCTGGGCAAGAAAGACGACATCGAACTGGCCAAGAGCAACATCTTGCTGGTCGGTCCTACCGGCTCTGGCAAGACCCTGCTGGCGCAAACCCTGGCGCGCATGTTGAACGTGCCGTTCGTCATCGCCGACGCCACCACGTTGACCGAAGCGGGCTATGTGGGCGAGGATGTTGAGAATATCATCCAGAAACTGTTGCAGAGCTGCAACTACGACGTTGAGAAAGCGCAACGCGGCATCGTCTATATCGATGAGATCGACAAGATCTCGCGCAAGTCCGACAACCCGTCCATCACGCGCGACGTGTCGGGCGAGGGCGTGCAGCAGGCGCTGTTGAAACTGATCGAGGGCACGATGGCGTCGGTGCCGCCGCAAGGCGGGCGCAAGCATCCTAACCAGGACTTCGTGCAGATCGACACCACCAACATCATGTTCATCTGCGGCGGCGCGTTCGACGGCCTGGCCAAGGTCATCGCCAACCGGTCGGAAAAGTCGGGCATCGGCTTCTCGGCCAGCGTCAAGAGCAAGAAGGAACGCAACGCCAGCGAAGTGCTGATGGAAGCGGAACCGGAAGATCTGATCAAGTTCGGCCTGATCCCCGAGCTGGTCGGCCGTCTGCCGGTCGTCGCCACGCTGTCGGAGCTGACGGAAGAGGCGCTGATCCAGATCCTGATCGAGCCGAAGAACGCGCTGGTCAAACAGTACTCGAAGCTGCTGGACATGGAAGGCGCCGAGCTGGAGATTCGTCCGGCCGCGCTGCACGCCATCGCCAAGAAAGCGCTGGCCCGCAAGACCGGCGCGCGCGGCCTGCGTTCGATCCTGGAGCACGCTTTGCTGGACACGATGTACGAGCTGCCAAATGAAACCAATGTCACCAAAGTGGTTATCGATGAAAATACGATCACCAGTGGCGCCAAACCTTTATTGATATATCAAGACCAGGCCAAAGCCTCTGGTGAGAATTAAATAACTTGTGCACACTTGCCCCACGCCGACGCAAAATTCATTTCGCATCCGTGAGGCAAGGCGGTACAATTTAAATCAATAAAAGAGCAGGCTTCATTCGAAAAGCCACACGTGACAGCCGCTGTCGCGCGTGGCTTTTTTATTGGATGGTTCTTTTAGAATGGGCTGGCCACTTTGAAAAGACTCTTTTTTAAGGGAATTATTTCTTGTAGTCCGGTCTTGTGATTCGGCATATCAGCGCCCACATCATAATCACGCTTTCACATAAGGTACGCCATGACAACTTCCAAATTAACAGAGCAAACTCAACTGCCGTTATTGCCGCTGCGGGACGTTGTAGTTTTCCCGCATATGGTGATACCACTTTTCGTAGGCCGACCAAAGTCGATCAAGGCGCTGGAAGCCGCAATGGAGCAGGGCAAGAGCATCATGCTTGCCGCGCAAAAAGCGGCCGCCAAGGACGAACCTTCTGCCTCCGATATCTACGAGATCGGCTGCGTGGCCAATATTCTGCAAATGCTGAAGCTGCCCGACGGTACCGTGAAGGTGCTGGTCGAGGGCTCGCAGCGCGCGCGCATCAACCGCATCACGGATACGCCGACGCACTTCGTGGCCGACCTGACGCCGCTCGATTCCGAGCTGGGCGACGATTCGGAAATCGAAGCGATGCGCCGCGCGATCGTTCAGCAGTTCGACCAGTACGTCAAGCTGAACAAAAAGATCCCGCCTGAAATCCTCGCTTCGCTGTCGGGCATCGACGACGCCGGCCGCCTGGCCGACACCGTCGCCGCGCACCTGCCGCTGAAGCTCGAGCAGAAACAGGTGATCCTGGAAATCTTCAGCGTCGCCAAGCGCCTGGAACATCTGCTGGGCCAGCTGGAAGGCGAACTCGACATTCTGCAGGTCGAGAAGCGCATCCGTGGCCGCGTCAAGCGTCAGATGGAAAAGTCGCAGCGTGAGTACTACCTGAACGAGCAGGTCAAAGCCATCCAGAAGGAACTGGGCGAGGGCGAGGACGGCGCCGATCTGGACGAGCTGGAGAAGAAGGTCGCGCTGGCGAAGATGCCGAAAGAGGCATTGGACAAGGCCACCGCCGAGCTGAAAAAGCTGAAGCTGATGTCGCCGATGTCGGCTGAAGCGACCGTTGTGCGCAACTACATCGACACCCTGGTCAGCCTGCCGTGGAAGAAGAAGTCCAAGGTCAACAACGACCTGTCGAACGCTGAAAAAGTGCTCGAGGGCGACCACTACGGCCTGGACAAGGTTAAAGAACGCATCCTGGAATATCTTGCAGTCCAACAGCGCGTCGACAAGCTGAAAGCGCCGATCCTGTGCTTCGTCGGTCCTCCAGGCGTGGGTAAAACCTCGCTGGGCCAGTCGATCGCCCGCGCCACGAACCGCAAGTTCGTCCGCATGGCGCTCGGCGGCGTGCGCGACGAGGCCGAGATCCGCGGCCACCGCCGTACCTACATCGGCTCGATGCCGGGCAAGGTGCTGCAGTCGCTGGCCAAGGTCGGCGTGCGCAATCCGCTGTTCCTGCTGGATGAAATCGACAAGATGGGCGCGGACTTCCGCGGCGATCCGTCGTCGGCCCTGCTCGAGGTGCTGGACCCTGAACAGAACCATACGTTCTCGGACCACTACATCGAAGTCGACTTCGATCTGTCCGACGTGATGTTCGTGGCGACGTCGAACTCGTACAACATCCCGCCGGCGCTGCTGGACCGCATGGAAGTCATCCGCCTGTCCGGTTACACGGAAGACGAGAAGACCAGCATCGCCCAGCGTTACTTGTTGCCTAAGCAGATCAAGAACAACGGTCTGAAGGAAGACGAGATCGCCGTCAGCGAAGCCGCCTTGCGCGACATCATCCGCTACTACACCCGCGAAGCCGGCGTGCGGTCGCTGGAACGCGAAGTGTCGAAGATCTGCCGCAAGGTCGTCAAGATGCTCTTGCTGAAGAAGTCGGAGAAGAAAGTCGCCGTCACGCCGAAAAACCTGGACAAGTTCCTGGGCGTGCGCCGCTACGACTTCGGCGTGGCCGAGAAAGAGAATCAGATCGGCCAGGTCGTCGGTCTGGCATGGACCGAAGTGGGCGGCGATCTGCTGACCATCGAAGCCGTGTCGATGCCGGGCAAGGGCGGCGTGATCCGCACCGGTACTTTGGGCGACGTGATGAAGGAGTCGATCGAAGCGGCCCGCACCGTGGTGCGCAGCCGTGCCAACCGCCTCGGCATCAAGAACGAAGTGTTCGAGAAGAGCGACATCCACATCCACGTGCCGGAAGGCGCGACGCCGAAAGACGGTCCTTCGGCCGGCGCGGCGATGACGGTGGCGATGGTGTCGGTGTTCACGGGCATTCCGGTGCGCGCCGACGTGGCCATGACGGGCGAGATCACCCTGCGCGGCGAAGTATTGCCGATCGGTGGGCTCAAAGAGAAACTGCTGGCGGCGCAGCGCGGTGGCATCAAGACCGTGCTGATCCCCGAGCAGAACGTCAAGGACCTGGCCGACATCCCGGACAATGTCAAAAACAAACTGGAAATCGTGCCGGTGCGTTGGATCGACAAAGTGCTGGAAATCGCGCTGGAACGTCTGCCTGAACCGCTGACGGAGACCGCGCCGGTGGAAGCGGTGGCCGCAGCCGCCGCCAAAGCCGACGGCCAAACAGAAGTGGTAAAACACTAACTTTTGTTCAGCATTAGTATCTGGTATTGCAAAAACAGGCGCTTTTATAGCGCCTGTTTTTTATTTTGGCCCACTTTTCTACAGTGCAGCGCTTGACACGACACGGGGCTGGCTTGTTTAATACGGCCTGAGATTTTTCTCGGCCAGGACTGCGGTTTTAAATACCGGAGTTTAGCGGCTAAACGATATAACCTTTGTGACGGGGAATTGCTTTGAATAAGACTGAATTGATCGACCATATTGCCACTTCCGCTGACATCTCGAAAGCTGCCGCTGCGCGCGCGCTGGACGCGGTGATCGACGGCGTGACCACGACCCTGCAAAACAACGACAGCGTGACCCTGGTCGGCTTTGGTACCTTCTCCGTGAGCGAACGCGCCGCCCGTACCGGCCGCAATCCGCGCACCAAGGAAGAGATCACCATCGAAGCAGCAAAAGTTCCTAAATTTAAAGCTGGTAAAGCTTTGAAAGATGCTGTAAACTAACGGACTTCGGTGAGCAGCTCATGTAAATGAGTGGTTCACTGGATGAAAAAGCGGCAAAACGGGCGGTTAGCTCAGTTGGTAGAGCGGAGCCCTTACAAGGCTTAGGTCGGGAGTTCGAGCCTCTCACCGCCCACCAGTTTTGCGGCATTAGCAGTAAAGTGTTGTACCCAGTGTTTTGTTGGAGCGGTAGTTCAGTTGGTTAGAATACCGGCCTGTCACGCCGGGGGTCGCGGGTTCGAGTCCCGTCCGCTCCGCCAACAAAATGCTATATATGTATGACCCAAAGGAGCGGTAGTTCAGTTGGTTAGAATACCGGCCTGTCACGCCGGGGGTCGCGGGTTCGAGTCCCGTCCGCTCCGCCAAGAACAAGATACCCCGCAGCTTATAATGAGCTGCGGGGTTTTTCTTTTGTGCGTTTGAATATCGCACTTGAATATCGGGATGTCGGTTTTATTATATGGCGCACCGCCGGAAATAAACCCCCGCAGGGCCCGGCGGGGTCGGACCCGCCGGGTCCGACCCCAGGTTGGAAGTGCGGGTTGAACGCCGTGCCGTTCTACCATGATTTACCCTTGCTAAGGGCAGGGGGGCACTGTAAAATCCGCCAACCGGAATTGGCGAACGCGAGTTCGCCTTTTTTGTATGTGCAAGTTCCACTCAATCCGAATTGGCTGACCATGTTTGAATTTATTCGTACCCATCAACGCTTGATGCAGATTCTCCTGGCGATCATCATCGTGCCTTCGTTCGCGTTAGTCGGCCTCGAGGGCTACAAAGGCTTCGGCGACGACGCCACCACGATCGCCAAGGTCGCCGGTCAACCGGTGAGCCAGCAAGAGTTCGACAACGCGCTGCGCAACCAGCTCGACAGCTACCGCCAGCGCATGGGCGAGCAGTTCGACCAGAAGATGTTCGACACCCCCGAGTTCCGGCAAAACCTGCTCGACCAGCTGATCGCCGAACGCGCGATCGCCGCCGAAGTGACCCGTTCGAACCTGAGCGTCACCGACGCCCAGCTGCAAAAGGCCATCACCGAACTGTTCGGCGGCCCGGGCACCTTCGACATGGAGCGCTACAAGCAGATACTGGCCTCCCAGGGCTTGACCCCGGCCATGAACGACGCCCGCATGCGCCGCGACATGGCCCTGCAGCAGCTGGCCGGCTCGGTGCAAAGCACCGGTTTCGCCCCGCGCAGCGTCGCCAAGACGCTGTCGGACATCGGCGCGCAGGAACGCGAAGTGCAGGAACTGTTGCTGCCGATCGCCGATTTCGTGCCGCAGGTCAAAGTCACCGACGAGATGGTCAAGGCCTACTACGAAAAGAACGGCAAGTTCTTTGAAGTGCCCGAGCAGGCCAAGATCGAATACGTGGTCCTCAACAGCGACGCCGTGATGAGCCAGATCGCCGTCACCGACGCCGAAGTCGCCACCTACTACAACGCCAACCAGGCCGCCTTCACGACGCCGGAAACGCGCCGCGCCGCGCACGTGTTGATCGGCCTGAAGAAGGGCGCCAACGCCGCCGAGACCGCCGCCGCCAAAGCCAAGGCCGACGCCATCGTCGCCGAGCTGCGCAAGAACCCGGCCGACTTCGCCAAGGTTGCCAAGGCCAAGTCCGAAGATCCGGTATCGGCCGAGCAGGGCGGCGATCTGGACATCGTCACCAAAGGCGTGCTGCCGGCGCCGGTCGAGGCCGCCGTCATGAAGCTCAAGCAGGGCGAGATCAGCGACGCCGTGCAATCGGAATTCGGTTTCCACGTGCTGACCGTCAGCGCGCTGACGCCGGCCGTCGTCAAGCCGCTCGACGCGGTCAAGACCGAAGTGGCCGAGGCGCTGAAAAAGCAAAAGGCCGCCAAGAAGTATTCGGAAATGGCTGAAGCGTTCACCAACACCGTCTACGAGCAGTCCGACAGCCTGAAGCCGGTCGCAGACAAGCTGGGCCTGAAGATTGAAACGGCCGCCAACGTCTCGCGCAATCCATCGCCGATGGCCGGCCCGGCGCCGTATAACAACGCCAAGTTCCTGGCCGCGCTGTTCTCGAACGACTCGATCAGCAGCAAGCGCAACACCGAAGCGGTCGAATCCGCGCCGAGCACCTTGATCGCCGGCCGCATCGTCGAATTCAAGCCTGCCTCGAAGCGTCCGCTGGCCGAAGTCGATGCCGGCATCCGTCAGCGCGTGACCATGGAAGAAGCCAACAAGCTGGCCACCAAGGCCGGCGCCGACAAACTGGCCGCGTTCAAGAAATCGGGCGACGCCACCGGCTTTGGCGCTGCCAAGCTGGTATCGCGCGCCAAGGCCGAAGGCATCAACGGCTTGGCCATGCAGGAAGTCATGAAAGCCGACACCAGCAAGCTGCCGGCCTACGTGGGCGTGGACGTGCCGGGCATGGGTTACGGCATCTATCGCATCGGCAAGGTGCAGCAGCCGGCCGAGCAGGATGCCGAGCGCCGCAAAACGGAAGCCGAGCAGATCAACACCATCGTCGCGCAGCAAGAGATGTACGAGTACATCCAGCTGCTGAAGGAACGCGCCAAGGTCAAGATCATCAAGCCGATCCAGACGGCAGCGGTCACCGAAGTAAAATAAGCTTGAGTTAGCAAGACAAAAAAAGCCCCGAACGCCAAAAACGTTCGGGGCTTTTTTATTGCGGCCGTCATGCGCCGGCCGCCAACCCGCACTGCGGCCACATGGGGTCGGACCCTGCGGGTCCGACCCCGGCGTCCGGGTTGCGGGTTAACGATGGATTAGAAGGTGTAACCGACCCGCGCGTAATAATATCCACCGTTGATGCCGATCGGCGAGAACGACGGATACTGCGTCACCGCCGCCGTGTTCAGCGCCGCGCGCGCCGCCGCCACATACTCCTGATTGACCTTGCCCGGATACTTGTTGAACAGGTTGTTGGCGCCGGCCGATACCGTCACCGCCTTCGTTACCCGGTACGATACCTCCAGATCCGTTGTGAACAAGGTGTCGATCTTGGTCTCGAAGTAGGTGACGTTGTTGAGCGAGCTATACCCCGACGACGGCCCGTAAATCGATTCCCGCAGGTTGACGGTCCAGTCTCCCTTCTTCCACAGCCCGCCCAGGTTGACGCGCACCTTCGGCGACGAGTTCTCCAGCGACGCGATGGCCGACTGGTCGAGCAGGCGCTGCGGCAGCAACTGCGACGGCGCCTGGTTGACCTTGGTCACCGTGACCTTGTTGTAGTTGGCCGCCGCCGACCAGTCCACCCGGCCCATATCGCCGAAATTGCTGCCGTACGACAGCACCGCTTCGATGCCCTTGTTGCGCGTGTTGGCCGCGTTCGAGAACACGCTGATGCCGGTGCGCGTGACCGTCGGGTCGAGGATGTTGCCGTTGGCGCGGATGGCCGCCACCACGGCCGGCGAATTGACCGTGTTGCCCGAGCCGAACAAGGTGCCGCTGCCGACGATGCGGTCGTGGATGCTGATGCTGTAGGCGTCCACCGTTACCGTCGCCTTCGGTACCGGATGGAACACCATGCCCAGGCTGTAGTTCTGCGACTTCTCCGGTTTCAGGCCGTTGATGCCGACCAGCGCGGCGGCCGGCGAGTTCGGCGCCAACTGCACCGAGGCCTGCGTCGGCGAGACGTTGGTGGCCGAATAGTATTGTTCGGCCATGGTCGGCGCGCGGAAGCCGTTGCTGACCGTGCCGCGCAGCGCGAACGCCGGCGTGAAGTCGTAGCGGGCCGTGAACTTGCCCACGCGCGCGCTGCCGAAGTCGCTGTAGTCCTCGAAGCGGGCGGCGACGTCTATCTTCAGGTTGGCGATCGGCGAGCCGGCGACATCGACGTAGACCGATTTGTTGTTGCGGTCGTGCTTGCCGGCGTCGGTCAGCGAGAAGCCCGGATACGATTGCGAGCCTTCCTTGTAACGCGAGGCAGGGTCGCCGGCGCCGATCTCGTAGCCGTCGCGGCGGTACTCGACGCCGCCGGCCACCGACAGCGGCGAGGCCCAGCCGACGGCGAACTCGCGGTTCACCTCCAGCGACGTGGTCCACTGGGTGGCGGTGAAGGTTCCCGCGTGGAACAAGGTCGGCGAGGCGCCGGTGTCGTTGAACAGCGAGATGTTGCCGGAGTTCTTGACGCCGATCTTGGCCTCGTCCTTGCCGTAGGTGCTGCTCAGGTCCCAGTTCCAGCCGGCCAGCTCGCCCTTGGCGCCGCCGGTGAAGCCGTAGTCGGTTTCGTCGAGGGTTTGCTTGGGGTTGAAGCCGTTCGGGTACATGCGCGGAATGCGGTTGGGCACGCGGTAGTTCTGGAACGAGTCGGCTTTCTTCTCGCCGTAGGTGGCGATGGTGTACAGCTCGGTGCCGCCCAGGTCGATGCCGCCGTTCAGGGACAGCAGGTTCAGGTGGTAGGCGGCGTCGCCGGAGATCTTGTTGGCGTACGGGTAGCCGTCGGCCTGGGTCAGGGTCGGCATCGACGCCAGGTTGGCCGGGTTGGTCACGCGCGGATCGACGTCCGAGCGCATGCTGTGGCCGTGGTACTTGGTTTCGCCGGTGAGGTTCAGGTAGCTGTTGGCGCTCGGTTCGAAGCCGATGTTGAAGCTGGCGTCGCCGGTCTTGCCGCCCTCGTCGAAGTAGCGGCCGGCGGTGCCGGTCAGCGAGCCGCCCGAGCTATCGTTTTTGAGGATGATGTTGATCACGCCGGCGATCGCGTCGGTGCCGTACTGGGCGGCGGCGCCGTCCTGCAGCACTTCGATGTGATCGATGGCGGCCACCGGGATGAAGTTCAGGTCGGTCGCGGCGCCGCCCTGGAACGGGCCGGCCAGCACGGCCAGGTTGGCGGTGGTGTGGCGGCGCTTGCCGTTGACCAGCACCAGGGTATTGTTCGGGCTCAGGCCGCGCAGGCGGGCCGACAAGGTCATGTTGGCGGTGTCGCCGCCGAAGGCCTGGGCGGTGAAGGAGGGCAGGTTCTGCGCCAGCGCCTGGATCAGGTCGGGCTGGCCGGTGCGTTCCAGCGAGCCTGAATCGAGCACCTGGATCGGCGATGCGCTGTCGACGGCCTTCAGGCCGCCGCGACGGGTGCCGGTGACAATGACGGCGGAGATGTTGTCGCCGGCGGCGGCCGGGGCTGGTGTTGCGGCGGCTGCAGCCTCGGCGGCGTCGGCGTCGGCGGCCATGACGTTCGCGGCCGCGCTGGCGGCCAGTGCCAGCAGTACGGCTTGGGTCAACAGGCGTTTTTTCGTGTGCATCGGATGCTTCATTGGTGCCGCTCCTTCAGGTTTTAAAAATTTAGGCGCAAGTGTCCCCAGACCCCGTCGCGGGGTTTTCTTTTGGGTTCGTGGTTGTGGGACGCCGGCATGAAACTGGCGTAAGGGACAATTACCTTATCGCAAGATGTATGCCAAGATAGCAAACTGAAAGCTATGTAAGTACTTTAGCTAACTGGAGGGGGTGGATGCCCCGGAAGGATTTTTTTGTGCAGAAATCCGCACGCGCCGCTTTGTAACAAAGTTGTTACAAGCGGCGTTGAGGGATGCACTGATTTGGGGGATGCACTACGGTGGGTGGGTCCTGGATGAGTTCGCGGCGGCGGATGCATGGCGGATTACGCTTCGCTAATCCGCCCTACGTGGTTCCTAGGTTAGCCATGCACCGTGCCCGTCGCGTAGGGCGGATCGGGAGGCGGGGCGTCGTCGAGGATATACGTAGGGCGGATTAGGCGGAACGCCGTAATCGGCCGTGCGCGAGCCGCCGACGGCGCATGCATGGCCGATTACGCTTCGCTAATCCGCCCTACGTGGATCCGTGGGTGGTCACGTGGCAGATGAGCCGTCGCCGGCGCGCTATTTTGCTGCGGCGATCAGGGTTGCCGCCGCCTTGTCGAACGCGACTGTGTCGATATCGTCAAGCTCCAGCACCGTGGCTTCGCCGAATTTGACGAAGTTGCGGTCGATCGAGCGCAGGTAGGCCGGGTCATAGTGCCGTTCAAGCAATTCCTCGACCAGCGGCGCCATATCGCCGCCGTCGGACATCGATTGCCAGCGCGAGATCGTCTCCCGCCCGTGCAGCGCCGTCAGATGTTCCAGCTGTTCGTTCAGCGACGCCGGACTGACCAGGAAATGCTGGTAATCCTCCATCAGCAAGCGCACGCGGTTGGCGCGCGACAAGGTTAGAGAAATACAGTCCGAGGCCCGCATTGACTCCATCAGCGCCGTCGGCACGCGCAGGTTGCCGACCTTCTTGCTCTCCGACTCGACAAACACCGGCAGCGCCGGGTCGAAGCGGCGCACGGTGTCCCAGATGGCGGTCTCGAACGCCTTCTGGCTGGGCTGCGGCTGGCTGGGCAGGTTGCCCAGCACCGAACCCCGGTGCGCTGCCAGCTGTTCCAGATCCAGCACTTGCGCGCCGTGCGCGTGCAGCACCTCCAGCAAACGGCTCTTGCCGCTGCCCGTCGTACCGCACACGACTTTGAAGCGCAGCGGCGGCGACACCTCCAGCGCGGCGTTGACGTGCGCGCGGAAGGCCTTGTAGCCGCCGTCGAGCTGCACCACCGGCCAGCCGACCTTGGCCAGGATGTGCGCCATCGAGCCGCTGCGGTTGCCGCCGCGCCAGCAATAGACCAGCGGCCGCCATTCGCGCGGCTTGTCCAGCCACAGCCGCTCAAGGTGGTTGGCGATGTTGGCCGCCACCAGCGCGGCGCCGACTTTCTTGGCCTCGAAGGAATTGACCTGCTTGTACATGGTGCCGACGCGGATGCGCTGTTCGTCGTCGAGCACTGGCGCGTTGATGGCGCCGGGCAAGTGGTCGAGCGCGTACTCGGACGGGCTGCGGGCGTCGATGATGGCGTCGAAACTGTTCAACTGGTGCAGCACGTCGTCGATGCCGAGAATTTCCGGATACTTCATTTTGCCTTGATGGTTTTTTGCAGCACGGGCCAGATATTGGCCAGGATGGTGGGGTGGGCCTGGGCCAGCGGGTGCAGGCGGTCGGGCTGGAACAATTGGGTCTTGTCGGCAACGCCGTCGAGCATGAACGGCACCAGCGGCGCCTTGAATTCCTTGCTCAACGTGCCATACATGGCGAAGAATTGCTCCGAATAGTCGCGCCCGTAGTTGGGCGGAATGCGCATGCCGACCAGCATGACCTTGGCGCCGGCCTTGGTGGCCGCCTCGTTCATGGCGCGCAGGTTGGCCTCGGCGGCCTTGACCGGCAACCCGCGCAGGCCGTCGTTGGCGCCGAGCTCGATGACGACCAGCGCCGGCTTGTACTTGGCCAGCAACGCCGGCAAGCGGGTGCGGCCGCCGCTGGTGGTCTCGCCGCTGACGCTGGCGTTGACCAGTACCGCGTCGATCTTCTCGTCCTTGAGTTTTTTCTCGGCCAGCGCCACCCAGCCGGCGCCGCGCGCCAGACCGTATTCGGCCGACAGGCTGTCCCCGAGCACAAGCACGGTTTTTGGTGCAGAATAGGCGCTCGCCGCTGCCGACAACATGAGCAGGGCGGCCAGTGCGTGTACACTTAGTTTCTTCGATAAATCTGTTACCAACTTACTCAATACATTTCGCATGCCCGATTTCCCTAAAGCGTCTTCCAATTTCGTGCCGGATGGTTCCGGCGGCGGTGGTTATAACACGGCGAACACGGCGACCGCCGTGGGGCCGGTCTCCCGGCTCGATAGCCCCGCCATCGCCGTCAGCGGCCTGGCCAAGCGGGTCGCCGATGCCAGTGGCGAACTGACGATTTTGCACGAAGTGGATTTTACCGTGCAAAAAGCCGAGACGCTTGCCATTGTAGGCGCTTCCGGATCGGGCAAGTCCACTTTGCTCGGTTTGCTGGCCGGCCTGGACACCCCGAGCTCGGGCAAGGTGGTGCTCGATGGCGTGGACATCTACGCGCTCGACGAGGATGGCCGCGCCGCGCTGCGCAAGGAAAAGCTGGGCTTCGTGTTCCAGTCGTTCCAGTTGCTGGCGCATTTGACGGCGGTCGAAAATGTCATGTTGCCATTGGAATTGAGCGGCGCCACCCATGCGCGCGAAAAGGCCGAGGCGATGCTGGATCGGGTTGGCCTTGGCAGCCGCTTGAAGCATTATCCCAAATATCTGTCCGGCGGCGAGCAGCAGCGGGTGGCGCTGGCGCGCGCCTTCGTCACCGAGCCCCCGCTGTTGTTCGCCGACGAGCCGACCGGCAGCCTGGACGCGGCCACCGGCGAGTCGGTCATCAAATTGATGTTCGAATTGAACCGTCAGCACGGTTCGACGCTGGTGTTGGTCACCCACGACCAGTCGATGGCGGCGCGTTGCGGCCGCACCATCACCATCGCGGCCGGGCGCTTGGTATAAGCAAACGGCGTTGGCGGCGCTTGGCGGATTACGGCGTGCCGCCTAATCCGCCCTACGTGTAACACGTGGCTTCAGGCGCCGGGGTGTTGAAGCGAGAGCCGCTCCGGAGGCACGTAGGGCGGATTAGCGTAGCGTAATCCGCCATCTACGAGCCGCCGACACATTTACCGCCCGTGGTGCTGCACCATCCGGTTCAACGCCACCCGGATCGCCGGTATCAATTCGCCGGCGGTCAACCCGATCGGCCCGGCGCCGTCGGCGACCAGCACATCGGCCGCCATGCCGTGCAGCCACACGGCGCCCAGCGCCGCCTCCCACTGCGGCCAGCCTTGCGCCATCAGACTGCCGCACAACCCCGCCAGCACGTCGCCGGTACCTGCGGTCGCCAGCGCCGGATTACCGGTGGTATTGACGACCACCCCGCCAGTCGGCGCGGCGATCACCGTCCCCGAACCCTTCAACACCACCACCGCGTTCAAGGCCGCCGCCAGCTTGCGCGCCGCCAGCACCCGGTCCGCCTGGACCTCGCCAACCGAACACTCGAGCAACCGCGCCGCCTCCAGCGGATGCGGCGTCAGTACAGCCGGGTGTTTGCGCTGAGCCAGCGCTTCCCGCAACGACGGCGTGGCCGCGATCAGATTGAGCGCGTCCGCATCCGCCAGCAGGGCGCCATCGCAAGCGACGGCGCGCCCCAGCAGCGCGGCCGCCGCCGACGACGCCCCCAGCCCCGGCCCGATCACCAGGGTCGCCGTCTCCAGATCGAAATCGCCCGCGCCACGGCACATCACCTCCGGCTGGCCGGCGTCGCAGGGCAGCGGCTCGTCGACAAACAGCGCATAGACCCGGCCGGCGCCGCCGTGCAGCGCGGCGCGCGCGGCCAGCAACGGCGCGCCTGCCATGCCGAGCGCGCCGCCGATCACCGCCACGTTGCCATAGCTGCCTTTGTGCGAACTGTGCTGGCGCGGCCGCAGATGGCGCGAGAACAACTTGACGTCGTTCACATGCATGCTGGCCGGCGGGAACAGGGCGGCGTCGATCTCCAGCCGCGCAACGTCCACCAGGCCGGCGTGATCGCGGCCTTCGCAGGTGTGCAGACCCGGCTTGTCGCCGATGAAGGTGATCGTGTGCGTGGCGCGCACGGCCACGCCGTCCGGCCCGACGATGGCGCCGGTGTCGGCGTCCAGGCCGCTGGGCACGTCCAGCGCCAGCACCTGGCACTTGAGCAGGTTGACCGCTTCCACCAGCGCCCGCATCGCGCCGTCCAGCGGCCGCTTCAGGCCGATGCCGAACAGGCCGTCGACCACAAGGTTCCAGTCGACGCCGGCCACCAGCGCCTCGGCGCCGCCGGCCGTCCCGGTGGAATCGGCGGAACCGCCGTAACTATCGGTATCGGCAACATCGGCGAACGACACGTCGCTGACGCGCGCGCGCTGGAGCGCCGTCTGGCGTTCGGCCGAGGGCTCGCCGATGGGCGCGTAGTGCAGCACCGTGACGTTGGCGCCGGCGTAGGCCAGATGCGCGGCCGCCTCCAGCGCGTCGCCGCCGTTGTTGCCGGGACCGGCGAGCACCAGCACCTTGGCGTGGTTGGTGGAGAACGGCAGCATGTCGAGCGCCGCGTTGGCGCCGGACTGGCCGGCACGCTGCATCAGCGCGCCGTCCGGCAGGACCGCTGCGGCTGCGTGTTCGATGGCGCGGATTTCGGCGACGGAGTAGAGTCTGTTCATGGTGCCATCTTAGCATCTATATTTGTTTCGGCACGGTAGGAACGCGCTTCCGCGCGCGCCCCCCACACACTACAATAGGCGCTTCACTTGGCGTTTTGAGGCATGCATGGATTGGCAATTCTGGATCGACCGCGGCGGCACGTTCACCGACATCGTGGCGCGTCCGCCCGACGGCCACTTGCGCACATTGAAGCTGTTGTCCGACAATCCGGAACTGTACCGGGACGCCGCCATCGCCGGCATCCGCCAGATGATGGGCGTCCCCAAAGGCAAACCCATCCCCGTGGAGCAGATCGGCGCGGTCAAAATGGGCACCACGGTGGCCACCAACGCGCTGTTGGAGCGCAAAGGCGAGCCGACCGCGCTGGCCATCACGCGCGGCTTCCGCGACGCGCTGCGCATCGCCTACCAGAACCGTCCGCGCCTGTTCGACCGCCACATCGTGCTGCCGGAGCTGCTGTATCAACACGTGATCGAAATCGATGAACGGATCGGCGCCCACGGCGACGTCGTCACCGCGCTCGATCTCGACGCCGCCCGCGCCGGCCTGCAGGCCGCCTACGACCAGGGTCTGCGCTCGCTGGCGATCGTCTTCATGCACGGCTACCGTTACCACGAGCACGAGAACCGGGTGGCCGGGGCGGCGCGCGAGATCGGCTTTACGCAGGTGTCGGTGTCGCACGAGGCCAGCCCGATGATGAAGCTGGTCGCGCGCGGCGACACCACCGTCGTCGACGCCTACCTGTCGCCCATCCTGCGCCGCTATGTCGACCAGGTGGCCGACGAGATGCCGGGCGTGAACCTGCAGTTCATGCAGTCGAGCGGCGGCCTGACGGACGCGCGCGCCTTCCAGGGCAAGGACAGCAT
The DNA here is from genome assembly GCA_024123915.1 of Oxalobacteraceae bacterium OTU3CAMAD1. NCBI lineage: Bacteria > Pseudomonadati > Pseudomonadota > Betaproteobacteria > Burkholderiales > Oxalobacteraceae > Oxalobacteraceae bacterium OTU3CAMAD1. The sequence continues at coordinate 4,413,093 of CP099650.1, read as the reverse complement.
CCTGAGCGGCCCGGCCGGCGGCATCGTCGGCATGGTCCGCGCCAGCAAGCTGGCCGGCTTCGACAAGGTGATCGGCTTCGACATGGGCGGCACCTCGACCGACGTGTCGCATTATTCCGGCGAGTTCGAGCGCGTGTTCCAGACCCAGGTGGCCGGCGTGCGCATGCGCGCGCCGATGATGAGCATCCACACGGTGGCCGCCGGCGGCGGTTCGATCCTGCATTTCGACGGCAGCCGCTACCGCGTCGGCCCGGACAGCGCCGGCGCCAATCCCGGCCCGGCCAGCTACCGGCGCGGCGGGCCGCTGGCCGTCACCGACTGCAACGTCATGCTCGGCAAGATCCAGCCGCAGCATTTTCCGCAACTGTTCGGCGGCGACGGCCGCCAGGCGCTCGACGCCGAGACGGTGCGCGCCGGCTTTCGCGAACTGGCGGCCCACATCTCCGCCACGACCGGCCTGGAGACGACCGCCGAGCAGGTCGCCGAGGGCTTCATCGAGATCGCCGTCGGCAACATGGCCAACGCGATCAAGCAAATCTCGGTGCAGCGCGGCCACGACGTGACCGACTACACGCTCACCAGCTTCGGCGGCGCCGGCGGGCAGCACGCCTGCCTGGTGGCCGACGCGTTGGGCATGAAGACGGTGTTCGTGCACTCGCTGGCCGGCGTGATGTCGGCCTACGGCATGGGGCTTGCCGACCAGACCGCGATGCGCGAGGCCGCCGTCGAGGCGCGCCTGACGGAGCAGCTGCAACCCGAGCTGGTCGATCGCCTCGACGCGCTGGGCGAGCTGGCGTGCGACGACCTGTACGACCAGGGCGTGGCCGACGACCGCATCGCGCTGATACGGCGCGTGCACCTGCGCTACGAGGGCACCGATTCGGCGCTGATCGTGCTGTTCGATACCCAGCACAGCATGAAGTCCCAGTTCGAGGCCGCCTACCGCAAGCGCTATTCCTTCCTGATGGAGGCCAAGGCCTTGATCGTCGAGGCGGTGTCGGTGGAGGCGGTCGGCAAGTCCGACGCGCCGGTCGAGAACGTCGAGCCGGCGCCGCGCCGCGTCTCCGGCCTGATGCCCGACGCCGTGGTGCCGATGTACTCGGGCGGGCGCTGGCGCCAGACCAGCCTGTACCACCGCTCGGCCACCCGCATCGGCGACATCGTCAAGGGCCCGGCCATCATCGCCGAGGCCAACGCCACCACCATCGTCGAGCCGGGCTGGCAGGCCGAGGTGTCGCCGCACGACCACCTGGTGCTGCGCCGCGTGGCCGCGCTGCCGGAGCGGCGCGCCATCGGCACCAGCGCCGATCCGGTGATGCTGGAGATCTTCAACAACCTGTTCATGTCGATCGCCGAGCAGATGGGGCTGCGGCTGCAGAACACCGCGTACTCGGTCAACATCAAGGAGCGGCTCGACTTCAGCTGCGCCATCTTCGACGCCGACGGCAACCTGATCGCCAACGCGCCGCACATGCCGGTGCACCTGGGCTCGATGGGCGAGAGCATCAAGACCGTCATGCGCGAAAACGCCGGCAAGATGCGCGCCGGCGACGTCTACATGCTCAACGATCCGTATAACGGCGGCACCCATTTGCCCGACGTCACCGTGATCTCGCCGGTGTTCGACGAGGCGGCGCAAAACATCTTGTTCTACGTCGGCTCGCGCGGCCACCATGCCGACATCGGCGGCACCACGCCGGGCTCGATGCCGCCGGACTCGCGCAGCATCGAGGAGGAGGGCGTGCTGATCAATAATTTCAAATTGGTCGACGGCGCCGATGGCGGCCGTCTGCGCGATGCCGAAACACGCGCCCTGCTGGCGGGCGCCCGCTATCCGGCGCGCAATCCGGACCAGAACATGGCCGACTTGCGCGCGCAGGTCGCCGCCAATCAAAAGGGCGTCGACGAGCTGCACAAGATGGTCGCGCACTTCGGCCTGGAGGTGGTGCAGGCCTACATGGGCCACGTGCAGGACAACGCCGAGGAGGCCGTGCGCCGGGTGATCGGCTCGCTCAAGGACGGCGCCTACACCTTGCGGCTCGACAACGGCGCGCAGATCCAGGTGGCGGTGCGGGTCGACCAGCCCAATCGCGGCGCGGAGATCGATTTCACCGGCACGTCGGCGCAGCTGGACAACAACTTCAACGCGCCGTCGGCGGTGTGCATGGCGGCGGTGCTGTACGTGTTCCGCACCTTGGTCAACGACGAGATTCCGCTCAACGCCGGCTGCCTCAAGCCGCTGAAGGTGATCATCCCGCCGGGCTCCATGCTCAATCCTCACTACCCGGCGTCTGTCGTCTCCGGCAATGTCGAGACCTCGACCTGCATCACCAACGCCCTGTACGGCGCGCTGGGGGTGATGGCGGCGGCGCAGGGCACGATGAACAATTTCACGTTCGGCAACGCCAAATACCAGTACTACGAAACTATCAGCGGCGGCTCCGGCGCCGGGCCGGGCTTCGACGGCACCAGCGTGGTGCAGACCAATATGACCAACTCGCGGCTGACCGATCCCGAGATCCTCGAGTTCCGCTTTCCGGTGCGGCTGGACAGTTACGAGATCCGCCAGGGCAGCGGCGGTGCGGGCAAGTGGCGCGGCGGCGACGGCGGCGTGCGCAAGGTGCGCTTCCTGGAGCCGATGACGGCGGCTATCCTGTCGAACAACCGCATCCACGCGCCGTTCGGCATGGCCGGCGGCGAAGCGGGCGCGCTTGGGCGCAACACCGTGCTGCGCGCCGATGGCGGCGTCGAGCAACTGGGCCACATCGGCAAGGTCGACATGCAGCCCGGCGACGTGTTCGTCATCGAAACGCCGGGCGGCGGCGGCTATGGTGAACCGGTTGAGTGACCCGCTCGACAGCGGGCCCCCGGGCCGGCTCCAAGGCGGGCCCCAAGGCGGGCCCCAACGCGGGCCCGCGAGCCCGCCGGTGTACGCGCCCAGCGGCGTGATGGCCGCGCGCGTGGCCGCGCACGACTGGGGCGCCACGCCGCTGGGGCCGATCGAGGGCTGGCCGCCGTCGTTGCGGATCACCGCCAATCTGGTGTTGGCGTCCCATTTCCCGTCCTGCCTGGTGTGGGGCGAGCACAAGGTAATGATCTACAACGACGCCTTCCGCCCGATCCTGGGCCGTAAGCCGGACGCGCTGGGGCGCTCGTTCCAGCAGGTGTGGGCAGAGGCTTGGGACAACCTGGACCCGATCTGGGCGCTCACCAGACAGGGCCGCTCGACCTTCATCGAAGACTATCCGCTGGTCGTCAACCGTGGCGACGCCAGCGAGCAGGCGTATTTCACGTTCTGCTACAGCCCCGTGTTCGACGAGCACGGCCACATCGTCGGCATGCTCGACACCGTCATCGAGACCACCGAAAAAGTGCTGGCGATGCGCGAGGCGGCGCGCTTTTCGGTCACGCTCAAGGACGAGCTGACGGCGCTGACGCAGGACCGCGACCGCATCTGGCAACTGTCGAGCGATTTGATGCTGTTGCTGGACGCCGACGACGCGGTGGCGGCCGTCAACCCGGCCTTCACGCGCACCCTCGGCTGGAAGGAGGGCGAGCTGTCCGGACATCCGTTCCTGGCGCTGGTCCACCCTGACGAGCGCGATCATGTGGCCGCGCGCGTGGCCGCGATCCGCGCAGCGGCCGTCTCGTCGCGGCTGGAGATCCAGCTGCGCCACAAGGACGGCCATTTTGTCTATATCGTCTGGACCAGCGCCCTCAATGGCAACTACCTGCTCGGCATCGGCCGCGACAGCACCGCCGAGCGTGAGGCCGCCGCCGCGCTCAGACGCACCGAGGCCGCCTTGCAGCACGCGCAAAAGATGGAGGCGATCGGCAAGCTGACGGGCGGCGTCGCGCACGACTTCAACAATCTGCTGCAGGTGATCTCCGGCAACCTGCAGTTGCTGACGGCCGTGCTGGGCGCCGGGCACGGCGCGCTGCGCTATGTCGAACGCGCCTTGGCCGGCGTCACGCGCGGCGCCAAGCTGGCCAGCTATCTGCTGGCCTTCAGCCGGCGCCAGGCACTGGAACCGAAGGTGGTCAGGATCGACGGCCTGCTCGCCGCCATGGAGGACATGCTGCGCCACACGCTCGACGGCCAGGTCGACATCGAGACCCGGATCGCCGACGGCTTGTGGCACACCTTCGTCGACACCGCGCAGCTGGAAAACGCCGTGCTCAATCTGTGCATCAACGCGCGCGACGCCATGGCCGGCAGCGGCAAGCTGACCATCGTCATCGAGAACGCCGCGCTCGACGACGACTATGCGCGCGCCCACATCGACGTGACGCCAGGCGACTATGTGATGATCGCCGTCGGCGACAGCGGCAGCGGCATGCCGCCGGAAGTACTGCAAAGGGCCTTCGATCCCTTCTTTTCGACCAAGCCGGAGGGCAAGGGTACCGGGCTGGGGCTGTCGATGGTGTTCGGCTTCGTCAAGCAGTCGGGCGGCCATGTCGGCATCGCCAGCGAAGTCGGCGTGGGCACCACGGTCAGGCTGTACTTGCCGCGCAGCCTGGAGGCCGGAGATGCGCGGGCGCCGGCGGCGGGCGAGGGCGACCAGGCGGCGGTCGGGGGCACCGAGACGGTGCTGGTGGTCGAGGACAACGAGGCGGTGTGCGACATCGCCGTCGAGATGTTGAGCGAACTGGGCTACACGGTGCTGAAGGCCCACGACGCCGTCGGCGCGATGGACATCGTCGATAGCGGCGCGCCGATCGACCTGCTGTTCACCGACGTGGTCATGCCGGGGCCGCTGCGCGGTCCGGAACTGGCGCGCCGGGCGCGCGCCAAATTGCCGGCGCTGGCCGTGCTGTTCACCTCCGGCTACGCCCAAGACGCCATCGTCCACGACGGACGGCTCGACCCGGGCCTCGATTTGCTGGGCAAGCCCTACACGCGCCACGCGCTGGCGCGCAAAGTACGGCTGGTGCTCGACCGCCGTTGACGCCGGGCTGCGGGTCGCGCTATCCGATACCGTCGGCACCGCGATGCGATACCGGCGATTCGCCGCTTGTCGATGCGGCGACAGGCGACGTACGCTGCGTTTTTGAACGGTTGACGGAGGATGCAGTGCGAACGCTCATCAGGATATTGCGCGAGGGCAGATCGCCGAATGCGGCGCTATTTTCCGCTTTCGTACTGTGCGGACTGTATTTTGTCTCGTGGTTTCTGATCACCCATTGGTCCAACTTTCCCGGAACGATGATCTTCTACCGCTAGGCGGGTGCCGCCCGGATGGCGCTACGCCGTCGTGGCGATACCGTATTTGCGCTGGGTGTGATAGTACTGCGCCTGCAGCGCTTCCAGCGACGGATGGGCCGGGTCGATCTTGCGCATGCGCTCCAGCAGCCAGGCGCATTGCTCGGCCAGCGGCACTTCCCAACCCAGATCGTCCAGTTGCTTCAACATCGCCGAGGCCGCCGCCGGCAGCAGCGACATATTGGCCGGCGCCTTGCGCAGGCCGGCGTTGAGCGTGTCGACCGCCGCCCGCAGGTCGCCCTGCCCGCGCATCGCGGCCGCGTCGGCCAGCAGCTCGCCCACCTGCACCTTGATCTGTTCGCCCATGCCTTCGGCCAGGTCGTGGCGGCCGGCCTTTTCGAACACTTGCACGGCGTCGTCCATCGTCACGCCGCTATCGTTATCGTTCATCAGGTTGAGCATGACGTTGGACGCTTGCTGGTCCAGCTTGATGTTCAGGCAGCTGTGCACCAGGCCGATCTTGAGGCCGGTCGACAGGCCGCGCGCGTTCTCGATGGCGTTGACGGCCGTCGTCAACTCGGTGGCGGCGCCGGCCAGGTTGCCCGTCATTTCCTGTACCAGCCCGGCGGCGATGGCGCGGCACGCCTCGGTGTTGGCGTTGCCGCGCAGCGAGCGTTCCATGTCGCGGATCACGCCGCTGGCCTGGTTGGCGTCGCCTTTCTTGACCAGCGTCTTGACCAGCTTGACGTGGTCCTCGGGGTCGCGGAACTCAGAGTACTTGGCCTTGGCGACGACCTGCTTGAAGGCTTTCTCGGCCACGCCGACGTCGCCCGTCTCCAGCGCCACCTCGCCCAGGTGGCGCAGCCGGCGCACCATGTTGGGGGAAATGCCGACCGCGTCCTCCAGCACCTTCTTGGCCGATTCCTGCTGGCCCAGCGCCTCGTGGGTGCGCGCCAGCAGATCGTAGGCGGCCATGAACTTCGGATGCTGTTCCAGCAGGTCGACCAGCGTTTGTTGCGCCTCGACGAATTTCTGCAGCCCGAACTGGCAGCGCGCCATGCCCAGGTGGGCCCAGGCGGTGGGGCGGGTCATCAGGATAGTTTGGTAGACAAATTCGGCCTCCACCAGGTCGTCGATGGACACCAGCAGCTCGGCGCGCAGGCGGGCGTAGTCGTTGGCGTAGCGGGGATGCTTGTCCTCGCCGTCCTTGCAGCTGGTGATGGCCTTGCGGATGCTGCCGGCGGCCAGTTGCTGGTACACCGGCCAGAACACCTCGCGCCGCTCGACGGCGCGGCCGATGCGCTGCATCAGCGAATCGACGGTGAACGGCTTGAGGATGTAATCGGTCGGCGCCAGCTCGACCGCGCCGATGACCTTGCTGTAGACGCCCTCGGAGGTGAGCATGATGAAGATGGTCCACTGCGCGATCAGCTTATGGTGGCGCAGGTCTTCGAGCAGTTGCTGGCCGTCCTGGCCGTTGGCCTCGCCGCTGCCGTTGCCCAGGTCGTATTCGCACAGCACGATATCGTAGGGTTTTTTTGATAACTGCCGGATGGCGGTGCCGGAACTGACCGCGTATTCGATCTTGCTGATCGACGATTGGTTCAGCATATTGTGCAGGCTGCCGCGCATACCCGGGTTCGGGTCGACGATGAGCACCGACAAGTCGCTATATTCCGCCATGATGAAACCCCTGCTTATGTTCCCTGCTTATTCGGTCTAGCATACCCCAAGGCAAGTAAAAATGTTACAGAAACCAAGTGTTTGGCGGGGAAAGTGGGGCTTTTCCGGGGCAAACCGTCGTTAAATGTTGCTTCGGCAGCAGTTTTTGGGTGGAAATGGCGCTGTATGGCGAGGCTGCTAACGGGTATAATGCGCGCAAAGGAACACTGCAAGAATTAGCCTCATGCCTCATCGCCCTTTAATCCGCAGCCTTGCTGCATCAACCATCCTCCAAATATGTTGATTCTGCCGGGCTCCAACGCCCTGTCCGCATTCCGTAGCCAACGCCTGTTGACCCAACTGCAAGCCGCGCTGCCGTCCGTCGCCGCCGTCCAGGCGCGCTATGTCCACTTCATCGACGCCGCCCAGCCGCTGTCGGCCGACGACACCGGCCGCCTCGGTGGTCTGCTGACCTACGGCGAGCCGGCCCACGCCGACAACACCGAAGGCGCGGTCGAGGAATTCTTCGTCATCCCGCGCTTCGGCACGATCTCGCCGTGGGCCTCCAAGGCCACCGACATCGTCCACAACTGCGGCATGGCGCACGTCAAGCGCGTCGAGCGCGGCATCGCCTTCCGCATCAACCTGAAGACCGGCATCCTGGGCAGCAGCATCGGCGCGCCGAAGAAGCTGTCGGACCAGGAAGTGCAAACCGTCGCGGCCCTGCTGCACGACCGCATGACCGAATCGGTGTTGCGCTCGTCGGAAGAGGCGGCCGGCCTGTTCCGCACCCTGGACGCCAAGCCGCTGGAGTCGGTCGACGTGATCGGCATGGGCAAGAACGCGCTGGAGAAGGCCAACACGGACCTGGGCCTGGCGATGTCGGACGACGAGATCGAGTACCTGGACGCCGCCTTCACCAAGGCCGGCCGCAATCCGACCGACGTCGAGCTGATGATGTTCGCGCAGGCCAACAGCGAGCATTGCCGCCACAAGATCTTCAACGCCGATTGGACCATCGACGGCGTCGCGCAGCCCAAGTCGCTGTTCGGCATGATCAAGAACACCCACCAGTTGCAGCCGAAGGGCACCATCGTCGCGTACAGCGACAACTCGTCGATCATGGAAGGCGCCGAAGTGATGCGCTTCTTCCCGCAGGGCGAATCGCAGCAGTACGCGCCGATGACGGAACTGACCCACACCCTGATGAAGGTGGAAACCCACAACCACCCGACCGCGATTTCGCCGTTCCCGGGCGCCTCCACCGGCGCCGGCGGCGAGATCCGCGATGAGGGCGCGACCGGCCGCGGCGCCAAGCCGAAGGCGGGCCTGACCGGCTTTACGGTCTCGAACCTGCTGCTGCCTGGCGCCGTGCAGGCCTGGGAAAACGACATCGACGTGACCGCCCCCGTCTCCGGATACCGCGACAGCGCGTCCGCCAAGGCCTACGGCAAACCTGACCGCATCGCCTCGGCGCTGCAGATCATGATCGAAGGCCCTCTCGGCGGCGCCGCGTTCAGCAATGAATTCGGCCGTCCGGTGCTGGGCGGTTACTTCCGCACCTACGAACAGAATATCGGCAAGCAGTTCGCCGGCGCCCAGGACACCGTGTTTGGCTACCACAAGCCGATCATGATCGCCGGCGGCATCGGCAACATCTCCGGCCAGCACACGCACAAGAACGACATCCCGGTCGGCAGCCTGCTGGTGCAGCTGGGCGGTCCCGGCATGCGCATCGGCATGGGCGGCTCGGCCGCGTCGTCGATGGCGACCGGCACCAACACGGCCGACCTGGACTTCGACTCGGTCCAGCGCGGCAACCCGGAAATGGAACGCCGCGCCCAGGAAGTGATCAACGGCTGCTGGCAGCTCGGCGCGAACAACCCGATCATCTCGATCCACGACGTCGGCGCCGGCGGTTTGTCGAACGCCTTCCCGGAGATCACCAACGACGCCAAGCGCGGCGCGATCTTCGACCTGCGCAAGATCCCGCTGGAAGAAAGCGGCATGGCGCCGAAAGAAATCTGGTCCAACGAATCGCAGGAACGCTATGTGCTGGCCATCGCGCCGGAAAGCCTGCCGATGTTCAAGGCGCTGTGCGAGCGTGAGCGCTGCCTGTTCGCCGTCGTCGGCACCGCCACCGAGGAACGCCAGCTGAAGCTGATCGATCCGGAGCTGGGCAACGAGCCGGTCGACATGCCGATGGATGTTTTGCTGGGCAAACCGCCGAAGATGCAGCGCGACGCGCACCACGTGCAAAACGAATTCCCGGCCATCGACCTGACCGGCATCGAACTGGAAGAAGCGGCCAAGCGCGTGCTGCTGCTGCCGACCGTCGGCGACAAATCCTTCCTGATCACCATCGGCGACCGTACCGTGGGCGGCATGTCCGTGCGCGACCAGATGGTCGGCCCATGGCAGGTGCCGGTGGCCGATTGCGCCGTCACCGCGATGAGCTTTGAAGGGTATCTGGGCGAAGCGATGGCGATGGGCGAGCGCACGCCGCTGGCCGTCATCAATGCCGCCGCGTCGGGCCGCATGGCCGTCGCCGAATCGATCACCAACATCGCCGCCGCGCCGATCAAGGATATCTCCGACATCAAACTGTCGGCCAACTGGATGGCCGCCTGCGGCCAGCCGGGCCAGGACGCGGCGCTGTTCGACACCGTCAAGGCGGTCGGCATGGAACTGTGTCCGGCGCTGGGGATCAGCATCCCGGTCGGCAAGGATTCGCTGTCGATGCGCACCACGTGGAAAGACGATGGTGATTCTAAAGCTGTCACCTCGCCGGTTTCGTTGATCGTCTCGGCCTTCGCGCCGGTCTACGACGTGCGCAAATCGCTGACGCCGCAGATCAAGACCGACGCCGGCGACACCGCCATGATCCTGATCGATCTGGGTCGCGGCAAAAATCGCCTGGGCGCCTCGGCGCTGTCGCTGGTCATGGGCCAACTGGGCAACGAGACGCCGGACGTCGACAGCCCGGAAGACCTGAAAGCCTTCTTCGCCGCCATCCAGCAGTTGAACGCGGACGGCAAGCTGCTGGCCTACCATGACCGTTCCGACGGCGGCCTGTTTGGCACGCTGACCGAGATGGCCTTCGCCGGCCGCGCGGGCCTGTCGATCAACCTCGACATCCTGACCCTGGAAGAGGGCCACGGCGCCGACCAGGGCGACGCCAAGAACTGGGCCGGCCAGATCGCCGAACGCCGCAACGAGCAAACCTTGCGCGCGCTGTTCTCCGAGGAGCTGGGCGCCGTGATCCAGGTGCGCGCCGACGAGAAGTCGCTGGTCATGGACGTGCTGCGCTCCTTCAACCTGGGCGCGTGCAGCCATATTATCGGCAAACCGAACGACCGTGGCGTGATTGAGTTCACCCGCGACGCCAAGATCATCTACAACCAGCCGCGTGCCGCGTTGCACCGCCTGTGGAGCGAAACCAGCTGGCGCATCGCCCGCCTGCGCGACAATCCGGCCTGCGCCGACGCCGAATACGACCGCATCCTGGACGAAGCCGAACCAGGCATGACGCCGAAGATCACCTTTGACCTGACCGAGAACGTGGCCGCGCCGTTCATCGCGACCGGCGTGCGTCCGCGCGTGGCGATCCTGCGCGAGCAGGGCGTCAATTCGCACATCGAGACCGCGTACGTGATGCACCAGGCGGGCTTCAACGCCGTCGACGTGCACATGAGCGATCTGATCGCGGGCAGGGTCAAGCTGGACGACTTCCAGGGCATCATCGCCGTCGGCGGCTTCTCGTACGGCGACGTGCTGGGCGCCGGCGAGGGCTGGGCCAAGACGATCCTGTTCAACGCCGCCTTGTCCGAGCAGTTCGCCCGCTTCTTCGCGCGCACGGACAGCTTCGGCCTGGGCGTGTGCAACGGTTGCCAGATGATGAGTAATCTGAAGGCCATCATCCCGGGCGCGCATGCGTGGCCGAAGTTCACCACCAACAAATCGGAGAAGTTCGAAGCGCGCTTCGCGATGGTGGAAGTGCTGGATTCGCCGTCGATCTTCTTCAACGGCATGGCCGGCACGCAAACGCCGATCGCCATCGCCCACGGCGAAGGCTACGCGGACTTCACCCAGACCGGCAACATCGCCGAGGCGGTGGCGACGATGCGTTTCGTCGACCAGCGCGGCGCGGCCACCGAGGCTTACCCGTTCAATCCGAACGGCTCGCCGCAGGGCTTGACGTCGGTGACCACGGCCGATGGCCGCTTCACGGTCATGATGCCGCATGCGGAGCGCGTGTTCCGCTCGGTGCAGCAGTCCTGGCATCCGGAAGCGTGGGGCGAGGATTCTCCTTGGATGCGCATGTTCCGCAATGCCCGTAAGTTCGTGGGATAAAACGAAGGGAAACCCGTCGCTTAATCGGCGGCGGTGAATATCGAGGCAGCCGGGAGCAATCCCCGCTGCCTCGATTGCTTTATGGTCAAAATTATCGAAAACTTATGAATAGTATTTTCTTAAAATATAATTAATGTTATTGTATTGGCTGGCAAATCTGCCAACTAATTTAATAACCGAGGATTTCGATGAAACTGCGCATACTCGCATCTATTTTGAGTGTCTTGACCTTCTCCGCGCAGGCTGCCGCACCTGGACAGTACTCCGTGACCTCCCTGGGCTCGCTGGTCGGCCTGGATATGAACAACCATGGCCAGGTCGCTGGCTATACTTTTGCCTCCGGCACCCAGCAGGCCGCGATCTACAATGGCGGCGTCGTATCGGGCGTCGCCGGCACCACGGGCATATCGTTCGCCAACGGCATCAACGACGCCGGCCAGATTTCCGGCAATTTCGGTGACTACGCGGAGCGGGGCTTTCTGTATTCGTCAGGCTCCCTGACGGCGATCGCCGGTTTCGAGGCGTACGGTATTGACAACCAAGGCAATGTGGCTGGCATTCTCAGCCACTCGGGGCCGTTTGGTGCTAACACAACAACGTCCTCGCTATACGCCAATGGCCAAACGACGGACGTGAGCCTGGGCGGACAGTTCATGCGCACGATAGGCATCAGCAAGGGCGGTACGATGTACGGCTTCGGAAATCCGGCGGACTCCGGCGGGATGAGTCCATATACGTACCGCAACGGCGTTCTGACCGACTACTCGAGCGTCTTTGGCGATTCGGCCTTCGTCGGCGCGGCCAACGATCATAACCAATTGTTGGGTATGAATACGTCGTCGATGTCGCATTTCACCTACTTCAACGGTGTCGTGGATTACCTGCCGAGCGGCGTAGGTTATCAAAGCCTCAATAATTCCGGTTGGGCCGTTGGTGGGCTGCAGGATACGACCAATTCCAGCTTCCTCAAGGGCCTGTTGCTGGTCGATGGCGTGTCGTATGACTTGAACTCATTGATCGATCCGGCCTCCGGCTGGAACATCACCAGCGCCAGCGTGATCAACGAAAACAACCAGATCCTGGCCCAAGGCTGCAACGCCAGCGGTTGCGGCTCCCTGCTGCTGTCGCCTTTGACGGCAGGTTCGCCTGCGGGTTCCCCGGTTGGCGGCCCGGTCGCGGCCGTTCCGGAACCTGAAACCTACGGCATGATGCTGTTGGGTATGGCCGCTATCGGCGTGGCCGCACGTCGTCGTCGCAAGCAAGCGGCGAAGTAATCGGCGTGTTTTAAGTATCGGGGGGGGAAGTGTTTATTCGCCTCCCGATAACTGAGCGGAGAAAGCCTGGCTTTCTCCGTCAGGGTAAACTCCCGCACGGCCTGCGGATTGTGGCGCGCGTAATCCCTCAGCGCCCAGCCGATGGCTTTCTGAATAAAGAACTCCTTTTCATGCGCGCGTTGCAGCGAATAAGAAAAGAGCAGGGCCTCATCCGTTTTATCCCGCCATCCCAATTGATGCAATATCGCGACCCGCCGCACCCACATATTCTCGTGGCCGATGGCCTGATCCATACCGTCATGCCGATATCGCAAAACCTTGCCGACTACTGATGCGATCGCATCGACCGTATCCCACCACGATTTCGATTGCATCAATTCCATCAAAAAGGGCAAATGCCCGACATCGAGTTTATTAGCGTGCATGGCGAGTAAATCGATGGCCGCATATTGATATTCCCGCTCACGGTAATTCCAAAGCGCCCGCGCCATTGCAATCAATTCGTCCGCGCTGTGTGATTTCATTCCCTTGTAAAGCTGCCTGGTCGCCGCGCGGCGCGCCGGCGTACCAATGCCGAGAAACTCGAACTGATCGCGCATATAGGCGGCCATGGGCGCGCCACGCGAAGGATCGGCAACCTCTTGAAGGGCGAGCGCAATGGCCGCGATATCCGGTTTCATGGGTACGCAAGGGCTACCGGTGATGGATTCAAGCTAAATATTAGCACGTAACCGCCAGAATCTGGTGCAACTTGGCAAGGCCGGTGGGCCAAGCGCCCATCTAAACCACGTAGGGCGGATTAGCGCAGCGTAATCCGCCAAGCTCCGCCGACGGCCCCAAAAACAAATACCGAGTGCAGATGCTATAGTACAAATCAACACAACACCAACCCATCGCTCGATCGCAAAAAGGAACAACGATGTCCATTGATTGGCAATCCTTCACCCCATGGGCATCGCTAGCCGGCGGCCTATTAATCGGCGCGGCAGCGAGTCTGCTCATTCTATTCAACGGAAGAATAGCCGGCATAAGCGGAATAATCGGCGGTTTATTCCACCCTAAAAAAGGCGATACCAGCTGGCGCGCAGCATTCATCGCCGGCCTGCTTGTCGCGCCTTTAATTTACCGGCTATTCACCGAACTACCCACCATTCAAATCGACCCCAATTACGGCATCCTGATAGCCGCCGGCCTGATAGTCGGCGTCGGAACCCGCTACGGCTCTGGCTGCACCAGCGGCCACGGCGTCTGCGGTTTATCCAGGCTATCGCCACGATCGCTGGTGGCGACCATAACCTTTATGGCCGCCGGATTCGCCGCCACCTACGTGGTCCGTCATTTAATAAACTAGGGGAGGGCATATGGCGATATTCACCGCATTACTGGCCGGACTGATTTTCGGCCTCGGCCTGATACTGTCCGGAATGGCCAATCCCGCCAAGGTGCTGGGGTTTCTGGACTTGGCTGGCGCCTGGGACCCCTCCCTGATGTTCGTCATGGGCGGCGCGATCGGCGTGGCGTTTGTAGGCTTCGCGGCGGCCACCCGGCGCAAAGTGACGCCGACCGGCGAACCCATCAACCTGCCCACCGCACGCCAGATCGACCGCCCGTTAGTGATCGGAGCGCTGCTGTTCGGCATCGGCTGGGGCATCGCCGGCTTCTGCCCGGGCCCCGCGCTGGTCGGCGTGGGCATGCTGGAGCCCAAGGCGATGCTGTTCGTGGCGGCCATGCTGGCGGGCATGGGCCTGTTCGAATGGCGCCGCCGCGCCAAGGGCTGAAAGCCGGCCTGAAATACGGTGGCCTGAAAAGCAAAACGCCCGATAAACTTCATCGGGCGTTCGGTTAGGGCAGGCGGCCGGGCCGCACTGCTTGAGCCTGCCAGTATTACTGGACCTTGGCTTTCTTGATCAGTTCGTCGCGGTAAGCGGCGATCTTCTTCTGTTGCAGCGCCTCGGACACCTGGCCTTTGACTTCGGCCAGCGCCGGCAGCTTGGTGGCGCGCGACTCTTCCAGCTTGATGACGTGGTAGCCGAACTCGGTCTTGACCGGGGTTTCGGTGATCGCGCCTGGTTTCAGGGCAATCATGGCGTCAGCGAAAGGCTTGACCAGCTTGGCGGGAGTCATCCAGCCCAGATCGCCGCCGTTGTTGGCCGAACCGTCTTTCGATACCTTGGCCAGTTCTTCGAACTTGCCGCCGGCTTTGAGCTTGGCGATGATGTCCTTGGCTTCCTGTTCGGTGGCTACCAGGATGTGGCGCGAGTGGTATTCCTTGTCGCCGACGGCGGCCTTGTACTTGTCGTATTCGGCCTGGATTTCAGCGTCCTTGACCGGGTTCTTCTTGACGTAGTCGGCCAGCATGGCGTTGATGGTGATGCTTTGCGCGGCGTTGTCGATGGCCGACTTCACTTCCGGCTTGGCGCCATAGCCTTGCTTGCTGGCTTCCTGCAGCAGCACTTCGCGACCGATCAGTTCCTTCTTGACCATTTCGCGCAGCTGCGGGCTGTCGGGCTGCTGGCCTTGGGCGACCACTTGTTTGACCATCTGGTCCACCTTGGCGGCGGGAATAGCCTTTCCATTGACGGTCGCGGCGTTTTGCGCGAAAACCGGGGCTGCAACAACAGCGATCAGTGCTAACAACAGACGGGCTGGCTTCAACATCATTATTAAATCCTATAAAAAAACAAGAAATCGCACTCGGCGGTGCATTGTACCAACGCAGAATCAAAAACGGCGCCCCGCAGGGCGCCGCCTTCTATAACATTACTGCACTTTTGCTTTCTTGACCAGTTCTTCCTGATACGCCTGCAGCTTCTTCTGCGCCAGCGCTTCGGAGATCTGCGGCTTGACTTCTTCCAGGGTCGGCAGCTTGGCCGGACGGATGTCGTCGACCTTGATGACGTGGAAACCGTTCGGAGTCTGCACTGGCTTCTCGGTCACGCCACCTTTTTGCAAGGCCACGAAGGCGGCCGAGAACGCTGGTGGGAAGGACGAAGGGGAGGCCCAGTCCAGATCGCCGCCGTTGGCAGCCGAACCGGTGTCTTTCGAGGTCTTAGCCAGATCTTCGAACTTCGAGCCGGCTTTGAGCTTGGCGATCACGTCGTTGGCTTCGGCTTCGGTCGCGGTCAGGATGTGACGCACGTGGTATTCCTTGTCGCCGGCCTGGGCGGTGAAGCGGTCGTACTCGGCCTTGACGTCAGCGTCGGCGACCGGGTTCTTCTTGATATAGTCGGCGACCATCGCGTTGATGATGATGGCCTGGCGGGCATTGTCGATCTGCGCCTTGACAGCAGCGTCCTTGCCGAAGCCTTGTTTTTCCGCTTCCTGCATCATCACTTCACGGCCGATCAGGTCTTTCTTGATCAGGTCGCGCAGTTGCGGCGAGTCCGGCTGCTGGCCCTGGGCGACGACTTGCTTGACGACGGCTTCGACGCGCGAGGTCGGGATGGCTTTGCCATTAACAACGGCAACGTTCTGTGCGAATGCAGGCACGGCGACAACGAGAAGTGCGATCAGCAAACTGGCTGGCTTGAAAGTCATTATTAATTCCTGTAAGGGGAAAGTTTTAGCGAAATTGCCTGGAAGGAGTTCGGTCAGCTATCTGTCTTTGTGTTCAGTTATTCTTGAAACCGATAGGACCGCTCCTAGCCGGGCGCTACATCATACTTCGGACGGAGCCAATGCGGTAATGGCCAATGCATGTATTTCACTATGCATCATATCGTGCACGGAATCATACACGAGTCGATGTCTTGTGACGAGTTTCAGGCCTTCGAATTGTAACGAAACGATTCTGACATTGTAATGACCACCGCCGGAGGCGGCGCCGGCGTGTCCGGCGTGCATCGCGGAATCGTCTTCCAGCACCAATTCCACGGGCGACAGCGCGGCCTGGAAGCGGCCGCGCATGCGGTCCATGCGGGTATCGCTCATGTCGGATCCTTCATATGGCGCGACAAATAAATCGTCTGCGCAACGATAAAGACAAACATGATGGCCGTCGATCCAAACGCCTTGAAGCTGACCCAGGCGCTGGTATCGCCTTTATAAAGGACGAATGCGACATACCAATTGAGGATGCCCATGGCGGTGAAGAAACCGATCCACGCCAGATTGAGGCGCGACCAGATCACATCCGGCAGTTCGATGATTTCGCCCATCGATTTGCGCATCAGATTCTTTTTAAAGATGAATTCGCTTACCAGCAAACCGACCGCAAAGAACCAATACACGATACTTAGTTTCCATTTGATGAATACTTCATCGTGCAAGTAAATCGTCAGGCCGCCGAAAAACACGAACATGCCCAGCGAGAACCACATGAGGAATTCGACTTTCTGGCCGCGCAGCTTCAGGTAGGCGATCTGGGCGATCGTGCCGATGATGCCGACCAGGGTGGCCAGCACGATCGGCGACTGGTCGGGCGTGACCGAACCGCCCGAGATGATGCCGCTCAGATAAGTGTTGATGAAGTGCTGGGAGGCCTCGGCGTTGGCGCCGGAGAGCTTGTAGGCGCCAAAGAACAGCAGGACCGGCAAAAAGTCGAACAGAAATTTCATGGTGTCTTATTTACTAGTGTTATTAGTCTTGTGGATCGAATCGCAATGAGGCCGAGTTGATGCAATAGCGCAGGCCGGTCGGCGGCGGGCCGTCCGGGAACACGTGGCCCAGGTGGGCATCGCATACCGCGCAAATGATTTCGGTGCGCAGCATACCATGGGTTCGGTCGGTTTTCTCGATCACGTTAGCGGGATCCAGTGCTTCGAAATAGCTCGGCCAGCCGCAGCCGGAATCGAATTTGGCGTCGGAACGGAACAGCGGCGTGTCGCAGCACACGCAGGTGTAGATGCCGTGCTCGTGATGATCCCAGAATTTGCCGGTAAATGCACGCTCGGTGGCGGCATGCCGCGTCACTTGGTACTCCATCGGGTCCAGCATGTCGCGCCATTCGGCGTCGGATTTGGTCACTTTAGTGGTCATGGATTGGTGCTCGCTTAAGAAGAACAGCTGACTTCGAGATGGCTTGCCCAGTCCGGCGGCAAAGCGGCGTAGTGGTCGTGCTCGGGCTGTTCGTCGTAGGGGCGCTGCAATACCGCCAGCAGGCGCGCCACCTCGGAAAAGTCCTTGTTTTGCGCTTTTTCGATGGCCACTTGGGCCAGATAGTTACGCAGCACATATTTGGGGTTGATTTTGTTCATCGCAAGCTGGCGTTGGGCATCGTCGCTGGCCTCGGCTTGCAGACGCTCACGGTACTGGATGGCCCAGGCGTCGAAGGCGGGACGGTCGATGAACAGGTCGCGCAGTGGTTCGTCGCCGCTGGCGTCGGCCGCCTGCAGGCCACTCAGTTTGCGGAAGAAGAGGGTGAAATCGACGCCGTTGGCCTGCATTAGCGCAAACATGGCGTCGAACAGCGCGCGGTCGGCGTCGGCGTGTTGCTCAAGCTGTGCCAGTCCCAGCTTGGCGTGCAGCAGCTCGTCCAGCTTGGCGGCGAACGCCGGTTGATAGACATCGAGCGCGGCCTGTGCGGCCTCGACCTCGCCGATCAACGGCAGCAGCGCCTGGCCCAGCGCGTAGCAGTTCCAGTGGCCGACCTGCGGCTGGTTGCTGTACGAGTAGCGGCCCTGTTGATCGGTGTGGTTGCAGATATGGTCGGGGTCGAAGGCTTCCATGAAGCCGAACGGGCCGTAGTCTATCGTCAAACCCAGGATCGACATATTGTCGGTGTTCATCACGCCGTGCATGAAGCCGACCGCCTGCCAGTGCGCGATCATGTGCGCGGTGCGGACGGAAACTTCACGCAGCAGGCCCACATACGGGTTGTCTTCGGCGCGTAACTCCGGGTAAAACCGGTCGATCACGTAGTCGGCCAGGATTTTCAGCTCGTCCGGCTTGTTGCGGTAGAACCAGTGCTCGAACGAGCCGAAGCGCACGAAGCTAGGCGCCATGCGCACCACGACGGCCGACGTTTCGACCGTTTCGCGCATCACGCCCTGGTCCGAGCCGGCGACAGACAAGGCGCGCGAGGTCGGAATGCCCAGCGCATGCATCGCTTCCGAGCACAGGAATTCGCGGATCGACGAGCGCAGCACGGCGCGGCCGTCGCCCATGCGGGAATAGGGCGTCATGCCGGCGCCTTTCCATTGCAATTCCATCGGGCCTTCGGCGGTGGGCGCCTCGCCAAACAAAATCGCGCGGCCGTCGCCGAGCTGGCCGGCCCAGACGCCGAACTGGTGTCCGGAATAGACGGCCGCCAGCGGCAGCGAGCGGTCCGGAACGGCATTGCCGATCAGGATATCGACGCTATCGGCCAGTTGTTCAGGCTTCAGGCCGATCAGGGCGGCGGCCGGCTCGCTGACCGCGACCAGATAGGGCGCGGGTAGCGGGGTGGGCATGAGCCGGGTATAAAAAGCGGGCGGCAAGGACGCGAAGGAATTGTCCAGCGGCAGATTGGCAGCAGTAATAATAGTATCCGTTCAAGTAGGTTCGGCGGATGACCGCCGGTAGTTTGATGATTTTACCGCAGGCTTCCGGTGCTGCATTGCAGCATCGAAAACCGTTGACGGTGCTTGTTCCGCCCGTCCACACTTGTTTGCATAAATAACCATGTTGCGGAGCGTGCCATGCAATTCAAGAGTTCGGAGAGTCCAGCGGTTCCAGCGGCTCCATTGATGGGGCAGATGATGAGCCAGCCCTTGCTGATCTCCAGCATTATCGAGTTCGCCGCGCGGCACTACGGTGGCAGTGAGATCGTCTCGCGGCGGGTGGAGGGCGACTTGCACCGCTACACTTTCCGCGAATGCCATCAGCGCGCCAAGCGGCTGGCGAACGCGCTGCACGGGCTCGGCGTCGAGCAGGGCGAGCGGGTGGCCACCCTGGCATGGAACGGCTATCGTCATCTTGAAGCGTACTACGGCGTCTCCGGTTCCGGCGCCGTCTTGCACACGATCAATCCGCGCCTGCATCCCGAGCAGCTTGCCTACATTTGCAACCATGCAGAGGACCAGTATTTGCTGTTCGATTTCTGTTTCTTGCCCCTAGTTGAGGCCATCGCGCCCCATTGCAAGACGGTCAAGGGCTTCATCCTGATGGGCGACGCCGACCGCATGCCGGCCGAAACGAAGATACCCAATCTGCTGTGCTACGAAAGCCTGATCGGCGCGCACTCGGACGACTACGCCTGGCCGCAGTTCGACGAGAACACGGCTGCCACGTTGTGCTACACCTCCGGCACCACGGGCAACCCCAAGGGCGCGCTGTACTCCCACCGTTCGACGGTGCTGCACGCGTATGCGTCGGCCATGCCGAACGCGCTCAACGTCTCCTCGCGCGACGTGGTGATGCCGGTCGTGCCCATGTTTCACGTCAACGCCTGGGGACTGCCGTACTCGGTGCCGCTGTCGGGCGCAAAGATGGTGTTCCCCGGTGCCGCGCTGGACGGCAAATCGGTCTACGAGCTGTTCGAGAGCGAACGCGTGACGTTCTCGGCCGGTGTGCCGACCGTCTGGCTGGGGCTGATCAACTACGCGTTGCAGAACAAGCTGAAGTTCTCGACCTTCCGCCGCACGGTGATCGGCGGCTCGGCCTGTCCGCCGGCGATGATGAACACCTTGATCGACGAATTCGGTGTCGAGGTCATTCACGGCTGGGGCATGACGGAAATGTCGCCGCTCGGCACCACCGGCGGCTTGCTAAGCAAGCACACGGAATTGCCGAAGGAGCAGCAGCGCGCCATCCTGCAAAAGCAGGGGCATGCGATCTTTGGCGTGGACATGAAAATCGTCGACGACGATGGCAAGGAGTTGCCGTGGGATGGCGTCAGCTACGGGCATCTGCTGGTGAAGGGCCCATGGGTGCTGGCGAGCTACTTCAAGGACGAGGGCGGCGATGTGCTGGAGGACGGCTGGTTCCCCACCGGCGACGTTGCCACCATCGACGCGGACGGCTTCATGCAGATCACTGACCGCAGCAAGGACGTCATCAAGTCCGGTGGCGAATGGATTGGCACCATAGACCTGGAAAATGTGGCCATGGCGCACCCGGCGGTGATGCAGGCGGCCTGCATCGGCGTCGCGCATCCGAAGTGGGACGAGCGGCCGCTGCTGGTGGTGGTACTGCGGCCGGGGCAGCAGGTGAGCCGCGACGAACTGCTCGCGCACTTCACCGGCAAGGTCGCCAAGTGGTGGTTGCCGGATGACGTCGTGTTCGCCGAGGCATTGCCCGTTGGCGGCACCGGCAAGATACAGAAAAACAAATTGCGCGAGCAGTTTAGGGACTACCAGTTGCCGACGGTTTGAGTCTATGAAACCGACGCACCTCGCCTTTGCGGCAGCACTGCTGCTGGCCTTTCCGTTGGCCGGCAGCGCGGCCGACCCCGCCATTGTCACCGCCGAGGCGTCGCTATCCCCCGAGCAGCAAGTCGAAGCCCTGTTCGCAAAATGGAAGCAGCCCAATGTGCCCGGCGCCGAGGTGGTCGTCATCCGCGACGGCATGGTTGTGCTCAGCAAGGCCTATGGCATGGCCGACCTTGAGCGCGCCGTACCCATTACTACCGAGACGGTGTTCAACATCGGTTCCATCTCCAAGCAGTTCACCGCCTTCGCGATTCAGTTGCTCGCCGCCGACGGCAAGTTGGCGCTCGACGACGATATGCGCAAATATTTGCCGGAGTGGCCAGACCTTAAACATAAGATTACGATCCGCCATCTGTTGCACCATACCAGCGGCCTGCGTGATTCGTCGAACCTGCTCTATCTGGCCGGCTGGCGATACGATGACGTCGCGACCTCGGACGACCTCCTGACCATGCTCAAACAGCAGCGCACGCTGAACTTCGCGCCAGGTGTCGAACACTTGTACAACAATACGGGCTACGTCGTGCTGGCGGCGATCGTCGAGCGGGTGTCCGGCAAGCCACTTGGCGCGTTCGCGAAAGAGCGCATCTTCGATCCGCTGGGCATGAAGCACACGCGTTTCCTGGCGAGCCATACCGAACTCGTGCCCAACCGCGCGCTGTCGTACCAGCTCGCGCAGGATGGCGCCTATCGATATTCACCGGTGAGCAAGGTGGCGCCAGGACCGAGCGACGTGCTCACGACAGCGGAGGACCTGGCGCTGTGGGACGCTAATTTTGACGACGGCCGGATCGGCGGCAAGGAGGTCCAGACGAGGATGCTGGAAGCTGGCGTGCTCAACAGCGGCGCGCCGGTCAACTACGCCTCCGGTTTGTACTTCGACACTTACCGGGGCTTGAAGTTGGTCGAACATTTGGGCACCGTCGGCGGATACATCTCGTTGATGTCGCGCTTCCCGAGCCAGCACTTCACCGTCGTCGTGCTGGCCAATGCGCGCAGCGTTAATCCGGTCAAACTTTCTCGTCAGATCACCGACATCTATCTTGACCGTGAGCTCGCTCCCAAGCCCGTTGCTGCGGCACCCAAGCAATACCCTGCCGAAGTGAAGCTCGACAAGTCACAACTGGCGGCGGTGGCCGGATTCTATGCCCTGGGACCGGACTTCGGCTGCAATTTCACGAGCGAAGATGGCGGCCTGATGATTCAATGCACCGGGCAAGGTAAGTTACCGTTGTACGCGTCGGCCGAGCGCGCGTTTTTTGCCAAGGCGGTCGATGCGCGCTTCAGCTTCGATGCGCCCGGCAAGAATGGTTTGTCGCCGCGCTTCGTTCTACACCAGAATGGCGCGGCCCAGCCGGCACTGCGGGGCCGCAAGCCGGCGCTGTCCCCCAAGGACATGCGCGCGTATGAGGGCCAATATTACAGCGACGAGCTGCGCGTGCTGTACACCGTGGCGCGCAAGGAAGGCAAGCTGGTGATGACCTTTCCCCGCGGCGAGCTATCGATGGACTATGCCGGCGGCGGCAAGTTCTTCGTCGCCGGACCGGTCGGCGTCGCCACTTTCGACTGCGCGATGCCCGCGCGCTGCACGGGCTTCAAGGTGCATGGCGAACGGGTGCGCGAGCTTCGGTTCACCAAAGTAACGATTGTCGCGTCTGGCGCGACCAAGCCTAAAGACTTGCCAGGGAAGCTGGGTAAGCCGGGCGTCCGGGACATTCAATTGCGGTCAAACTGACAAAGAGCAGCATAACGTATCCCACTAAAAGGTTTCCCGCAGAAGGCCCCGGAGTGCGGTATAAGCGTCGACGGCGCTTCCAGTTATCTCCGGTTCTTCCGTTGCAGGACGGCTAGCTCGTGTACTCAAGGTTTTCGCCATCCCGCGTCAACTCGCGCGATAACTTTTCCGCAAGCGAAGAAGCCGCCGTCCCAAAGCTCAAACTTTACACCTGGCTTTATCACGTCAACGAAAAGTTTAGGTTCAAGCACAACACATCGGACCGTGGTCGAGTCATGTCTTTGAAATCCTTGCGCGACGCCCACCCACATTCCTACCGTGTTGAGGCCAATGACGCCATCCATTTTCATCGGCACACGCCTATGCAGATTTTCACCAAAAACGAATCGCTGCTGCCGATCAGCACCATGCTCTCTAAAATGAAAGGATAATTCAGCGGTAAATTGTGTGACAGGTTCCATAAAGATTTTCGTGACGTGTTATGGGGCTGCTGTAGTTGGTAGCGTGCTTCGAACTCTAACTCATCTGACAGCTCGTGTCAGGACAAGTCTAAGCGAGAGCATGTGACGGCGTCCTTACACGCGTTGATCTGGGGCCCGGCTATCGGAGTGACTGCGTTCGGTCGGCCGCCTGCCTTGTTTTGGGGTTTGGTCTATTTCGGTCTATTCCCGGCCTTTCGAGTCTAATCGAGTCTAAATTTCGTCGGTCATAGTCTAAAATGGACCAAAAAATCAACGAGAAAGTCTAATTTGGTCTAACCGCGTGGAGCGAAAGTCTAAAGTGAACGATGATTTCGTTCCGCCCTCTAAGCTTTAGACCATTTTCGACTGGAGGGAATATGAAGTACGAGGCGAAGCAAGCGATCTATCTCCCGATAACTGACTATCTCAATCTAGAATTCTTCCTGATGGATAATCGTCCTGGCGTTAAACCTGGACCCTTCGTGGTTGAACTCGTGAAACGTTGGCTTGCCACTGAAACCGCGCGCCTTGCCTTACGCAACGGGCAAGCGATGCGCGGTTTCCAGTGGAAAAATGTCTTTTTGCCGGAGGGGACAACGCTACGAACCAGCAATGGCGATGTCGTCGAATTTGCCAAAGTCGTGGGCGACCGCATCGTGTCCGACGACGATAGATCGCTAACGCCATCGATGTTCGCCAACCGACATGCAAAAGGACGTAATGCCTGGCGTTTCGTTTGGCTGCGTTTTCCTGGCAACGATCATTGGGTCCGCGCTGGCAACTTCAGAATCCATTCCGAGGACTTGGCGCAAAAGCAGTCTAAAACCGTGATTGCGGCGGTCTAACGCTGTCTATTCGGGCAGCGGGCCGTCTAATTCGGTCGAAAACTTTCATCGAACAGGCGATTCCAGTCTAACCGAGCGGGCACCACTGCCATTTTGGGACTCGATTAGACCGAACGCGCGTGATATAGACCAAATTAGACTGAGTCGCGAAAAAAGAGACCGGGTCCTGTGCACTTAAAGATGGCAGACCGAGCAGAAATCATGCTCGATATATGAGAGTCGGGCTGCGCTTAGCAGCATTACTTGATAGCCCCGAAAACCTTGCCAATCAGCTTGCTGCCGGCCCCCAGCGGATCGGCACGAATGGCTTTCTCTTCCTCACCGATCATCGTGTACAGCCCATCCAGCGCGCGCTTGGTCACATAACCCTCGACGGTCCGCTGGTCTTCCGACACCAAGCCCATGGTCGGCGCCATCGCCATGGTGGAATTGTATTGGGTCGACAGCTTGGAGCGGTCTGTGACCTTTTTGACGATCGGCAGGAATTGCACCGCCAGCTTGGCCGACGTCTTCTCACGGAAGAAATCCGTCACCGAGGTCTCGCCACCGGTGAGGATATTTTTGGCATCGGTCACGCTCATCGACTTGACCGCATCCATCAACAACGGCTTGGCCATCGGCACGGCCGCTTCGGCGGCATGGTTCATCTGCACCACCAGCTCCTCGAGTTTCTGACCCTTGCCCGTCATTTGCAGCAGTGGGCGCGCCTGTTCCAGAATCTTCGGCAGCTGGATGCGGACCTTCTCATTGTTCAGAAAACCATTCTCGGCGCCCAGCTTGGCGACCGCGAGGCTCGAGCCTTGCTCCAGCGCCGCTTTCAAGCCGCCGGTGGCGTCCTTGTTACTGAGGTCGGACAGGGAAATGGCGAAGGCGCTGGCGGCGACCAGTCCAAGCGGGAGCAGCGCAAAGGCGCGGAGGGAAGTAGCGGCGGACATGATGAACCTCAATAAAAAAGCGGCACCGGCGGTCGCCGGCACTCCGCTACTTTACCCGACGCCGTATCAAGCCGCCAGTGCGGGCATTTCGCGCGCCAGACGCTGCAGCAGACGGTCGCACTCGAACACGCTGAGCGTTTTGTGGCTATCGCCTTCGCCTTCGATGTCGATCACTTCCTCCATCTCGCCGCGCGGGCCGTCGTTGACGCTGCTGTTGCGCATCATCTTCGGCGCGGTGAAGCGGCGGTTGTCGTTGACGGTCATGATGTTCTCGACCGCGTCGACCAGCAGCCCGTAGCGGTCCTGTCCGCGCTCGATGACCAGGATCTTTGCCTGGCCGGTCTGCGGGGCCGGCGCCATCTGGTACAGGCTGCGCAGGTCGATCACGCTGATCATCTGCTGGCGCAAATTCAGCATGCCGCGCATGAACGACGGCATGCCCGGCGTATGGGTGACGGCGTCGGAATAGTCGATGATCTCGCGCACCTGCTTGATTTCGATCGCGTAGGTGTTCTCCAGCGCGAAGGTGATGTAGACCTGGCGCTGGTTGCGGCGCGCGTGGCCGTTTTCCTGGCCTCCGGCGCCCGGTTCGTCCTTGGGATACAGGTTGGCGTGGCCGGTGCGCATCGCCACGATCTCGGCGCTCGACAGGATCTGGCGGTGCTCCAGCAGGATGATGTCGCCCAGCTCGGGCTTGGAGATGCAGCCGCCGAACATGCCGGCGCGCGCCTTGCCCAGCATCGGGATCGGCATGATCTCCTCGCTGAAGAAGTTGACGATGTTGTCGACCGAGTCGACCAGGAAGCCGATGGTGGCGTCGTCGATGCGGGCGATCACCACTCGCTGGTCGGGATGGAACACGCGCCCGCCCGGCGGCGGCGCGCTGGCGGTGCCCGGCGTCAGCAAGGTGTGGAAGCACACCACCGCCACCGGGCTGCCACGGAAGTTGATGCGCCCCAGGCACAAGGCGCTGTTCAGCACCGAGGCCTGGATCTCCGGCACGCGGATGATTTCCTGGATGGCGCCCATCTCCAGCGCGAACGACGAGCTGCCGACGCGGAAGCTGACGCATTGGCGCCGCTCGCCCTGGTGTCGCCTCGCCGCCTGGCGGCCTGCGCCTTGCAGCGCCAGCACCTGCGGCACGTTTTCGATGCGCGCCAGCGCGGCCGGGTCGAGCACTTGCAGCAGCCGGGCGCCGTCCTCGAGCAGGATGGTGCCGGCCACCACGCCGTGGCTCTCGCCGGACGCGTAGCTCAGCGTGCTGCGCTGTTCGGGCCGCACGCGCAGGATTTCGCCGGTGGCGTGAAACAGGATGCCGACCAGCACGCCGTCGTAATCGAGGATGGCGATCTTGTGCGTCGGCTCGGCGGCCGGCGCGGCCGGGTTGAACACGCGGCCCAGGTTGACCACCGGGATGACGCTGCCGCGCAGGGTGAACATGCCTTCCAAAAACGCGGGCGACAGCGGCAGCGCGGTCATTTTGTCGGGGAAGTTGACCACTTCGCGTATGCAAAGCGCGGGCAGGGCGAATTCGTCGGGGCCCAGCACGAAGGAGCCGAACAGTTCGGTCGGGCCGGCGGCGGGCGTTTTCTGTTCAAGCATGTGCATGGCGGCGTTCCCGAGGCTGGGCGGTGATGTCGTCGATCTGATAAGTGCAAGTGGCGCAGTCGACGGCCAGGGTGCGGCCCGTCTTGCCGCCGACGCGGCATTCCAGCACGTTCAGGCCGTACAGTTTGAGGTATTTGCGGGCCGCGTCGGCGTTCTGCTGGCCGATCTGGAAGCGCGACGAGCAGGCATCCAGCATCATGCCGCCGCCGGCCACCACCACCACGATGTCGGCGTAATCGGCGACCGTCGCGCCCATCAGGCGCAGCAGGGACGGCACCGCGTGGCTGACGTGGCGCGCGCCAAGTTCCAATTGCGGGCCGGCGGCTTCCGGCAGCAGGCAATGGGCCAGGCCGCAGCGGCCGCGTTTTTTCCACAGGAAGGCGATGCCGACACAGGAGCCCAGCAGCGCCTTCAGTTGTTCGTTGCGGCCGCCGATCTTCAGCTCGCCGATGTTGACATGCTGGAACGGACCGCTGAGGCGGCCGGCCGCGTCGTCGACCGTATTCCAGTCCAGTGTGGGCAGGACGACGGTGTCGCTGATCGGGGGGAGGGTGGCAATCATCTGTTTAGCTATTAAAAGTGTAAATCAACGGCCGCTCGAACTGGCAGGCGGTGTCGAGGCCTGTGATCGATTCGGATTCGCCCAGGATCAAGGGGGCCTCGCGCGCCATACTGCGGCGGACTTGCTGAAGCACCTTTAACTGGTGTTCGCGATCGAAGTAGAACAGTACGTTACGCAGGAACACCAGATCGAACGGGTGATCCGCAAAGGCCGCCGTCGGTCGCAGCGGCGTCAGCAAATTGTGCTGGGCCAAAGTGACATGGTTCTTCAGCGCATCGACCACCTGCAGGCCATCGCCGCTCACTTCGAAATACTCTTTCACTAACTTTGGATGCGAGGCGATCAGGCGCTCGACCGATCTGCCGGCGTACTTGCCCGCGCCAGCCAGCGCCAGCATCTGGCGCGAGATATCGGTGGCCAGGATCTTGTAGCGAAAACCCGGCGTGGCCGCCCGAAACTGCTCGCACAGCATGGCGATCGAATACAGCTCCTCGCCGCTGGAGGTGGCCGCCGACCACACCTTGAGCGTCTCGCCCGGATGCGCTCGCCACCAGCGCGGCAGGAACTCCTGCTCCACGTAGTCCCACACATGCTGCGTGCGGAAAAACAGCGTGTCGTTGGTGGTGACCAGGTCGATAAAGTGCGGCACCTCGGCGTCGTCGTCGCGCACCCGCTGCACGTAGCCCTGGTAGCTGCCGATGTCGAGCGCCAGCATCCGCGGCCGCAAGCGCCGCTCCAGCAGCAGGCTTTTGCGGTCGCTCATGGCGATGCCGGTATGCTCGCGCACCAGCGCGATCAATGCCGACAAGGTCGTCGGTTGGATGCCCGCGCTGTTATCCATCAGTCCACTTAGACCACGAAGCCGGAAACGGTTTTGTTCAGGTCGCCGGCCCGCTCGTTCAGCCCCTCCGTCGAGCGGGCGATGCTGTCGCAGGCGGACGCGGTCTTCTCCGCCTCCTCGGCGATGTACTGCACCGCCGTGCTCACTTCGCGCGCCGTCAGCAGCTGTTCGTTGGTGGCCTTGGAGATGTCGGAAATCGCCATCGTCGTCTTGGCCACGCCGGCGACGATTTTGTCGAAGGCGTCGCTGGCCTGGCGCGAGATCTCGCTGCCGGCCGAGACGCGCTTGACCGATTCGTTGATCAGCTTGGAGATTTCCTTGGTCGCCTGCGAGGAGCGCTCGGCCAGCTTGCGCACCTCGTCGGCCACCACCGAGAAGCCCAGGCCGTGCTCGCCGGCGCGCGCGGCCTCGATGGCGGCGTTGAAGGCCAGCATATTGGTCTGGTTGGCGATCTCGCTGATGACCTTGACGATCTCGCCGATGTCTTCGGACGAGCGGTTGATCAGGTCCATCGCCTCGATCGACTTGGCCACCGCCTTGGCGCCGGCCTCGGCCTCGCGCTGCGTGTCCTTGGCCAGGGTGTCGGCATTGGACGTGTTGCCGGCGATGACGTCGATCGAGTTGGTCAGGCCGTCGATCGAGGCGTTCATCTCCTCGACGGTGGCGCCCAGTGCCTGCGTGCCCATGGCCACGCCGCCGGAGCGCTCGGCGATGGTGGTCGAGGCGTCGGCGAAGCCGTTGGCCGAGGCCACCACCTGGCCGATCACCTTGCGCAGGTCGGCGATCATCTTGCTGATGCCCCCGGCCAGAAGGTCGAGCGGCTCGTCGCCGTCGATGACGACTGTGCTGGTCAGGTCGCCGGCGGCTGCGCGCTCCACCGATTCCAGCAGACGCTTGATCTTGGCGCCGTCCGAGGCCGCCTGGGCGGCTACCGATGCCTCCAGATTCACCTGCGCGGTAATATCGCTGGCGAATTTAACCACCTTATATGGTTTGCCATTTAAATCGAGGATAGGATTATAAGTGGCCTGTATCCATATTGTTTTGCCATTATTGCCGATGCGTTTATAACGGCCCGAATCGAATTCGCCACGATTGAGCTTTTGCCAGAAACGCTTATATTCCGATCCGGTGGCATATTCGGGTTCGCAGAACATCCGGTGGTGTTCGCCGCGAATGTCGTCGATGGTGTAGCCCATCGCGTCGAGGAAGTTGTCGTTGGCGCACAGCACGTGGCCTGTCATGTCGAATTCGATGACCGCCTGCGCCTTGGACATGGCGGCGACCTTGCTTTCGTACTCGGCGTTCTTGAGCTTGGTGTCGGTGATGACGGTGGCGAACTTGATGATCTTGTAGGCCTTGCCGTCGGCGTCGATGATGGGGTTGTAGGAGGCGTTGATCCACACTTCGCGGCCGCCTTTGCCCACGCGCTTGTAGTCGCCACGGTCGTACTCGCCGCGCCCGAGGCGGGCCCAGAAGTCCTTGTACTCGGGCGTTTTCACATACTCGGGGTCGCAGAACATGGCGTGGTGGCGGCCCTGGACTTCGGCCAGGGTGTAGCCGACGGTGGCCAGGAAATTCTCGTTCGCATGCAGGATAATGCCTTCCAGATCGAATTCGATCAGCGCTTGCACGCGGTTCAGCGCGGTATTAATCGCCTGCAAATCCTGATCGCCCGATTGAATCGCCTGTGTATGCACGTCCATAAGAAATCCTATATCTTAGATAATAATAGTGGGTAGATAATGTTTTGCGCTGGTCGCATCCCCGGCGCGGTTTTATATTATTTCCTTTAACCAAGTTAAAAGACAAGCTGAGCCATTCGAATTGAGATGGGCCGTGTACCTTATTTTCCACTCGCGGCCACACTTTCTCCGCGTTTAAAAGCGTGGCCGCCGCATTCAAAACCCGGCGCCCGCCGGCGCGAATTTCCGGTACGATCGTTCTTTTTTACGGTATAGTTGCTTCGTTCCGTTTCACACAACAATAAGGAAGAGACATGACCGCTGAATATCAAGTCCACGGCGCCGTCGCCGTTGTCACCCTCAACAATCCGCCGGTCAACGGCCTGGGCCTGGCCACCCGCACCGCCGCCGTCAAGGGCATCCAGCAGGCGCTGGCGGACGACGCGGTCAAGGCGATCGTCATCACCGGCGCCGGCAAGGCGTTCTCTGGCGGCGCCGACATCAAGGAATTCAATTCGCCCAAGGCGCTCGCCGAACCGAGCCTGCATACCCTGATCGCCACGGCCGAAGGCTCGACCAAGCCGGTGGTGGCGGCCATCCACACGGTGTGCATGGGCGGCGGCCTGGAACTCTCGCTCGGCTGCCACTACCGGGTCGCCATGCCGGGCGCGCAGATCGCGCTGCCGGAGGTCAAGCTGGGACTGCTGCCGGGCGCCGGCGGCACGCAGCGCCTGCCGCGCGTGCTGGGTCTTGAAATGGCGCTCAACATGATCGTCTCCGGCACGCCCGTCGCGTCCGACAAGCTGGCCGGCACGACGGCGCTGTTCGACGAGGTGTTCGCGGCCGACGCCGACCTGCTGGCCTCGGCCATCGCCTTCGCCGAGAAAATCGCCGACGCGCGTCCGCTGCCGAAGGTGCGCGAGCGCAAGGTCGACTACCCGAACCACGAAGCTTTCCTGCAATTCTCGCGCAACACCGTCAAGGCCATGGCCGGCCCGTTCCCGGCGCCGCTCGAGTGCGTGGAGACGGTGGCCGCGTCGGTGACGATGAAGTTCGACGACGGCATGAAGTTCGAGCGCGAGCGTTTCATGCATCTGATCCAGACCACCGAATCGAAGGCGCTGCGCCACGCCTTCTTCGCCGAGCGCATCGCCAGCAAGGTGCCGGACGTGCCGGCCGACACTCCAGTGCGCGCGATCAGGCAGGCGGCCGTGATCGGCGCCGGCATGATGGGCGGCGGCATCGCCATGAACTTCCTCAACGCCGGCATCCCCGTCAAGCTGCTGGAGACCAAACAGGAGGCGCTCGACAAGGGCCTGGCGACCATCCGCAAGAATTACGAAAGCACGATGAAGAAGGGCAAGCTGACGCAGGAGAAGTTCGACCAGCGCATGGCCCTGGTCACCGGCACGCTGGCCTATGAGGACATCGCCGACGCCGATATCGTGGTCGAGGCCGTGTTTGAGGAGATGGGCGTCAAGGAGGCGGTGTTCCGCCGGCTCGACGAGGTGATGAAGCCGGGCGCGATCCTGGCGACCAATACCTCGACACTCGATGTCGACCAGATCGCCGGCTTCACCAGGCGGCCGCAGGATGTCGTCGGCACCCACTTCTTCAGCCCGGCCAACGTGATGAAGCTGCTGGAAATCGTGCGTGGCGCGCAGACCGGCAAGGACGTGCTGGCGACGGCGCTGGCGCTGTCGAAAAAACTGAAGAAAACCGGCGTCGTCTCCGGCGTCTGCGACGGCTTCATCGGCAATCGCATGATCGAGCAGTACAGCCGCCAGGCCGGCTTCCTGCTGGAGGAGGGCGCCTTGCCCGAGCAGGTCGACAAGGCCGCCGAGAAGTTCGGCTGGGCCATGGGGCCGTTCCGCATGGCCGACCTGGCCGGCAACGATATCGGCTGGGCCATCCGCAAGCGCCGCTATGTCGAAAAGCCGGAGATCAGCTATTCCCGGACCGCCGACCTGCTGTGCGAGATGGGTCGCTACGGCCAGAAAACCGGCGGCGGCTGGTACGACTACAAGCCGGGCGACCGCAAGGCCTATCCGAGCGCCGAGGTCGACGCGATGATCGTCGCCCATTCCGCCGAGCTGGGCATCAACCGGCGCAAGATCGGCGACCAGGAGATCGTCGAGCGGCTGGTGTATGCGCTGGTCAATGAGGCCGCCAACATCCTGGAGGAGGGCATCGCCCTGCGCGCGTCCGACATCGACATGGTGTATCTGACCGGTTACGGCTTCCCGCTGTTCCGTGGCGGACCGATGTTCTACGCCGATACGGTGGGTCTGCCGAACGTGCTGGCCGCCATCAATAAGTACGCGCAAGGCCACCACGGCGAGGCGTGGAAGCCGGCGCCGTTGCTGGTGCGGCTGGCCGAGGAGGGCAACGGCTTCAACAGCTAATCCTTGTTGTCAGATGCTCACATGCCATAAAGAAAATTTAATGGCCTGTGAGCATTTTCCTGCAAACCTCGGTATAATTCTCGAAAGCACAATTTCATCGAAGCCCTAAAAAACGGTTCGAGTCGCAGCGTGAGCAAATTGGCATCCCCATTGATGCCCACGTTACAACACAACCACTCCATTTTTAGAGGTACACATGAAACGCATCATCATCGCAGCAGCACTCGCCATCAGCGCATTCTCGACCGCCCACGCGGCCAATATCAACGGCCTGGTCAACACCGGCGTCGGCGCCAGCGGCACTGCCGATACCCACTACGCCCTCAGCTCGGCCAGCACGGCCAGCACCGTTCCCGTCATCACCTACGACAACCAGTGGCCGATCAGCCCGTGGATCGGCAACGACGCCACCTCCAAGTGGATCACGCCGACCGCCGACCAGTCGCAAAGCTTCGATGGGTCGAGTTCGGGCACCTACACGTATTCGCTGTCGTTCGACCTGAGCGGCTTTAAGGCCGGCACCGCCAGCTTCAGCGGCCGCATGGCCGCCGACAACGCCGTGACGGTGCTGCTCAACAGCCACACGATTTCCAGCGCCTCCGGCTTCACCGTCTGGAGCGCTTTCGCCTCGAATGGCGGTTTCATCGACGGCGTCAACACCATCGAGTTCGTGGTCACCAACTGGGCGCAAAACGGCGGCAACCCGACCGGCCTGCGCGTCGAATTTACCGACAGCACCGTCACCCCGGTGCCGGAGCCGGAGACCTACGCCATGATGTTGGGCGGACTGGCACTGGTCGGCGCCATTGCGCGCCGCCGCAAGTCAAAATAATAACAAGTGGGTTCAGCCTTGGGGCCGCCAGCGATGGCGGCCCTTTTTTCGTTTGGCGGCCGCCGGTCAGGTCAAGGCGCGCCGCAGTTGCTGGCGGCCGCGCGTCCGCTGAAGCGCTCCTCGAACCAGGCGGGCAGCACCTTGGCCGCCTGTCCGACCACCGCCTCGTGGTCCAGCCCCGGGAACTCCTGGTAGTCGACGGCCGACCCGGCGCTGCACAATGCCGCACGTTCGCCCTTGGTCAGCGACACCGGGGTGGTGGTGTCAGCCGAGCCCTGGTAGATCTTGAACGGCATCGAGCCGCGCGGGGTGAAGTTGTCGACCGCCGTCATCGCCGTCCACCACGCCGTGCCGGGGGACAGGGCGCCCGGCACGTAGGCATCCTTGACGCCGGCGGCCGCGCTCCACACGTCGAAGCAGCCGCTGGCCAGCACCGGCAACTGCTCCATCGCCTCCGGCGTCAGGAAGTCGCGGTACTTCAGCGCCGGGAAGTAGGCCTGGATGCCGGGCAGGGTCGAGATCACGTAGCCGGCGTTTTCCGTGCTGGTCATCGAGTTCAGGGTCAAGTCCTTGATGCGCACGGCCGGCGCGATCAGGGCCGCGCCCAGGCCGGTGAACTCCGGCGCGTAGCTGGCGGCGATATTTTCCGCCCACATCGTGGTCTGGCCGCCCTGCGACCAGCCGTACATGACGTAGCGGCGCGAGACGTTGGCTTCGCTGAACTTCTGCGCCACGCGCAACATGTCGAGCGAGGCGCGGGCGTTCGGCTGGCCCGCCATGTAGAAGGCGGGGCCGGGCAGGCCGAGGCCCGGGTAATCGCTCATGACCACCACGTGGCCCTTGGCCAGCAGCGCCTCCAGGGCGGGCACGCGCTCCCGGCCGGCTTCGACCCGGCTGCGGCGCGACGGCGCGCAGGCGTCCGCCAGGCCGGCCGTCTCGTGGTTCCACAGCACCACGTCGCGCTGGCCGCCTGCGGACCCGGCGGGGATGTAGATTTCCCCCGACACATAGGCCAGTTTGCCCGGCTGAATTTCCGACACGTAGACCACGTCCCAGGCCTTGGCGCCGGCGGGGGCGTCGGTGCGCAACTGGGCATGGAGGATATCGCCTGCGGCGGAACCGGCTGGCGGGACGGCCGTGATGTCCCAGAACGAGGTGCCCAGCGACACCTCCTTGAAGCCGGCCACGTTGGCTGCGTGCGCGGTGTTGTCGCCGCAGCCGCTGAGCAAGGTGGTCGATAGCGCCGCGCCGCAGGCCAGTATCAGCGCGCCGGCCCGCGCCGCTTTGGTGTGAGTGATTGCCATGAAAAGTCTCCGATTATCGTTATGGGTGATATTTATCAGGTTGCCTGATACTATTCATACTACCGGCTGGCTTGCCGGTGCGGCCCTCCGCAGATGCGGGGGTGGCCGACTAATCGGGGGAGGGCGCGTGCGGGATCGATATCCATGGATCAAGAGCGGCTGCGGGACGGCGGCCGCTGTGCCGCAATCGGTGTATCTGGCATTCAGCGGCGCGGTGCTGGCGCTGGGCGAGCTGGCGCGGGAGGCCGGGCCGGAGCAGTTCTTGCGCGAATCGTTGTTGATACTGCGGCGCTGCATCGGCTTCGATTCCGCCTGGTGGGGCGAGGTGAGTCCGGCCACGGCGGTGCGGGCGCCGCGCAATCTGATGCACGCGAGCATAGGTTTGAGCCAGGACTTCGCGCAGGAATGGAACCAGACGGTGGCCGCGTCCGACAGCTTCGCGCGCGCGTCGATGGACAGCCTGGGCGTGGTGGTGCGCGAAGGCGGCGGCGAGTGTCCGGACGATGCGGAGGAGATGGCCGCGTTCGTCGAGCGGCACGGTCTGCGCACGACCATGGCGATCACCGATGAGTTGCCGGGCAGCGGCTTGCTGTTTTTTGTCTGCCTGTACCGCAACTGTCCGCGTTCGCCTTTCAGCGATCTGGAGAGCATGTTGTTCCAAATGTTCAGCCGGCATTTGCTGCAACACTGGGGCCATCGTTTGGCCGACATACGGGTGTCGAGCCAGGCGACGTCGCTGGCGTCGATGGCGATCTCGGACATGCAAGGGCGCTTGTCGTTTGTGGGCGGCGGCGTCGGCCGGCTGCTGGGGAGCGTTTGCGAGAACTGGCAGGGAACGATCTTGCCGGCGCGGGTGGTCGACGGCCTGTCGCGGGCGCCGTGCGGCATCGCGCTGGCCGGGCGCCGGCTGCTGCTGGACCGCAGCGGGCCGCTCGCGGTGCTGTCGCTGGTGGACGACGGGACGCGCGCGCTGCGGGTCTCGCCGCGCGAACTCAGCGCCGCGATGTTGTACGCGCGCGGCCACTCGTACAAGGAGATCGCCCGGCTGATGGGCCTGACGCCGGCGACGGTGCGCAGCTATCTGAAGAATGCCTACGGCGGCCTGGGCGTGTCCAACAAAATAGAATTGTTAGCCGCGCTCAGCCCGTGATCCACGTAGGGCGGATTAGCGCAGCGTAATCGGCCATGCCGGCGTCGCGTTGACGCATGCATGGCCGATTACGGCGTGCCGCCTAATCCGCCCTACGTGGTTTAGAAGATTTTCAGCACCGCCTAAACAAAAAAAAGCCGGGTCCGCTTAGCGGAACCCGGCCTCTTTGCGCTATTAGCGCGCCAACATTAGTCGTTGGCGTAGATGTTGTTGTCCTTGGTTTCGCGGACGAACAGCGCGCCGATCACGGCGGTGATCAGGGCGATGACGATCGGATACCACAGGCCGTAGTAGATGTCGCCCTTGAACGCGACCAGCGCGAACGAGATCGTCGGCAGCAGACCGCCGAACCAGCCGTTACCGATGTGGTAAGGCAGGGACATCGAGGTGTAGCGGATGCGGGTCGGGAACATTTCAACCAGCATCGCGGCGATCGGGCCGTACACCATCGTCACATACAGCACCAGGATGAACAGGATGCCGATGATCATCGGCTTGTTCATCTGCGATTCGTCGGCCTTGGCTGGATAGCCTGCCACCTTGATCGCGGCCGCCACGTCTTTCTTCAGCGCGGCTTCGGCTTTCTTGCTGTCGGCGTCGAAGTTCAGGCCGTCAGGCGTCATGACAGCGTTGAACGCTGGCACTTCCTTGTCGCCGATCTTGATCTTGGCGACGCTGCCGGCCGGTGCCGCTTCCTTGGTGTAGGCGACCGACGCGTTCGACAGGATGCCGGTGGCGATGTCGCACGACGATGGGAACTTGGCGGTGCCGGTCGGGTTGAACTGGAAGTGGCACGATGCAGGATCGGCGACGACCACGACTGGCGAGTTTTTCAGCGCGGTTTCCAGCGCAGGGTTGCCGTAGTGGGTCAGCGCGCCGAACAGCGGGAAGTAGGTTGCCGCTGCGATCACGCAACCGCCCAGGATGATCCATTTACGACCGATCTTGTCCGACAGCATGCCGAAGAAGATGAAGAACGGCGTGGCCAGGGCCAGCGAGATCGCGGTCATGATGTTGGCGCTGGCGCCATCGATCTTGAGGGTTTGCGTCATGAAGAACAGCGCGTAGAACTGGCCGGTGTACCACACCACCGCCTGGCCCATGGTCAGGCCGACCAGCGCCAGGATTACGACTTTCAGGTTTTTCCACTTGCCGAACGCTTCGCTCAGCGGTGCTTTCGAGGTCTTGCCTTCGGCTTTCATTTTGGCGAAAGCCGGCGATTCGTTCATCGACAGGCGAATCCAGACCGAAACGCCCAGCAGCAGGACCGACACCAGGAACGGCACGCGCCAGCCCCAGGCGTTGAACGCTTCTTCGCCGATGGCGGTGCGGGTGCCCAGGATGACCATCAGCGACAGGAACAGGCCCAGGGTCGCGGTGGTTTGGATCCAGGCGGTGAACGAGCCGCGCTTGCCGTGCGGTGCGTGCTCGGCGACGTAGGTCGCCGCGCCGCCGTACTCGCCGCCCAGTGCCAGGCCCTGCAGGATACGCAGGAACACCAGGATGATCGGCGCGGCGATGCCGATTGCCGCGTAACCCGGCAGCAGGCCGACGATGAAGGTGGACGCGCCCATGATCAGGATGGTGATCAGGAAGGTGTATTTACGGCCGATCATGTCGCCCAGGCGGCCGAACACCAGCGCGCCGAACGGACGCACGATGAAGCCGGCGGCAAAGGCCAGCAGTGCGAAAATGAAGGTGGTGGTGGGGTCGCCGATGAAGAACTGTTTGGCGATGATCGACGCCAGCGCGCCGTACAAATAGAAGTCGTACCATTCAAAGACCGTGCCGAGCGACGAGGCGAAAATCACCTTGCGTTCTTCCGGAGTGATCCCTGCTGCTTTGGGCGGATTGCGCAGGTCTGCAGTGCCTGTTGGGGTTGCCATATATGTCTCCTGTAATTATTTGAACTTCACTAGCCGCGATAGTTACTACTCCGTCAGCTTGAATGCAGTGTGGCCGCCGAACCTTACGTCATGCTTGCTTCAAACTTACGCGAAACTGACAAATTGAATTAAGAACGGTCGTACTAAATATGCTATTCTGGCCCGATTAAAATAATCCACAGGAGATTCCCATGATAGATGCCGTCATCGTTTCGACCGCCCGCACCGGGCTAGCCAAATCCTGGAAGGGCGCGTTCAACATGACGCACGGCGCCACCCTGGGCGGCCACGTGTTGCAGGCGGCGATCGCCCGCGCCGGCATCGAGCCCGGCGAGGTCGAGGACGTGCTGGTCGGCTGCGCCAATCCGGAAGGCGCCACCGGCGGCAACATCGCGCGCCAGATCGCGCTGCGCGGCGGCTGCCCGGTCACCACCGCCGGCATGACCATCAACCGATTTTGCTCGTCGGGCCTGCAAACCATCGCCACGGCCGCGCAACGCATCATCGCCGGCGAGGGCGACATCTATGCCGCCGGCGGCGTCGAGTCGATCTCCTGCGTGCAGCAGGAAATGAACACCCATATGTACAAGGAAGTGTGGCTGTCCGAACACAAGCCGGAATTGTATTGGCCCATGTTGCAGACGGCCGAGACGGTCGCCAAGCGCTACAACATCAGCCGCGAGCGCCAGGATCACTACGGCGTGCAAAGCCAGCAGCGCGCCGCCGCCGCCCAGGCCGCCGGCCTGTTCGACGCCGAGATCGTGCCGATGACCACGGTGATGGGCGTGGCCGACAAGGAATCGGGCATGTTGCTGAGCCGCGAAGTGACGATCTCGGCCGACGAAGGCATCCGCGCCGACACCACCTACGAGGGCGTGGCCAAGATCCGCAGCGCCGTGCCGGGCGGCGTCATCAGCGCCGGCAACGCCAGCCAGTTCTCCGACGGCGGCTCGATGTCCATCGTCATGAGTGCGCAGACCGCCGCCGCCAAGGGACTGGCGCCGCTGGGCATCTTCCGTGGCTTCGCCGTGGCCGGCTGCGAACCGGACGAGATGGGCATCGGCCCGGTGTTTGCGATTCCCAAGCTGCTCAAGAAGGCCGGGCTCAAGGTCGAGGACATCGGTCTGTGGGAATTGAACGAGGCCTTCGCCGTGCAGGTGCTGTATTGCGCGGACAAGCTGGGCATTCCGATGGACCGCCTCAATGTCAACGGCGGCGCCATCGCCGTCGGCCATCCCTACGGCGTGTCGGGCGCGCGCCTGACGGGCCACGCGCTGCTGGAAGGCAAGCGGCGTGGCGTCAAATACGTAGTGGTGACGATGTGCATCGGCGGCGGCCAGGGCGCGGCCGGCCTGTTCGAAGTGGTGTAAGCCCATGGCATCGAAACTGCTGTCGCGCCGCGACATCGACTTCATGCTGTACGAATGGCTGGACGTGGAATCGCTGACCCGGCGTGAGCGCTTCCAGGACCACAACCGCGAAACCTTCGACGCCGCCATCGACACGGCCGAGCAACTGGCCGCCGATCTGTTCGAGCCGCACAACAAGAAGAGCGACAGCCAGGAGCCGCACGCGGTTCCCGGCGAGCACTGCCTGAACGTCAAGATGATTCCGGACGTGAAGGTGGCGCTGGACGCCTACTCGGCGGCCGGCCTGATGGCGTCCGGACAGGACTACGAGCGCGGCGGCATGCAATTGCCGTGCGTGGTGGAAAAGACGCTGGCGTGCTACTTCACCGCCGCCAACGTCAGCACCACGGCCTACACCTTTCTGACCACCAGCAACGCCGGCACCTTGCTCAAGTGCGGCACGCCGGAGCAGGTGCGGCGCTTTGCCGATCCGATGTTCGCCGGCCGCTACTTCGGCACCATGTGCCTGTCCGAACCGCAGGCCGGCTCAAGCCTGTCCGACATCACCACCCGTGCCGAGCCCGATCCAATCGACGGCGTCGATGGCGAGCGTCAGTACCGCCTCAGCGGCAACAAGATGTGGATCACGGCCGGCGAGCACGAACTGTCGGACAACATCGTGCACTTGGTGCTGGCCAAGATACCCGGTCCCGACGGCAAGCTGATCCCGGGCGTGAAAGGCATCTCGCTGTTCATCGTCCCCAAGTTCCTGATTAACGAGGACGGCAGCGCGGGCGAGCGCAACGACGTCGTGTTGGCCGGCCTGAACCACAAGATGGGCAATCGCGGCGCCACCAACTGCCTGCTCAACTTCGGCGAGGGCAAGTTCAAGCCGATGGGCAAGGGCGGGGCTGTCGGCTATCTGGTCGGCACCGCCCACCAGGGACTGGCCAATATGTTCCACATGATGAACGACGCCCGCATCAGCGTCGGCCTCGGCGCGGCTGTGCTCGGCTACACCGGCTATCTGCACGCGCTGGACTATGCGCGCAACCGTCCGCAGGGCCGTCATCCGGCGCAGAAGGACCCGGCCCAGCCGCAGCTGACCATCATCGAACACACCGACGTGCGCCGCATGCTGCTGGCCCAGAAGGCGTATGTCGAAGGCGCGCTGGCTCTGGTGCTGTATTGCTCGCGCCTGGTCGACGAGCAGCGCACCGCCGAAACGCCGGAAGCGCGCGAACATGCCGGACGCTTGCTCGATTTCCTCACGCCGGTGACCAAGTCGTGGCCGTCGCAGTGGTGTGTCGAGGCCAACAGCCTGGCGATCCAGGTGCACGGCGGCTACGGCTACACGCGCGAGTACAACGTCGAACAGTTCTATCGCGACAACCGCCTCAACGCCATCCACGAAGGCACGCACGGCATCCACGGCCTGGACTTGCTGGGTCGAAAAGTAGCGACGCAGGACGGCGCGCTGTTCAAGGCCTTCGGCGCCGAGCTGCGGCGCACGGTGCGCAAGGTACGCGGCGGCGTGGGTGCGCCGGGCGCGGTAAACGCGGCCAATGCCGCCAGCGCGCAACTAACGGCCGAAGCGGCCAACGACATCGCCGCCGAACTGCTGGCCCACGCGGACGCGCTCGATACGGCATGGCAGAGAGTGGAAGAAGTAACGCAGAGGCTGTATGCTGTCGGCGACATGAACAAGACGCTGGCCAACGCCAGCGCTTATCTGGAGGCGGTCGGCCATGTGGTGCTGGCGTGGATCTGGCTCCAGCAGGCGTTTCTGGCGGCGCGTGCGCTTGCCGACGCCAATGTGTCGGACGTCGATTTTTATCGCGGCAAGCTGCAGGCTTGCCGCTTCTTCTACCGTTGGGAGCTGCCCAAGGTGGCGCAGCAGCTGGAGCTGCTAGCCAGCGTGGACACCACCACGCTCGATATGCAAGACGCGTGGTTTTAACAAGGAATAATAATGCTGAAACACATCGTAATGTGGAAATTGAAAGAACACGCCGAAGGCGGCGACCGTGCCACCAATGCCGCCAAGATGAAGGCGATGCTCGATGGTTGCGCCAATCTGGTGCCGGGCATCCTGAAGTTCGAGGCGGCGCTGGCGCAGCCGGGCCTGGAGGCGACTTACGATGTGATTCTGTATTCCGAGTTCACCGACAAGGCCGCGCTGGACGCGTATCAGGAGCACCCCGACCACGTCGCCATCAAGCCGTTCTTCGGCGCCGTGCGCGATCAGCGCCAATGCATGGATTACGAGGTCTGAATGGATATTCCTTCGACCTACCAACGTCTAGTTTTGGCTTCGCGTCCGCGCGGGCCGGTGCTGCCCGAGAACTTTCGTCTGGAAACCGTGCCGGTGCCCGAGCTGGACGACGGCCAGGTCTTGATCCGCAATCACTATCTGTCGCTCGACCCGTACATGCGCGGGCGCATGAGCGCGTCCAAAAGCTACGCCGATTGCCAGGCGCTGGATGAAACCATGATCGGTGGCACGGTCGGCCAGGTGCTGGCGTCGCGCAACGAACGCTATCGCGTCGGCGACTTCGTTGGCGGCGTGCTCGGCTGGAGCGAGATGGGCGTCTCCGACGGCGCCATGCTGCGCAAGCTCGATACTTCCGGTATTCCTTTGTCGGCCTATCTCGGCGCGGTCGGCATGCCCGGCATGGCCGCATGGTACGGCTTCAACCAGATCATGGCGTCCAAACCGGGCGAGACGATCGTGGTCTCGGCCGCCAGCGGCGCGGTCGGCAGCGTCGTCGGACAGTTGGCCAAGTTGCGCGGCTGCCGCGCGGTCGGCATCGCCGGCGGGGCGGACAAATGCGCCTATGTGGTCGATGAACTGGGCTTCGACGCCTGTGTCGATTACAAGGCGGGCAATCTGGAAAAGGATCTTGAGGCGGCCACGCCCGATGGCATCGACGGTATTTTCGAGAACGTCGGCGGCGCCGTGCTGGACGCGTCGCTGGCGCGCACCAACGCCTTCGCGCGCATCGCCTTGTGCGGCATCATCGCCGGCTTCGCAGGCGCCGATCTGTCGATCAAGAATTCACGCCTGCTGCTGATCAACCGTTTGACTTTGCGCGGCTTCATCATCACCGAGCACATGGACTTTTGGTCGCAGGGCTTACAGGAGTTGGGCGCGCTGGTGGCGGATGGAAAACTCAAGTACCGCGAATCGGTGGCCGAAGGCTTGGCGTCGGCGCCGGACGCGTTCATCGGCCTGTTGGAAGGGCGTAATTTCGGCAAGCAACTTGTCAAGCTGGTTTGATGGGTGAATTGTTTCACACACTCTACATTACTACTGTTGTCGAAGCGACCAAACCGGCGTAGCCTAGACCCTGCTTGACGTATCCGAAATACACTCTTGAAAATAGGAAATATATGAAGAAGATCGCCGTAGTGAGCTGCATGATGAGTTTGTCCCTGATGGCGGCATCGACCGCGTTTGCCGCGACCACCAGCGCCGAGGCGCCGTTGAAGGCAACCGCCGGCAACAAGGTCACCGGCGTGGTAAGTTTCGAACAAGGGAAGGACAGCTTGCGCGTCAAGGCGCGCGTCGAAGGACTGACGCCAGGCTTGCACGGTTTCCACATTCATGAGAAGGGTGATTGCTCGGCGCCGGACGG
The DNA here is from genome assembly GCA_024123915.1 of Oxalobacteraceae bacterium OTU3CAMAD1. Taxonomy (NCBI): domain Bacteria; kingdom Pseudomonadati; phylum Pseudomonadota; class Betaproteobacteria; order Burkholderiales; family Oxalobacteraceae; species Oxalobacteraceae bacterium OTU3CAMAD1. Next base: position 4,371,017 of record CP099650.1, on the reverse strand, counting down.
CACCAGCGCCGGCGGTCACTTCAACCCCTCTACGACGACGCATGGCGATCCGGCCAAGCCCATGCACCACGGCGGCGACTTCGGCAACCTGAACGCCAACGACAAGGGCGTGGCCGAGCTGGATGTGTCGGTGCCGCTGACCCAGATCAACCTGACCGACGGCAACCCGGCCAACGCGGTCGGCCGCTCGGTGATCGTCCACGCCGCGCCGGACGACATGGTCACGCAGCCGACCGGCAATTCCGGTGCGCGTCTGGCCTGCGGCGTCATCGCAGCAAAATAAGTCGATTGGCGCGGAGAGCGGCCATGCATGGGCCGCTGGCCTGCATGCATGGCGGATTACGGCGTGCCGCCTCTTAAGGCCTACGGCAGTAGGCCGCCTCTTCGATGGGCCCCCGGGGCGGTTAGCGGGCCTCGCCCGCTAATCCGCCCTACGTGTTTCCCAGGAATCGGCACGGCGCGTTACCTCGGATCCACGTAGGGCGGATTAGCGTAGCGTAATCCGCCACAGCGCCGCCCGAGGCCCAACAATCATCCCAACGCCGCCGCGATCGCCTTACCCGCCGCGGTCGTATCCGCCGTGCCGCCCAAATCCGGCGTCCGCGCCCCATCCTGAATACACGATTCAATGGCCGCCACGATCGCATCATGTGCCGCCCGGTACTTGCCTTCGCCAGCGCCCAAAAAGTCCAGCATCATCGCCCCCGACCAGATCATGGCCACCGGGTTGGCGATATTCTTCCCATAAATATCCGGCGCCGATCCATGCACCGGCTCGAACAACGACGGCCAGGTCCGCTCCGGATTCAGGTTCGCCGACGGCGCGATCCCAATCGTCCCCGTACAGGCCGGCCCCAAATCCGACAAGATATCCCCAAACAAATTGGACGCCACCACCACATCGAAGCGCTCCGGCGACAACACGAACCGCGCGCACAGAATATCGATATGGTACTGGTCGCGCCGGATCTCCGGGTAAGCCCCGCCCATGACGGCAAAGCGTTCGTCCCAATATGGCATGCTGATCGAAATACCGTTCGACTTCGTAGCCGACGTCAGGTGCTTCTTCGGCCGGCTCTGCGCCAGCTCGAAGGCATACTTCAGCACGCGATCGACGCCGGTGCGCGTAAACACCGATTCCTGCAAGACGAATTCGCGCTCGGTCCCTTCGAACATCTTTCCGCCGACGGAGGAATACTCACCCTCGGTATTCTCGCGGACAATATAGAAATCAATGTCGCCCGGCTTTTTGTTCGCCAGCGGACAAGGCACGCCGGGCATCAAGCGCACCGGCCGCAGGTTCACATACTGATCGAACTGGCGGCGGAATTTCAGCAGCGAGCCCCACAGCGAAATATGATCCGGCACCGTCTCCGGCCAGCCCACGGCGCCGAAAAAGATCGCGTCGAAACTCTTGAGCTGTTCGAACCAATCGTCCGGCATCATCTTGCCGTGCAGCGCATAGTAATCGCAACTGGCCCACTCGAAGTTGGTCCACTCGATGCCGATCTCAAAGCGCTTCGCCGCCGCCTCGACCACCCGTATGCCTTCGGGCATGACTTCCTTGCCGATGCCGTCGCCAGCGATGACTGCGATTTTGTGTGTTTTCATGGGGTTGCTCCTCTGTTAGCCGATGACTGCCAGCATAACGCGCCCGGTCTCGTTTAAAATGTGGCTAATTGTGATCTCATAAAACACGCTAAGTGAATAATCCCCTTGAATAATGACCTCGAATAAGAATATCGAGAACAACGACCTGCGCGTGTTCGCCACCGTCGTGCGCAAGGCCAGCTTTGTCGCCGCCGCCGAGGAGCTGGGCATGTCGCCGGCCTACGTCAGCAAGCGGATCGGCATGCTGGAAGAGGCGCTTGGCGTGCGCCTGTTCCACCGCACCACGCGGCGGGTGGTCGTCAGCGACGACGGCGAGCAGGTGTACGCGCGCGCGCTGACGATACTGGCCAGCCTGGACAGCCTGTTTGACGAGGTGGCCGAGCGGCAGGGCGTGCCGCGCGGGCAGCTGCGCGTCAGCAGCAGCTTCGGCTTCGGGCGCAACGTGGTCGCGCCGGCGATCGCCAGGCTGACGGCCGACCATCCGGCGCTGCAGGTGCGGTTCGAGGTGTTCGACCGCCTGGTCGACATCGTCAGCGAGGGTTTCGACATCGACGTCCGCATCGGCGACGAGATCGCGCCGCAACTGATCGCGCGCCGGCTGATGACCAATCACCGCATCCTGTGCGCGTCGCCCGCCTATCTGGCGCGGCGGGGCACGCCGGAAACCCTGCGCGAGCTCGAGGCCCATGATTGCCTGCCGATCAAGGAGCGCGACCTGCCGTTCGGCGTCTGGCGCCTGCGCAGTGCGGAGGAGGAGGGCGTGGTCAAGGTGAACGGCCCGCTGTCGACCAACCATGGCGAGATCGCATTGCAATGGGCGGTGGCCGGCGCCGGCATCGTGCTGCGTTCGCGCTGGGATGCGCAGGCTTATCTGGACCGGGGCCAGCTGGTGCAGGTTTTGCCGGCGTACACGCAGGAAGCCAATGTCTGGGCGGTCTACCCGCAACGGTTGGCCAGCTCGGCCAAGGTGCGCGTGTTCGTGGACTTTCTCGAACAGCATCTCGCGTGCGACAATCCAGGCTTATTCAACCAGATGCCACGCGAATGAGCAACCACGCACAATACGATATCCGTTTCGGAGACTGGAGCACCCTCAACGCGGACGCCAAAACCATCCGATTTGAAGTCTTCGTCGAAGAGCAAAAGGTTCCTGCCGAGCTTGAGATGGACCACATGGACGCGGTCTGTCTGCACGCCGTCGCCTATGACGCCGCCGGCATTCCGGTTGGCACCGGCAGGTTGCTGCCGGACGGCCACATCGGCCGCATGGCGGTGCGCAAGAGCGGGCGCGGCACGGGCGTCGGCGGCGCCTTGCTGCAAGGGTTGATGGCGCAAGCCAAGGCACGGGGCGACCGGCAAGTGGTGCTCAGCTCGCAGTCGCACGCCGCACCGTTTTATCAGCGCCACGGCTTCAAGATCGAAGGCGGCGAGTTCTTCGAGGCCGGTATCGCGCACATCAATATGCAGTACAAGTTCGATTGATTCGTTTACGTCGATGATCACGTGTCTCTCGGGCGATTCATAATTCTCCGGCGCGGCCGCATCAACCCTGCCGCCAGCACCAGGAAGAACAACAACTGCACTTTGGGCACATCGAACAGGCTATCGAAGACGCCCACCACGAGCGCCCCGGTCAGCGCTGCCAGGAACACCGCCGCGTCCACCCGGCCATGCCAGGCACTGCCCGCCATCCGCCAGGCAGCGTAGAGCAACAGCAATCCCATCGCCACCGCCCCCAGCCAGCCCTGCTCGAAGTAGGTGTGGATGTAAAAATTCTTGATATGCCAAGGCAAGTGATCCCGGTCGCTGGTGAAGAACCACCCGGCCTGCCCACCCGTAAAATCGCCATTGCGCAGCAGCTCCGGCCCGCCATCGCGCGCGCGCACGCTCACGTTGTCGATATCGACCACGCCATCCTGGTCGCCGCTGGCCAGTTCCAGCTGCACCGGTGCCTGTGCGCCCGGTATGCGTCCCAGTAAGCCTTGCCGCTGACCCATCCCCGCGCTGTAAAAGTCCAGCTCAAAGTGCTGCCAGCGATCATCGGCTGCCGTCAGCCTGATTCCGGGCGACACGCATGTCTGCGGATAAAGCAGCCATCGCTCGCACACCGCCATCCAGACGACGGCCTTGGGATCGCTGCGTTTGACGTCCAGCGAAATGCGGTAGTTGGTATTCGGCTCCAGGCGCAGGTGCTGTATGTGGCGCAGCACGTCGCTGTAGCCGCGCGGATGGACCGGCGCGGCCAGTCGCAGGTAGTTGTTGCCGACGAGATCGGTCTCGTAACGGAAGCTGCCCGGACGTATGCCAAGCATGTTGCCCCAGTAATAGGTGCGCGGATAACTCCCCAGCCCGGCGCCGAGCAAGGTCGTCGGCACGTCGCCCCGCATCATGTGCAGGGCCTCGTCCCAATGGCGGGTGCGCAGCTCCCAATCCTGCGCGACGGTGCTCATGCGCTCGCCCATGTAAGAGCTGCCCAGCACCGGAATGGCCATCGCCAGCAGCGCCGCCGCGCCCGCGCCGAAGGTCACGCTGGCGCGGCCGATGTGCCACAGTGGTTGGTGAACTGACAGACTCATCACGCATATAACGCAGCTCAGCCCGACCACCCAGGCCGCGTCCAGCGCGGCCTGCATGCCGCCCCAGTGGCGCGCCACCAGCAGGCAGGCGATCGCTAGCGCCGGGTAGGTGCCCAGCGCCAGCGCCGTGGCCTGCTGGCGCCACGCGCGCGGACCGGCGAGGGCGCTCACGCCCGCCAGTCCGATGGCGAAGGCGGCAGCCGCCAGCGACAGATAGGGCGCCTTCGCCCAGCCCGGCATGGGGAGCTTGCGCAGTGCGACGAACAGGGCCAGGTCCAGCAACAACAAGGCGGCGGTGGCCGCGCCAGCCCACAACAAGTAGCGAGGCTGCAGCACGCGGCCGGCGGCGCGCGGTAGCCCACCCGTCAGCAAGGTCGCGCTTAGCAGGATGAGCAAGGCGCCCAGCGTGCGGTAGCCGCCGGTGGCGAACGAACGCATCAGCAACACGCTGATCACGGCGTGCAACACCGCGACGGCCGCCAGCACGCCCGGCCGAAGCTTGCCGGCGGCCAGTTGCGGACCGCAGACCAGCGCCCCGATGACGACGCCGGAGCCGGCGTACGCCAGCCAGACGTCGCGCGAGAAAGTGGTGAAACCGGTGAATAGGCCCATCAGCAGCAGCGCCAGCGCGGCGCCCAACTGCCAGCGCCGGGCTTTGCCCAGCAGCCAACAGGCCACGAACGGGAAGCTCAGGGCCAAAAAAGCGTCGAGCGCGGCGCCGCCGGTGTGCATGGCCGAGAACGACGCCGTCGGCCGGTAGTCGGTGGAAAAGTTGAGCAGGCCGGGAAACAGCCAGCGCTCCCAGCCCTGGATCAGGGCCGTGCAGAACAAACCGAGCAGCATGCCCGGCACCAGCAAGGTGCGCAACCGCGACAGCTCCGGGCCTACGCTGCGGGTCAGCAGCGGCAACAACACCAACGCCCACGCCAATCCCTTGGCCACGCGCAGGCTGTTGTAGTGGCTGTTGTAGCTGGCGAAGGCGTTCAGGTCCAGCGGCGGGAGCGGGAGCAGGCCGCGCACGGCGGCGATGGCGGTGGTGGCGGTCACGGCGGCCAGCAACAGTTTGGCGATGGTCGGCAGCTTGCCGGTGCGATGGCAGGGCGCCAGCCGCCAGTAGCCGACCGCCGCGGTGGCCAGCAGCATCAGATCGATTTCATCGACGTAGAGCCAGCCGGTCCAGGCGCCCAGGTCCAGCCACGGCAGCGCGGCCGGCACCAGCAGCAGCCATAGCGCCGGGCGCCACCACAGCAGCGCCGCGTAGGCGGCGACCGCCAGCGTGGCCGCCAGCGGCCAGAACGGATAGTGCGGCAGCAGCGCTGCCAGCAGCGCCAGCGGGATCAGCGCGAGCAGGCGCCACAGCACGATCCTGGCGCCGCCGACCGATGGCTGGCGCGTCACGCCCCCGGCCGTGTCGGCGGCCGTTCCGCCGACAACATGGCCGGCGGCGGGCTCGTTCATGGCGCCGGGTCCTGCCATTTTCCGGCCGTCACGAGTAGCTGCTTGAGGCCTGGCAGCGGGAAGCCGAGCGCATAGGCCTTGTGCGCGTATTCATTGGCTTCCTTGAATTGCTTGGTCTTGTAGTACACCAGGCCGAGGTTGTAGTTATAGGTCGGGTCTTCGGGCGCCAGCGCCACCGCCTCGCGCAACTGGTCGCGCGCCATGTCGAGCTTGCCCAATGCCATCAGGTAGGTGGCGTAGGTGGCGCGCACGGCCGGATCGGCCGGCTGGAATTCCATCGCCCGCACGAAATAGCATTCGACCGGGAACTGGGCTCCGGGCAATTGCGTGACCTTGTCGCGCACGCCCACGCGCGCCATCGTCGCCAGCGCGCGCGGATGGTTGGGGATGGCGCGCAAGGTGTAATCGATGTCGCTGCCGAGCGGGCCAGTGGCGCCGCGTATGCCTAGTTCCACCTCTTCGGGGAAGTGGTGCGGCTCGACCATGGCGATATTCTGGACATTGCCCGGATCGTTGTAGTCGAAGGGGCCGAAGGAGTTGGCGATCTGCCCGCACAGTTTCTTGGGCGCGGCCTGGGATGGCGTTGCCATGCCGGCCAGCAGCAGCGCGGTGAGCAACGGCGTCAGCAGCCGAGCCGGCAGGGATGGTGACGTGCGGTTCATGCCGCCGCCGCCCCGGCCTTGAACGCCACCGGGGCACCGGCCACATCGTCCAGCAATTGGGCCAGCACGGCGCTGCGCGCGTGGCGGGAATGAGCGGCGACCACGGACGCCGGCGGCAATGGCGCCTTGCCTTCGCGCACCAGCGACAGGAAACGCGGCAGTGTTTGCATGATGTCCTCCTCGGAGTCGAGCGCGGCGATCGTGTCGATGCCGGACGCGCGCAGGGTGGCGGCGGTGTCGCCGCCGGCGTCGGTCAGCGCCAGGATCGGGCGGCTGGCGCGCATGTATTCGTATAGTTTGGCCGGAATCTGGTGGTTGCAGTTCGACGCCTGCAGTATCAGCAGCGCGTCGACGGTGAGCATTTCCGTCAGCGCGGCGCGGTAGGGCTGGTGCGGGGCGATGGTGACCATGTCCTCCAGTCCGTGGGTCGCCAGCAAGCCGGCCAGGAAGGCGTCGTGACCGGTGGCACGCAGCACCAGCTTCAAGGTGGCCGGGCCGATCAGTCCCTGGCGCCGCAGCGCGGCCATGGCGGCGAACAAGGGCGCCGGGTCGCGCTCGGACGGATAGATGACGCCGCTGTGCAGCAGCACCAGCGGACGGTCGGCGGACGGTGGTGGCGGGCTTGTGGCGCCGAT